>NZ_JAFKCS010000003.1:38013-297654 GCF_017255015.1 Bowmanella yangjiangensis | reverse complement strand
GAGCAGACTGAGCCACATCCTGAGCATGATGACTAACCAGATCGTCACCCACAGCCACACCCACCAGTAGTTCTTACACCTGAGCCTGAGCCTGAGCCTGAGCCTGCAAGCAAAACCGGTTTCTTCGCCAGACTCAAGCAAAGTTTATCCCGCACCAGCAATAATATTGGCAGCGGTATCGCCAGCCTGTTTCGCGGCAAGAAAATTGATGATGAACTGTTTGAAGAGTTGGAAACCCAACTGTTGGTGGCAGATGTGGGTATCAACACCACTGCAACCATCATTCAGCAGTTAACCGATGCAGCCAAGCGCAACCAGTTACGAGACGGCGATGCCTTATATGGTCTGCTGAAATCACAAATGGCCGGTATGCTTAAAGGAGTCAGCCAGCCTCTGGAAATCAAGTCAGGCTCCGGACCTTTTGTAATTCTGATGGTCGGCGTTAATGGCGTGGGTAAAACCACCACCATCGGCAAGTTGGCCAAACAATTCCAGCAGCAAGGTAAAAGCGTGATGCTGGCAGCCGGCGATACTTTCCGAGCCGCAGCCGTTGAACAGCTACAGACCTGGGGCGAACGCAATAAGATTCAGGTGGTGGCCCAGCATACCGGCGCAGACAGCGCGTCGGTTATCTTCGATGCTCTGCAATCGGCCAAGTCCCGCAATGTGGATGTGCTGATTGCCGATACCGCAGGTCGTTTGCAGAACAAAGATAATCTAATGGAAGAGCTAAAAAAAATCGTGCGGGTAATGAAGAAACTCGACCCTGAAGCGCCCCATGAAATTATGCTGACCCTGGATGCCGGTACCGGCCAAAACGCCATCAGCCAGGCACGTCTGTTTAATCAGGCGGTTGGCCTGACTGGCCTGTGCCTGACCAAGCTGGATGGGACTGCCAAAGGCGGAGTTATTTTTGCACTGGCAGACCAATTTTCCCTACCTATTCGCTATATTGGCGTGGGTGAAGGCATTGATGATTTGCGCCCCTTTGATGGCCCGCAATTTGTTGATGCGCTGTTTGCTGAGAAAGACTAGTTATGATCCGGTTTGAGCAGGTCAGTAAAACCTATCCGGGTGGCCAGCAAGCGCTGCGCCAGGTGAATTTCCATATTGCCCCCGGCGAGATGGCTTTTTTGACCGGCCATTCCGGCGCCGGAAAAAGCACCCTACTGAAACTTATCAGTATTATGGAGCGCCCAACTGTGGGTAGGGTGCTGATTAACGGTCATGACCTGAATACCATCCGCCGTCAGCAGATCCCTTTTATTCGTCGCGATATCGGCATGATCTTTCAAAGCCATCAACTGCTGATGGATAAGACCGTATTTGACAATGTCGCGCTGCCATTGATTATCGAAGGCTACACCCATAAAGAAGTAGGCAAGCGAGTAAGTGCCGTGCTTGAACGGGTCGGTCTGAGTGACAAAAGCCGCTGTCTGCCCATTGCCCTGTCAGGCGGTGAACAACAACGAGTAGGGATAGCGCGGGCCGTGGTCAACAAGCCGCCATTGCTGCTGGCCGACGAACCAACAGGTAACCTTGATCCCAAGTTGTCTATGGAGATCATCCGCTTGTTTGAAGATTTCAACCAAGCGGGTGTAGCCGTGCTGATTGCCACGCACGATCTGGGGTTAATTGCCCGCATGCGATATCGCACGCTGACCCTGAAAAAAGGCCAGATGATTACAGATGGGCTGACCGAAGACTGGCCGGGAGAAGATGATGAGCCTGCTATTTAAAGGCCGCAGCCAAGGCGCGGAAAGAACAGGTATTGCCCTGTCACAGCGAATTGTGATGTTTTTTGTCAGTCATGTTCGTCAGGCATTATCCAGTCTTGGTGAATTATGGCGAAACCCTGCAGCGTCCATGATGACTATCGCGGTGCTGGGATTGAGCATTACCCTGCCCAGTACCTTGTATATTCTGCTCAAGAATACCGAAAGAGTCAGCGCCGGCTGGGACCAGGCATCAGAAATAACCCTGTTTTTGCACCGTGACACCCAAGCCGGTGATATCCATCAACTGCAGACCCGGCTGGGATTGTGGCCCGAAGTTGAGAGTGTGGTACATATAGATAAAGCCAAAGCCATGGAAGAATTCCAGCAGCTATCCGGTTTTGGCGAGGCACTAAGCTACCTGGATAACAACCCCCTGCCGGATGTATTGTTGGTTACACCAACCAGCAAACACACCTCTCCCACTGCCGCTGGTCTGCTGCTGGACAAGCTACGTAAAGAGCGCGAAGTCGAAGTGGGTCAGTTGGATATTCAGTGGCTGGAGCGTCTTCACGGTCTGGTGGGGATAGCTAAAGAATTGGTAAGCGTGGTGGCCTTGTTGCTGTTTTTGGCCGTGGTGCTGATTATCGGCAACACCATCCGCTTGAATATTCTCAATAAACGCGACGAAATTCTGGTGATGAAGCTGGTTGGCGCGACCGATGCCTTTATTCAAAGACCCTTCTTATACACCGGATTTTGGTATGGTTTGCTGGGCGGCTTGTTGGCCTGGGTAACCGTCGCCCTGCTGCTCTGGTGGATGGGTGACAGTATTAGCAAAGTCACGCAGCTCTACCAAACTCAGTTCAAGGTCGACGGCTTACATGGCCAGGCCTTGTTGTTGATGTTGGGTTTATCAATTCTGCTGGGGCTGGCCGGTTCGCTGCTATCCGTGCATAAACACATTAGGGCGATCGAACCTAAATAAGTTTGGCAGTTGAGCCTCTCTCAACTGCCAATCAGACACTACTCTCTGAAAGCTTCAGGGGATAAGTGGTGTTTATCCAACAGTTTATAAAACTCGGTACGATTACGACCGGCAATGCGGGCCGCTTGGGTAACATTCCCCGTGGTAGCTTTGAGGAGATCCGCCAGATAACGGCGTTCAAATTCATCTCTGGCTCGGGCAAAGGACGGCAAGGTACTGGGCTTGTCACGCAAGGCCTTCTGCACCAGCTCGGCAGGAATCAAAGGCCCGTTACATAGCGCCACTGTCTGCTCCACCACGTTTTGCAGTTGTCTGACGTTCCCTGGCCAGGGCGCCGCGATCAACAGTTCCATAGCTTCATCGGAATAACCTGTCACTTGCTTGCGACTACGCGCAAGCACCTGGCCAAGAAAATGATTCACCAATAAGGGAATATCATCCCGCCGCTCTGACAGCGGTGGTAACTGCAGTTCCACCACATTCAAGCGGTAATAAAGGTCTTCCCGGAAGTCCCCGGCTTGAATGGCCTGTTCCAGGTCTCTGTGCGTGGCACTGATGATACGCACATCAATACTGATAGGTTGAGTTGCCCCCACCGGTCTGACTTCACGCTCCTGAATTGCACGTAGCAGCTTAACCTGGAAATTAAGCGGCATATCGCCAATCTCGTCTAAAAATAAGGTACCGCCATTGGCTGACTGAAACAGACCAACATGCTCTCGGTTGGCGCCGGTAAAGGCACCTTTAGTGTGGCCAAACAATTCTGATTCAAACAGAGATTCAGGAATCGCCGCACAGTTCACAGCCACAAAAGGTGCTTCAGCGCGCTCACTGACCAAATGAATGGCCTTGGCCAGCAGTTCTTTACCAGTACCACTTTGACTATTGATGAAGATACTGACGTCACTATCTGCCACTTGTCTGGCCTGTTGCAGCAATTCTTCCATCTTTGCACTGCGGCTGATAATGGCACTACGCCAGTTTGCATCATCGGACTGCTGACTTTCATCTGACACCATGGGGTGCAAACGTATCGCGTCAGCCGCAGCAGTGAGCAGTTGCTGGCTGTCAAATGGCTTGGTCAGATAAGAAAAGACCCCCTTTTTCGTGGCCTCAATCGCATCAGGAATTGTGCCGTGAGCGGTCAGAATAATAACCGGTAAGCCGGGGTATCTTTCTCGCACTGCGCCAAACAGGGCCATGCCATCCATGCCTTCCATACGCAGGTCGCTGATAACCAGGTTAGGGTTAAAAGTTTCCATGATGCCCAACGCCTGCTTTCCACTGTCGGCCTGCTCTACCTTATAACCTGCTCCTTGCAAACGCATACTGATGAGTTTCAGCAGTGATGGGTCATCATCCACCACCAACACTCGCTTATCTGCTAACTCATTTGCCATTGGTTTCCGCTTCCCTCTTCAGAATGTTTCGCTCAATCGCTTTCAACTGCTGCAATTGTTGTTCCAATGACTGCTTTTGTTGTTGCAACCACAGCCTGTCTCGCTGTTCTTTCTTCAATTCCACTTCCAGGCGACGATATTTCTCCTCAAGTTCAGCGTGTTTGTGTTGCCACTGAACGCTTTGCTGCAACTGATCTGATAGCAAATTTACCAAGCCCGCGTCATCCGCTGATACCTCCGACAACAAGTTCTGCAATTTCATTCGGGCCAGTTGAGGATTGCTGGCCGCTCCATCTGGCAAACTGAGCAACAAAACCAAACGCAGCGATGCTCTTGCGTCTCCATTCTCAGCCAAGTGTTGTTGATGAGCGACTTCCTTATCTAAACCTTGGCTATCCAATGCCGTGATATGTAGATAGTAGTCACCCAGATTGTCGGCATTTACCGCAGGCGATACACCGTCAGCACGCCATGTAGGCAGGCTCTCACAACCAAATAAAAAAGCAGCCGTTATAAGTAACCAAGGCAAAGGTGAACGGCGTTGATTAAGCATGAATGATTTTCTCCACCCCGCTTAGGGGTAAACTGATTTCAAAATGGCAGCCTATGCGGCTGTCTTTCAATAGAATTTGGCCATTATATTTACGCACCAGTTCCCGGGTAATGGTCAGACCTAAACCACTACCTTTGATTTTGGCATCTGCTTTTACCGCACCCTGAAAAAATGGCTCAAACACCAGATCATGCTGATCATGCGGGATACCTGGGCCTTCATCCGCTATATCCAGCTTCAGCGTCTGATCACGCAACTCGGAACAAACGGTGATCTTGCCCTCCACAGGGGAAAATTTCACGGCGTTTGACAGCAAATTATCAAGAATTACTCGTAAATGCTCGGGATGCATAGGTATTCTGTAATCTTCACGCGGTAAACTCAGCACCAATCCCTTACCTTGGATCTCCAAAGCCCGGTCTGCCAGCACACGTTCCAAACTGTGCGACAGATAGCAGCTCTGGGGTTTCAATGACGAACTATTGTCTAACACCATATTGAAGTTCAACAGATCTTCAATAAGTTGTTGCAGCCTGCTGACACTGCTACGAATAATACCTGAGACTTCCTGCTGGGATGGATTCAATGCTCCCGCAGTGCCGTCATAGAGTAGTTCTGCCCCCTCACGAATAGCCGCCAATGGAGTCTTTAATTCGTGCGATATATGCCGGATAAAGTGACTCTTTTGTTCTTCAAGTTCCAATAGCTGCACACGCATAGCTTCAAGAATCTGTGCCATTTCCTGAATCTCTTGTACCCCTTCTACAGAAACTTTTTGCTCAAAATTACCTTCTTGCAAACGGCTGATCTGAGGTTTCAATTGGTTGATTGGCCTCATGAGCAATCTGACAAACAAAAGCGCTATCACTAAAGAAGCCGGGATAACCAGTGCAGACTGTAATACAGTGGTGCGCAATTGATCAGCACTCTGTTCCAATGCACTCACTTTAGTGTCTATAGACTGGCGACTGAGACGGTATAGATCATTACCTAGTTCATTGAGGCTGTCATATTTCTGTTGCAGTAACTCTATATCAAAATTGACCAGCTGTTCGCTCAAGGCTACATGTAGTTCAGCTTCCTGGCGTAACAGCTCGCGAACACCGGCTTGTAATTCCGGATCATTGTCTAAATCACCGGTCAGAAGTAATAGTTCATTGCGAAGTTCAAGATAGCCCCGCCAAATCGCAGGATCGTTTAACACCAAGTATTGGCTTGCGCTGCGCTCCATATTGCTAAGCAATTGTCCTACTTGCCTTGTGGAATAAACCAGGCTTGATACTTGCTGTATCGCCAAGGTTCCTTGGTTAGACAGCTTGTCAATTCGTACCAATGCCATGGCCAGAGCCAGAATCAAGGGCAAGCTAACAAGTGCAAAGCCAAGTAGAGTCAAAGATTTGAGTGAGGACGGTGCGTATTTTGCCAAGAGAGAATCCTTAACTAGCAATGGGAAAGCTCTGCAATATTGTGCCTCAAATGCCCCTGAAATCTAAAAAAGTTTAACGCTAAGTATGGGTATAGAACGACACCGTCTCAATTTGGCGACAACGTGGAAAAAGCAAGAAAAAGAGCATACCCCGCTGTTTTTTATTGTTTTTATTTAGAAAACCAATTCACTTCGGTTATTCAGGTTTAGAATAGAACAACACCATGTCACCATTTGGGGACAAATTTTCACTTGAATCTCTGGTGAATTTAACTAACTACCTAAATACAGTAGGTATTTTCAATTGGCATAGTTCTGGCTAGAGAAAACTAAACAGCTGACATGCTTTAAGTCACTATAAAAATGCATCAACTTAGTTTTAATTCCTTCAGTTACTGCCCCAACTTGGTTTCGTTAAATCTTATCGCGGCATCTAAAGCTATTATTTATCTGGCATTACTAATTTCGTCTCTAGATATTTCATCCGAAAAAAAGACAGGATTTATATTCGTAAAAAAGAAATTCGGCACCTGGTAAAGCCAGCGCCCAGAACAGGTGCCACACATTCGGGACAGTCAGGTCCAGAATACTTGCAGCCATCAATCCTATAGGTGAGAATGGCTTGGCAAGCTACAGGGACAGCGAGTAGTTGCTGTTGATTGCTACTGAAATTTTTTTAAAAAATTCAGGAAAGTCGATGTATTCCCCCGGCCGGAGGCCGATAACCCGGTTATGAGTCTGGGCTTTTCATTCAGGATGGAATGAATTAGTACCAAATGCAGTTACTCCTAACGTTCGTCATTTACAACCTGAAAAATTTACCCAGGGCATGGGCCCATATGCTTTTCACAGGGGGAAAAGATGGAAAATAGCGCTAATCGCTATGTTAAAGTTGGGAACTGGATTTTCGAAGTCAAAATGGTCAGGGCCATTCGTGTAGAGGAATACGGCAAACCCTACGACGCAGTAGCACATATGACATTCAATGGTGATGAAGTCTATGTTGACAGCCAACTCAGTAGCTCCGAGCAGAATTTGGATCGCAGTGATATGGACGCTTTTCTGGATTTCGCGCAGATGATGGAAGTAAACAATTTCCGTTATGACAGATTTCAAAATGGCGAGCGACGATCCAGAAATATCCGTTTACTTGAAAAACAAGATGTACAGCCCAATATAAGGCTGGTTAAGTAACGGAACTTTGCTCGATACGCATTGTCTATTCTGAGCATTTTATCCAAGGCAGATGGGCTGGTGATCACGCATACTGAGTGCTACACTGGCTCAACTCAATTTTCGTGAGGTAAACGATGAGCTCAAATATGCGTTCTATGGCGTTAAGCGTACCTCAGACAGGCAGTCTGGAAGCCTACATGCAGGCTGTAAGCTCGATTAATATGCTTACCGCCGAGGAAGAAAGGGCTTTAGCTGAACGTCTTCACCAAGAGGGGGATCTTGAAGCAGCTCGTAAGCTGATCATGTCGCACCTTCGTTTTGTTGTACATATCGCAAAATCTTATTCAGGCTATGGCCTGCCACAAGCTGACTTAATTCAGGAAGGCAACATCGGCTTGATGAAAGCGGTTAAACGCTTTGACCCCAGTGTCGGTGTGCGCCTGGTGTCCTTTGCAGTGCATTGGATTAAAGCTGAGATCCACGAGTTTGTATTACGCAACTGGCGTATCGTTAAGGTAGCTACGACTAAGGCACAACGTAAGCTGTTCTTTAACCTGCGAAAAGCAAAGAAACGTCTCGGTTGGTTCACCCATGAAGAAGTTCAGCAAGTTGCTGACGAGCTGGGAGTAAGCACAAAAGAAGTGCTGCAGATGGAAGCTCGTATGAGCAGCCAGGATCAAGCTTTCGATTTGTCTAATGATGATGATGAAGCCGGTAATTTCGCACCAGTGCAGTATCTGGAAGATAAAAACGGCGACGTAGAATCCACCGTATTAAATGCGGACTGGGATGAATCATCAACTCAGCGTCTCTACTCTGCAATCAAGACTCTGGATGAGCGCAGCCAGCATATCATCCAATGTCGTTGGTTAACCGATGACAAGACTACGTTGCAGGACTTAGCTGATAAATATCAGGTCTCTGCTGAGCGCGTTCGTCAAATTGAAAAGAATGCGCTGAAAAAACTTCAGGCAGCGATGGCTTAGTCCAAGACTTAAAAATAAAGGCGCCTAATGGCGCCTTTATTCTTTCTCATCTGCAGGTGGCAATATCCAATAAACACCACGAAATTCAGCAACAGCGTTATGGCCATCATGGAGCTCAACCACTAACTTAAACGGCGATTTCTTGCCTTTTGCCAGCGTATCGAACTTTCCACTAACAGACTCTATATTGCACAGTGCCCTGGGCTGCATACTGACTGGTTTGTGGTAATGAATATCAGCATCCCCCAGTACAATTTCGCCATCCAGTTGTTTTTCTTTTAACTGCAAATACAACATCCCCCAGCCTGTCAGGGTAGCCAGGGAAAAAATGCTGCCCGCAAACATAGTGCCATGCAGATTGATATTTTTATTTAGAGAAGCGCGCACCTCCAGCGTTCGGCCGGTGTACTGATACAACTTGATTCCCATCTGTTCGCTGATTGGGATAGTTTCATACCATGTGTCCTGAAGCGCTTTACACCACTTAGGATGCAACATCACCGCGTTCAATTCAGTTAGTTTCTTAACCATTTGCTCGCGCTTCAACTGACCAAGTTCGGTAGTTGCTTCACCCACAACTTCAAAGCCACAGCTCTTAAAAAAGGGTGTAGATACTTCACGACTATTTGTCACTATACGCTCAATACCCTGACTGCGTGCTACGCCTTCCAACGCCGACACAACCAACTTACCCAGGCCTTTACCGTGATAATCCGGATGTACCGCTATATGTCGAATCTGTGCTTCTTCTGGCGTATTAAAATGCAAACGACCAATAGCAATCACCTCACCATCCGTGTTAGTAACCATTCGGTGTAGGCCTACTTGCTCATACTCGTCCTTTTCAGAACCCTCAGGATAGTTCCAGGGCTTGCGCAGCATCACCCAACGAAAATGGAAGTACTTGGCAAAATCTTCGTCCGTGTTAGGCGTATCAACTTTAAACATTTATCTCACCCAAAATTCTATCCGACCAACGACTTAACAAAGCGTAAACTGGGCCCTATAGTAAAGGCCTTCAACGCAAGGCTCTAGGTATCGCTCTGTTTGAACTGAATAAAGCACTAAGGCATGGCGAACTCATTTACTGGCATGAGCCAGACCTGTTCGTCTACCAAAATCAAGCGTATCGTTGGCTATGTCTGGGTGACACAGTACAGACTGTGATGGATTTGGGCAATCCCCCAGCTTTGGTATTACCACATCTACATGCAATGGCACTGGCCCTTTACTTTTACCCCCAGGCCCAGTACATCCTGGAATTGGGCTTAGGAGGAGGCGCTATGCAACGTTACCTACATAAAGCGCTACCCGATGCCAAGATACATACGCTGGAGAATAATTCCGCCGTTATTCAATCTGCCACAGACTTTTTTGGATTAAATCCGCACAAGGTCTCACAAATAGACGCCAGTAGCGGCATTAACCAATTTAAGCGAGTCGATCTTCTCTTTGTGGATCTGTTTGGTCGCCAGGACCATCCCCATTGTTTGCATCAGGCAGATTTTCTGAAAGCCTGCCTGCAAACCTTGTCTGCACAAGGTGTAATGGTGCTTAACTTATTACCCAGTTCGGCAACACACACTGAAGATTGGCTGGCGTTCTTGCATCTTCAGTGCGGCTTTGCTCCCCTTTGTTTTGCGATACCTCAGTATCAAAACAAAGTGATTCTCTGTGCGACCCGCCCACTGAAATTACCCGATATGCAGACACTAGCGGTTTACGCAAAGGACGGTTCAATCAATTTGGATTACCTTACTCTCTACAGCTTATGAGAAGAAACACTGCTGCAGGGGTTTCACGCTACTCGCAGTTGAAAAGTTACCGGTCCATCATTCACCAGGCTCACCTGCATATCGGCACCGAACTGTCCGGTCTGGCATTCAATTCCTGCAGCTTTTACCTGGCTGACAAAGTACTCATACAAAAGCTTACTTTTTTGTGGTTCGCCCGCACGGGAAAAGCTGGGTCTGTTGCCTTTTTCCGTGTCGGCCACCAAGGTAAACTGAGATACCACTAACAGTTGCCCCGCTACCTGAGACAAATTGAGGTTCATTTTGCCTTGCGCATCGCTAAAGATTCGATAATTCAACACCCGCTCACAAAGGCGCTTGGCCTTGGCTTCGTCGTCGCCCTGCTCAACTCCTAACAACAACATAGTGCCCTTACCAATCTTACCAACCGTTTTCCCTTCCACATCGACCTGAGCAGAAGAAACTCTTTGTAACAACGCAATCATCTGAATTTCCTGAATCTTCCGGGTCATCGATTGTGGCAAAGTTTGCCTACTCTGCATAATTGAATTAACTTAACTGCGTAGACAACAGCTCAATGGAGATATTCATGTCAGGACAAGGGTCCGGCGGCAATGTAATAGCCGCTATCTGTAACGTATTTTTCCCTGGTTTGGGCCAACTGGTTCAGGGACGCATTTTAGCCGCGCTCATTTTTGCCATCATCGCGTTTGGTGGATATGCCTTATGGTTCCTGGTAGTGCCGGCCATCATAGGCGCTATCGCACACCTCTGGGCGATTATTGACGCAGCAAAGTTCAAGGCAAACGAATAATGTTACGCTGGGCATCAATACTGAGCATTTGGCTGTTACTGACTGGTTGCCAATCTGCCTACTACTCTGCCATGGAGAAAGTCGGCTTTGAGAAGCGCGATATACTGGTCGACAGAGTGGAAGACGCCAAGGATGCGCAGGAAGATGCCCAACAACAATTTAGTTCGGCACTGGAACGTTTCAGTACCTTGTTGCAATTTGATGGTGGCGAATTACAAAGCGTATATGAGGATCTCAAAGACCAATATGACGCCAGCGAAGCCTCAGCCAATAAAGTCTCCACTCGCATAGACAAGGTTGAAGATGTCGCCGAAGCTTTATTTGACGAGTGGCAGGATGAGCTGGAGCAATATGAGAGTGAAAAGCTCAGACGTGACAGCACAGTTAAATTAAAAGACACCCGCCGCCGCTACCAGCAACTCATTACCTCGATGCGCCGCGCCGAGAGTAAAATGGCGCCTGTGTTAAGCGCCTTGAAAGACAATGTGTTGTACTTAAAGCATAACCTGAACGCAAGCGCCATAGGTTCACTGCAAGGTGAATTCGGCAGTATCAAGCGTGATATCAATCAGTTAATTAGTGAAATGAATCGTGCCATATCACAATCCAACGATTTCATTAAGAGTATGCAGCAATAATCAGGGCACTACTCTTCAACAACAACTCTGAGTCCATTTTGATCAGCTACGGCCAAATATGAGCGGCCGTAGTCTCGCTGACACAAGTCAATAGGGTGATTGGCCAAAAATAAAGAACCGCTGCAATGTTCGACGCTTATATGTGCAGACACAACGCCAGACTTAGCTCGACTCAACACATTCCCATCCACCGCCACATCCATATCAACGCTAGCCAATACTCTTAAGGTAATAGTGTCACTGCGATTACGGGGAGACTTTTCAAACACAGATAACTGATAGTCGTTCCCTTTCATCCAGGCGACGACCCAGGTTCGTCCACCGTCGGTTAAATTCGCGTCCAGCTTATGTTGCTTATTATTGCTGTTGTTGTCACGCACCCCAAAAGTGGTTTTATGATGATCCTTGTTCCATGCATAAAGATAACTACGATAATCGTTCTTGAGCAGATCTGCCGCTTTGTACTTTTCCTGAAACACATCGCCAATCATCACCTGAGGCTGCAGGTAAAACCTTGCGTCGTCGTTTAGCGCATTAACAAAGGTCAGGGCCGTGTCCCTGTTCTTAGGTTTGTCATCAATGGATTTATCTATCTGATCGCCACATGCCACAATTCCCAATGCCCCTAAGAGCAACAGCGTAATTTGTTCCACACCAATTTTCATAATTCCCTCTCGGTCAATAAACAGCATCTTGATATCTGACAGGGCAAGATAACAAGTTGATATTCATCTAACTGTTAGGAAGTGTGGAGAACTGTAGGGGGCTGTGCGATCTCTGCTTAAACTTGTTCATCCCCGGCGGATTGCTTGGCCAGATTTTCAACCTGAACGGTGAACTCTGCGCCCAAAAGCACCACTATCCAGGACAAATAAATCCAAACAAACAAGATCGGCACTGCAGCCAGGGCACCGTAAATCACTTGATAGGAAGGAAAACTCGCCACATACAAGGCAAAGCCCTTTTTGGACAACTCAAACAAACAGGTTGCCAAAAAAGCGCCGGCAAAGGCGTGGCGGGCACGTACTGCTCGATTGGGCACCACCATATACAAAATAAAGAAGGCCCCCATGGAGGTAATAAAGGGCACCATTTTCAACAATACCGTGGTAATGCCAGGCGTATAGTCTTCGGCGAAAGCAGCCAAACCGACCAAGTAAGAACTGATAGCCAGACCAGAACCTATCAACATAGGCCCCAAAGTCAGCACCATCCAATAAATCGCAAAAGTAAAAATCGCGCGTCTGTCGCTGCTGGTACGAAAGATATGATTGATGGTCTTATCTACATTGGAGATCAACATCAGGGCCACAACCACCAGGAACAGAATGCTAACCGCCCCCATCTGCGATGCATTACCGACAAACTCAGCCACATACTTCTGCACTACGCCACCAGCATGGGGCACAAAGTTACTGAAGATAAAGGCTTCCAAATCGCCACGGGCCGAACCAAATGCGGGGAACGCCGACAAAATAGTGAAAAACACCATAATAAAAGGCACCAGCGACAACAGAGACACATAAGCTAAATGACCGGCTGTCACTGTGATGCGGTCTTGCTGGCAACGAGCCAACATGGCGGAAGCAAAAAACTTCACCTGGCCTGCTGACAACTGTTTTAAACGCGTGAACTTGTCCATGCCCTGACTCCGGCGCTAATTCAAGTTCAAGTGTACCGCGGTCAAAAAAAAAGGACATCATCAGATGCCCTTCAATTAAGATTCTGCGCTTCAACCTGCACGCAGACCCAACATATGGCAGATGGCATAGCTCAGTTCGCAACGGTTTAGTGTATAGAAATGGAAATTACGCACACCTTCTTTGGCCAGGATACGCGTAGTATCCATGGCGATACTGGCTCCCAGCAGGTTACGGGTGGTTTGATCGTTGTCGTCCAAGCCTTCGTACATCTTGTGCAACCAGCCAGGTACATGCACATTGGTCATACCGGCAAAGCGTACTAAGGTGTTGTAGTTTGTGACCGGCAAAATGCCCGGAATTATCTCTAAATCAATACCAGCCGCCGCCGCTCTGTCCCTGAAGCGTAAGAATACCTCGGCATCAAAGAAGAACTGCGTAATAGCAGAAGTGGCTCCCGCTTCGGCCTTACGCTTAAGGTTGAGCAGGTCGAACTGGCCATTGGGCGCTTCAGGGTGAATTTCCGGATAAGCCGCCACGGCAATATCAAAGTCTGCCACCTCTTTTAGCAAAGCCACCAGGTCCGCTGCATAGAGTTCGGTTTTGTCCACGCCTTTAGGCAGATCGCCGCGTAGTGCAACAATTTTACGGATGCCAGCCTGCCAATAGTCTTGGGCAATTTGTTTTAATTCTTCACGACTGGCATCAACACAGGTCAGGTGCGGTGCTGCAGCCACGCCGGTTTCGGTTTGGATGCGTTTAACCACATCGTGCGTACGGTCACGCTCACCACTGTTCGCCCCGTAAGTCACCGACATATAAGCAGGCTTTAAAGGCGCCAGACGCTTTACGGAATGCCACAGGGTCTGTTCCATTTGCTCAGTCTTGGGCGGAAAAAATTCAAAGGACACATTGATATTGCGCAGTTCTGACAGCGAATTGTTCAGTGCATCAATGCCCTGGGCATAGGAAACCATAGTGACTCCTGGAAATCGGCTCATATATCTAGACGTTTAGACGGCCAAATCTACTTGGATTCTGCTCAGACATCAAGATGTTTGGACTTCTAGATTGACTGAATTCTGCCAGCGGTTAGAATTTTGCCATCTAACATACAATAAAACAGGCAGAAACATGGCTAAATGGAATGGCGAATATATTCACCCTTACGCCGAGCATGGAAAGAAAAGCGAGCAGGTCAAAAAGATTACCGTGTCCATTCCATTGAACGTACTGAAAGTGCTGACCGATGAACGGACCCGTCGTCAGGTGAATAACCTGCGACACGCCACCAATTCAGAATTACTCTGCGAAGCATTTCTGCACGCCTTTACCGGGCAGCCGCTGCCCAATGATGCAGACCTGCAAAAAGATAATCCGCACCGCATCCCTGCGGAGGCACGTACTATCATGGAAAAAATGGGGATAGATGTGCAGGCGGTAGAAGCTCAGGACGACTGAGTATCCTTTTAAGCGCGCCTGACCTTGGGTTGGGCCGCTTGCAGCTCTCCTGCCCTTACTCGTAACAAGTAAAAATCAGGTTCTTCGGCACTCAGGCTGAAACCGGCATTCAAATAAAACTGTAACGCCTGCTGATTACAGCGGAACACTCTCAGCGTTATCTCCTCAGCCTGATAGGCTCGCTGCAGCGATACCAACACCTGCCGTCCAATACCTTTATTGCGCCACTGAGGCGCAATTATCAGCATAGTGATATTCAACACCGCATCCGAACCGCGGCTGACCTGCGCATAGCCCAAATTAAGACGACCCGATACCAGCAGCAGATTGTCATTTTCCTGCCAGCGTTTAGCAAAATCCTCTCGCTGCCAAGTCTCATCCCATCCCCACTGGCTTTCGATATGCCCGCGCATAGCCTGCTGGTAAAGCCGCCAGAAATAACTTTTATCATCACTACCAGCCTGCGCCAGGCGAATATGCTTCATGAAGGGTCCTGCACAGGTGAGACATCCAAACGTCCCACCGCAACTTTTACAACCTGCACCGTCTGTCCTGCTTCGATGGGTTGCTGACTATGCACCTGCCAGGTAATACCAGAATAACGATATTCCATACTTTTACCCGGCTGCAACGCTTCTGGCAGTTCAAACTGATAACCAATTAAATCACTTTGCACTTGCTTGGGTTTACCTTTGCTTTGTAAGTTTTTAAGTGGCTTCCACAAGATAAGCGCTAGCAAGGCGCTAAAAATTGCCACGCTAGCCAGGGCGCTGAACATATCCTGACTCAATATGCCCATATACATCATCAATCCTGTCGCCAACGCCGCTAAGCCGACGAAAAACAGCACAAAGGTGGCAAAACCCAGCACCAACACCTCAATTGCCAATAGTGCTAAACCCAGCACCATCAAGCTTTCGGCCATATGTTCAGTGAACACTGTCATCAGGCCCCCTTGTTGCCTTTGATTCCGGTGATAATGGTCATGGCCTGGGCCACCATAGAAGCGGCATCAGTACCACTCTCCGGCAACAGCACCACAGAAGACTCTTTGGCTATAGCCTGTTTAGCAGCGATGGCCTTAGTGGCCAAATCCAACTGAATGGCCTTTTGTCCTTGCTCGGTGTTGGCGGCTTCACCCACCAGGCGCAGGGCTTCGGCCTGGGCTTCAGCCACCGCCAGAATGGCTTTGGCCTCACCTTCAGCGCGCAGCACTTGCTCGGATTTTTCTGCTTCAGCGGCCAGCACCACAGAGGCCTTTTCACCTTCAGCACGGTTGATAGCAGCCTGCCGGTCACCTTCTGACTCAAGAATCTGTGCCCGCTTGACCCGCTCGGCCTTCATTTGTGCTTCCATGGCTTCCATTACCGAGTGCGGCGGTACGATATCTTTGATTTCGTAGCGCATCACCTGGATCCCCCAAGGGCCAGACGCTTCATTGATGGCAGAAACGATATTGGTGTTCAACTGGTCGCGCTCTTCAAAGGTCTTATCGAGCTCCATTTTTCCCAGCTCAGAACGCATGGTGGTTTGAGCAAGCTGGGTCACGGCAAAGATATAGTCATCCACGCCATAGGTCGCCTTGTAGGGATCCAGCACCCGGAAATACAGCACCCCATCCACTTTGAGAGAAATATTGTCCTTGGTGATCGCGCTTTGCTCTGGGACATCCACCGCCTGCTCTTTCAATGAGCGGTCGGCGGCAATACGGTCGATAAAAGGCACGATAAAATTCAGTCCGGCCTCGCGAGTAGACTGATATTTACCAAAGCGTTCAATTAGATAAGCGCGATTTTGCGGTACGAAGATGATGGAGGATTTTAGCACCACCACCACAAAAATAAGCAAAAACGTTTCGATGCGCAGTACGTACTCAAATAACAATTCCATCCGTCACTCCCGTGATGTCCCCTGTAGTTAGCCTACGATATGTCAGTGACGGACAACTGACAATATTTAACCTATTAATTATGCAGGCAAAAGAGACCAGCCGCCGACAAGTCCAGGGGGGAAAACCTGCCGACGTGCTGTGTTTACTCTATACCGATGAGAATAACTCAACCTACAGCAGCTAACCGTCTTGGTTGACGTTGCAGGTAAGGGCTGACCATACCTAATAAAAATATCGTTCCGATCAGATACCATGCTCGGTAGTCAGGTTCAACAGTTGAATCTTTCTGTACTTCTTTAAGTTCCTGCCCTTGCACTTGCTTAGCCCCTATCGCTTCGTTTGCCGCCGACGGGGCACTGACAAGTGGGGCCAAACCAAAGCCAGCCGCTTGCCGTGCAACGAAGTCCTTAAACTTCTGATTGTTCGTAAACACATCGTAGCGGCTAGCCAGATCCTGGTACTCCTCCAGCATTCGCTTCAGGGTTTGCGCGTCCGCCTGCCAATAACCTTTGCGCACTGCTTCCAGCATACGTTCCAACATTTGTGCCAACGCATCAGCATTGTGTTTTTCGAAAAAGGCTTTCATATCAAGTTGGTACTTATCATCCACATAGACATCGAAAAACTCCTGCCATTGGTCGTCTCTCACCGCCTCAGGCGTCATGACCTCCCATCCCCACATATTGTTCATTCTGTCCAGGATAGCTGTAGCCCCAGCATACCCAGCCTCCTGCATGGCACCAATCCAGCGAGGATGGAAATAGCGGCTGCGCATCTCCTGATTAAGAAAATCCGTCATAGTCTGACTCTTTACATCGTCTACACGGCGCAAGTTCGACACGTACATTTCCGGCGTCTGACCATCCAGGTGGCGCACGGCCAATCCAACACCACCAAAATATTGGAACGGGTCATCATTAGTCATAAGGGCATAAAGATTGGTTGAACGAGAAAAAATCACAGCATCGGTGCCAGATAATACCTTTGCGTATAACTGTGCATCTTCTACATTTTCACTCCATCGCGTTTCATCTTTGCCAAAAGCAAAGCCCATACGACGCAAGTAAGTCTGCGCCATATCCGAGTCATCTTCCCAGGTATCGGATGCCAATGCCTTACCCGCCAAGCCTGTGCCGTAAGCTCCCGATTGATTGGAGAAAATCCTCACCGAAGACAAATAGTCGGCATCTTCATCCGTCTTGCCACTTGCCAATAGTTGTGTTTTCAACGCACTGGTGTGCTTATATACAAAGTTATTTTCTTCTTTCAGTTTAGCGATTTTATCTATGGCGTCGGCCAGCCACAGCATCACGTTGGGAAATGCATCACGATACAACCCGGTTGCCGACACCACCACATCAATACGGGGACGCTTTAGTTCGCTGTAGGGAATGATCTCGGTGTCGGTCATCTGCCCCTGTGCATTCCACACGGGCTTCACTCCTAGCGCATAGAGAATCTGCGCTTCCAGCGCGCCCTGATGGCGCATGGTTTCCAAAGACCATAGGGAAAATGCCAGCTTTTGCGGATAACGTCCGTGTTTCGCTACATAATCCGCGATTGTCTGCTTCATAACCGCCACCCCTGCCTGGTAGGCTTCCGGCGAAGGCACCTTGGACGGATTAAAACCAATCAGATTTCGCCCTGTTGGCGCGGCTTGCGGATTACGGATGGGGTCTCCACCATGAGAAACGGGAATGTACTGTCCGCTTAATGCCTTAAGTAAATTCTGCACTTCCGCAATTTGCTGAAAGTTGTCCCAGTGCTCGCGAGCTTCGTTAAGTTTGGTTGTTAGTGACGCTGTCAGATTAGGTGTGGGCTGACCGGTAATAAAAGCATGCAGCAGTTGAAATCCGTCAATAGCTTCTAATGCCAGCACAGCGTTTTTGTCCAGTCGCAACGCAGCCGGCAAGGTTAATCCCTGCTGCTGCTCATACTCCGCCGCCTGTTGCATGAAAGATTCACCAAGTATTTGCAATATTGTGCTGTACAAGTGTGCATCCTGTGGCAGCAATCCAAAGGTGTGCACACCCAGCGGCTGACTTTGTTCACTGAGGGCGGTGAGATGGTCCTGTATTCGGCTGAGGTATTCTTCAAAGCTCCCCGCCAATTGCTGTTTGGTGAGCGCCAGGTCAGCGAGAATATTAAGTTCATCTGCCAATTGGATGATTTTATCCCGGGTATTATCCCGCGTTTGGCCCTGATCCAACATCAGATGGTTGTTAATCAGTTCATTAAGTTTGGCCACGTCTGCATATAAACCAGCCTTAGCAAAACCCGGAGTCAAATGGCTTAGCATAGTCGCCCGTCCTCGACGCTTTGCCTGCATTGCTTCGCCAACGTTATCGATAATGTAGGGATAAAATACCGGCAGATTACCAATAGCAAGATTAGGTGCATCAAACACTGACAAGCCACGTTCCTTACCCATCAGCCATTCCTGCGAACCATGGGTACCGAGATGGATCAGCGCGTTGGCTCCAAATACCTGACGAGCATAGAGATAAATTGCCAGATAACTATGGTTAATAGGTGTTTTGGTACTGTGGTAAGACGCTGCATGCTCCTTTGCCGTTTCTCCTCGCACCCCTTGAGGTAAGACGATTAGATTACCCAGTTGCATACGCGGAATAACAAAGTGTGGCTGACCATTATGTACAGTAAGCATATGACTGTCTTGGGCGTCACCCCAGCGTTCAACAATCGGAGCACGCACCGATTCTGGCAGGCGATTAAACCACGCCAGGTAAGTTTGCAATGGCAAATAGTCAGCCAGGCCTTTCTCCACCAGACCCTCAGTATCTTCATTACGGTAATATGGCCGCAATAATTGACCTGCCGCATCGATCAATTGCTGAGCGGCTGGCGTGTCCACCTGATACCCCTGTTCATGCATGGCGCGGGCTATTTCTGCGATAGACGCGGGCACATCTAAAAAGGCCGCTCCAATGTTCTTTTCACCCGGGGGATAATTCCAGATAAAGGTAGCGACCTTTTTATCAGCATTATTGATATGTTTCAGATTGGCATGGTTGAAGGCGCGTTCCACCAGCGCATTCATCTGCGCCTGCATGACCACTTTGCGACCATCTTTACTGGCCGCAATAATTTGCGGATCAGCACTACCGGTATCTTCCGGCATGACCAGAAAGAAGGGCGTCAATCCGGGAGAAATACCGGCATGGTCGGCAGAAAATGCCGCTTCGTCCCCTTCGGTGTAATTCAGCGCGTGCAAAACAGGTACACCGAGCAGCTCGAACTCCTTACGGCGTTTTTCAACATAATGCAGTGAGCGGTAGTTGATCAACAAATCCGCACGGGTATTTCCCTGTTCATCCTGCAATAACTCAGTGTAATTCAGGGCTTGATCTTCCCCCTCAAAGAAAAAGCCAAAGGCTCTCCCACCTTTGCTTTCAATCCCCCGAATCATGGCATCAACAATCTGCTGCTGCTCGTAATCCACCACTGAACGATGTATTGCAATCCCCACCAGAGGCAGGTTTTTATCTAGATTAAGTGAAGCGAAAAAACGTTGTTCATCATCACTCACCTGATGGGGGAAATCCGGGTGATAAAGACCTACATCAGGTATCGACACCGGCGCTGCCGGTAGTTCTGTGGTCAACCCAAAAATCTGCGAGCTCAGGTACAGCATCAGGTTACGATAGTTACCGCGTCCGGCATTGTTGAAATACTGCGTCACCATGCTTTGCTGTTCGGCATTTAATCCTTGGTTCATTGCCGTATTTTGTGGGTCGCCAAGACTCACCACAGGAACATCTGGAAACTGGCTGAACATCGGTTGATATTTGCCAAACATAAATCCGGACAGTGCAGGATTGATACCATCAAGCAGAATCAGGTCCGCGCGTCCCCACTCTTCAGCGATTTGCGCATCACTTTTACCTTTCGCATTAAAACGTTCGAGCTTGAATGGCTGGTCTGCTGCCAGGGATTCGAGTAAGTCCCCTTTTGCTTTTGCAGCATGACCTGACATCATCAACAGCACCTTTTTCTGGTGTGTGGACTCCTCGGCCTGCACAGCAAAGGCCAACAAACAAAAGAAAACAACAAGCCATCGGATCATGGTTTCCCCCCCGAACCAGACACTGGCGTATCCTTATCCTCAGGCACATAGACAAAACTGCCATCCGCCATCTTGTAAGCAACTCCAGCTCGCATGCCTTCCCCCGAGCCGATTTCGCCACTGGCTTTGTACTGTTTAATCTCTTTCCCCTGCTTTACGATCATTTGCATGTTTTCCTGACCAGGATTTTTTATCACTGTCACATCCTCGGTTGAGAAAACACTAAGAGGATTCTGCGCAATAGAAATAAGCAGCGCCGCAATGATCACCAGGAATACATCCACCAGGTTAACCGCGCTAATGATGGGATTCAGTTCTTCATCTTCGTTGAGAAACTTCATTAGGCCTCCGGCTTAAGCTTGCGGATGTTTATCAGTTCAGATGCAAACCAGCGTTTCTTTACCGAGGCAGGCCAAAAGGTCAACGTCGCTATCACTAATCCCCAGATAACTGCTGCAAAAGCGATGATGAGATTCTCGCTTATCCCTTGGATATTGCCGTCCGCCAGGGATTGTAGTGCCGGGCCCATCGGGATCATGGTGGCAATCAGCCCCAGCATGGGCGAGACGCGGGTAACAATGCGCAGATTCTCTAGTTTTTTCAGTGCGTAAACTTCCAGTTCATCTTCAGAGGCACGGGGGTTGGTTACAAAATAGTTGTGAATCGGATAGCCAGAAAGCCAACCGGCTTGTTTGTTTTCGATTTGCCGCATGTACCGAATGGCGTTTTTCTTTCGCACTGAATAAAGCGAGACAAATCGCCCCAACGCAAATATTGCGTAAACAAACAGGGCGATGATTACCAGCAATACCGGCGTCATTAGCATGGCGGAAATGTCTGCCATCATGGATTCAATGTGTTGAATATTCATAAAGTTACTGCTCATAGGAAGGTGGTCAAATTACATACAGCGGGATTCTAGCAAAGACCGGCAAATCTAACAATACGAATACAAGTGAGAATAATTCTTATCTGTATTGACATATAATTATTTGCTACTTAACATGCCCCGCATCCCGTACCTGCAAATATAAGGAACCTTATGATGTTCAAGCCAGCCATGCTTGCGTTCTCAGTCAGCAGCGCACTATTCGCTTCCCTCCATGTATATGCTGAGGAGCAAGTCGGCGAATCCGTCAGTGAACACGAAGTGATCGTGGTCAGCGGCAACCGCATAGCCAAGCCATTGAAAGACGTGGCAGGAACCATCAATGTGGTCACTGCGGACGACATTGAGAGTTTGAGCATCAACGACATGAATCAGTTGTTTAACTATGAACCGGGTGTTTCCGTAACCGGGCGTTCAGGCGGTGCACAAAACGTGATCGTACGCGGTATGGGAGGGGATCGGGTGCTGATGATTAAAGACGGCATGCGAATGAATGAAGGGTATGGTGCCAATGGTCTGAACGACGTTGTTGGCCGGGGGTTCATCGACACTGACACCCTTAAGCAGGTAGAAGTAGCCAAAGGAGCGGCTTCCTCCCTCTATGGGTCAGATGCCTTGGGTGGCATTGTGGTGTTTACCACCAAAGATGCCAGTGACTATCTTGAAGACGGCGAGCAAATCGCCGGACGCACTAAACTAAGCTACAGTGATTTAACCAACCAATTTAGCCAAGCAGGCACACTGGCGCTGCGCTATGCAGACACCGAGCACTTACTCAATGCCAGTTTTCGGCAGGGCGAAGAGGAACAAAACTACCAAGGTAGTGCAACACCTTTTGATATCGATAGTCGCAGTTTGCTGTACAAGGGAAAGCTCCATCTCTCCGATACCGACACCCTGAGTTTGTTGGTTGATTTGTGGCAGCAAGACACACTGGGTGACAGTGCTGATGGCCTGCTGACCTATTTTCGCGGCTTGGGTCAATACGGCTATCAGATAGTGCATGAGAACAACGAGGGAGAAAAGGAAGCCCAGTCATTCAAACTCAACTATCACTCCGATGCACAACGTACTTGGCATGACTACCTGGATATTAATCTCTACAGAAATAAGAGTAGTCAAGCAGATACCGAATATGGTCGATTGGATATCGATGCCCCCATGTTTGGCGTGAAGGAAGTCCGAGACATGTGGCAAACGGCGCTGTTTGAGCAAGACACATGGGGTCTATTGTCAAACGCCAGCAAAAAACTGAATACCGCCCACACCTTAGGCTTTGGCTTAGATATTGAACAAACCGAAAGCCTTCGCTCTGTGCATGAGCTGCGTATCGCTGACGGCACCACCACCCGCGATCTCAGCACCAGTAAGTTTCCGACTAACGATACAAGGCGCTACGGTGTTTTTATCAACGATGAAATACGTCTGCTTGACGACCGTATAACAGTGACGCCGGGCGTTCGTTTTGACAGCTACAAAATGGATCCTAACGGCGCCCAAAAGCAAGATGGCACCGAATTCTCTGTCATTGAAGAACAGCATTTTTCGTTCAATCTGGGCGCGCTCTACAGCATCAATCCTTTGCTCAATTTGTATGCTCAGTACGGGCAGGGATTTAAAGTACCGGCCTACGACCTGGCTTATATTGAACACTATCTGCAACCGACCTCCACCTATGCTTACGAAATAGTGCCCAGCGACAAAGACTTGGCACCAGAACAAAGTGACACTTATGAGTTTGGTCTACGTGGACACATTGGCGAACTGGCCATTAGTGGTGCTATTTTCTATAGCCAATATGACAACTTCCTGTCGACTGTGCTGCTAAGCAGCGAAACCATGCTCGACAGTAATGGCGATTTCTCACACATTTTTGAGAGATACCAGTACCAAAACCTTGAATCTGTCACCATAAAAGGCGCTGAACTTAGTATAAACTGGTACATCAATGATGCATGGACTCTGCAAGGAAATGCGGCCTATCAGGATGGCAAAGATGATGAAAGTGATGACTACCTGCATTCCATTTCCCCCCTTTCTGGTCTGCTGGGATTGAGCTATCAAGGGCAAGCGCTAAGTTCTCATTTAGTGCTCAACTGGGCCAAGGCCATGACGAAAGTCAATGAGGGCAATGCCGGTTCAAGTGGTTATGGCGTGCTGGACTGGCTGGTCAGCTACAGGGTCACGGATAACTTACGTTTTAACCTGGCAGCCAATAACTTGCTTGATAAAGAATATAACCGCTACAGCAGTATTGCCGGACGCGCTGAGGGTAGCGATCTGAGTCCATTGGCCGAGGCTGGCCGAAACTACACGGCGAGTGTAAGTTTCAGCTTCTGAGGTGATCATCTGTTCAGGCCTGGCGACAGCCAGCGCCTGAGTTTTTCAGCGAAAGCAACCTCATACCAAAGGTATGCTTACTTTGACGGTGACCCCATCACGCTGTGGATTGTCGGTTAACTCAATATTGCCCTGATGAAATTCAGTGATGAGCCTGGCAATGTAAAGCCCTAACCCCAGATGCGGTTGTCCTGGCTGCCCGGATCTAACCGACACCATAGAGTCGAACAATCTGCCCTGCATTTCGGTGGGCAATAAAGGCCCTTTGTTACTGATATCCAGCACCGCCTTGCGTCCCTGGCGCTGCAATCTGATCATGATAGGCGTACCACGGGTGGCAAATTCCACCGCATTAGCCACCAGCTTATCCAGCAGCTGCGCAAAGAGTTCCGGCGCTCCATCCACCTTAAGTTGGCGGTCTGCCATAGTTAATTGAAGCTGCGCGTCAGGATAAGCCAGTTGGTAACCCTGCACGCAGCCTTCCAGCACCTCATCAAGCAGGTAGTCATGTCGCTCTACGGATTGCAGACTTTGCTCCAGGCGGGTGGCTTCGCTCATATTGGTCAGAATCAGCGACAATCTGTTCAAGCCTTCCTGCGCCCGCTGCAGATACACAGAGTCGGCCAGTTTCTCCTCTTCCATCTGCAGGGTCTCCAATGACGAGCGCACCACCGCCACAGGCGTACGTAACTCATGAGACAAACGTGAAGACATGCTTTCCAAATAGTGATGGTATTGGCCCAGGCGCTGCACCATATCCGCCACGGTACGCGACAAATCGCCTATTTCATCCTGAACGTCGGAGGCTTTTAGTTGGCTGCGAATGCGCCCTTGCTCATCAATGGCTTGGTCGGCCTGGTCGCGCAGGCGACGGATGCGGCTGGATATTCTCGATGCGAGCAAAAACAGTCCGAGGGTGCCAAGCAGCATCACTGCCAACATCAGGGTGAAAAGTTTTTCCAGCGCCAGGTTGCGTAAACTGCGGATACCGTTGGTTGTCTCTTCGGCAATCACCGCGCCCATCACCATATCATCAATATATACCGGGTAAGCGGCTGCCAGTACCACGGCTTTGCTATCCGGCGTTAACCGCCAGCTGGATCCAGCTTTACCTTCCAGTGCCTGTTCAATATGGCTACCCTGCAGGTTCGCCACATCATAAAGCTCATCGATAAAATCGCTGGGGGGACGGGTCAAAATCTTGTAATACAAAGGGTAAAGCCAACGCTCGGCCGCCTTACCCCACCAGCTGTCGTCCCTGGCGGCAGCAGGTCGGCTCCAGATACCGTCTGAGTTTTTAATATCACCGGATTTAGCCAACACCCGCTGATGCTGATCCACCACCCAAATACGTGAATTGGTATGCCCTAATCCTTTAATAATCTGTTCAATCTCAGGCGAAGGCACCAATACCGTACCCAATTTATCTTCTTCCCATACATTGGAGGTGCCAATAGTCGCTACGGGCTGGCCGCCTGGCTCATCCACGTCGGTAATGGCAAAACTTAGCTTACTGCCCAATAACTCTAGGGGAATACGCAGTTCAATGTTATAGCCCTGCTCAGTTTCCAGCCAAGCGCCCTGAATTCGGGTTTCAGGTCTGAGTGCCTTGTTGGTTTGCCCGACTTCCACACTCATTTCATAGGGGGTTAACCAACCAGGTTTATTTGTCGCAATCAGATAACGGCGAAAGTCTCCGGCTGGGGTGGTAAAGGCAATTTGCAAATAGTCGTTATTGTCAACACTCAGACTGTTAGCCGAGCGGTAAATCACCACATCATCTGACACTTCAAAGTAGGCATACAAGTACTGTCGGTACTTGCCAATCATGTGTTTAAAACTGAGCGTGGTTGGCTGATAGGCATTGCTTTGAGAAATCACATAGTCCTGGCCATATTGCAAAGCGTGCTGCTGCTGACGCCAGTCAGACAAATCGCCGTCCAGACGAATAGGGTCAATGATGGGATAAGCATAGAGATCCCTACCTTTTTCAACGCTCAGGTAACTGGCCTGAGCATCAAATAGCTTGGGTCGCTCGTGCAAGGCGGTGGCCACCGCTCGCACTGTGCCCAGCAAAGTCCGCTCCTGTCCAGCGCGCAGGTACTTCTCCATTTCCCACACATATTCGTAACCCAGCCAGGGAATGCTGAACAAAAAACCGGACAACAGCAACAGCTTAAAGCGCAGACCAAAGAAATGAAACTTGCGTGACACTCCTATCAATCCTTATCGCTGGTCCAGCGATAGCCCATGCCATAAACGGTATCAATACAATCAAAGGCAGCATCCATCTGCACAAATTTCTTACGAATACGCTTGATATGCGAGGTGATGGTACTGTCATCTACCACAACACGGGCGTCCTGCATCAAATGTTGGCGGCTTTTTACGTGGCCGGCAAAACGCGCCAGTGCATGCACCATCCAGAATTCCGTCACGGTTAGGTCTACAGCGATATCCTTCCAGCGAGCTTGCATACGGTTGAGATCCAGACTCAGGCTGCCACATTGCACTAGCTGTTGTTTGTCATCTGGCTGACTCAGCGCTTCCATACGTCGGAACAGCGCCGATATGCGCGCCGTCATATGCGGCATACTGATGTCTTTGGTCAGGTAATCATCGGCGCCCATGCGCAAACCGGATACCGTATCTAGATCGGAATCACGCGCGGTCAAAAAGATAATCGGCAAGGTAGGCGACATGCCGCGCAGCGACTGACATAGCAAAAATCCACCATCAATTTCGTCTTCCAGGCCAATATCAATAATGGCCAAATCCGGTAAACGCTGCTCAAAGCCACCCATGGCCTCGCGGCGATTGGAATAGGTGGCAACCTGATACCCCTGGCGTCTCAATACTGCCGCGTAGTTCTCACGGATAGCAGCTTCATCTTCAACAATGGCAATTCTTCTACTCATAACTATGACGACAATCCTCTTGCATGTGCCGGACTATACCTTAACTGCTCGGGGAAACTAGCAGGCCATAGCAAATGCCATGATTTCGCCACAATTCATCGGTGCATTGCCCTTTTTGCTCCCCTTTTGTGCCAACTGCTGTGTGTTTAATGGAATTGTCGAAACACACATATCCCTCGTTAAGGAGAGCAAAGATGAAAAAGTTAGTAATAGTATCCGGATTGATGATGGCCTTATCTGCCCCAGCAGCCATGGCTGCGAGCGAGAACATCAAGAAAGCCGAAAACATCGGATTTGGTTCAGGCCTGGTGGTCGGTGCCATAGCTGGTGGGCCACTGGGTGCCATTATCGGCGGTATCTCAGGCATCTTTGTCGGCCACTCTGTGGCAGCCGACAAGGAAATTAAAACCATGGAAACCGCCTTGGCGCAAAATGAAGATGAAATAAATCAGCTGCTGGCATCTAACCAGCAACTGCTGGGTCGTCTGCGTAATAGTGAAGAGCAGCAGCGTCTGCAACTCGTGTCGCTGACCGAGCGCGAGAACGCGGCTATGGATACCAATCTGACTATGCATGTGCAGTTCCGTACCGGTTCCAGCAAGTTAGAATCCATTTACAGTCAGCAGCTTGCCGAACTGGCTGATGCCATGCAGCACAACAAGCAGCTGAAAATTGAATTATCGGGTTTTGCCGACCGTCGTGGTGACGAAACGTATAACCAGAGTCTTTCTGCAGAGCGGGTCGAGTCGGTAAAACAACTGCTGGTCAGTCAGGGTGTCTCAGCAGCAAGGATCAGTACCATGGCATTAGGTGAAGCCATGCCGCTGGATACCAACTCCAGCCTTGACGGTGATAGTTTCGACCGTCGTGTCAGCCTGCGTCTGAGTGCCGACAGCCTGCAAACTGTGGCTAACCACTAAGCTAATTTCTTATCGCAACATTCTCCAGTTCCTCAACCCCTTTGGCGCCTGGCAACAGGCGCCTTTTTTATACTCCGCCTATGGCTCCGAGGTAATCCTTTTTACCAATATCCACGCCAATATGGCGCAAAATTCCGTAGGCTGTACTGACATGAAAGTAGAAGTTAGGCAAAACAAACTGCTGGAGATAATCCTGGCCGTTGAAATTCAATGTGATACTGGGGAAATTCAACTGAATTGCCTTATCTTCACTGCCAGCAAATTGTTCTGGGCTGAGTTGTTCAAGAAATGCCAGGGTTTTGTCCACCCGTTGCAACAACTCCTGCAAGGTTTTCTCATCATCAGCAAAACTGGGGTTTTCTACCCCGCTTAACCTGGCGCCACAGCCTTTAGCCGTATCGCAAGCTATTTGCACCTGTTTGCTTAAGGGCACCATATCAATGGCCAGACGGCTCCCCGCAATCACCTCAGATGCGACTTTTTTACTGTCAGAAAACGCTACCGCCTTGGCCAAAATAGCCCGCAGATTCTGTAAACCGTGACGTAATACAGGTACCGATGCACCGTACATTGAAAGAGACATTTCCACCTCCCGACTGTTAATTTAATGCTTGCAGTTGTTCAACTAACCATTGCTGAAACTGCAATTTAGGTAAGGCGCCGGACATACGGGCCACTTCTTTGCCCTGATAAAACAAAATCAAAGTTGGAATAGAGCGAATGGCAAAAGCCGCACCGCTTTGCTGATTGGCCTGAGTATCCAACTTCAAGAAGCGAACCCGTTCTTTCGCCTGCCCTGCAACTTCTGCATACACTGGTGCGAAGCCCACACAAGGGCCACACCAGGGCGCCCAAAAGTCCACCAGTACAGGTAAGTCACTGCGTTCAATATGCCGCTGCAAATTGGCATCTGTACATTCAATAGGTTTCGCCGTTATCAATGGAGCCCGACATTTTCCGCATAAGGGTTGCAATGCCAGCTTCTCGATAGAAACACGATTCACTCCATCGCATTGGGGGCAAACTATTTGAACAACATCTGACATAGGACTAACTCCGCATTATTTTATACTTCAAATATTGGCCTGTTTAATGCGCTTTCAATGCGATTTATTGATATTTTTCACGCCAGGAAATTGTTCTTGCTACTATTCTTGGAGATTGGTACACAGAAGAAAGTAGTAAGATTGACCATACCAGACAAGGATAAGCAAACTTGACGTCACCACTTGAGCGAATTCGCAGCCAATTCAAGTTTGCCCAAAGACTAGCTCGCCCATGCAACATACTTCTCTTATTAATGTTGGCGGTGTTATTCATTCTCGGCTTTTATGCCGATCATCTAAACAATCGTCGCTATCTTAGCATCAGCCAACGCACGGTCAGTGATGAACTCAGTGTTTTACGCGCACAGTTGGAAGGCACCATCATCAGCAATGTTCAGGTGGTACGGGGTTTAATAGCCGTCATTCAGACAGAACCGCATATCAACCAACAGCGCTTTGCCAGTATCGCCCAACATCTGATTGGCACTCATACCGAGCTTCGTAATATAGGCGCCGCACCGGATATGGTAATTCGCATGATTTACCCTATGGAAGGGAACGAGAAGGCCATTGGTCTGAATTATCTGACCCATCCAGACCAAATGCAAAGTGCAGAGTTGGCAATGAAGAGCGGGAAAATGGTGTTAGCTGGGCCGATAGATTTGGTTCAGGGAGGACAAGCTTTTATAAGCCGCATTCCGGTGTACATTTATGACGAACAGCACCAGGCCCATTTCTGGGGACTGGTATCTGCCGTTATTGATATAGAGCAGGTTTATAAAAATAGTGGCTTACTGGATGAGAAACGTCATCTACAAGTATTGCTTAGCAAGGACGCCTCTCTTGAAGATAGCGGTGCGGTATTTTTTGGCTCACCAGACATTTTGACTAAGCATCCGATACATATGCAAGTGACCTTACCGGAGAGCACCTGGCGGATCGCCGCCATTCCTAAGGACGGGTGGCCGACCACAGCTGACAATGCGCCTGAATTCCGCACCATTTTGACTGTTGTGGGCTTAGTCCTATTTGTCTTTCTATACCTTTTAGTGAGCTTACTTAACAAACGACGGGATCAGGAAAAACGCCTGAAGGGCCTGTTTAGCATGTCTCCATTGGGGATTGGCTTAAACGACTTTAACAACGGCCATTTTCTGGAGGCGAACCAGGCGCTCCTGGATATCATCGGGTATAGCAAAGAAGAGATTCAAGATCTCGACTACTGGCAGATTACGCCTAGATCCTATAAAGAACAGGAACAAAAACAGCTCCAGCAATTAAAAGCTACTGGTCAGTACGGCCCCTATGAAAAAGAATATATTCACAAGCAAGGGCACCGTTTTCCCGTCGTACTTAATGGCATGCTGATCCAGGACAGTCAGGGACGAGAGATGATTTGGTCAATCATTGAAGACATCTCGCAACAGAAAAAAACCGAAGCCTTACTCAAAGAACAGCGAGAGCAATTAGAGCTGGTCATGGAAAGCACGGCGGTAGGTATCTGGGACTGGCACATTCCCAGTGGCACCACCCGGATCAACGAGCGCTGGGCTGAAATGGCGGGCTACAGTTTAGAGGAATTGCAGCCAGTTTCCATCAGCACCTGGCTAAGCCTGGTGCATCCCGATGACTTGGCCAAGTCAGACACACAACTTGACCGTCACTGGCAAGGTGAAAGCAGCAGGTACATATGTGAAAGCCGTATGCGACACAAAGACGGCAACTGGATTTGGGTACTAGACACCGGCAAGGTGGTGGAGTGGGACGCTCAAGGTAAGCCGGTGCGTATGGTTGGCACTCACATTGACATCACCGTACAAAAGCTTGCCAGTATTGAGTTGGAGCGGTCTCAGAAAGAGCTGCAAAGCTTCTTTGATGTATCCCGAAACTTGCTTTGTATAGCCAACAAAAATGGCTTTTTTGATCGGGTTAATCGCGCATTTGAGACGGTTTTCGGCTATAGCGAAGCAGAGCTATTACTAACACCTTACTTGGAGTTTGTGCACCCAGAAGATGCAGATGCAACCCAGGCAGAGTTGCAAAGCTTGCTGCATGGTAAGCCAACCACCTCTTTTACCAACAGATTCCGATGCAAAGACGGCAGTTATGTCTATTTGCGCTGGTACACCACCCCCGATCTCGCGACAGGCAAGTTATATGCTTCAGCCAGCGATGTAACTCAGGAAAGAGACAGCGAATTAAAACTGGCAAGGCAAAAAGAGCTGCTGGAGTCCATGAGCAGACAAGGCCGTATCGGTGCGTGGGAGCAAGACTTTATCAAGTCCCGGGTTTACTGGTCGACAATGACCAAAACCATATTGGAGTTAGATGAAGACTTTGTTCCACAAGCTGGGACCACTGCTACCTTTATAAAGGCCGGTCAGCATCGCAAACGTTTTGAGAAGGCCATAGCTAACGCGATAAAAGATGGCTCAGCCTGGGAGTTGGAACTACTGGCTGTTACCGCCAAAGGTCATGAAATATGGGTTTCAATAACCTGTAATGCCGAGTTCAGAGAAGGACGCTGTATCAGATTATTTGGCTCAGTCCAGGATATTAATTCGCGAAAACGCGCACAAAAAGCCGATGAAAAAATAGCACGCCACAATGAGATACTTGCCCGACTGACAGTCCACCCGACAATACTGCAAGGAGAACTGGGGCTAGCTAAGCACACTCTGGTAGAGCAGCTAAGTTATGGCCTGGAGGTTGAAAGGGCGAGCCTGTGGCTGTTCAACGAAGACAGAAGTAACCTCTACTGCTGTATCACATTCCAGCGCAGTACAGAGACTTTTAGTCATGGTGATGAATTAAAACAAAAAGACTACCCGCACTTTTTTGCAGCGTTATATATGGACTCTCATATTGCCGCGGAAGATGTACAGCAGGACATTCGAACATCGGAACTAACCGCGTCCTACTTAAGCACACAAGACCCCCAAGCTATGTTGTGCACTATCATTAACGGCGGTAGCAGCATTGTGGGGGTGCTTTGTGCAGAGCATATTGGCAGCAAAAGAAGTTGGACTGAGGCCGAGACGGCTTTCATCAGTTCACTTGCCACCTTAACCGGCACTATTCATTCCACCGAGCAGCGCAAGCGTGCAGAGAAAGCCTTAGTCAGTGCTAAAGAAAGTGCAGAAAAGGCCGCCAAAGCGAAAAGTGAGTTCCTCGCGGTGATGAGTCACGAAATTCGCACCCCTATGAATGGTATTCTCGGCATGCTCGATTTAATGCAGGCCGGTGATCAGAACGATGAACAACGACATCGTACCAATATCGTCAGAAGCAGTGCGGAATCATTGCTTGGCCTACTCAACGATATACTGGATTTCTCTAAAGTAGATGCTGGAAAAATGGAGTTGGAGGCCACTCGCTTCGAACTTAAACACTTGTTGGTAGATATTGCCAACGCTTCTGCTCTTAAAGCACAGAGCAAAGGGTTGGAGCTACTGCTAGACGTGCAGGATGTTCAGCACCCATGGGTTATCGGCGACCCAGGCAGATTGAGACAGATTTTGGTTAACCTGATTGGTAATGCTATTAAGTTTACACACAAAGGACATGTACTACTGCGTTGTCGTACCCAGTCGTCTGGTCAAAGGTTACGTTTATATGCCGAGGTAATTGACACTGGTATTGGTATTCCAGCTTCTCGCCAGGCAGATTTGTTTACCCCGTTTACTCAGGTTGATGTGTCAACGACACGTCACTATGGTGGCACAGGTTTGGGACTCGCTATTTGTCGCCAATTGTGTGACCTGATGCAGGGCCAGATAAGCATGCAAAGCACTGAAGGAAAAGGCAGTTGCTTTAGTGTTGAGGTAACTTTAGCGCCTTCGGAAGGGGCAGACGCCAAGATACCAGACTTAACCAAACATAAGATTTTGGTTGCAGCTCCCTTGGAGCTTGCGCGATCAATATACACGAAACAATTAACCACTTGGGGAGCTATCGTTCAACAGGTCGGTACCACTCAAGATCTGAAGCAACAAATACAAGACAGCTTGGTTCAAAAGCGTCCATGGAACATGTTGCTGCTTGATACCGATTTGTTAATTCTGGATAAAGAGCTAATTGAGGTTATTAGGTCAGCCGAACTGCCATTGCTCGCCCTCTATCGAATTCAAAGTGCTGGTCAAATGCCGCTCAGCAAGTACAGCTTTGCCAACCTGTTTAAGCCCCTGTCCCCCATCGAATTGGCCGGACAATTACTCACCTGGCAATCGGGCCTGTGTGAGTTGCCTTTGCTCAAACCTAATGCCACTTCAAACACGTCAGAACAACAGAAACTCAAGGTACTGTTGGTGGAAGATAATTTGATTAATCAAGAGGTCGCCAGATCCATGCTAGAACGCCTGGGTTTGCAAGTTGACTTGGCAGAGAATGGTGCAGAGGCAATTAAAAAACTCGCATCACCTGAAAATTTTCAGCTTGTATTAATGGATTGCCAAATGCCGGTGATGGATGGTTATGACGCCACCCGCCGCATTCGCCGGGGAGAAGGAGGGCAGGCTAACAGCCATATTCCTATCATTGCTATGACAGCCAATGCTATGCAAGGGGATGAAGAGGCATGCCTGGCCGCAGGGATGGATGCATACCTCAGTAAACCGATAAATCTAAGCAGATTACATAACGCTATTATTGCGCAAATACCGGCCGCCCAATTGCATCAAGTGGACGAATAGTATTTCCGTCTATCTCGCGGAGAAGGAGGAAAATTCCTCAATCAGCGCTTTTGCGGCAAACTCAATAATACGTTGTCCGTCTTCTACGCAGGCCTGGCTGGGATCAGAACCAATACGGCCATCAGGGAAACTTTGCCGATAAGCATAGGCGTGACTTATTTCACCAAGGGGGGCAATTTTCGGCATCATTTCCACCTGTTTTTGCGCATCGGGACAGCCGGCATAGGTTACCGCCACTTCGGATGCTGTCGCATGCATACCATGCCCTACGGGATAAATTTCATTACACAGCTCACTGACGCCAGCAAGTTGCCACCAGTTTTGCAACTTAAGTTGCAAGCCGGGTACCGGCGGGGTGTTAGCAAAACTCAACTCGGCATAAACCTCAGAAAACGCAGCATTGATGGTGGGTATATTACCGCCATGGCCGTTTAACCAATAAATACGTTCAAATCCGTGTCGGCGCAGCGAGGTGGTCCAATCCTGGATGGCTGCAATCATGGTCGAGGGGCGCAGGGTTATAGTACCGGCAAACCCCAGATGGTGTTGCGCGCACCCCACGTTAAAAGTTGGGCCAACCAGAATATCTGCCTGTTCGGCAGCGCGGTGAGCAATGATTTCCGGACACAAGGCGTCCGTCCCTAACAGCCCATTGGGTCCATGCTGCTCCACCGAGCCAATAGGGATCACTATGGCTTTAGATGTCTGTAGATATTTTTCAACTTCAATCCAACTGGCTTTCATCAACTGCATAACGGGATCCCTTAAAATCAATGATGACTGAGTATATGACGGCACTTTATCGCTGCCTATCTCCCCAGCCTTATTAGAAAGCACATTCGCCGCAGACAATGCCGGCAAGATCGTCGTAAAAACCTGTAATTTCTCCTCGATTCCTCTATAATTCGCGCCCTTTTTAATCAACTAGAGTGAGCGGTATGTCGGACAAGAAATTCATCACCTCACAGGAACTGCTGCAGGACGCTTTTCGCCTGGCCTCCATAGTTTATGAGGACGGTTTTCGCCCTGACTATATCATCGGTATCTGGCGCGGTGGTGCACCTATCGGGATTGCCGTGCAGGAATTCTTCGATTACAAGCATGTGAAAACCGATCATATTGCTGTACGTACCTCTTCCTATTACGGTATCGGTAAGCAGTCTAAAGAAATCAAAGTGCATGGTTTGCACTATCTGATTGAAAACGCGAATGCAGATGACAAATTGTTGATCGTAGATGACGTGTTCGATTCCGGTCGCAGTATTGAAGCGCTGCTAACTCAGATTCGTAAGCTGTCGCGATTGAACACACCTCATGATATCCGTGTTGCCTGCCCCTGGTACAAACCTCAGAACAGCAAGGTTGATATCGTTCCAGACTATTATGTGAACAAGAGCGATGAGTGGCTGGTGTTCCCTCATGAGCTATCAGGTTTGACCCCAGAGGAAATTGCCCAGGGCAAAACTGAACTGGCGGATATTCTGGATATCCTGACAAAGTAACACTTATTAAACCGAAAAAGGGAGCTAGAGCTCCCTTTTTTATTTGCCAAAACTGATTAGGTTTAATGGTCGAAGAACGCGATTTTCAACACAAATAGTGCCGTGAGCACCCACACGCTGACACTGACTTCGCGCCATTTACCGCACACGGCTTTGGCAAAAGCGTAAGTAATAAATGCCAGGGTAATGCCATGCGCAATGGAAAACGTCAGCGGCGTAAAGAGTAATACTACAGTAACCGGTGCGGCCTCGGTAATATCTTCCCAATCAATCTCGCGCAAGTTGAACAGCATCAAAATGGCGACATAGAAAATCGCACCAGCGGTGGCATATACCGGGATCATACCCGCCAAAGGCGCAAAGAAAATACTCAACAAGAACAGTAGTCCCACCACCACGGCAGTGAGTCCGGTACGGCCTCCAGCCGCTACACCCGCCGCACTTTCGACATAACTTGTGGTTGTGGACGTTCCCAGTGAAGCGCCCGCAATAGTCGCCGCACTGTCACTCATCAGGGCTTTGCCAAGCCCTGGCACATGGCCATTTTTATCGGCCAAGCCGGCTTTTTGCGTAACTGCGATTAACGTGCCTGAGGTATCAAACAAATCAACAAACAGAAAGCCAAAGACTACGCTCAACATGGATATTTCCAGCGCCGCTTGAATGTCCATTTGTAGGAAGGTTGGAGCCAACGAGGGCGGTGCTGAGACTATGCCGTTGTATTGCACGTCACCGCTCAATAAGCCAACAATGGTCATCGCCAATATGGCAAACAGCACCGCCCCGGGCAGATTACGGGCCGTGAAGGCCGCAATCAGAAAGAAACCGAGAATGCTCATTAGTGGTACAAACTGGGTCAGATCCCCTAAAGTCACCAAAGTAACAGGATGCGCCACTATAATGCCGGCATTTTTGAGTGCAATCATCGCCAGAAAGGCGCCAATACCTGTGGCAATACCCAACTTCAAGGTTCTGGGAATGGCGTTGATGATCCACTCGCGCACCTTAAAGGCGCTCAAGGCAAAAAACAGAATGCCGGATAAAAACACCGCGCCCAGTGCTGTCTGCCAACTGTGGCCCATAGATTGCACCACACCATAGGTGAAAAAGGCGTTCAGCCCCATACCAGGTGCAAGCGCCAGCGGGAAATTAGCCACCAGGCCCATAATCAAACAACCAATAGCCGCAGCCAGGCAGGTCGCCACAAACACCGCGCCCTTATCCATACCCGCGTCAGCAAGAATGGAAGGGTTCACAAAGATGATATAGGCCATGGTCAGGAAGATAGTCAGCCCGGCAAATACCTCGGTTTTGACATCACTGCCTCTGGCAGACAACTTGAAGAGTTTCTCCAGCATTTTTTACTTCACCGCGTCGAAAAAAGGCGGCGATTCTAAGCCATGCAGGTGAAAATTTCAGCTTTTTCCTGCTTGAGAACCCTTACCTAGGCCTGCGCAGTCAAAATGGTTTAAGAAATAACTATTCTTAAATCAACTCAGGCTGGCGCGGAGGTGCGATACAAAGACATCTCGGCCTGATGCCTCAGCAATGAAGGGTCTTTGATGGTTCTCACTTTGCGGATACTTGCAATATGTTCGGCAGGCAACTGGTGTTCCTGGGCACCGGTCAGCACGTGGTTTTTATACCAAGTAAAGGGTCTAAGGTCGGGTTGAATGTGGGTGGCTAGATAGGTTTGCACTTCGAGCCGGATATCATCCAGGTAAACTGCCACTGTGCGCCTGATGTATCCATCACCTTCGATGCTGTCTAACAATGGCAATGCTGTGGCATCAATTTGGTACACCACGCCCCATACACTGTCTATAGGGTCGCCGGTGCGCAGCAAATTGCCTTTCGCTGAACCATCTATGCCGGGTTTATTGAAAGCCAGTACAAAACCCATCAATTCTGCTGCAATAAGTTTGGTCGCCGAGGGAATACGGGCAGAAAGCCTGGCCTGCGACATATTGGAGCCATAGGCAAAATACAGGATGTGGCATGACATGGTACTTCCCTCCCCGGTAGTTGGCGATTGCCGACACTCCATTGCATTAGGATACAGCCCGGCTTTCTCTGTCTTAGTCTACTCTATCGGCTGAATTGTTCAAAAAACGCTCCCCATTTTTTACCCTTATTAACCGTTAATAGCATGCAACGCAGGCTTCATACCCATACGCCTGTTCAAACGACGGGAAATGGGATAGCGTGACCAGCGTCAGCCTTGGAGAACCCAATGAGAAAAACAACATTATCTTTTACCCTGCTGGGGCTAATACTCAGCCAGCCAGTCATGGCAGAATCAGCAACCACATCATTTAAGCACTTACTGGAACGTCATTGGCAGGAAGCCAATAAGGAACAAATATTCTTCCGTAAAGATCCCGATACTTTTCGCATGAATGGCAAGTTACCGGATATGTCAGAGCAAGGTCGTCAAAGGCGCGCTTCATTCAATAGAGAAATGCTCCAACAGCTGGAAAAAATTGACTGGCATCAGCTGTCAACAGCCGATCAACTGACCTATCGATTGTTCAAATATGAGAGGCAGAGCGAAGCTGAAAGTTATCAACAGTTGGACCATCTCTATCCTTTTACTATTTATGCTGGTTATCACACTTACTTTGCTGCCGCGCCTGACAATATGTCGTTTCTGAGCAAAGAGGATTACGACAATTACCTGGTTAGTCTGGCAGACTTTCCCCGCTACAACCAGGATTACCTGACTAATCTGCAGGAAGCCATCAGCAAAGGTCACACGCATTACTGCCAAAGCTTTGCTGGTTACGAGCAAACTATCAGCAAACATCTGGTGAATGATGTAGAAGAATCAGTGTTCTTTGCACCATTTAAGCATATGCCCTCACGCATTTCAGTCGACCAACAGCAGGCTCTTTCCCAACAAGGGAAAAAGCTAATCGCACAGAGCGTGATACCCGAATATAAGAAACTGTATGACTTTTTTACCGGCCAATATATGCCAAACTGCCGCCAAGAGGTGGGTATCAGCGGCCTGCCCGGCGGAAAAGATTACTACCAATATCTTATCCATTTTTACACCACAACTAATATGCCTGCTGAGCAGATCCACCAGCTTGGGTTAAGCGAGGTTAAGCGTATCCGTGCTGAGATGCAGGAAATCATTGAGAAGGTCGGCTTTAAAGGCGACTTTAAGCAATTTATCGAGTACCTACGTACCGATCCGAAGTTCTACGCAACCTCAGAGCTGCAACTACTGGAAAAAGCCGCCTACATTACCCGCAAGATGGCGGGACAACTGCCTAAATGGTTTATCACCCTGCCCCGCAACACCTTTGACATTAAAGCGAGCCCAGGCGGCGGTGCTTACTATGTCGCTTCAGACGGCAGCGGTACTACGTCCGGAACCTATTTTATTGGTACCAAGGATCTCAAGGCTGAACCCCTTTACAACCTTGAAGCCCTGACCTTTCACGAAGCCGAGCCTGGGCACCATTTTCAATCCGCCATTGCCGGTGAAATGGATATGCCGGAGTTCCGTAAAACCTTGTACCACTCGGCCTATGGTGAGGGTTGGGGGCTCTATTCAGAGCGCCTGGGTAAAGAAATGGGTTTCTACCAAGATCCATACAGCGATTTTGGTAGGTTAACTTATGAGACCTGGCGTGCCAGTCGTCTGGTGGTCGACACCGGCATGCATGCACTGGGCTGGACTAGGCAGCAGGCCATTGATTATCTGGCTGACAATACGGCGCTGTCGATGCCGGATGTGGTTAATCAGATTGACCGCTATGTAAGCTGGCCAGGCCAGGCGCTTTCCTACAAAATCGGCGAGCTGAAAATTCTTGAATTGCGCCGTCGCGCAGAACAACGACTTGGCGACAAGTTTGATATCCGCGCCTTCCATGATCAGATCCTGCGTACCGGCAGCCTACCGCTGGATTTACTCGAAGAGTTGACCAATGAATGGATAGCTAAACAACGCTAAGTGGCGCGCCAGCTCCTGCCATAATCAGGAGCTGGTTAACCTTTGTTGATGCGAGCTTGCAGACGTTGACGATATTTCTGGTTGCTGACTTGTTGCAAAAGTGCAGGGGCCTCTGTAAGTTGGCCTGAGGTTAAGCTGGATAGGTAGCCTCCGATAGCCTGATCTTTCAACTCTCCCGGTGGCAAAGAAATCACCCAACCTCTGGCAGCCGATATATCGCTGGCAGCCCAAAATTCAGCAATACGCGAAATTAAACGGCCATCAGGCTCTGTACTTTGCATAACATACTCGGCAGCTGTTGCTGGGTCGCTATAGGCAAGCTGTCTGAGCAGACTCTTCTGTTTCTTGTTAAATTGCTCAACTGGCACATTAGCTCGCAGCCAGGTACTGGCTTGTTCAAATCCGCTGTCCAGTTTGATTTTAGCAATGTCCTCAATAAGGCTATCACGGATAATCTGGTTAGTGGTTTGTTCAAGTATTGATTCAGCTTGAGAGGGCGCTGTTATTACTATTCGTTTTGCAATATTTTGCTGAATTGACACAGGCAGTTGCCGATCACTTACCCACTGCAAAGCAGCATAAGGTTGCTGCTCAGCGTACTGTATAGCCAAGGTCATCAGATGTTGCTCATCAATCCAATGTCCTTCTTGTTCCACATAAGCTAGTGCGTCACTTAGGTCATGCATAGCCCAGCTACTTAACAGCTCTTGTACCGCGCTAGGCTGCAGCCTTTCTTGGTAGTTGAGATATTGCTGCATAGCTGCCCTGCCATCCCGCTCAGCCATGCCTTGCAACACCGTGGTGATCAGGCTTCCATTGCCGCGCTCCATGGCTGTAGCACGTTGCAATGCCAACATAGGTGAATGCGTCGCCCAGCGCCTCAAAATCAACGTAGCAAATTTTCTATGCTTAGCCTCAGGTAAACTGGTTAGCACTTTATCCAGCGCTGCACTTGGGTCACTTTCACTCCATTTAAGAAGTGCCGTCATTAGTCCTGATTCTCTTTCAACGGCCGAAAAATCCCCCGACAGGAACCGTTCAAATATGTGCTCAGGTTCTTCATCTGGCTGAATTTTGAGTTCCAGTGATCGGCGGTACTGCGGCGGTAGCCTGGTCAGCAGTTGCTCGGAATCAACCAAAGAGCCAGACGCTGGGTCTTCCAACAATGAAATCAGTAAACGAGTTTGCAGGTACTTGTCAGCAATAGCGTCAATACGCCTGAGTAATTCTTGCGGTGCCATCAGCATCCATTCATGGGCAACAGCGGCTAGTATCGGGTGAGCTTGTCGTTGTTCGGAATACAGCTGTAATGCCAACTCAAAGGCTCCCGCACCATTAAGGCTGACCAGACGGCTAAAGTAGATCTTTGACAGCCCATTTCGGTAATGCAGATCTTGGTGAGATGAAAGCTCGGTGAGCTTGGCTCGTAAGGCCTCTTCTGACATTGAGGCCACTTCCTGATAAGCTTGCAGATAGATGTTGAACTCGCTTCGAGGTTCACCACCATGAGCTTGATGAGCAAGCATCGGATGTTGGCTGCTAACGATTGGCATAACAGAATCAGCGGCTCGTTCGAGAGGAGCGGCAAGTTGTACGGTCTGCCGCTTAGCTCCCCAGTGCCATCCGCCTATACAAGCCAGTATCGCTATCGCTGCCCAGATTAAATGACTCCTTCGCATCCCTGTCCCTTTCTCTTGGTTATGCCTTGCATTGTAAGTACTTGGCTAATTGCTCACGCTGTGCTGAGCTAAAGTGCAACCCAAGCTTTGTGCGCCGCCACAAAATATCCTCTGCGCTTAACGCCCATTCCTGCTCACACAGATAATCCACTTCTTTTTGATACAAGCCCTGTCCAAAGTGCTTACCTAAATCCATCATACTCTGGCACCCGGCTAAAAGGGCGTTAGTTAGGGTACCGTACTGTTTGGCATAGCGCCCCAGTACCTTTGTATCCAACCAGCTCCACGTGCCAGTTAACTCTTTGATAAGGCTGTCGAGATGCTCGAAATCCCCACCCGGCAACGCTGCTGAGGCCGTCCAGGGTCTGCCCATTTCCGGGAAATAAGTCGCCAGTTTGTTAACTGCAGCTTGGGCTAATCGCCGGTAGGTGGTGATCTTGCCACCGAATATGGTCAACAGCGGCGCATCACTGTCTTCCTCACTCAGTTCAAAGCGATAGTCACGGGTTACTTTGCCAGCAGAATCCTGGTGGTCATCCAATAGTGGCCTGACTCCGGAGAAGCTATGTACTATCTGCTCTGCAGTTAGTTTTACCTTAAAGTAGCTATTCACCACACCCAACAGATAATCAATTTCTCCCTGACTAATCTGCACTTGCCCTGGGTCGCCTTGATATTCCACTTCGGTGGTGCCAATCAGGGAAAATTGCTGTTCATAGGGGATCACAAACACTATCCGCCCATCGGTATGCTGCAATATATAAGCATAAGATTGGTCATTAACCCGAGGCACAATAATATGGCTGCCCTGCACCAGGCGTATGCTGTTGTGTGTGTGTTCTTTCACCCCATCCTGTAAAAAGCGGCCCACCCAGGGCCCTGCGGCATTCACTAGGGTTTTGGCCAAGACTTCTCTTATTTGTCCCAATGGATCAGTCAGTTCCACCCGCCAAGCGCCATTTTCTCGCCTTGCCGCAGTGCAGCGGGTTCTTGGCAGAATCAGCGCGCCATGATTACGTGCCTGCTGGGCGACTAAGCTCACCAGCCTGGCATCATCAACCCAACCATCGGAATATTCGAAACAGGTGTCAATGTCCGCCAATAATGGGCTTTGCTCATCCATCCTGACTCTGGCAGAAGCCGGCAGGCTGACTCTGGTTGCCAGATGGTCATACAAGAATAAACCGGTGCGAATCATCCAGGCTGGGCGTAAATGGGGCCGGTGCGGCAGGCGAAAACGCAGCGGCCGGATAATATGCGGCGCATTCTTCAGCAGCACTTCTCGTTCGGCCAATGCGTGATGCACCAAGCGAAATTCGTATTGCTCCAGATAACGTAAGCCACCATGAATTAGCTTACTGCTGGATGACGAAGTAGCCCAGCCAAGATCCTGCTGTTCACATAACAACACCGACAGGCCTCGCCCGGCCGCATCGGCTGCGATGCCAACGCCATTGATGCCGCCACCTACCACTAACAAGTTAAATTTATCCACCGGCCATTCCTTTAACATTAAGCCCGGTACAGACCCTCAATGTATCCAGATCAATACCCAGTGACAATCCATCAGGATGCAATTACAGCCTGACTCGCATATGGTTATGTCAACCGGATTTAAAGGAAACACAATGAGCCGTTACTTGCTTGCCGTTGATCAGGGCACTACCAGTTCCAGGGCTGTATTGGTGGACGCTAAAGGACGCATTATGGATATGGTGCAACGGGATTTTACCCAGCATTATCCAAAGCCAAGCTGGGTAGAACATGACCCGAGAGACTTATGGCATACGGTTTTGGACTGTTGTCGCCAGTTGCTGCAGGAAAACCAACTCAAAGCCACAGACATCATTGGTCTGGGTATCACCAATCAACGGGAAACCACCTTGATTTGGGATAAGCACACTGGCGAGCCAATTTATCCAGCCATTGTCTGGCAGGACAGACGCACCGCTGAGTATTGTCAGCGCATGGCAGAGTCGGACCCCAAGCTGGAAGAAAGGCTGCAAAAGAAAACCGGATTGCTGCTCGACCCTTACTTCTGCGCCAGCAAAATCCGCTGGCTTCTCGACAATGTGCCAGACGCCAAACAAAAAGCCGAACAGGGCCAACTGCTGTTTGGCACCGTGGATTGCTTTCTGCTCTGGAAGCTAACCGACGGCAAAGTGCATACGACCGATGCCACCAACGCCTCCCGAACCTTGTTATTCGATATTCATCAGCAGCAATGGGATCCGGAGCTACTTAAACTTTTTGGTATTCCAGCAAGCCTGCTCCCGCAAGTAGAGGATTCGGCGCATCATTACGGCGAAACAGACCCGCAATGGTTTGGTGGTGCAATTTCTATCCTGGCTATGGCCGGCGATCAGCAAGCCGCGTTAGTAGGTCAGTGCTGTTTCGAAAGTGGCATGGCTAAAAGCACTTATGGCACCGGTTGTTTCTTAATGCTCAATACCGGTGCAGAGGCCCTGCATTCGCAAAATCGTTTGCTCACCACCTTAGCTTACCGACTGAACGGCAAACCCACCTATGCCCTGGAAGGCAGCATTTTTATGGCCGGGGCCACCATTCAGTGGCTACGGGATGGCTTACATCTGATTGAACAAGCTGGCGAGTCAGAACAACTGGCCCGCGAAGTGGATATTAATCATGGGGTCTTATTAGTGCCGGCCTTTACCGGCCTGGGCGCACCTTATTGGGATCCCGATGCCAGAGGGGCCATTCTGGGCCTGACCCGGGATACTGGCATTAAGGAAATTGTCAGCGCCGGTTTGCAATCGGTGTGTTATCAAACCAAAGATCTGCAAAAAGCCATGGAGGCAGACGGTGTGCGCCCTGTGAGCTTGAAAGTAGACGGCGGCATGGTGAAGAACGATTGGCTTATGCAGTTTCTGGCCGACATGTTAGGTGGCGAAGTGCAGCGCAGCAAAATAAACGAAACCACGGTATTAGGTGTCGCCTACCTGGCGGGGTTGCAAGCCGGCATTTATGAATCTTTAGACGATATTGCCGCCCTTTGGCAACAGGATAAAGCCTTTACACCCAGTATGGATAAAAGCAAGAGAGACTTCCTGTACAGTCAATGGCAACAAGGCGTTAAACGCATTCAGACCCGTTAATCATGGAATAAACAAAAGGCCTGTAAAACAGGCCTTTTTCAATCAAAAGCGGTAGCTAACTCCCACATCCAAACCACCAACTTTGAGATCATCCATAGGGAGATGCTTCAGCCCCACATTCATACCCCAACCGCTGTCCCAGCGATATTGCCAGCCAGCCTCAAGGTAAAGGCCTACGCCGGAGTCATCAGCTAATTTGGTCTTATCACCACTAATTTCATAGTCAAAATACTGCAACCCCAACTTACCATAGATGCTGTTGCGCTCACTTAGTGGAAACTTGGCCGTCCCCGCAATCACCAGATTGGAATATTCCAGATCATCGGCGCCAATACCAAAAATCGGCTTGCGGTCGTTGCTGCACTCGAAATTATCTCGGTCAATTTTCTTGCAATCCCAGTTACTCGACTCAGTTCCGCCGACAATGCCAGCCTCCACCCCAAATTGCTCTGTCAGGCTGTAATGATAGTAAAGGTACAAATGCCCCACCCCATTACCATCTTCTTTTGAATCTTTAAATTTGGCGCTACCGCCGCCAAGCGTTACCCCCATAGAATGAGGAGAAGATTGGGCTTCAGCCAGCACTGGCGCACTCGCCAAAAATATCAGTGAATACAAAACAGGTTTTAACATTGAGTGTCTCCTTATGTGTGTGGGAGACAGTGTGCCGCCTAGCCAATAGAAGGTCTGTGAGCGGCCTGTAGCAAAGATGTCAGAGCTCGTTGGAATTTGTAAAAATCTGCGTCTGATAGTTGAACCGCTTAGTCCAGGCAAGTCACTTGCAGGACTTTGCAATCCCAGTGCTTAGCCCAGTGAAAGTTTCTTTATAGTCAGGGATGGGACCGAAAATTTTATTTAACACTATGATTTATATCAAAAATTCATTAATCACCCACGGCAATAATAAAAACTACGGGGCCACCTCAGATCTCTCCCTGTCTTCAGAAGTATCTACTTTTGCGAGACTTGACTTAAACGCTTTAATTAGGCCAATAGCTTCGACAGCAAATGTCTCCATTTGATTCAACTCCTCATCAGTGTACTCTTGCTGAAACTTTTTTCGCTTTGTGTTACTGAACTTTCCTTCATTTTGAAGTAATACATTAATTAACTGCCCTAGCCTCTTCTCACTCAAATCAAAAGTCTCATTAAAGCTCTTCTTCACAGAGTCGAACATTATGACGTAAAAAATTTCATTAAGTAGATCTTCACTAAATGCGATATGCATCATTTTATGAATAAATATCAAATGCTCTGTCAAATCAGGAAACTGATATAGATGTCTGTTATCTGAGAGAATTTCTATTGAGTCAGTCTTATCACATGATTCATACTGAATAAGCGCCATGACTGGTTTTGACACAGTCTCCAAGACTCTATCATACTCACTCATGTTATTCAGAATCGCCGACGACACTGGAACAATAAAATTGTTTTTCGGACTACGACTTTTCAATATGTCATGAATAAGATAACGATGAGTCCTTCCGTTTCCATCAGAAAATGGGTGAATATATACAAACATAAAAGAAACTGCAGTAGCGTGAACCAAAGGGGGAATATTTGGCTCATGTAATAGAGCATTATGCATTTCCAACAGACCATTCATCATATCACTTACACATTCCTTTTTCGGTGCTATGTAATGATAGTTCTCATAAGTACCGCCCCCCATTTCTCTCATACTTTCCCCAACCCATATCTCATCCTTCCTATAATCAGTATCTCCGCGGGAAGTTGGAACAATCTGATTTTGAATTGTTATCAATCGCTGTTTCGTCAGGGGTATTGAGCCGGCTGTTTTAAGAACTTGATAAAATCTACTGGTCTTACTTTGACTACTATCCTCTCTCTCAATCTCTGTACTACTTTTTGTTTCCTTCAAATATAGATAGTTGAGGGATCTACCAATTTGATCAGTACTTATGTATCGATTGAGATCTTTCAGTTTCTCCTCTGCATCTGCCAAAGTTTTGTCCATATCCAAGGTTCCAACAATCCCTGTTTTGCGGATCATTGGGCAGCACTGCCTATTTCCTAGCATATTATTTATTATTTTTGTTCGAGGGCATTTATTCCCATTATCCCTAGTAAAATAAAATTGTGGATCCAAAAGATTTACATAACCTGTTGACTTCAGATCTTTAATGTCCAGCCTTTCTCCAGTTAACCACTCAAAGAGAAACCACATTGCACGCCTAATTTTTGATAATTGCCTTTCCTTAACAAACTTAGTTAGCTCTGCTACGTCAATCTTGTCATAGACCATTGCAATATACTGCAGCCTAATCCCTTGATGCTTGATTGCCATCTCTAATTGCGCTGGCACGTTGATTTTTGATGACTTATTAGCTGCTAAGTATTTGGTAACCGTATGACCATAATTGACTTTTTGGTCTCGGTTTCCTTTACCTTGATAGAGTTCAATGCCTAACTTGGGGAGCTCTATCTCCAGCTCTTGAAGCAGATATGTATATCCGAGTGGTTGCATAATTAGTCTTGACTACACCTAAAGTATGACAAATACTCTGTTAGTGAGCATTCACCTTCCTGCCTATTTCTTAATCTTCCCTTAATAGAATTTTTTGTGCAAATTGTTTTTTTTTTTGCAAATCTCACATTGTTTAAGCTTTTCACTACTTAGGTAGAATTTTTTGTGCGCCGCATTCAAGATTTAACATAGGGCTCCACTGACATCTTTATTAATAAGCAACAACCAACCTCAGCGTGACTCGTATTTGGTGAACCCTGCATAGCCAAATAAAAGCTGAAGAGTCAGTAAAACTGACAGGGCTAGTGGGAAAACTTTTACTGGCTATTCAGAATTGAGAGGGCGGACCAGATTGCCAGGAGCAATCTCGGACATCCGAAGGATGGCCCGTAGGGCAAAGTGCAGGGAGGCACTTTGCAATCGAACCCGGCGCTTAGCCGGGTGAGAGCTTTTGGCACAGCCATAAAGAAAAAAGCCCCGGTCATAGACCGGGGCTTTTTTCTTTACTAGGATGGTGCCAGAGGCGGAATCGAACCACCGACACGGGGATTTTCAATGTCGACGGTTCAAGAACCCTAAGCTACTGTTATTCCTAGCTTTCTTTAGAACCAAAGTTCCTATAAAAAATCGCTAGTTTTCAAAAATTATGAGTCTTTTGGTCTATTTCTGCGCTTATAAGACTCAGTTCAATTAGTTTCGATAATGCTGAAAAATTACTTCTTTTTCAAGCTCTTCGCTCTATTGACAGGATGCACATGCGTATATCCCCGCCTGTAGATGCGCTTTGTGGTTGAAAGACTGCTATGACCGCATAGCTCAAAGGCTTCCATCAGGCTATTACAATCGGTAGCGGCGCGGGCTCGTAAGTCCTTTTCCTGAAACCTCTCTTCCAATAACCCTGAACTCAGAGCTTTGTTCATCACTCTATGCCATATACTCCGAAACCCATCAGCACTATATGGTGTTCCACTCCGTGTTGAGAAAAACCACCAATTCAACGGTAAGACATTACTTTTTTTCTTCACGCTATTTATCTTTTGCAGCTTGCTCACAATGAGTTTCAACTCGGAGGAGGCAGAAAAACAAAGCTTCTTACCAGTTTTTGAAGTGTCCACCCAAAGGCCTTTTTCATCCCACATCCCGCTGTGAAGCCTAAGCATATCTGTCTGTCTAAGAGCCGTAGACAACTTCAAATCTATGTAAAGACGCATCCATTCAGGCGCGAAATGTTTAAAAGCCTTGATCTCATTGTCTGTAACCAGTCTATCTCTGGGAATTTCCTTATGGCGCTTAATATTCTGCACCGGCGTCTCTTCAACGATTCCCCAGCGGATAGCTTCGGTAAAAATTGCGCCCAATAGAGCAACCTCTCGATTGGCTCGAGTAGCTGATTTTTTCCTGGCATCAAGATGCTGATAGATATGGATTGGCTTTACTTCCTTAGGTCGAAAGTCACCGAAGGAGAGCAGAAGAAACTTAGCACCAGACATATTGGACTTGTGCGTTTCCGGGGCCTTGGTTGGGGACACTTCCTGCATATACCTTGCAATCAGGTCCTTCATTAGAGGAGCTTCAAAGTACATCCCCGGAACAGCCCAATATGCTTTTAAGGCTGAATGCAATGTCCTTCCCAGCCGAATGTCTTTCTGCCCAGGTACACGGAGGTAATAGGTACCGCCTTTCTTATTGAAATACATCCCTTTCGGAAGGTGAGAGAACTCGGCTGTGTGACGCCTACCCATTATACTTTCCCTATTGTAGACAGCTTGTCATAACTTATAGATAGCTTTGAACGATTCTTGTAGTTCCCTTCAGCACCGAGATCTTCCTCAATTACCTTTCTTAGCACTTTAGGACGTCCTAGAGCATCAATTGAAAAAGGAATATGCATCAAGAGCAACTGTTCTACTTGTTTCTTTTTTTGCTTTCGCCCTGTCAGTTCAGACATTTCCTCAAATGTTAAAAACATAACTAATTTACCAAACTTAAAAACTCCCAATCAATTTACATGCATTGAAATTATTTTTTGATTACATTTGGAAATAAAAATCGACGCTTTTTATAAGGCGTGGAATACATATATTATTGCACGCGAAAAAGAGGTTATTTTCTGTGTGAAACATATGCTGATGCACAAAAATAACTAAAAAACTCAAAAACACCCTAAAAAAACATTAAATGACGTGAAATTCTCCATTTTAAATTCTAAAAAATAGAACGAACTGCGGTTATTCATTCCCTCAGCACTAAATAACTGTGGTTGAAGGGTTTCTAACTTTGTGGATACTTCATATGCACGAGTTTGACACGTGTCAAACATTGTCATCTATAACTAGCTCTGGACTTACCAATGACTACCCCCTCAAAGCAGACCACACAAGACTTTTACTGGCATAGTACAACACCAGGTATGAAGCAGAAGCTTAGCCAGATTGAGGCACAACTGAAGTATTCTGGATGTGACAAAGACTATGACAGAGACATGTACAATCAAGCTTACCTATCCGTGCTTTTGACTTTGAAGCGGGAATTTAAAGGTAAACCTCAGTGCAGGATCAATAATTGGGAAAGATCTAACCTACTCAATTATTTCGATAATAAGAACGATAGGACACTTATTGAGCACTATAGAATGCTCTCAATAAATTTATTCTTTGATTCTGAATCCACACCAAGAAAAAGAACTACACTTGGCCCCATTATTTTTCGTTGCCACTATTGTGATGGCACTGCAAGCCTAAAAAAGTTTGACGTATTAAAGAGAAGATTCGGTCAATATGGCTACATTTGTGACTCAGGCTGTGACGCCAGCGTAAGCTTTCACAAAGGCGACTCAATGCCGATGGGCAGTTTAGCAAATAAGGAACTTCGAATACTAAGAAGTCAATGCATGAAGTTATTGAAAGAGATCTCTCGGAAAAATCAGGTCAATGAAAGTATAATCTATCGGAAGTTGTCTGAGATACTGCACTTAAACTACTTAGATATAAAAATAGCCCGGTTAGCAGAAGAACAGTGCCGCACTTTTATACGCGAAATCACTAAGCTAGTGCTTTAAGTCAAATAGAAACCATACGTAACAAATCACAGTGTTCTTTGAATGTAATTTTAAATAGGCTGTGACAGTGTCACATATTAGAGAATTGGGGGGCTATTTCTAGCCCCCCATCCGCAGGTCGCACTCTAACGGATATTTTCAAAGTCAAAATACCATACCAGATACAGCATTATAAATGTAACCCACTGTATTTAAAGGAATTAAAACCTTTAAAAACATACTCAATCCCATTGAGCAGATCTTTCTTAATTAATAAAATAAATCTAATTTCTAATCAACTTAATTCTATCAATAGAAAATGTGAGGCTGTAAATGGAAAAGTTAGATACTGCAATTATTAGCTTGTTAAAAGGGATGACATATTCGGCCAGATTCATTCCCTGGGTAATGGGTATCGCGCTGATATATCAACTTACTGCCGCCTTCGGAGCATTCGCCCAAGAATGGAGTAATGAGCACCCGTTACAATCTTATCTGAAGCCCGAGAATGTCCTAATACTGAAGAAGTTCCCGTTTCCTGATGTGTGCATGGATCGCTGGAAATCTTTCCAGGACTCAAAGGAGCGCTGCAACAAGGCCTGGGCACGTCAAGCTGATGAATTAAAGCGTTATGGCATTGATGTTGATCCAGCACAGCTAAGCTCGCCTATCTTCTGGGAAATGCGCACAGGCGTCGTTTCCAGCGCTGATGCGGCCACACTTAAAGCTTCTACCACAATGCAGCCCTGGTGGGATGACAAACGTAAAAAAGCCGCTGCTGACGGCGAAATGTTACGCCAGGAGCAATTAACCAGGTTAAAAGCTTTTGAAGCACGAAAAGACCAGGTTGAGGGTAAATAATGGATATAGCCCCCACTTCACTTTTTACCGAACTGGAAGCAATGCTGATAGCCATGACAGACGCCCGTCTTGAGCAAGTCCTGCTGGACTTTTATGGCTACGGTTACGATGTATTTAGACCTCTGTTTGCCTGCTACTTTATAGGTATGGGGGTCGCCTTATATAGAGGGGCTATCGAACTCACAATGAAAGAGTTTATGAGCCATATGTTTACTATCTTCATCGTATTTAGCTTTGGTCTGAATGCGTGGGGATATACCACCTTTATCAAAGGTGGTATTGAGGATGTGTTGTCATCCAGCATTAGCATGATTTCACCTTCCTATACGTCATTCGCCGGGGAGCTGGACAAACAGATTTATCAGTTTCTCGGTTTCATCGACAAGCTTAAAGCTGGGGAAGGCTGGTTCTGGCCATATGCACTTTCAGTAATAACTGCATTCTTTGCAGCTGTCTATGCGATCTATTTATTTGGTATGTATATGATGGCCAAGATTGCTGTGGGTATGCTACTAACGATAGGCCCTCTAATATTTCTAAGTCTACTGTCAAAGGCCACGAAACGGTTCTTTGAACAATGGTATGCACAGATTGCTAACTATCTCATCTTGATGATTCTCATGGTGGCGTTCATGGGTTTACTTGCCTCTTTGATTGAAGAAGCTCTTTCCCGCATCGACACTACCAAATCCGTATACGAACTGGGCGACGTCTGGCCAACTTTCATTGTTATGGGATTAATGCTTTTTGCAGTAAAGGAACTTAGGAACATGGCGGCAGCGATATCACAAGGTTTTTCCTTAACGGACTCTGGAGGGTTCCAGCGACTTACCAACTCTATTCAAAAAGGTGTATCGATAACAGCCAATGTTACTGGCAAGGCTTATCGAGGAGGAAGAGACTTCATGAGCAAATTCCAACGTCCTTCCGCCACCAATCAGATTGTTAGGAGATGACCGATGAGGCTACAAACAATCTTTGCGACGTTTGTCATTTTCACCTCTAACTCTGTATTGGCTACTGGTATCCCCACCGTTGACGTAGCAAACTTGGTACCTACAATATCAAACACTGTCTCGAATTTGCAGCAACAGCTTCAACAATACGAGCAATACGTTACTCAGGTCAAAGACCTGAAAGCACAGTATGACCAGATAGTCGAACTGAAAAACCAGTTGGAAACGGCTAAAGAAACCTTCGGCTCTATCACCGGCGTCAGGGATATGGCCAAAGTTCTCAATAACCCACTCATCCAAGAGCAAAGAAACAACCTCCCTGAAGAGTGGGTGGCCACAATCGACCTATTCGAAGATGCTAACCAGGCAACACTCACTGGCGCCTATGACCTAGAGCGAGTCAGCGCAGTGAATCGTATGAGAAAGTATCTGGACAAAGATGATTTATCTGGTGCCATGATGGTTGCTGAAGAGATAGAAAAGCGCACAAAGCTAAGGATCAACCAGATAGCCAATACTGATGCAATTGCCACCACTACCTACCACACCGTAGGCAAGCAAATGGCCCAGGTGGATGAGTGGATTGGGCAAGTTGATAAAACTGAAGACCTGAAAGGCAGTATTGACCTAAACAACCGTATGATGGCAGAACTTTTAGTCAACCAGAATCGGTTGCTTCAAATCGAGTCTGCTGGAACAAAACTGGATGCCGCTAAAGATGAAAGTGCGCTGTCTGCAAGGGCAGCAGACATGGCACAAGCGAACACAATCTTAGCATGGTAAAGTTTAAGCATTTCAATATGTTACTATAACTACTTACATTACTAGGTAGCTGGCCAAAAGCTTGCTGCATTTTAATTCAAATCTGGTATCGTTAAGGGTCGAAATGGCCCTGTCTTGTTGAAAACCTCAACCTGAAGCCTAAGACTATTTATCATATAACTATTAGTAGTGGCGTCTTTCACTGCTTCTAGTTAACCGAATTGGTCTTCAAGAAGATTGCTCTCGATTAAGAGGAATGAATATGAAAAGAACACAGTACTACGATCCTCTTTATGGAAAAGTTGAGCTTCCAACAATATTTTCTGATTTGATTAAGCAGCCAGTAATACTTAGGTTGCAATCCATAGGTTTAATGAATTTTCGGTCTTTAAGTAAACTAAGCCTAACAAGCATTACTCGTCTAGAGCATTCAATTGGAACAGCAATTCTTGTAGACATAATGTCAAAAAATGAACCCAGAGTTAGATTGAAGTACAACGAATATATATGTTCGGCCATATATCACGATATAAGCTGTGCTTCTTTTGGTCATGCTGTTGAATGGGCAATTGCCAGATACAAGGACTTTGATCATGTTGAAATTGCTGATTGGATTATACCTGGAAACTCCTCGATTAATGTTAACAAACCAGTTAGGAGTGGAATTTCACCTGTTGGCTTTCTAACAAAAAATTTAGAAAGCTCTTATAAAATCGACCCAAAGATTGTTAAATCAATTATAGACGGTGAAGAAAGCTGTGTCATAAATTCAGAAACAATGGACTTAGATAATATAGACAATGTTTCAAGAATGGCTCTATACATTGGATTGGATTTTGATAAAAACTTACCTATAAGTTTAGCTACCAACTTGCGACTAAGTGAAGATGCCAAGTATTTTAAGATAGATAAAACAAACCTTTATCTAGTAGAAAACTGGATGGATGTTAGAGCAAAGGTATATCATGATTTTATTTATTCATCAGACTATATTTCTTATGAATATATGATATTTGAACTTGTCGGAAAGCTGTACAAATCCGGCGGAGAACTAGCACTAAGACAACTTACAAACTTAACTGATAACGAGTTGCTAAAGTTTTCTTTGGAATTGGAAGAATCCAGAGATGTTTCCACGAAATTAATGAATTATGACCTACCTGATTGTATTTCTATAATTTCAACTAAAAACTTTGATTCTATCTTTTTAAGAGAAAATGAGGCCGAGTTACATGAATTGATAACATTTATTGTCAATGAACTTTCTTTGCTCAAATTAGAAGTTAATGAGAAAGATATAGGAATTCACATTACAACAGACAATAGGAAGACATCCAGAAGAGTTATCATAATGTGTGATAATGAACTCATTGAATTAGGAGATGATGTAAGAAAAGTTCTTTTTGGAATAATCATTAAAAACAAAAACCTATTGAAACTGAGTGAAAAAATCACAAACATTCTCCACAAAAAAATAGAAGAAGTCTTTGGAAATTCCAAGATAGAAAAGAAATTTATTGCCAATGAAAATTTAAGTTTATTTGATGAATAAGACTGTTGTTAACAACCTTGGGCTTCTGGATTGGGATTTCAAAGAAATCAGTACTAAGGAAATATTCCCACACAACATATGCTGGTACCCCTCAAGATATATACCACAGATTCCAGCGATGCTAATCAATGAACTATCAAATACCGGAGACAGAGTTTTAGACCCATTCTGCGGTAGCGGCACAACGTTAATCGAATCCGCAAGATTAAATAGACCATGCGTAGGCATTGATATCAATCCACTAGCGACATTTATGACTAATGTAAAAATCGAGCTTTTAGGTGAATTAGATTTCCACATTAATGACCTGCTACAAGTAATTGATAATGCAGAATTGCGGTTATGTAACAAAGAACAATATTTAGTATTTTCTAATGATAGTATTCCTTATTCCAATATTGAAGAGTTGAGGGGATGGTTTCACGAAACAACACTTTCCCAATTGTTTTCTATCTGGAGCTGTATTGAAGATGAAGATGGGCATCTTAAAGACGTCTTGAAACTTTTATTTATCTCGATTTTGATGCCTTGCTCTGGCCTTGAGACAAAAAAGCCTTATACGTATTATGCAGACAAGGTAAAGCCAAAAGATAACGTATTATTTAAAGATGCAATGTCACTGTTTAAATCTCGAATGGAGCGAGTAGTAATTGGGCTTAGTAAAAGACACTCAACACTAAATGTTACTGATACATACTGTGAAAATAAAAACATAGATGAGTTTGATTTTTCAACTTATGGTATGTTCGACCTAATAGTGACATCTCCTCCTTATTTAAGTGTGACAGATTACTCCACTGGCTTTAGATTAGCTCATCTGTGGTATAACTTCTCAGATAGCATTGACAATGCAAAAAGCAAGGAAATTGGTGCAAGGTGGAAAAGAAAAAGAAGTAATTCCTATCAAGAGTATATGACCTCTATGCGCAACTTTGTTAATAAAGTTTCTGAAGTCATGAATGATGATGCATTTCTTTGTTTAGTTATTGGAGAGTCAGCAAAGTATCAAGGCAAAGTGATAGAACCTTTGTCTGAATGGATGGAAAAAGAACTAGGACTAAAAAGACAGATTTCTAAAGAGAGAAGTGTTAATCAAAACTACTTCATTCATCCTACTGGCGGCGTAAAAAAAGAAGAAATTCTTGTTTTAAGAAGGTAATGGAATATGAATAATAAAATAACCTTTGTGATCAACTCGTGCGATCCATATCAGCTAGAAGTTGTAAACATCCTTTCTTTACCTGAGGGATCAAGATTTCGACTTCGTTATGTGGATCGTTGGATAGATTCTAATTCGGTTAGTGACAGCTCCCTCCAGATAGGTATGGATGGATATATTATTTTCCATCATTCTAACAAATTTCCTCCTCATGAAGGTGAATCTGAATCAATCTATTCAAACTTTTATCCTATCCGAAAAATAAAGCTCTCCTCTTATGAGATTATAGGGAATATTTACTATTTTGAATGTGAGCTATGTGATTATTTTGATTACCCCAAAAGCGACTATATTTCTAGTAGCGAACTGATTAGAATAAACACAACATTACAAACTGAAAAACTGGTACTAATAGATACTGAAGATAGATCTTTGATTAACAGAGAAGCTCACAATACTAAGATTGACTCTGGCAATAAAAAATGGTTGAGAACCGTAAATGCATTAGCAGAGATCCCTCCTTTTAAAGATATGGATTTCTATCGCATTTCAAGAATAAGCGAGGCCAAAGATTTTAACACTGAAAATATAGTTCCGAAGAACGGCGTATTCGATCTCAAAGAAACTGAGAGTTATGAAATACTAATTACACAGTTTAGAAAAAACGCAGAGTTTGATATTAACAAGTACCCTAAAAAGAGAGGTGTCTATCTTTCTGGAAGCAAAGAAATTTCGCCAAGCAAAGAGTTCGCTATGGCCATGGGGAAATATGATGTACTCCGGCTCGGTTTTTCTGTTGGTCACGTTAACTATTCTACTAAAACATCCATAAACATTAACTACTCCGTGTCCCAAGATATAGATGGAAAATGTGATAATCTTTTTAGCTTACCAGTTATTTTAAGGAGAAAGAAAAAGCCAATTTTAAAGAAAATTATATTGAGCATTCTTTTTGCCACACTATATTTCCTACCTGGATTCATTTCTCTCATTTCTTCTACGGTTGTTTCTCAAAACTTATCCGATTTTATTAAGGATTTCTCAATTATTTGCTTTACAGTTAGTTTGGTTGATTCTATTGCTGTTTATAGGAAGAACAATGAAAGATAAACTAATAGTTGGGGGTAATATTGGCGAAACTTTAACTGGAAAGAGTCTAGCTGACGGTTCCGTATGTATATACTTTAATGAAGAAATAGCTTTTATGCTAGCTCAAGAACGAGTTACTAAGTTGAAGCACGATGGCGGATTTGTTGAAGCCTCAAAAGTCGCACTTAATAGCATTTCAAGGGATCTGCATGACGTAGATATGTTGATAGTATCAACTTGTTGTGAGCAAGAGCGAATACCTGGTCTTCAGAACATATATCCCAATGCAAAGATTGTTTCTTGCAATCACCATCTTTCCCATGCCATCGGTGTACACTGTCTATCGGGATTTGATAAATCCTTGGTTTGTGTATTTGACGGGGGGGGCAATGTATTTGGTAATAGTAGTTCTCCGGATTGGTGGAAAGGGCAACGTGAACAACACTCATATTTTCTGATAGATGGCGACGGATTTCTTAAGATTGATGATGATTTCTCGGAGCCTTTCGACATGGGGTTTGGTGAAATATATAGGGCGTTCACAAAGTATTTGGGCCTTGGTAGTTCCGAAAATGCTGGGAAACTAATGGCCCTCTCTGGGTTTGGTTCTATTCATGAATTCGCAGATTTGGACATCTTCAGTATTAATGACCAAGGCCAGCTAACTTCATCAATTAGGTATACTAATGAGTTTGGACCTAAAGATGTGGAAAGAATTATTTCTAGCTTTCTCGCCTCTCTCAATGTCCCTGAAGTATCTTTAAGTGGTAAAGGCGTCTCTTCGATGCGGACAGCCCACCTCGCAGCTTGGGTTCAGCACCAGTTACAGTATGCTATGGAAAGGAAAATAAGGTTCCTGCACAACAAATATAAAGTTAATAATATTTGCATAACTGGGGGAGTTGGCTTCAATTGTAAGGCTAACGGCCACTTGTTACGCAAACTTCCCGAAATTAATTTTTTTGTTTCTCCATTTTCTGGAGATATTGGCCAGTCTTTAGGAAATGTTTGCTTTGGTATATATAAAGAGACAGGTAAAATATTTTCTCAAAAAGTCAACAACACATATTTAGGAACCTCTACATCTATCGAAGTTGATGAAATTAAAAGATTCGTCAGTTCGAATTGCAATGGCAAGGTTGTAACCATCAATGAGCTAGACAACATTTTCCACGATGTGTCAAAACTACTTGCTGAGTATAAAGTGGGAGCAATTCATCAGGGACGTTCCGAAGTTGGTCCTAGAGCCTTGGGAAACAGAAGTATTTTAGCTAGAACAGATTGTAAAGCGATAAAAGATAGAATTAATTATATAAAAAACAGAGAGTTGTACATGCCTCTCGCCCCAGTCACCTTTGAAGATATTGCGCACAAACATTTCCACTTACATAAAAATTTTGATTATAGTTTTATGACCGCCGCTGTAATCGCGAAAGAAACAAACGACAATTTAGGGGCTGTAAAGCATGTGGATAATAGCGCAAGAATTCAAGTCATTCCTAGAAATGAAGACGTTCCTATAGCTAAGATCTTAAGTCAGTATGAGAAATTGGGATATGAGCCAATCCTAACCAACACGTCATTTAACCCTCATGGGCTTCCAATTAGTGAAAGCCCTCAAGATGCATTGAAATACTTCTTAGACATGGATTTGGATTTTCTCGCCTTAGATAATGTACTGCTCACTAAAACAAATGATACCGAAAGAAAAAATATAGTTTCTGAAGGAATAGTTTGCAGCGAAAGATTTTACAATATTTCAATCAGTGAGTTAGCAAGTATTGCCAGCGCAATGTCTGGATACGGTGTAGTTGATAGGAGCTACTTCAATCTGTATGAGATATATGCGAAGTGGTTCATAGAAGGGAGAAAAATTACAACGATTAGGTTTAAGAAGAGCAAAATAGAAAGGATAGAAAGTTCAATTCTTTCACTATTTACAAACAAGAGTTTTGATGACGATGTGAACGTATCGTATTTGATGGAAGTTCATGTTTCAAAGGTTGTATATAAAAAATATACTGAACTTGATGAGATCGATGCATTAAATGACGGTTTCAATTCTTTGGCTGAACTGAAGGACGCGCTCCTTAAAATCTATGGCCCGGAGCTTAGAAATGGGTTCGTTTCAATATATTTTATAAGCCCCGCTAATAGCGCCAAGATATCCCCTCGATATTCAGCGAGCTAAAATGAAACCTTGAATTTTAGCCCGATGGTTCTTCTTTTTCGTAAGAAATTCTGTAAATGGGGCGGATTTCCTCCCCTCTTGAGACCTTTTCAAAAATCTCAACAAACTCTTCCAATCCCTTCGAATCATCAGATTCTACAACTTTTACAATGTCTTTCTGTTTAACACTCTTATGTACCATAGTTCACCTCACTTTTGGGACAAGCGGCTTCATAAAGTCAGCGCGTATGTCTCTGGTCATGAAACCTTACCAAGTTAAGAATCGCAAACTGTTGCTGTTCAATATAGTCCAAAAGCCTTTCTAGGTACTTAGGTGTGACACCGTCACATGAACCTACCTCTATGTTCATACGCTTGGCGATCTGGTTGAGATTACGACCTATACCAAGCAAGTGCATGTTCGCTGCCCTCAACTCGTTGAGCTCTGCATCTGATAAATGAGGAACCTGGTTAAGGTACTGTCTAATCATTCGCAGCAGTAGGCTGCTTTTCTTATCTAACCCTTCCAGTTTCATCCTGGCCTGAAACGATGTGTATTCGTCATGATTTACTCGAACTCGCAGAACTTTGTCTTTTGGTGTGTTGGGGCTTATTCCGTTTTCATCAGCAATTTCTTCCACTGACAAAGCTTGGTGGATTAACTTCCTGACGAAAGCACTGCCAGACTCCGCGTCGCCTGTCGCTCTCACATGGGCCATTAAACGATCATATACATTATCGTCGATATAGACCTTCAACCTTTTGGTCATCTTACATCTCCAGATGTTTGACACGTGTCAAACTCACTTACCAAATTGAACGGGGGGCAGGGGGGACAGGTAAGGCTAGCAAAGTTTCTGCAACGGCAATGGGGCCGTTGTAGCACACTTTGCGTATCCTGCAATCAATCATCCCCCCGTCTAGTCCCCCCAACTACATGTCTGCTGGCACCGTCCTGTTGTTTTGATCTCCTATTGCTGGTGCAGTAGCAAAAGAGGGAAAAACACGGAATTTGGATAGTACGATCCAAATGAGTTTGACACGTGTCAAACAAGCCAGGGCTCATTTGAGCCCATGAAAAATACGGGAAGGCTTCAGCCAAACCAGGAATTTATTGCTGTCGTGGCCACTTCAACGACCTTGGTCTTGAATTCATAAAACAATGTTAGCCAATCGACCTTTAGTAGCTCTTCTTTGAACATGTCGACTATTTCCCTCACCGCTGCCCCACCTGGTCCAACTTCAATATAGGCCAGCACAATTCCTGTAATTAGCAGATATCTGAGTGCCTGAAAGAACAGATAGAACATAAATCACTCTCTGATGTTCGATGTATTAGAATCTTGCGCACTTAGCGTCGCGAACAGCGATGCATTTGCCGCGTATCGTGCAAAAGCAGATTTTGAACAGTCAGCGGCGGGATTAAGGTCGTGATACTCACAAAACTCTCTGTATGGCACTAAGGCAGGACTTATTGTGTTTACCCCAGCAGGCACTTTATAACGCCAATATTTACGCGCCTGCCCCTTCTCAGTTACCGCATGGAAATCAGTTGGCCCTGCTTCTTCAAAAATATGATGTCCTGTAGCAGCTTTAACCGCTTCTTCGTGGCTCGTCGCTTCTACGCTCTCGTATACATCACCTCGACCACCAGAAATCGTCTTTTCGACTAATACAAAAAACACATTCATAACCGTCCCCTTTTATCATCTTTGAGTGGCGTGAAGCGCACAGCGCGCCGCCGCTCGAAGTGATAACTTCTCTCTGCAGGGGCGCTCAGGGGTCAAGTTGCTAAATCGCCCGAAGGGTGAGCGGAGCGAAGGGGCCCCCGTAGGGGTTCCGATTTAGTGGCTTGATGCCTGAGTGAACCTGTGGATTGGGGACTTGCTTAACGAAGTTTATTTGATCTGCCCCCGCCGGCGAGGCGGCCCCGCGGGAGCGCTTATTGTTCCGTGGCAGCCAGCTTGCTGGCTTGCAAGCGGACGCGTCTTTATCCCCATAATCCACAGGATTTTGGAGTAGTAAAACAAGTATTTAGTTACAGTTACTACCGTAGGTAGGTAATTTTGCAGCTAACTTCACCTTTATTGCTGCTAGTAAGCCAGTAGTTTGCAGATAACTGTGTATAAGTCGTTACTTAGGAGACAACTTCCCGGCATCAAGGTTTTTTTGGGACTAGCTTACGGATTCTGTTTATCAAACTTAGATGGGTTTGGGCTGCAGGCGCAGTGAAGCCTTCAGGCTTGCTGAATTCTTAGCATGGCTTATGTTCTGGTTAGCTGAGTTTGTCTCGAACTATTGCTTTTAAGAAGGCTTTACGTCGATTGACGAGCTCCTTCAGCTTTGCGGGTGTCAGTCTGGCAAGTTCGTCTTGTGGTAGTGATCGTAAAATACCCAGGGCAATCTCATTATCAACTTCATGATAGCCGTGAGTGCTTTCAGCCCCTTTTAACCTGCTTGCCAAACGTTTCTGACTTTTTTCTTCCAGCTTTTGTTTGCGCCGTTTAAATGCCTGATTAATGTGATGGAGCTTAGCTCTATGCTTCAATTCACTGATACTAAGAAGACCTGCTTCGCTGTCAGATACCAGCAACTTTTGAGCGTAGGCTTGTCTTCTGGCTTGCTCTTTTTCGACATAGTGCATGGATATGCCTAGCATTTCGAAGAACAGAGGCTGAACTTCAATGTACTTGGGTATCCAGCAACCAAGATTCTTATCCCAAACCTTTTCAGTGGTCACAAGTCCAGCAGGTTCCAGGAGGTCATTGATCAATCGGGACACTCGTGTAATTGATTTGTTTCCAGCTTTCGACACCGTTGACAGAGCACATGTGTCAGCCAAGGTCTCGACGCAGGCCTCTACTTGATGCGTGACAAGATTTAAGTGGTGAAGCATTGCCTGCACTGTGGCGGCAAGAGCTACCTGCCGTTCAGGACGAATATTGCGAGATCTGCTTCCACTAACTTTGAGCAGTTGAAAGCCTGTCCATAGATGAACTGGCTTGCTTTCTGTCCAACTCTGCCATCTTCTGATAACACCAGGTCTGGCTTTATGGTGCTTAGGCGCAGAGAAGTACGGCCTTGGATTTTTTGCTTTTCTACTGAATTGATTGACGATCAATGGTTATCGACAACCGGCCATACAAACAACATTCGGAGTCCCAAACCACTTGGTGTGGACAAAGAGAATCCATTAGGCTAAATTTGAGCCTAAATCTTTGGCTAAAGATTTTCTCATTGAAGAAGGTGCTGGTAACACTCTCTTCGCAAAGACCGCGTTTATACGCGGTTTTTTTGTTTGTGCGTCCGGGTAAAAGTCGCCTCCGAAGTTCGGAGCGAAATTTTGTAGGAAAATAATAGGATTCTAGGAAAGAAAAAGCCCCAGACATTGTCTGAGGCTAGGAATGGTGGTGCCCAGAGGCGGAATCGAACCACCGACACGGGGATTTTCAATCCCCTGCTCTACCGACTGAGCTATCTGGGCAAATTCGGTTGACTGACTGGCCTTTCTGGCCGTGCCGTCGTGGGTGCGTATTAAACGGATTCCGGCATATTAAGTCAACTCCTTTTTTGCACTTTTATTGCGTTTCTTGCTCAAGTGGATAGAAATCAATCAAAGCGCTGAGTTTATGCTCGTTATCGCGTTTTATGCCCCGTCTCCATAGTTATTTAGGCGCTGGGTGGCACATACCCCTCAATTTCCACATCCTTGCCTTCAAACAGAAACTGCACCATCTGTTCTTCCAGAAAGCGGCGATCGTCGGCGTTCATCATATTGAGCTTCTTCTCATTTATCAGCATGGTCTGCTTTTTCTGCCACAGCGCCCAGGCTTCTTTGCAAATATTGTCAAAGATGCGCTTGCCGAGCTCTCCGGGATAGAGCTGAAAATCCAGACCATCGGCATCTTTTTTCAGGTACTGACAATAAACCGTGCGACTCATACTATCCTCTCTCGCAGCGCGGCACCGGGCCGCATGGGTACTAACTTTTTTGCAGTGTACTAAAAAGCGCTTTGGTTGGCGCGGCCAATCCTACATTGGCAGGATTATCCAGGTTATACCAAAGCAATGGCTGCTCTTGTACCCCTTGCGCCTGTGGTTCGCTTGTCAGTTCCAGCAGCATGGGACGAATATCCAGATGAAAATGACTGAAGGTATGACGAAAGCCCGGCATTTCCGTCAAGCGGAAATCGGTAAGGCCTAGCTCCCTGGCTTTTTCAGCAATCTGGCTGTCGTGCTCCACTTCGAAAAAGCCCCATAAACCACCCCATAAACCGGCAGGCGGGCGCTTATATATCAGCACCTGCTCCTGCCATTTGGGCAGCAACATAATAGTTTTACGCTCAGGGATGGCCTTTTTGGCTTTCTTACCGGGGAAATCCGTGGGGGTGCCCAGGGCTTTAGCGGCACAATCAGCCGCTACCGGACATTCGCCACATTTGGGCTTACTGCGGGTACATAAGGTGGCGCCCATATCCATCATGGCCTGGGTGTAATCGCCGGTTCTGCTGTTCGGTGTAAGTTGCTCGGCCAACTGCCACAACTGATTTTCGACTTTTTTCTCACCTGGCCAGCCGCTGATGGCAGCGTAACGCCCCAGTACCCGCTTAACGTTACCGTCCAAAATCGCATGGCTCTGCCCACAGGCCAGCGACAAAATAGCCGCCGCCGTGGAGCGACCAATACCCGGCAGCGCCATCATGGCCTCTAAAGAAGCAGGAAACTGGCCCTGATGCTGGTCCCGCACCTGCTGGGCGGCCTTTTGCAGATTGCGTGCCCTGGCGTAATAGCCAAGGCCAGTCCAGTGGTGCAGCACTTCATCCTGAGGAGCATCCGCCAGGCTTTGTACATCGGGGAAGCGCGCCATAAAACGCAGGTAAAAAGGAATCACGGTAGTAACCTGGGTTTGCTGCAACATAATTTCTGACACCCATACCGAATACGGTGTCTTATTCTGCTGCCAGGGCAGATCTTTACGGCCATGGATATCAAACCAGGCCAGAATTTTTTCGGCAAATTGCATAGGGGTAGAAGACAAGCAAAGATCCTGAGTGCTGCTCAATTCGTTCAAGCTGCTATGATAGCAAGCAAATCACACTTGACCTCAAGCCCATGATGCATTCTTTTCCCGTTGTTTTCTTTCCCGGTACCCAATGCGATGAAAGGTTATGGCTGCCTTTATGGCGTGAAATGAATATCCATGAGCGCCGCTACGTGCCCCTGCAGTGGGCCGAGACCCTGGAACAAATGGATGGCTTGAGCCAACATGCGGTGGGCGAGGATAAGGTGCATTTGGTGGCATTTTCCATGGGTGGTTATCTGGCCAGCCGCTTTGCCCTGACGCATCCACAACAGGTCGCTTCATTGACCTTGATTGGCTTTTGTTCGACGGGACTGGACAGCAGCGAACTTAAACAGCGCCAACTGATTATCAACGCCTTACACAAGGGCCAGTTTCGCCCTATGTCAAACGAACGGCTAAGCATGATGGTACATCCGCACAGCCCTAACCGTCAGATGGCCGAGCAAACTATAAGGGAGATGGAGCAGGACTTAGGCGGTGCGGTGCTGAAGTATCATTTGATGGCGGCATCAGAACGGCCGGATCTCACCCCGGCACTGGCCAAGGCGTCTTTTCCCATTTATATCATTGCCGCCGAGCAGGACCAGGTTGCACAGCTAAGTAAAATGCAGACCATGCATCAGGGCATCCCCCGGGCCAGCCTAAAGATATTCGCTGATGCCGGTCATATGCTGCCTTTGGAACAGCCTCAACTGCTGGCCGCCGAACTTGCTGAGTATCTAGGCTAATACGTGGATATTGGTTAACCAAAAGGGCATAATACGCGCCCTTTTTTCAGCCTGGCGGCACGCCATTCACAGCAGAGATAAACAGTATGAGTGACCAGCAAAACCCACAACCCGAAAAAGAAGGGGTTTATCTTCGCAAAATTCGCAGCTTCGTTAAACGCGAAGGTCGCCTGACTAAAGGCCAGGCCCGCGCTATCGAGGCGAACTGGTCTAGCATGGGCCTAAGTGTCGATAATGGCATGCTGGACTTTAGCCAAGTATTTGGCCGCCAAGCACCGGTGGTACTGGAAATTGGTTTTGGTATGGGTAAGTCCCTGGTTGAAATGGCCGCGGCCGAGCCGGATAAAGATTTTATCGGTATCGAAGTACACCGCCCTGGTATTGGCGCTTGTCTGGCAGATGCCGAAGCCGCCGGCATCAAGAATCTGCGCGTGTTTGAACATGATGCGGTAGAAGTACTGGCACAGTGTATTCCGGATGCCAGTCTGGCCCGTATGCAATTGTATTTCCCTGACCCTTGGCATAAATCTCGTCACCATAAGCGCCGTATCGTACAGCCAGAATTTGCCCAGAAGGTTCGCCAGAAACTGGCCATCGGCGGGGTATGGCATATGGCTACCGATTGGGAAAACTACGCCGAGCATATGCTGGAGGTTATGAGCCAGGCCGAAGGCTATAAGAACCAGTCTGCCAGCCAGGATTACGTGCCAAGACCGGATTTTCGCCCTCTGACCAAATTTGAACAACGGGGTCACCGCCTGGGGCATGGAGTATGGGATTTGATGTTTGAGAGGATCGCCTGATGCTTAGCGCCCCCAGTCAGTTATTGATAAGAAATGCCGAGCGCTTTGCCCAAGGCCGCTGGCTGCTGGTTAATCCTGAAGACGCGCAAGTGTTCCGCGAGCTGGGCCAAGGAACCTTGTTCGGCTTCCATCAGTATTTCGATATTTACCAGCAAGCTTGTCAAAGTACGGATAAACAACAGCACCATTTTGGCCCGGATTATCCTTGTGAAGCCAAGTTTAATGGCATTGTGATTTATATGCCAAAAGCCAAAGAGCAGGCGCAGATGCTGATTGCCAACTTGGCCCATTGCCTGTTGCCTGGAGGCCAGATGCTACTGGTAGGCGACAACAAAGGCGGGGTAAAAAGCGCGCCTAAGCTATTAGCGGGTTACGCTGAGCATTGCAATAAGCTCGACTCTGCCCGCCACTGCGCTTTGTTTGGCGCAATTTTGGATAAACCCGCCAAGGCATTCAGCCTTAAGCAGTGGCTGAAAAAGACCGAGCTGAAGGTCGCAAACCACAGCCTGACCATCAGCTTTCTGCCTGGCGTTTTCAGTCAGGGCAGTCTGGATCCGGCCACTCGATTATTGCTGGAACAGGTCACTAAGGTGCCAGGCGGTCAGGTGCTCGACTTTGGCTGCGGCGCCGGTGTTATTGGCTGTTACCTGGGTAAACTGAATTCAGACACTAAAGTGGTAATGTCTGATGTCAGTGCTCTGGCGCTTTACTGTGCCAAGCTAAGTGCCGAGGACAACGGTATTCAGGCTGAGGTTGTCGCCAGCCATGGCTTAAACGAATTGAAAGGGCCGTTTTCGGCTGTCTACACCAACCCGCCTTTTCACACCGGCCTGCAAACCGATTACCAGGTCAGCGAAGACTTTATCCGGCAGGTTCCGGCCAAAATGAGCCCCAATGCCCGTCTGTATATGGTGGCGAACAGCTTCCTGAAATATCCGCCGCTGCTGGAAAAAAGCTTCGGCAAGGTACAGTGGCTGGCTGACACCCCTAAATTCCGGGTATACGGCTGCCAGCGCTAATTTTTTGTTGCCGCACCGAATTGGTGCGGCATTGCCCTACCACCGCACAATTCCTTTCTTTCACCAGATTTTCATCCCGCATTAATCAAATTGTCATAGCCCTTGGCTAGGCTCCAGGCCTTTGATTGTATGGCAGTTTGCCAAATTGTATAGATGCTGAGCGGAGCTTGGCATTGAACTTGATTGCAGTGAAAGCGGCAAGACACTGGTCCTGTCGTTTCTTGGAGGAAATCCATATGTCAGATGCACTTCTTGTCCCTTTCAGGTTTGGTCGAAGCGCCACCGTCAAGGCCATTGAGCACAGCATATGCGAACTGGAGTTGAGGGTAAGCCTTTGCACAGAGCTGATTCGCGAAGAGCCGGAGTTTCGCTATTTTCATGAGCTGGAAAGGGACGCCCTGTTGCAACAGATCAATGAGCAGCGTTTTCGGTTATCTAAGCTAAAGTGGCCAACACTTAGCATATCCGCCTGATGTAACGCAGTTTCCAGGGAAGCTTAGCTCAGGGACAGAGCCGCTTGCGTTATCCGCTGCAAAACCTCTTTATTTCGGGTATTTCTTGCTTGGAATTATGGCTCCAGACCTTGCCGTTTGGCGACTTTGTCTATACTCCTATCTGAGTCTGTTCAGCTACCATGACTGGTATTGTAAGCACAGGACGTTTCTGCCAGTTCGGGCTGACATGGGCAAAGTGCGTTTTATCCAACCGGACGATGGAGATACCATGGCACGAACCCTCGCAATGATCCTCGCTGGCGGTGCTGGCACACGCTTATTTCCTTTAACTCAGAGCCGTACTAAGCCTGCCGTGCCTTTTGCCGGGGGACTGAGGTTAGTGGATCTGGTATTAAACAATTTTGTGAATTCCGATTTGCTGAAGATTTACCTGCTGACCCAGTTCAAATCCCAATCCCTGAATATTCATTTACGCCAGGCTTGGTATTTGTCCGGTTTGACCGGCAACTTTATTGACGCCATTCCTGCACAAATGCGTATGGGCAAGCGTTGGTACGAAGGCACAGCTGACGCCATTTATCAGAATATCCGCCTGATTGAACAGCATGATCCAGACAATGTATGCATCTTCGGCAGTGATCATATTTACAAAATGAATGTGCGGCAGATGGTACGTTATCACGAGAAAAGCGGTGCAGCCCTTACAGTGTGTGCAACCCGTGTGCCGATTAGCGAAGCACATAGATTCGGGGTAATAGAAGTTGATGAAAACTTCCGCATGACCGGCTTTGAAGAGAAACCAGCCCACCCCAAGCCTCTGCCTGGTAACCCGAATATGGCGCTGGTCTCTATGGGCAACTACGTATTTGACGCACAGGTACTCTACAAGAGCCTGTATGCCGATGCTGAAGATAAACTATCCAGCCATGACTTTGGCCATGACATTATCCCCAAGCTTTATAAGGATAAGCAGGTTCAGGTTTATGATTTCACCCAGAACACCATTCCAGGGGAAATCCATAACCATTACTGGCGTGATGTCGGCACCCTGTATTCATTCTGGGAAGCGCATATGGATTTACTGGCCTGTGAACCACAATTTGAACTGAATAATGAAAAATGGCCCCTGCGTAGTTTTCACCCTCCGGTACCATCCGCGCGCATTCTGGCTGATGAAGGTGGCCACCATTCCACCATACTCAATTCATTGATTTCATCGGGCTGCAAAATTGTCGGTTCCAGAGTTGAGCGTTCGGTACTGGGTTTTAATGTGCATCTTGGGGCTGGTTCAAGGCTGCATGAATGCGTTATCCTCGGCAAAGCGCATATAGGCGCCGGCAGCTACCTGAATCGTGTCATTGCCGACAAAGGAGTGTGTATCGCGCCCGGCACCGAAGTTGGCGTCAATCCCTTGCAAGATAAGGCCCGAGGCCTCACTGTTACCGAGGAGGGATTGACCGTCATAGCCAAAGGCATGAAGGTTGGATTTGAATGAAAATACTCTTTGTCGTCTCTGAAGTAGAAGATTTGGCGAAAACCGGTGGTTTAGCAGACGTAGCGAAGTCGTTACCTATAGCGTTGAAGGCGCTTGGGCATGACGTGCGTATCGTCAAACCTTACTACAAGCAACTGGCCGACAAATTTAAGCTGCCCAATCTCACCGACGAGCAGCATCTTCAGGCCGGCGACAAAGAATACCGCTTTAATATCAAAGGGTTGGAACTGGAAACCGTACCGGTTTACTGCATTGATTATCCAGAGTATTTTCATCGTGCAGGGTTATATTCCGATGGTTATGAAGCATTTGGCGATAACGCCGAGCGTTTTGCCTTCTTCTCCAAAGCAGCTTTGCAAGCGGCGGTGGCCATAGATTTCCAGCCCGATGTGGTTCACTGCAATGACTGGCATACGGCACTCTGCCCTTATTTTATCAAGCGTGACCAGAGCGGCTTTTTTGCCCGTACCCACACCCTACTCACCATTCATAACGGTGCCTATCAGGGTGTACATCGTTTTGCGGATATCAGTTTTTTACGTCCGCATGGCGAGCTGGCCGCGCAAATCGACACTCATGGCAATCTGAACTTTCTGAAAACCGGTATTCAGTTTGCCGACAAGATCAATGCGGTCAGCCCCAACTACGCCAGGGAGCTGCTAACGCCGCTGGGTTCGCACAGCCTCTACCATGAGTTTCAGCACCGGGCCAATGATGTCAGCGGTATACTCAACGGCTGTGATTACCAGCAGTGGGATCCGGCAACCGACCCGCATTTACCGGCCAATTACACTGGCGAATCACTACCGGGTAAGGGCCTCTGCAAACAAGCGCTGCAAAAAGAAGTCGGGTTGCCGGAAAAACCTGATGTGCCACTTATCGGCATGCTGTGTCGGCTGACGGAGCAAAAGGGCTTTGGTTATTTGCTGCCGGTACTGAACCAGTTACTGCAACACAATGTACAACTTTTAGTCATCGGCACTGGCGACCCGGTGATCAGTGATGTACTGCAATTTAATGCAGCCCAGTTCCCAGACAAGTTAGTTTTTCGCAATGACTTCAGCACCCGCATGGCGCACCTATTGGAAGCAGGCAGCGACTTCTTCCTGATGCCGTCGTTATTTGAACCTTGCGGGCTAAACCAGATGTACAGCCTCGCCTATGGCACTATTCCGATAGTGCGCGCCGTCGGCGGCCTGCGCGATACCGTATTGGATCTGCAAACCCTGCCCGAACAGGCAACCGGTTTTATGTTTGAAGCGCCTGACAGTTCCGCCCTGCTTAACTGCGTCAGACGAGCCATGCTGTTCTATTATGAATACCCGGAACACTTCAAGCAGATGCAAAAACGCGCCATGCGTCAGAAATTCACCTGGTATGACGCTGCGTTGAATTATCAGGCGCTATATCAACATTGCCAGCCAATGGATAATTGATCCTATGCGTTATGTGCAAGCGCTTTTATGCGCAGCAGGGTTTATGTGTTTTACGGTGCAGGCGCTGCCCGAACAGTGCCTGCAAGACCCTACCCGCACGCTACCCTGTCCGCATTTAATCTACAAACAAGTAAACACGGTCGATGCGCAAGCTAAGGCAGCCAAACAGCTTATTTGTGTCTGCCTGAGTGATTTTGCCGACTTGCAACTACCTGCTGCCACAGACGCCCAGCAAATCAGTCAGAAAATGCGATTAAAAAGCCTCGCGGCACAATTAAACATCAGTGAGCAGGCGCTGCTGCAGGCTATTCGTTATTAATGCGACAGCGTTTTGTAAAGCTACCTAAATACACGGATTGCACGCCACCAAGTAACACCGGCAGCAACCATAAGTCGTCCCCGCCCAGCCAATCAGGCGCGTTCTGCGCAAACTGCCCGGCAAGTTCTATCCCTTTATGCCAATCACAAGCTATCAGGAAACTGGCTTCCTGATAGCTAAGATCGGGACTGGCCCCGGATAAAGACGAAAAGCCAATATTTTGCTGCATCAGACAATCAGCCAAATGCTGCTGGCGCAGCTTATTCTGCCAAGCCGTTTTAACCTGCCCGAGCGGATTACACGCGTTCAAGATACAAGCTTGCGATGCCAAAGCTGGCTGTGCGTCAAGTAGAAACACCGTTTGCTGATAAGCCGTCCATAGCTCGTTTATACCAAAAGGCTTTGAATTAATGCACATTGTTTCGAATTGACCCTTTAAAAATTTTCCTTTTTTAAAAGATTGTATCAATATGGTGATAAGCTTGATCGAGAAACAATAACTACAAGTCAGGACTGAACCGGAAGCGCATGGCTGAACAAAAGCGGGTCCTATCCATAAAAAGTCTGTTTATCTGGGTAGTAATGTCAATTACCACGGCAGCACTTATCCTGGCTTCCAGCATATCCCTCTATGTACAGATTAATAATTACAAAGAGGAAATGATCAACGAAGTAGAAACCTTCGCTGAATTAATCAGTACTAACGCCGCCAGTGGTATTGTTTTTAATGACAACGTCACCGAAGAGCAAAATTTACAGGCGTTGTCTGCGGCCGCGTTCATTAACAACGTACACATTTACAAACTGAATCCTGCCAACGAACTGGAGTTTTTTGCCAGCTATAACAAAACTGGCCAAGCACCAGTAAGGGCCATGTTCGAACGTACCGAAGAGCTTACCACACCAACTTTTGGCGCTGATGCGCTCGAATATATGATACCGGTGAACCTGGAAGGTGACCGGGTTGGCTATACCTACATCAGAGCTTCCATTGATGCCCTCAATAAGCTGACCTTAAACACCATACTGATTACCCTGACCGTTTTACTGTTAACCTTGGTACTCAGCTTCTTGCTGACACTGCGTTTGCAGCGTTCCGTGACCCATCCCATCGAAGAATTGGTCTATCTGGTGCAGCAGATTGCGCATCAAAAGGAATACTCCAGTCGTGCCAAGGCATCCAGCCTCAAAGAATTGGATATTTTAGGTAGCGCATTCAATGACATGCTTGCCACTATTCAGCAGCACATCCAACGACAGGAACTTGCCGAAGAAGAATATCGCCGATTGAACTTGAGTCTGGAAGAGAAAGTAGGGCAACGCACCACGGCCTTAAAAGAAGCCAACAAAGAGCTGATCCAAACCCTTGAGAAACTGCACCAGTTTCAACGTCAGATCGTACAGAATGAGAAGATGGCCTCACTTGGCGACATGGTTGCCGGTGTGGCTCACGAAGTTAACACCCCCATAGGCCTGGGGGTTACCGCCTCAACCATGATGCTGGACAGGCTCACTCAACTGCAAAAAGACTTCGAAGACAAAAATCTGAAGGCCAGCGCCTTGGCCAAGTTTCTTAAAGAAGGCGAAGAGAACCTTAATATTATCTACCGCAACCTGAATCGGGCCGCTGAGCTTATTTCCAGTTTTAAACAGGTTGCAGTCGATCAAACCAGCGAGACAGCAAGAGTGTTCGCCTTCAGACAACTGATGGACGAGATTCTACTGTCCATGCGGCCAAAGCTTAAAAAACTCCCCCACGAAATTCAGTTGCACTGTGACCCTAACCTGACCATAGAAAGCAAAGCTGGCCCCATTAACCAAATAATGATTAACCTGATCATGAACTCTGTGATCCATGGTTTTGAGTTTATGGAAAAAGGTCAAATCGACATCTGGGTGGAAATGCAGGGCAATAACAAGCTCTGCATCAGGTATGTAGATAACGGCAAAGGTATTCCGGAACATCTGTGTAAACGCATTTTTGACCCCTTTGTGACAACTAAACGTGGCCAAGGTGGCAGTGGGTTGGGTATGCACCTGGTATATAACCTGGTCACTCAAGCACTTAACGGCTCTATCAGTGTGACCAGCGAAGAGGGACATGGTGTGGAGTTTCAGATTTTGTTCCCAGTGCGGAAACTGGAACACTCGGATATAGCTAAGAGTTCATGATGCGAAAAGGACTATCGCTCATCATTGCTGTTATATTGGTCATGTCGTTACTGTCGACAAGACAGGTCTGGTCACAGGGCTTTAGCTCAGAGCAACTGCGCGCACCATTTTTATTGCACATTGCTAACTTCACTCAATTTATTGATGAGGGCAGCCAGCAGCCGGTGAACTTCTGTTTCCTGGAGGGCAATAGCTTTGCGCATGCCAAGGTATTTAAAGGCTCCCCTAACCAACAAGTGAAACAAAGAACAATTAAACTTATCGAGTTACAAGACGCGGAGCAACTCAATCATCAAAGTTGCCAGATCTTGTTTGTCAGTCAGGATAAAGAAGACGATAAGCTCTTCTCCTTATTGGCCGAAATTAATCGCCACACCGTATCAATAGGCGAATCACTAAACTTCATTCGCAACGGCGGTATGATGGCAATAGTGCCATTGCAGTCCAAAATGAAGATATTTTTTAACCAGGAGGTTTATCAGCAAACCGACCTAAAGTTCAGCTCTGCACTGCTTAAGCGAGTGAACTTCCGCTAATCATTTCGGTCGGATGGGCTAAGTGGCTGACAGAATCAGTCAAGCGCGCGATTCTATTGGTTCAGGACACTTATGAGAATGACCATTATCTGGTAAACTTACAAAAATCTAACAAAGCGTGGAACTTTAAAAGATGCAAACCCCAAATATTCTCATTGTTGAAGATGAGGTTGTTACCAGAACAACGCTAAAAAGCCTGTTTGAAGCAGAAGGCTATGAGGTTTATGAAGCCGAAAACGGTGAAGAGATGCACAACATCTTTGCCGAGCATACCATTAATCTGGTCATTATGGATATCAACCTACCTGGCAAGAATGGCCTGATTTTGGCGCGTGAAGTGCGCGACCGCAAAAACGTTGGATTGATTTTCCTGACTGGCCGTGACAACGATGTTGACCGTATTCTGGGTCTGGAAATCGGTGCAGATGACTATCTGACCAAACCATTCAACCCTCGCGAGCTGACCATTCGTGCCAGAAACCTGTTGGCCAGAACCCTGAACAGCAACGAAGACGACGACCTGCCTAGCAAGGTCTCGTTCAACGGTTGGACCTTGGATGGTGACAGTCGCAGCCTGATTTCACCCAGCGCCCAGGAATTCCGTCTGCCTCGCAGTGAATTCCGTGCCTTACACCTGTTCCTGCGTCACCCAGGTAAGATCCTGACCCGCGAACAGTTGATTATGGAAATGACAGGTCGTGAATTGCGTCCGAATGACAGAACAGTAGACGTGACTATCCGTCGTATCCGTAAGCACTTTGAATCAGAGCCCAGCGCAGAAGAGTTGATTGTGACTGTGCACGGTGAAGGCTATCGCTTCTGTGGCGCAGTAGACGCCTAAGCTGCAATAAAAGCGAGGGGATGGCCAAACTGGCAACTCCTCGCTTTTTTATTATCCTGTTAATCGCCCGCGACCTGCATAGGGCTGAGTAGTACAGAGCCGGTTTGCACCGCTCCGCGTTTCTCCGTATCCGCCCCAATAGCCTGAATGCCCATCAGCATCTCTTTCAGATTTCCGGCAATGGTTACTTCATGCACCGGATATTGGATTTGTCCGTTTTCAACCCAAAAGCCCGCCGCGCCGCGTGAATAGTCACCATTGACGATATTAACACCCTGCCCCATTAATTCGGTGACCAGCAACCCGGTCCCCATCTGTGCCAGTAGCTGCTCAAAATCCTGCCCAGATGACTTCACCAACCAATTGTGAATGCCTCCGGCGTGACCGTTGGACGGCATGGCCAGTTTTCGGCCCGAATAGCTGGTTAACAGGTAGTGCTGCAATACCCCCTGGTCGATAATATCCATGTCCTTGGTGCGCACGCCTTCATGATCAAAACTTGAGCTGGCCAGGCCTTTCAGAATATGAGGGCGCTCTTCGATTCGCACCCAGTCCGGCATCACTTGCTTACCTAGATGGTCGAGTAAGAATGAAGACTTACGATACAAACTGCCCCCGCTGATAGCAGAGACCAGATGGCCGAACAAGCTGGAGGCAATTTCTCTATGAAAAAGTACCGGCACTTTACTGGTTTTCAGTTTGTGCGCGCCCAAGCGTGCAACTGTGGCTTGCGCAGCTTCAATACCTATTTGTTCGGGTGTATGTAACAAGCCGGCTTCGCGATTAACGGTATAAGCGTAATCACGCTGCATATCACCGTCTTTTTCTGCTATCACTACACAGCTCAGGCTGTAACGACTGCTTGGGTAGCCGGCATTAATGCCATGGGTGTTACCATACACTTTGACGCCCATATTGGCGTTGTAGGAGGCTCCATCTGAGTTTTTGATCCGCTCGTCATGGGCAAAAGCGGCTTGCTCAGCCCGTATTGCCATCGCAATACCAGCTTCGGCATCCAGTTCAACCGGATGGTACAAGTCCAAGTCCGGGAACTCGGTAGCAATAAGATCAGCATCGGCCAAACCAGCGCAAGGATCTTCACTGGTGTAACGCGCTATCTCTATGGCCTTTTCAACCGTCAGCTTGAGCGCTGCAGGGCTCAAGTCGGCCGTGGAAGCGCTGCCTTTGCGTTGTCCGACATAGACGCTAATCCCCAGTCCGCCGTCATTAGTAAACTCCAGGGTTTCAACTTGCTGCATGCGAGACGATACGGCAATACCCTGTACTTTACTCATACTGGCTTCGGCCTGGCTGGCCCCCAGCTTTTTGGCCAGGGTCAGGACATCATCAACAACGGTCTGAATTTCAGCAAGGCTTTGTTGTGCATTCATGGGAATTAGGTTTTCCAGCGGGCAAAAGGTTACAATTGGATAGCTAGTTTACCACTAAAGACATCAAGATGACCGAATACGACGATCAGGAATTTGAAGGCAAAAGCAAAACCCAGCTTAAGAATGAGATGCAGGACCTGCAGCAACTGGGTTTAAAACTGGTTGGCCTGGGCCCGGCTGCGTTAGCCAAAGTCCCGTTAGACCAGGAACTGAGCGATGCCATCAATCTGGCTAAACGCATCGACAAGAAAAAAGAGGGCTATCGCCGTCAATTGCAATTTATCGGCAAGTTAATGCGTACCCGTGACGTAGAGCCCATTCAGCAAGCTCTTGATTTGCTGGAAAACAAACATCAACAAGCTACTGCACAGTTTCATAAACTGGAAAGGCTGCGCGACGATATCGTTGCCAATGGCGACAGCGCCATCAACCAGGCGATGGAGTTGTATCCAACTCTGGAAAGGCAAAAGCTGCGTCAATTAAGCCGTCAGGCGCAAAAAGAAGCGCAACAAAATAAACCACCGAAATCTTCCCGTGAGATATTTCAATATTTACGGCAAATATCAGAGCAATAGGTCAGCGCAAGCATCGCTGAGTCTAAGTAATACCAAGAGGGCGGCCATTGCCGCCCTTTTTTATGCCGTACCGCCGACGGTAAGCTCATCAACTTTCAGGGTTGGCTGACCAACCCCCACCGGCACGCTCTGGCCGTCTTTGCCGCACACGCCAACACCGCGATCGAGGCTCATATCATTGCCTATCATCGAGACCTTCTGCATCACCTGTGGGCCGTTACCAATAAGGGTAGCGCCTTTTACCGGGGTGGTAATTTTGCCGTTCTCAATCAGGTAAGCCTCAGAGGTTGAGAAAACAAACTTACCTGAGGTGATATCTACCTGACCGCCACCAAAGTTAGGGGCATAAATGCCTTTTTTAATGGTGCTGATAATTTCTTCCGGCTCGTATTCACCACCCAGCATATAGGTGTTGGTCATTCTTGGCATAGGTAAATGCGCATAAGACTCGCGACGGCCATTACCTGTTACCGGCACGCCCATCAGACGCGCATTCAGCTTATCCTGCATGTAGCCCTTAAGGATGCCATCTTCGATTAACACGTTATACTGACTCGGATTGCCTTCATCGTCGATGCTGAGGGAACCGCGGCGTTCAGCCATGGTGCCATCGTCCACTACAGTAACTCCTTTGGCAGCGACTTGCTGACCAATACGGCCACTAAAGGTAGAAGAGCCCTTACGGTTAAAATCGCCTTCCAGACCATGACCAACGGCTTCATGCAGAAGTACCCCAGGCCAGCCGCTGCCAAGTACAACCGGCATTAGACCGGCTGGGGCATCAACAGCCTGCATATTCACCCTGGCCATATGCAAAGCTTCGTCAGCAAGTTGCTGGTAACGGGGAATGCCCTGCTCCAGTTCCAGGAATCTGGCATAAGCATAACGCCCGCCCATACCGGCACTACCGCGTTCCCGGCGGCCATTCTTTTCGATTAATACTGAACAGTTGAGTCTAACTAAGGGGCGAATATCGGTATTTAGCGTGCCATCGGTAGCCGCCACCAGTACTTCTTCATATACACCACTGATGCTCACTACCACCTGACTAATGTCAGGCTCCTGCTGGCGTACATAGGCATCCATGCTTTTCAGCAAGTTGATTTTATCCTGATCCGACAGGTCTAAAATGGGGTTGCGACCTTCATACAACGCCTTCTGCGACTTGGCGGCAGAGAATGCTTTTACCTGATGATTGCCACCTTGCCTGGTAATGCTGCGTGCTGCCTGACAAGCCTGATGCAAAGCTTGTCTGGAAATTTCATCTGAATAGGCAAAACCGGTTTTCTCGCCGCTCACGGCCCGAACACCGACACCACGCTCAATGTTGTAGCTGCCTTCTTTAATAATGCCGTCTTCCAGCACCCAACTTTCATGCTGGCTGGATTGAAAATACAGGTCAGCAAAATCATTATCGTGCTGGTAAATCAGGCCCAAGGCCTCTTGCAGATCAGCTTGTGTCAGCTCAGATGCTGACAGTAGATTCCGCTCAACTATTGAATTCAATCAGTTTGCTCCTGAATTGGTTGTGCTGCCCAACTGGCATATTTCTACGTATCTCGTGCATTTGGTCAAAATCAACCCGTGCCTGCACCAACCCCGGGCCCTTGGCCAGGCTGGTCAACACGTCACCCCAGGGAGAGATAACCGTGGAGTGACCATAAGTCTCGCGTCCATTGGCATGCTCACCGCCTTGCCCGGCGGCCACCACAAAGCATTGTTTTTCAATGGCTCGGGCCCTGAGTAACGGCCACCAATGGGCTTCACCCGTTACCTGTGTGAATGCAGCGGGTAACACTAAAATGTCCAGTTCACCCATGGCCTGAAACAGCCCTGCAAAACGCAGATCATAGCACACCGCCATACCAATCCGCCCCAGTGGCGTATCTGCAACCACCAATTCATCACCAGGTTGAGTGTACCTGGACTCCAGATAAGTGCGTGTGCCATCTGCGACCTGCACATCAAAAAGATGAATTTTGCGATAGTGGGCAAACACCTCGCCACTGGGTGCAAACAGCAAACTTGAGGCACTGAATTTCTCTTTGCCGGGTACTTTGATTGGCAAGGTACCTGCTACCAACCAAACGCCGTGCTGGATAGCCAGCTCAGCTAATGCACTTTGCACCGGTCCCTCACCCAAGGTTTCAGCCATGTCCATCTGTGCTTTGTCGCTACCGCCAAAACAAGCAAAACACTCTGGCAGCACTATCAAACAAGGTGAAGACTTATCCAGTCCCTGCAACTGTCTGGCCACTTCGGTCAGATTCTCTAGCGGGTCAGGAGACGAAACCAGCTGAATCGCAGCCAGATTAACCATTGGATGTTTCCTCAACAGGCAATTGCGGAGGTTGTGGCGCAGGCTCGTTAGGCTTGGCTTTAGCTGGCAATTGCACTTCACGACTGTCGCGCCCCAGCTCCTGCAACACAGGTTCGTCCAGGGTACCGCTAAGCGAGTATTCGATATTGGAAATAACCTTGGCGGAGGTGAGCACCTCATCCAGGGCAAACGCCGCTAAAGCCGTGGCTGGATTGACCATCCAGGCGAGAATAACCGGCAAGCTGGAAGTCACTTTTGGTGTAAAACCAATGCGATAATCAAGCTGCTTATTATTCAGGTCGGTGTAGCCAGCCAGCACCATTTTGCCTGCTGCACCGTCAATACTGGTGTCTTCGGTGTGCACTTTTCCGTCTCTGACCTGAAAAGTACCGTTCATCTTGTCGTAGAAGAATCCCTTGGCAAACACATCACGAAAATCCAGGGTCAACTTACGGACCAGTGATTCCAAACTGAGAATCGAGAACAAACGGGCACCTTTGTCACTCACTTCGCTCAAATAGCCATCGGTAAGCCCCCACTTCACATCGCCATTCAGCGTAGCGTAGTTGAACTGGTAGGGTGCTTGTTGCCAACTCAGATCAAAGTCCATCCTGGCACCAGAGTCCCTTATACCTGCATCAAATTTAAAATGTTTCAGCAGCGCGCCGAAGTCCTTACTCTCCAGATTACCGGTGAGTTTAGTACTGCTGCCGGTTTCACCGATATACCAGTTACCCATGGCACTAATGCGGCTGTCCGGTAACTTCATATCCAGTCGGTCAATCTTCATACCCTGCTCGGCGCGACTGAGCTTGATGCTCACCTGCCCTAGCTCATAATCCATATAACTGCAGCGCTGACACTCAATCAACAGAGGGGGAAACTGACTGAAATCAGGCTCTCTCGACTGCTCAGACGTTTGCCAGGCAGGCAGGGTCAGATAGTCGGCCTGAATACTGATGCCGCGCTCCAGCCAGTCATGACCTATCTCAATCTCCGCACGACCTTGTTTTGCATTGAGGGTGGCCAACCAGGCTAAGTCAGAATGCTTAAAATTCACCTCAGTCTGATTCAGTACCAACCCCAGCACATCTAAGCTCTGAGCATTAACAAATATCCGTTCGGGTACCGGAAACAGCCCTTCTTTTTCGGACGGTAGCGACAACAGAGCCGCAATTGCACTGTGCCACTGCTCAACACTAATAAAAGGAAGATTGGCCGAAATACTGAATCCGTTGCCCATACCGGCGAAACTACTCTCACCCAATGCCAAATGGGCTCTTGAGAAACGCATTTCCTGATGCGGTAGCAGGCCATTAAAACGCACCGCATTGCCTAGTTGCATTCGTACATTGGAGACCTGTTGGTCGCCGCTCACATCCAGATGCAGCGGCATGTCCATGCCAGCGCCTTTGGCAAAGGGCGCTGGTAATTCGGACACCACATTGAGCATGTCCGACTGCAAGTTAAATTCATATTGATAACCCTGCTCCGGCAGCGTCAGAGTTAAATCTGCATGCCAGGGAGAAACGCCAGCCACGAAGGGTTCTAAACCCGGATGCTGCGCCAACAAAAACTGATGCCAGTTCCACTCACCGTTAAGCTGTATTTGGGTTTGATAGCCATCAGTGCGCTGCTGGCCCTGCAACGAAATAGTGGTAGGCTGACCGAGCAACTCAGTTTGTAAATCTCTAGCAGTAATCTTGTCATTAACGAAGGTTAGCTCGCCGCGGGTTTTCAGCATATCCAGTTTTAGGCTCTGCACACTGACTTTGTTGTTGTTAAAGCCAACCTTGCCCCGCGCGACCACATCCTTGCCGCTGAGGGGGATAGTCAGCTCCAGTTCGGCCTTCAACTCCCCTTCAATTTGCACTTCTTTGAGCGCAGCGCCCACGGAACTGGCCAATTCGCTGTTGAGCATTAAATCGGTAACATCACTGCCTAAGGCGTTGTCTTGTAGACTGATAGTCAGCACCGAGTCATCCCTGAGTTCAGGAATTACAGCACTCACATGCCCAACCTTAAGATTACGCAACTTACCTTTGCTGCTGTCCATCCACAGGCCTTTGTTTTCAAACAACAACTGCATGGATAATTCGGTCAGTGCTGGCCAGTCATCATCAAATAGAAACTCGCTGTCATGCAATTCGACCTGGGCCTGGAAAATGCCACTGTTATCAGCAAAAGGATAATTGGCAGGAACACCATGCCAAAGCAGGCTTGCCTGTTTTACCCTGCCCGACACCAGCGCATGGTCAAGATAGCTTTTGGTGTTCTGCCCCATCAATTCGCCGGGAAACAACTTTTTGGCGTCTGCTACGGTCAGGCCTTCCACCTGCGTGACCAGTGTCAGCTCACCATCCTGGCTGTTATATCGAACTGCCTGATTAAAAGTGACGACATCAGAGCTGAAGGCCAATTTCGGCAGTGTGAGAATGGTGCCGTTGTCATCCTGTTGGATGTAGAGATCGGCATCCAGGCCATCGAATGCCAGCCGACTATCCAGCAGCCCATCCGTCAGCAGGTAACCATCATGACCGGTTAACGACAACCGACCTTGCCCATTAACCCAGTCAAATCTTCCCTGCAGGCCACTCACTCCAGGCATATGTTGCGCTGCCGCCAACTCCAGATCGCTAAAGGACAAGGTTGCCGCCACCACTTCATCACTGGCCAGTAGTGCCATGTGCGTCAGTTTGCCTTGCGGAGACATACCCTCCAGCCAATCAGCCTGCTGTTCACTGATAAAGCCTGACAGCACGGGGGACAACTCGGCTAATTGTAAATCCGAGCTACGTAGCAGATATTCCCCGTTGTCACTGGCATAGCCTTGTAGGTCCAGGGTTAAACGCTGTTCTTCATTGCTAAGTAGTTCGGCCTGCTGCAAGGCAAAGCGCCAGCCGTTGACATCAGGTTCGGCGCGCAATGTGCCTTTTGCAATTCGCAGACTGGCTGGCTGTTTACCCTTAAAACGCAATTGGCTATCGCTGAAATTTGCCTGCATCGACACAGGCTGGGAATCACGGATTTCCGCCCACAATGAGAAATTTAAACGGCCACTGGCTAGTTCCCGCTGACTAGGATTAAATTGCGCCAGCCAAGGGGAGATATCCAACTCTTTGGCATCAGCGTGAAAAGTACCGCTTAGATTGTCTCTTCCCCCACGCAAATCCAGAATAAAACGGGCTGAATTGCGTGTAAGCTCAGCCACGCGCATCAGACCTGTGCCTTGGTGACGCTGAGCCTGATTTAACCAACTGAGCTGCTGGATCTGGATATGTTGACGTTCCTGCTCGGTGGCCAGAAACAAGTCACTGTCATTGATGGAGAAGCGCTGCAGTTGTTCTAGAAACAATTCCTGCAGTGCATCCACCACAGGGTATTCACTTTCGCCCGACTCTAAACGCGGAATATCCAGTGACAGGGTTAAACCATCCAAATTGAAGCGCTGAGACTGGATTTTGCCGTTCTGAATAGAACCCCAAAAATCCAGTTCTATCTGGGTTTCACGAATATTAAGTTGAATGGGTGAGTTACTTTGATGATTCAGGGCAACGTTACGTAGCACAATAGCCGGGCCGGTGCCTTTCCAGACAGCACTAATGCTGCCGATTTTTAGATCGGTGCCGTACTCCTGGCTGATATAGTCTTCCAGCCAGTGTTTCTTGCTATCCATATACGGCAGGCTATACCGCAACACGCTGAGCAATACCGCCAGGGTAACCAGCAGCACGGCGCTCAGCGTCCACAACTTGCGCAATATGTAGGACAGATAATAAACCGGCTTTTTCACTGCAATTCAATCGTTCAATATACAGACAACAACGCGCTACGAATTACCCTCCTGGTTAACCGCTTGAGTCATTGTCCGTCGGCATAAGCCTTATCATTCATTAGGTTTCTATTGCCATACTGAGTCGGCTACATCATCACCACGTCGTATTTGTCCTGATTGTACAAGGGTTCCGTTTGTACCTTTATCTGTCTGGAGACAAACACTTCCAACTCGGCCAGCATATGCGACTCTTCCCCCAGCAGCGCATCGGCGACCGCTGGCGAGGCATAAACCACAAATTTGTCTGCATCATAGGCGCGGTTTACCCGCACTATTTCACGCATAATTTCAAAGCAAATAGTTTCCACAGTTTTAATGGAACCGCGCCCCTTACATACTGGACACTCGCCACAGAGGATATGTTCCAAACTTTCGCGAGTTCTTTTGCGGGTCATCTCAACCAGACCCAGGGCGGTAAAGCCATGAATGTTGATCTTAGCCCGGTCTTTGCCGGTCGCCACTTCCAGACTGTGTAACACCCGACGCTGGTGATCCAGGTCGGTCATATCAATAAAGTCGATGATAATAATGCCACCCAGATTACGTAGCCTAAGCTGTCTGGCAATGGCGGCGGTGGCTTCAATGTTGGTATTGAAAATCGTCTCTTCCAGATTACGATGTCCAACAAAAGCCCCGGTATTGATATCAATAGTGGTCATGGCTTCGGTCTGGTCGATGATCAAATACCCACCCGACTTCAACTCAACTCGCCGCTCCAGCGCACGCTGTGCTTCGTTTTCCACATCATACAAGTCAAAGATAGGTCGCTCGCCCTGGTAATATTCCAGCAGCTCGTGCAACTCAGGGGCATATTCCTTGGTGAAGCTTTGCAGCTCACTGAATGCCAGTTTTGAATCTATACGAATACGGTCAAGCTGGGTGCCGACAAAGTCCCGCAATACGCGACGTGCTAGTGGCAAATCCTCATAAAGTACGTTGGATTTGCGTTTTTTCATGCGTTGCTGCACTTTTGCCCACAGGCGTTTGAGAAACTCAGCATCCTGCTGTAACTCACTCTCTCCAACTCCTTCAGCCGCAGTGCGCAGGATAAATCCACCGTCTTCGCTGCAAAGCTCCTGCACTAGTAGCTTGAGACGCTCTCGCTCGGCCTCGTCTTCAATGCGCTGCGATACGCCAACGTGGGCAACACTGGGCATAAACACCAGATAACGTGAGGGTAAGGTAATGTCCGTGGTTAAACGGGCACCTTTAGTGCCGATAGGATCTTTCACCACCTGCACTACGATGTCCTGACCGTCTCGCACCAGTTCACGAATATCTTGCTTGGACAAATGACTCTCTGATACTTCCCCCACCAACTCGTTATGAATAACGATGTCTGATGCATGTAGGAAAGCCGCTTTGTCCAAACCGATATCCACAAAGGCTGCTTGCATCCCAGGTAACACCCGGCTGACCTTGCCGCGATATATATTCCCTACAAGTCCTTTTTTGGTATGTCGCTCTACGTGGATTTCCTGCAAGATGCCATTTTCGATCAGGGCAACCCTGGACTCCGATGGGGTAACGTTGATCAACAGCTCGGCACTCATAACAGATGTTGCTCCTTTAGCAATTCGGCAGTTTCATACAGAGGTAACCCGACCACCGCACTGTAACTGCCCTGAATACGTGTGACAAACCGACCAGCCAGCCCCTGAATGCCGTAACCTCCGGCTTTATCCTGTGGTTCACCGGATTGCCAGTACCATTCCATTTCTTCAGGGGTTACCACTTTAAAACTGACATCCGTCAGCACCAACCTGTGCTGCAATCCGCGATCGCTGCGCAGCGCCACCGCCGTCATTACCTGGTGATGGGCACCGGACAGTAAGGCAAACATGCGCTTAAAGTCGGCCTGGTCTTGCGGCTTGCCGAGGATTTTATTTTGACATACCACTGCCGTATCAGAGCCAAGTACCGGATCTACATGCCCTGCTTGTCGCCAACCAGCTTCGGCTTTGGCCCGGGCTAACCTAACAACATAGTCCCGAGGCTCTTCACCACTTCTAACCGACTCATCAAGGTCGATACTGATCTGTTTGAACGGTACCTGCAGTTGGGTTAACAACTCGGCACGACGGGGAGAGGCGGAAGCTAAAATCAGCATATCAGCTTACCTTAAGTTGTCTGCGCGCCTTGCGCAGAATCATAAAACACCATGGCCAAAACAGCATGGTGGTAAAGACTGGCCATAAATAATCGAACAGGAAATAAATATCGGTCAGCATGTGCTGCAGCCAGAATATCACCAGGTGATAAAGCGCCGCCAACAGGCCAATCATAAAGGCCTGCTGCCACACTGAATAGTTGCGCAGGCGCTGGTAGTTGGCAGCCAGGATAAAGACCACCAGACTGAGCGCTAGACTATGAATGCCAAGCGCTGTGCCGAGTAAAATATCCAATACCAGACCGTTGATAAAGGCCACGCCGACATTCACTCGCTGCGGTAAAGCCAAGGTCCAATAGCCTAATACCAGCAACACCCAGTCGGGTCGGTAGGGGTCGACCATAATAGGCATCGGCATAATTTGCAGCATCTGCGCCACCAACAAACTGATGGCAATGGCCCAATGTTTAAGACTGAGGCGCATCAACGACCTCTCCTTGTTCAACCGGCCCCTGCGGTGCATCATGTGGCCACAGCAATAACAGGTACTTCAATCTGTCCAACTGTGCAGCAGGCACGGCACGAATCACAGCGAATGGACGGGTTTCGTCACGTATGACATCAACGATGCGCCCAACCGGATAACCTTCTGGAAAAACTTGCCCTAAGCCGGAAGAAACCAGTACATCGCCAGGTTCAATATCGGTACTGTGCGGCACATGGTTGATAACCAGTCGGTTCAACTGCCCCGAACCAGAAGCCACCAGCCTTACGTTGTTACGCAACACTCTAACCGGCACAGCATGGGTAACGTCGGCAATCAGCAATACCCGACTAGTGGTAGTGCCTACCTGCATCACCTGGCCAACGATACCTTTATCATCCAGCACCGGTTGCCCTTCATACACACCTTGCAAGGTGCCTTTGTTAATTACGATCTGGTGGCTGTAGGGGTTGTTATCAACCGCCATCAGCTCGGCCACAATTTTGCGCACATCGGGGCGCACTGGCGAACCGAGCAAAGTGCGCAATCGTTCGTTTTCTTGCTCCAACACTGAAAAACGCTGCAATTGCTCACTCATCAGAATATTTTGACGAGTGAGCTGGGCATTATCTTCCAGTAGCTGACGCTGAGTGGTTAACGCCCGGGCGCTCTGGCTTAGCACTTCGCCGGGTAGATTAGCCATATATTGCAGAGGGCTGACCAGGGAGTTTAAGTACACCCTGACATTGCTGAAGGTATCCAATTTGCCGTCCAGGATGATAAGCAACACAGACAGCACACTGGCAAGCACCAGTCTGCTGGTCAGTGACGGACCGCGGGAAAAAATAGTATCCAAGACAGACGCCTAAAAACGAGTGGGCGGCTTACGCCGCCTCTAATTAACCTATTATTCGTAGCTGAACAGGTCGCCGCCGTGCATATCGATCATCTCTAAAGCCTTACCACCACCTCTGGCGACACAGGTAAGCGGGTCATCGGCGATTACCACCGGAATACCGGTTTCTTCCATCAGCAGACGATCCAAATCTTTCAGCAAAGCGCCACCACCGGTCAACACCATACCGCGTTCAGAAATATCTGAGGCCAGTTCAGGTGGAGACTGCTCCAATGCCACCATAACGGCCGACACTATGCCGGTCAGCGGCTCTTGCAGCGCTTCCAATATCTCATTGGAATTCAGGGTAAAGCTTCTCGGTACCCCTTCTGCCAGATTACGACCACGCACTTCGATTTCACGGACTTCCTCGCCCGGATAGGCCGCGCCAATCTCATGCTTGATACGCTCTGCGGTAGCTTCACCAATCAAGGAGCCGAAGTTACGACGAATGTAGTTGATAATAGCTTCATCAAACTTATCACCACCGATACGCACTGAAGAGGAATACACCACCCCGTTCAATGAGATAATCGCGACTTCCGTAGTACCACCACCGATATCGACTACCATTGAACCTGTTGCTTCTGATACCGGCAAACCTGAACCAATAGCCGCTGCCATAGGTTCGTCAATCAGAAACACCTCACGAGCACCCGCGCCCAGTGCAGATTCACGAATAGCACGACGTTCCACCTGAGTTGAACCACAAGGTACACACACCAGCACACGCGGGCTGGGGCGAAGGAAATTATTGTCATGCACTTGTTTAATAAAGTGCTGCAACATCTTTTCGGTAACATAGAAGTCGGCGATCACACCGTCCTTCATCGGCCGGATGGCCTTGATGTTGCCCGGGGTACGACCCAGCATGCGTTTGGCCTCACTGCCCACCGCTGCTACACTCTTTGGACCTCCGGCACGCTCCTGACGAATGGCCACCACAGAGGGTTCATTCAGCACTATGCCTTGGTTTTTTACATAAATAAGGGTGTTGGCTGTACCCAGGTCGATAGATAAGTCATTGGAAAACATTCCGCGAAGCTTTTTGAACATGTACTGACCCGGTCCTTAACTGCCGCCATTTAACGAAAATGGGGCTAAATTTAGCATTTACGACAAACTGGTTAACTTTACCAATGCCCCCGCCCCTGCACAAGTTGTGTGGACAAGGCATTAGGTATAAAAAAGCAAGAAAAATTCCCTTTTGGGGTCAGACAGGGCCGCAAAGCGGCAAATTTACGATTTTTATGCCAACTAAAACCAGTGGCAGAGCTTAGGGAAATACCTCGCGTTGAAAAATTAAACGGTCATTACCACGGAACTGGCCAAAGCTTGCCTTGGCTTTAGGGCCTTCCTGGATGCCAGAATTTTGCCAGTCAAATAAAAGCCAGCTAAAGGGTGTTTGCCATTGCAATGAAATCTCGCCCTGCATATTGGTTGGGCTGAGTATAAAACCCGCGCTAGGTAATAGCGGTTGTCCGCTTAACACTGTGCCACTGCCCGCAGGCGTTGTAAGGATGCCTGATGGTGTTTTGCTCAGAATCGACAATTCACCGGCATTGAATACAGAGCAGTTATCCAATTCGTTGGTCAGCCACTGATTACTAGCTCGATCAAAGTACTGCACAACCAAAGGCAGAGGTAAGTTTTCTGTTTCAGGCCCGAAAGTATTGAGTAATGTGGCCCTACCGTAGCGTATTTTCATTGGAGAACCACTGGCAATATTTTGCGCCGGAGACAAGTCAGTATGCACATTTTGCATGGCTACCATGTCACTGTCATTGATGCTGATCCCCAACAATAATGCATCATAAGGCCCATCAGCACTGGTTCCCCGTGAAAACACAATATTTGCATCAATCCCTGCTATTCCTTTATCCCATAGGGTGTCCAACTCATTTGGCAACAATCTGTCGCTTAGCACTTCACCTTCATAAGCCATAAGGGCCAGATTGGCTGATTTGGCAAACGGCCCCATGTAGTTCTGTGTGGTGGTACCAGCAGTATTCTTGGCGACGATATTAGCCGTTAGCCCAAAACCCTGCCCCATATAGGTAAATGGCGCGGGTGTCTCCCCTACCAATCCGCACGCCGGGGTAATGCTATCATCGGTCAGGGCAAAGTAAGCCGGAACAAAACGACCGATAGGTTCACTTTGACTTAAGGGTAATATTTTCCCTGCGCCCAGATAGTCCTGGTCAACATCAACACTCACGCGAATCACGCCCACTTCAGAAAAGCTGACATTGAGGTTTTCAAACACCCCAGAAGTAGTATTCACTTTGGTAAAAGCGGCCTGATTAGTCAGATTGCCGCTTTCCCCCGGCGTTGGTGCCAGTAGTTCATGGCCGACAATCACCAGTTTTCTCGGCGCGGCTTCATTGCCGAAGTTATTTGTGGTGCCACCCAGCGCATTCAAGGCACTCAATTTTACGCTGAATGCTTCCCCAGCTTTGGCAAACACGCCCCCCTCGTGATACGCGCCGCTGAATGAACTGCTGTTGCCGCTGGCATTTTTCACCTCAATGGCCACGGCGGCTGGCTTTACGGCAAAGGCAGATGAGGTACCACTCAGTTGTTTGCTGCTGTTGTTACTGGTGGTCGCGGCGGCCAAGGTGATCTTTCCGGCATCATCAAAACGTACATTTAAAGTAGCTTGCCCTGTATTACCAAAATCGGCCTGGATTGTACCCGGTGCATCACCCAGTGAAACATTATTTACGGTCAGCCAATTGCCGCTGCTGCACGTACCAGGATCCTGACAGCCAAGATCAATGGAAAGTGCCTGATTGTTGGTCAGTGCAGCGTTACAAAACCCGGATTCCGCATCGGTGGTAATAGCTTGCACATCTAATTCAAACGCCACACCAGCCACCTGATGGCTAAGCGCGGTATCACTGGTGTTCTTCCGCACAAAGCGCAACAGACTGTCTTTGACAGTAAACTGACAAGCTTGGCCGGTTTGGCCTTTTACGCAGGCTAGCGTATTTGACGGAATAGTGCCGCTAATAGCACCGGAGCTGAGCTCAAAAGTTGCCGGATAAAGGGCCTGTGGGTCAATAACCATCACTACATTGGCCTGGCTGCTGTTATTAAAACTTGCAACGACCGAGGCAAGCTTACCGTCTTTTTCAGCGACTTCCACCGTGGCGGTAATCTCGGCCTGTGTCGTACAGGCAGCATCTCCGCAGGCAATTACATTCACAGGGTATTGGCTCTCACACGTGGCCATTAAACCATTGTGACTAAGCAGGAAATGGTGCACCTGAGCCGCAGGTGAACTGCAACTGGTGGGGGTGTAACCATCCGAGGAATCACAGTAGACTCCTCCGTCGATGGTGCCATTGTTGGTGATATGACTGGCGGTAACATCACCGGTGACCCGCCCCCCCCAATCCACCACCACCAGGGAGTCAGCTACAATATTGCCGTCCACGAATGCGTTAGAAGACTTCAAAATCGCCTGACCGGTTTCAATATTGCCGTAAACGCTGCCACTGCTGCCAATGGTTAATGACGTGCTCGCCAGGATGTCGCCATACACAGCAACATTTGAGGGTTTAATATCTACTACAGGTGCAACAACATTCCCCGTAAGACTACTGCCGCTAGCTAGTGTGAAGCTGGTAGTGGAGGTAACCTCACCGCTCAAGTACACCGCGCTAACCGTATCAATACGGTATGCGGTTAAATCACCAATCACTGTGGTGCCACTGCCAATCAGCAGCTCGTCACTGGCAAAGATATCACCTTCTATGCGGCTGCTACTGGAGCTAATGGTGACATCTGCCCCTTGAATCGGTCCTGTGATTTTGTTGGCTGAACCGGTAACTATTGTTCCGCCGTATAGCCCCCCAACCAGGGTATTACTCGAACCCAGTTCAATAATGCTCGCGGTCAGGTTACCCGTAATCTGGTTGTCAGATGCCGTATCAATACTAGTGGCATTCATATCACCACTAAACGAACTGCTGGAACTTGTCTGGATAGTCTGTGCGGAGATATTACCAACCACTTTATTGGCATAACCAAAATCTGCCGCTTTTGCGACTGTGATATTGGCATTAGCCCGAAAATCAGACCCTGAAGTGAGATTACCCGCAACCTCAATGGTTAACCTGGAAGCACTGCCACTTTGGTTGACTTTGGCATTAGAAAAACTGGCTTTACCGTTTATTTTCAGGGTAATACTATTGCTTGTACTGCTCACTGAAATGCTGTCATTCCAGCTTAAAGAGAGTGCCGGGCACGTGACCGTCGAACTGGCTCTTTTACAACCGGATGGCAGTGGGCCATTAGGCAGACTGTAGTCAACCGCCCACACTTGCCACGTCACCATCAATAAGAACCAACTGAGCCAGCGGGTCATAGCCCCTCCCTGGCATCAACAGACAAGGTGCGGCTTATCACTGCATCACCAGCCTGGCAGGCCCCCGTTACAGAAAACTGGTAAAGACGAATACCAGCGGTCGCATAGTCCTCTTGTTGGCAGCGACGCAGATAAGCACAATTTTCTAACCCCGGCACAGAAAGGGTTTGAAATAGTGCATCAGTTTGGCAGGCCGCTGGTTCACTCACACTTGAGCCGAGCGGAAAAACGGCGACTAACTGGCTTTCTAAACCGCTTTTGGCAGATTGCAGGGCTCTGACGCCATAAACCTCAGTGACAATCGTATCGCTGGAGGTTGAAAGAACCCGCGAGAGTGCAAATCCCAATCCGGCTAACACCACCAGTATGAACATCGCCATCATTAACATACTGCCACCTTGTTTGTGTTTATCAGGGCACATTAGGCACCTGCACTTCATAATGATAGGTGACAATTTCTTCATTTAGCATAAAGCGCAGCCGTATCTGCACCAGCGCATTTCGGGTTAAGGTGGCTGGCCTGACCTTAAAGGGTAACTCATCCTCCGCAGTCACCAATGAGTATGGCTGCACATCTTTTGCCATCAAGGAGGCTAAACTTGCTTTAATCAGGCCGATATTAGTATTGCTATTAGTTGGGCTGGAGAGATAACCATAGCCCTGATAACGATACAACCAGACGTCACTCTCGCCCCCTTCACGCCAGAAACAGTAAGCAACCGGTTGACCGCCTATGTAAAATCGCGAAGAGGGAGAGTCTGCCGCAAACTGAATACTGGAGGCCAAACTGATAGTCATTAGATTATCAGCGTCGGGACCAGTCACCCCCGCGATAGGATATTGAGCCCTGGGCAAAGCAGTAGAGTTATATACATTCACCGATGAAATTGGGTAAACCAACAAACGATCGCCATTGACGAAATTATAGCTGTCACTGCCCCCGCTTAAGGTTAACACCTTCACCTCAGATGCTGCCGGTTCGGGTGCCACCGGCACATCCAGATAGTAGCCGCTCCATTTGGCTGGCACGAACTCAATACAATGGCTGTTGTTGGCGTTGGCCTGACGAGTACGAATACTATTAGGTACAGCATTACGCAGTTCCCGGCTTAAACGCTCCACCACAAAACGTGCTTCACTTAGCAGTTGATCACGCTCTGCGGCATCCACATAGATGCGGGTACCCATACCAATAAAGCTAAAAACAGCTAACGACACCACAGCCAAAATGGTGATCACCACCACCATTTCCATCAGGGTGAAACCGCGTTTTCGTGCCCGCATATCAATAGTTCCCCCGATAGGTGGAAAACACCATGGGCTGCCCCATCGGGGTTGTCACTGTCAGGGTGATGAGTTTCATATTGCCTATTGCAGCGTCCGCCTGGCCGTCCATATTTTGGTCATAAAAGACCTGCACACCAACTACAAAGCCCTGATAAAGCGCTACGTCCTCGCTCAGTAAAGACGCTTCTGCCGTCGCTGCGTCAAAAATGGCAGCGGCGCTTAAGCCATTCAGACAAAGATAGTCGTCCACATCATCATACAAATCCTTATTTGTCCCGCCTTCTTCACAACCTAATGCCGCAGGTTGCGTGCACAATTCATCGGCTTGAATACCGTCTTCGGGCCTGTCAGCATCTTCTCCGCAGCGCAGTAACCCGCCGGCACGATCTGAATGCTCGTCAAACGCCCGGCCACTGATTTCATTTAATAATGACTGAGCAAGTTGTGCTGCGCGGGCCTGAAGAATAGGTTCAACACTACGACTGGCCTGAGGCAGAATCAGGCTACTGATCATGGTTAAGGCAACGGCAAAGGCAGTAATACCAATCACCATTTCCATCAATGTGAAGCCCAAATTACGGGCAGGCATGGATATAGCCCTCTGGCTCAATACAGACCTTAGTGGTTATAGCGCCGCTAATCTGCACCTGACAAGCTGACTGGCAGACAGGTTGCGGGTTAGCTGGATTTTGGTTACTAACCGGACGGCCAAAGCTGTCAAAGCCAATATGATCAAGGCTAGTTGCGCCATCTAAAACCGACAGTTGTACCCCCTCACTAGTGAGTTCGCCACTGCTACTGCGCAAATATTCGGGCGTAAAAGCCCCGACCACAGTGCTACAGGTCCTGGCAGCCTGGCTTGCACCGCCGTTTAGCGCATAAGCCAGATCGGCCTGGGTTGCAGAGGTATGGGTATAGTCTGGCGGACCAAAATCGCTTACAGCGAAATTAATCTGAAAACAGTAACCAGCCCGGGTATCTTGCATAGCACGGGCCTGCATATTCCGCAGCGCAGCCACCACCCGTGCCTGCACGGTATATTCCACCACGCCGTCCTTGCCTGCAAAGCGGCTCGCAGCAGACACCGCCAGTACCCCAAGGACAATGATCACTATAATCAATTCCAGCAAGGTAAAACCGGCGGTTTTCAAGGTCGTTCCCTATCCAAGCATCAAGTTAGCAGTCGGTGGTGACTTTACCTACAATGATTCCCGCGCCCTCAGCAGAAGATGCTGTGCGATTATTTTTAACAAATGCGAAGCATCTGTTAGCCGTACCTGTGGGCGCCGCGGTACCTGAATAAACAACAATACCGTTCGCAGATCCTGTAACAGCACCGTTGTCGTCAATAGTAGCGACTGCAATAGTAAAATCGGTAACATTCAATAGTTGCCCCCAATCTGCGGCCGCATTGGAATCAACATTTGATGTCGAAGGATATCCGAAATTCAGTAATACAGGATTGCCGTTCACTTGAACGGTTGGCCCATTAGTCCCAGCCTCAGCAACTCCTTGATTACCTGCAATCAAAGACTTCCCATAAACTATCGAGTTCGCTGTTTGCATAGAAGCAATTACACCATCCAGCGTTGCAGCTTTCGCGTCCGACTGAATATCAATAAACTTAGGCGCGGCGGTTACCGCCAGAATACCCAGAATAACGATTACGATGATCAGCTCAATTAATGTAAAACCACGTTGTTTCATATCACCTACCCCTTTTAAAACAAACTCTTAGTATATCTGTTAGGTTATATCACCACCTTCAATGGCGAAAGTGGTGTCGTATGCCTGGCCCTATTAAGGGCGACTAAAAACTATGACCTGACCAATTCGAGGGTCATACACAAAACCGTCCCCTACCGTATTGTCGGTGGGCGCAGCTTGTTTATTCTTTATCGACTGGGTCAGATAGTAGTAACAAACATCATTACCGCCCGAGCCCGCACCATCCCCAGCCCTGGTATAGTAGCGATAATTTGCAAAAGGTTTTTGATTCCAATCAGGTGTAATGGTTGGCGCACTTTGCATAATTAAGTTAAAAATGCTCACGCAGTCTAAATCCCCTACCGCATCATCTTCGGAACTGCTGTCGTTAGCCAACTCGCCGCTTGGATAGCCAGTATTCTTATCGATGCCAATTTGAATGCCGCCTACGGTAACGAAGGTACTATTCGTACCGTTGTTTTCTGACGGACGCCCTTCCAATTCCCACTGGGCGCGGATCAGCCCAACACCAGTAGCAAAACCACCCGCCACACCTTCTACCGTGGCATTTTGTGCATCATCCGTCACTTCCAGCATGCGTGGCAAAGCCACTGCCGCCAGCAGCCCCAGTACCACCACCACAATAACCAGTTCGATTAGGGTAAAGCCCCGCTGTTGATTGCACATTTTCATCTTGCTCCCGTCCCCTTGTTGGCGGAATTGCTCCTCAGCTTAGTCATTGCTTAATAACCTGGCCGGTGTAAATCCTGTACTCAAAATATGGTCCTGTGGACAAACGGAATCGGCAAGTACTGTCCAGTGCGTTGCCGGTCAGGCTTACACCGTCGAAGTACTCGCCATAAACCTTAAAGCTCTGCACTTCCATCGGTACATTCAATACCGACTTCCACAACCCTGCACAGCCGTCGCTAGTGGGCTCAACCCGCGGCCAGCCTATATGACTCATGGCGATAGGCCGTCTGTCCACTTCTTTACCTACACTGTTATAACGAATCTGCAGTATGCGAGCCGGACGCCCCTCGGCTTCCCATTGCCATTTTGCTCCCACCACGGCTTCAGCCATTTCGTCAGCCAGCAAATCCAAACTAACCTTTTTAAGATCATCTTCACTGTCATTCAGGTACCAGATAAAGAACGCCATCAGTAGGGCAAACAGAGTCACTATGATGATCTGAATCATCAGGCGTTGCAGATTGCTTTCACTAACTGATTGATCACTCATCTCACCTCCCCCGATAGGCGCTAGCCATATCCCACATGGGTGTGAAGATCCCCAATGCCAGCACTAAGACCATTATCGCCACTATACCTATCAGAATCGGCTCAATCTTGGCGGTCAGGCTCTTCAGGTCATATTCCACTTCACGCTCGTAAAACTCGGCGACATCGGTGAGCAGTTCATCCACCCGGCCGGTCTCTTCGCCAACATTAATCATCTGCAACACTAAAGGGGTAAATAACTTACTGCTTGCACAAACCCTTGAGAGGCTTTCCCCCTTTTCTATATTGCGGCGCATCTCCAGAATCTGCTTGGCCATATATTTGTTATCCACCGCATCGGCGACCAGATTGAGGGCATGGGTTAATGGCACTCCTGCTCGGGTCATCATGGCGAAGCTGCGCGCGAAACGCGATAACAATGAGCGCTGAAGTATGCTGCCTACAGCAAATAGCTTGAGCTTGTATCTGTCCCAGTTCAGAGCACCTTGCTCACTTTGCAAATAGCGCCGCAACATAAGCCAGGCAGCAATAACAGCCAGCAACATCAAATGCCAATAGTGCACAAACAAATTGGACATACCGATAAGCACTTTGGTCATGGCAGGTAAGTCGGCCCCCAACTTGGCAAACATACCGGCAAAGGTAGGGATCACCCAGATATTCATAATCACCAAGGCAATCACTATGGCAATTAACACAAAGAGCGGATAACGCGTGGCGGCCTTAATCTGCTTACGGGTTTCTTGTTCCCGCTCAAGATATTGCGCCAGCAAGCGGAAAGCTTCGTCAAGCCGACCGGTGTTTTCCCCTACATGTACAACACTGACAAACAGACTATTGAACACCTTCTTGTGTCTGTGCAACGCATTAGACAGTGAATGTCCGCGCTCCATATGTTCAACCACATCCAGCAAAGCTTCGCGCATGCTCGCCGAACTGCTGCTTTCAGCTAATCCGCCGATTGCCCGCAAAATTGGGATCCCGGATTTCGTCAACGAATACATTTGCCGGGAAAAAATTACCAACCCGTCCAGGCCTACCTTGGATCGAAACCAGGTTATCTGCCACTTGCCCTTTTCTACACTGGCGTGAATAACAATAGGTACCAAATCCCTGTTTAATAACACTTGAGCGGCGCTGGCCTGATCCTGGGCATCCAGAGAACCGGTCAGCATTGAACCGTCTCGCGCACGGGCTTGGTAGTCAAACTGTGGCATATCAGCTATTAGCCTCCGCTACCTTAGGCATGGCCTGGTCGTCTAACACCATTTCCACCAGTTTTAAGACTTCCTCAACTGTGGTCAGGCCCTGTCTGGCATAATCCAATGCGGCCTTTGAGAGAGGTTGATAGCCGCTGCATTTCTTTGCGGCCAGGCTAAAGCCATTGGTATCAGCAACTTTAAGTGCACTCATCATGCCTTCGGTCATTTCCAGTAACTCAAAGACACCGATACGACCGTGGTAGCCGGTTTGATGGCACTGGTCGCAACCTCTGCCATGTTTGAATTCAATGCTGCTGACATCATTCGCCAGACTGCTTAGCCAAAACAGTTCGTCCCGATCCGGTTGATAGGGTTCAGCACAGTGCATACAAACCCGTCTGACCAAACGCTGGGCCACGATAGCGCGCAAAGAGCTGGCCACCAGGTAGCCAGGCGCGCCCATGTCCAACAGTCGAATAGCGCTGCTAATAGCGTCGTTGGTATGCAAGGTAGATAACACCAAGTGACCGGTCAGAGCGCCGCGCAAGCCAATCTCTGAGGTTTCATGGTCGCGCATCTCACCTACCATGATGACATCCGGATCTTGTCGCAATGTGGTGCGCAACACATTGGAAAAGGTCAGCCCGATTTTATGATTAATCTGCACCTGATTAATCCGTGGCAAGCGATATTCCACCGGATCTTCCACGGTAATAATTTTTACCCCCGGCTGATTCAACTCACTTAATGCGCCATATAAAGTGGTGGTTTTTCCCGAGCCAGTAGGACCTGTGACCAACACCATGCCATGGGGACGCTTAAGTAGCTGACGAAAACGCACCAGCATCGCCTCTGGCATGCCGGTTTCTTCCAGAGTAAGCAGGCCTGCGGATTGATCCAATAAACGCATTACCACAGACTCGCCATGTTGAACCGGCATGGTGGAAAGGCGCACATCGATGTGATGGCCTTTGACTTTGATATGAGTACGTCCATCCTGAGGCAAACGTTTCTCCGAAATGTCCAGACCAGACATCAGCTTCAAACGTAACACCAAGGCCGATGCGATGTTGCTTTCTTTAATCAGGTTTTCCTGCAGTACCCCATCCACCCGCAAGCGGATACGCAGCAATTGTTCGTCGGGCTCAATATGAATATCCGACGCCTGCATTTGCACCGCATCTTCAAATATGGATTTGAGCAATCTGGCGACGGCGGTATCTTCCTCTTCCGCGCCCATATCAGCAAAATCAAAATCAGTGGCTTCACGATGCTCACTGGCCAGTTCCTGGGCAAAAGAGGCAATGTCTTCGGTACGCCGATAGTGCCGATCAAAGGCCGACAACAGTTGCGATTCCCTTACCACAGCCACCTTAATTGGCTTTTTCAGCAAATTAGCCAGTGTATCCAGCGCTGCCAGGTCGGCAGGATCGCTCATACCGACCAGAATGTATTCGAGATTATTTTCCAGCACCAAAGCCCGGTAACGACGAGCCTGCACCTCTGGCAATAGTTTGATCGTTTCAGGCGGTAAGGAACGAGTGCTGATATCAATAAAAGGCACGTTCAACTGCTGGGACAAAAATGTCAGCAGTTGGTTTTCACTCACCAGTCCCAAATCCGTCAGGGTGTGGCCCAACTTGCGCCCGGACTGACGCTGAGCATTTAACGCTTGTTGCAATTGCTCTTCACTGATAACACCCTCGTGAACCAGCAAATCGCCAAGACGCATCTTAAGTTTGGGTTGCATAGCTACTGCCCCTCCAACGCACTTAAGCGCTGCGCTACAAAGCTTTGTAGCGATGAATTGAGCTTGCCACTGTGACGCAGCCACAGGTAATGCTCACGAGCCTGTTCAACTTCCCCTTGTTGATCCTGACTGACAGCCAGTCCCATCCGCCACTCCACTTTCTGTGGCTGATATTCACTCAGCAACAGGTAATCCTGCACCGCTAACGACAGCTCGCCGGCTTGCTGCGCCAACTGCGCGCGCAGAGCGAAATAATCCGCATAAGCCAGAATTGACGGCTGGTGTTGCTTGAGTAAAACCAGCGCTTCGGTCTGGCGCTGCTCTCCAACCAACATACGCGCCAGCATTAACCGCAGTGACGGCTCTTCCTGGAAACTTGCTAACCCGTCTTGCAGCAACTGTTTGGCGCCTCCAACTTGGCCAAGCCCATACATTAGCTCTGCCAGACGTAAACGCACGGCATGTTGTTGAGGTTGCATATGCAGCATTTGGGTTAACAGTTTTTGCGCCGATTCAAACTGATTCTGTGCCAGCGCATGTTTTGCCCTTTCTTTAAGCCCTGCCCATTGCAGATCCTGCTCCGATGCTTGCTTGGAAATACTTAGCTTACCCTCAGCTACAGGTACTTTATCTTCCACTACAGTGGCGGTCTCAGAGGTGGGATTTTGCTGTTCCTGAGGTTCCTCAGACACCAGCGTCTGAGCAAGTGCAGGCTGCGGTTGCGGTTGCGGTTGCGGTTGCGGCTCAACATCCTGGATTTGAACCATAGCGTCTTCAACTTGCTTTTCGGTTACGCGCTCCACCGGTTTGGCTAACCGGACAGGCTCAACCTGTGCTGAAACTTCTGCCTTCTCGGGCTGTATCCATTGTGGAATCAACCAGTAAGCCAATGCCACCAGCAGTGCTATTGGTAACACCCCAAACAGCCACCAAACCGAGCGACGTGGGGCGGGTGGCTGATATTCGGCCTGTAAACCCGCCGGGGCTGCCTGGCGGTTTTCCAGATCTTTGAGCATTTTATTTACAACGCTCATAGCCACCTCAACCATAGCCAATAACCGGCCCCTGCCATCACTAAGCCGGATAATACAATCACTAACAATGACCAGGAGCCGATAGGCGAAGACTGAATAGCGGCTTCGGTATCTTGTACTGCCAGTTGTATATGGGTCGGCGTGACCTGCATCTTGCCTTCACCAAAGGCCAACATCAGGGCTTTGTGGCAAAGCACGTTCACCAGTCTCGGCGTACCCTGGGAAGCGCGAAACAATTTGCGGCAACAGGCCGTGCTGAAAACTTCCCCCCCCCGGTAACCAGCGACCTGCATACGGTGTCGTACATATTGGGTGAGTTGGTCCAGGTCCATGGCGGATAGCTGATAACTAAAGCCTATGCGCTGTTTCAATTGACGCAATTCGGGCAACGCCAGCTTGGCATCCAGCTCTGGCTGGCCAAACAGCACCACCTGCAGGAGTTTTTGCGATTCGGTTTCCAGATTACTGAACAACCTGAGAGCTTCAATACTTTCCACCGGCAAAGCCTGCGCTTCGTCGATGATAAGCACGGCCGCCTGACCCTGGCGGTGAATATCGATAAGACGCTGCTGAATACGCTGGGTAAATTGCTGTTGATCGACCGGGCCATCGAAATTGACTCCCAGCTCTCTGGCCACCGCCAACCTCAGTTCCTCTGGCGACAAATAGGGATTAGGAATATAAGCAGAAACAAAATGATCCGGTAATTCATTCAACAACTTGCGACATAGCAGGGTTTTACCTGTGCCCACTTCACCCGTTACCTTGATAAAACCTTCGCCGGTTTTCAAAGCCAAGGTCAGTACCTCAATGGCCTGCTTATGGCTGGGCAAGCCGAAGTAGTAACTGGTATTAGGCGTCAGCGTAAAGGGCAATTCCCGCAAGCCGAAGTGGTACAAGTACATGGTCAGTTCTCACCAATCCAGTCACGCACCTGATCGCGGCTTTGCATTAACTGCTTACGCCAGGTATCCGGCCCGACGACGGTCGGTCTGAGCAGAATAATCAGCTCTTTTTTCTGCTCCACTTCCCGACGATTTTTAAATAGCTCACCGAGTAGCGGAATATTGCCCAAAACCGGCGTTTTGGAATGGCTTTCGCTGATAATGGTTTGCATCAAACCACCTATCACGACAATCTCACCAGAGCGGGCATGAATAATAGTATCGGATTCCCTGATATTGCTTTGCGCCAGAGGCAAGACAAATTTTTCCTCATTCAGGGTGACGACCTTTTCCTGTTCTTCGGTTTCAATAACCGAGGGATGCACGTGCAGCAATACGCTGCCGTCTTCATCTATCTGCGGTGTGACATCCAGGGCGATTCCCGAAAAAAACGGGGTGAGTTCAATGTTTGGTGTCACTGCGGTTGTGGAAGAACTGATGGTGCTTTGGCTGGACACATCGGTAACAAAATACTCGTCATCGCCTACCTTGATCACCGCCTTTTGATTATTAATTGCCGTCACCCGCGGGCTGGACAATACCTGCACATTGCCCTGCGTTGACAGCAAATTAATTACCCCGCTGAAGTCCTTGTTCACAAACGCCAGGCTGGCAGCGCCTCCCAGGGTACTGGTAAGGCTGTTCACCGCCGTGAAGCCTTGTGTTGAAAAACGAAAATCTGTACTGCCGACATTGGCCAGCACCTGATTCCAATTTACCCCCTGCTGGTAATCATCATTAAGCGATACCTCGATAATCCGCGCTTCGAGCACCACCTGACGTTGAATAGTTTGTTGTGAGCGAGATAGAAACTCGCGCACGCTGCGCAGTTCATCAGGCATAGCGCGAACGGTAACCAGGCCCGCTTGCGGCGATACGATGACACTGCGTCCGCCTTGCCCTCCCACCAGGCTTATTAAGGCTTCTTTCAAATCCTTCCAGAAGTCTGTTTGCGTGCGGGTCAGAATATTCGTGCCGTTTACATTGTTGTTGGCATTGAAATTGTTGCTGTATTGATTGCCGCCGGTCTGGCTGTTGCCACCAAAGTTGTTAGCGCCGCCATTATTAGCACTGTTATTGTCAAACTGTGACACACCACCTGACATAATGCTGGATTGCGTTGTGCCATCACGGGTCATCAACAGGTAATTGACCGTGAAAGTTTCTGTGCGTATGCCTGAGGGATATACCCGAAATACATTGCCACTGCGCTGAACATCATAACCATACATTTCTTCGGTTAAATCCAGCGCTTCTTGCAGTGTCACCTGTTTCAAGTCGAGTGAAATAGTGCCTTGCACCTGGGGATGAATTGCCACGCTGAAGGGGGTGCCTTCAACCAGGCCACTGAAAAACGCTGCGGCAGCTACCTGCTCCGCTTTCACATCAAAACGCTCTTCACTGAACAAACCAGCAGACGGTTCATTGATTCCCGCACTATTGGACAATAGCGCCGACACCTCACTAGGGAGTGTTTGCAATGCAGTACCCGGTACAACGGACGAGCTGCCTTGTTCATCCACTGCTTTTTGTAACTGTGTCGCCGTTGTCTGGCCACCATCATTCGTCTGGCAGGCAGTCAGCAAACAAATCAGAGTAAGCAGTACAGAGAACTTAAAATTCATCGGTATTGTCCTTCACCTTGGTATCATTCAACACCACTACCCGAGTTTGGCCATGCTCACTAAAGTGCACCGCATCGGCGTGGATCGCCGCCACAACAAGATCACCCAACTTGTCACCTACATACATAATACGTTGATTTACAATGGCATAACGCCGTTCTTCGGCAATAAATATGGCGCTGACCCGCAACGATGCGGCATTTGCACCAGAGGATGCTTCATCCACTTTTTGCGTTGTCGGCGGCCTGGTCGGATCCTGTAATTCGACAGCATCCGTTCCTAATAGCAGCACCAGATAAGCAGAGGTCAATATCAAGGTTAGACTCCTACAAAGGCTTTACCCGTGCTCAGGGTATAAAGCTCTATTTGCAACCGGCCCGTGGGGTACTCAGCCACCTGATAGTCAAAGGTCTGCCAGTAAAATTGCCAGGGCAATGATTGCAAATGCTGCAAATATGCCTGGATGGCAAAATAACGTCCTTCCACAATCAATACCAACCCTTGGCGGTACAAACTCAGCTCACTGTCGCCATTGGTTTGGTCTATAACATTAACCGCAGGCTGCGAACTCAATTCAATAAGCTTTAGCTCCGGATGTTCGGCTAACAGCTCCTGCAGAACCTCCTTCATACGCTTAGCCGGAATAAGCTGACGGGTTTGCTCTGCTAAGGTCTGTCGCAACCTTTCCTGTTCGGACAAAAGCTCATTAATACGCTGATTCAATGGCGCATCTGGATCGACGTTGGCTGCCAACAATTCATTTAGTTGTTGTTGCAAGCCATGGCCTTGACTCAATCGGCGTTGATGGCTGTCCTGCTGAGCCTTTAATGCCGTCAATCTGGGATCAAGTAGCAAGTACCAGCCACCATACAAGAGCACAAACAAACCCGCTAAAAATAGCCACACTCGCTCTCTGAGCGAGCGGGACAAAAAGGCTTGGCTAAGTTTTTGGTAGCTACTCATTGTCTCCCCCCTTTTTGACCGGGAAACATTGAGCTGAGCACAAACTGCAAATTGTCTTGCCCATCGCGGGTCAAGGCCACGTTGGAAAACTCTTTACCCTGGAAGTAAGGGGATTGTGAGAGCTTCTCCAGCCAAGCCGGCAATGCCTCACTATGCTGTACACCGCCCTTGAGAGATAAATGCGCCCCATTAATCTGAATTTGATTTAACCAGATGCCGTCCTGGTGGTATTTGGCTAAGTCCTGCATAAAAGTCGCATAGCCTGGCCCCGCGCTGCCCTGCTGATCTAATATGGTCAGAATATGCTGCTGGGTATCAATCTGTTTTTGCAGCGCCAATACACGTTTGGCCAAAACCTCGCTGGGTTCCCTTCCCAGCAATTGCTGCTGTGCTGCCACTTGTGCCCGCTGATTTTGTAATCGCTGCTCGGCATGTTCGGCAATAGCCTGCCACTCCGTTAGCTGGCGTTCGCTGTACCACCAGCCAACCGTCAGCAGAACAGCAACCAAAGCCCAGACCGACAGTACAAAGGGAAGTGTAAGTAATTCATAGCGGGGGCGCATGTCCTCCGAGTAAAGGTTTACCCGAAACTTCATGCTTCCTCTCCCCGCAGCTGACGCATAGCGGCTCCCAGGCTGGTCAAACTGCCTGATGTAAAGCTCAAGCCCTCGGCATGCGCCAATTGAGGTTGAATAATCTGTGTATCCAGCAAGGTCGCCTCTTTTAACAACTGCGCCAGGTCAGTCATAAAAGGCGTATCAATACAGAGCAAAAGCCGCTTAACCGGCGCCTGTCGCAACTGACTGTCGAAATAGTCCATAGAGCGCTGAATTTCGAGGCTCAGGCTATCCGCAATGCCCTGATGGATCTGTTCCAGTCCATAACTGCTCAATTGCTCATAACCACGCAACCGGCGGGTAAAGTAGAGCTTGCCGTCCTTGATAATACTCAGCGATATTTCTTCGCCCGGCTCCTGCAGCAATGTAATTTGCGCCTCATGATGGGGTTCGAGCAAATCACATTGACTTAGCTCTTCAACACCTATGCTGGCAAGCTGTAAGCCAGCTTGGGTAACACCTTGCACCACATCTTCAACCAGACTTTTAGGTACGGCGACCAAATTTATTTTGTTGGAGCCGGACGGCTGCGCGGGTAGATCAAAATAATCGACCTGCATTTTTTCCGAAGTACCCAATAGCTCTCGAACGGACCAGCTCAGCGCCGGTAAGATTTCCGGCTCAGGCACCGGGGGCCGCTCAACTTGTAACAGCTGGTAGCGGTTGGTCGAAAAGACCAAATGACAGGGGGTGTTAGCAGCACGGTAACTCTCAACCCACTTACTCAGAGCAAGAGGCCAGTCCTTTATTTCCATTTTGTGCTGAGCAACCCAAAACGGTTGCCCTTTCTTCAATGCCAATAACGACAGCATCACTCCATGCTGGCCAAATTCCAGACCAACAGAGCAAAAAGCAGCAGATTTCCGAAACCTGCTTTTTACAACATCTTTCCAGCCAAGATGGGCCATAGCGCGCTGTCTTTATTGTTATTTCAACTAATTACATCAGACAATTAGCATTTTCACCAGTATTTATGCGGGTTAGCCTGCCGTCAGTCTGACGTTTCTATGTGCTAAATCAAAAATCCTGAAATATTTTCAACATCCTTAATCCTTTTTACCGTTTCCCCACCTTTAACCTATGTATCACCAACTGGATCAAGAAAGGGAAATGATGCTGCCCTCGCTATGTTGCAGCTTCTTTACTGGCCTAGCCATCTCCATAGGAGGTGGTTTAAGACTGACAATAAAAAAGGCCTCATCGGAGGCCTCTTTTAATCAGAACGGGATATCATCATCGAAGTCAAAGTCCGGCTCTGGCATTGAGCTGTTGGACTGTTGCTGGGCAGGTGGGTTTTGCTGACCACGGCCCTGATTAGCATTTTGCTGATACTGATTACCCTGGTATTGGTTTTGCTGAGGCGGCTGAGCATAGTTTGGGCTCTGACCACCAGCCTGCGGTTGTGGCTGAGACTGGCGAGGCTGATACTGGCCACCACCTTCCTGACCACCAGCACGGCTACCCAACATTTGCATCTGATCTGCTATGATTTCTGTGGTGTAGCGATCCTGGCCGCTTTGGTCCTGCCACTTACGGGTTTGCAGTTTACCTTCTATATAAACCTGGCTGCCTTTACGCAGATATTCACCGGCTACTTCAGCCAGGCGACGATACATGGTAATACGGTGCCATTCAGTGCGTTCCTGGATCTGACCACTCTGATCTTTCCAGCTTTCTGATGTTGCCAGAGTAAGGTTGGCTACCGCGTTGCCGTTAGGCATATAACGGACCTCTGGATCTTGGCCCAGATTACCCACCAGAATGACTTTGTTGACGCCTTTGCTCGCCATAATTGCTCCTCTTAATCGCTGTTTCGGCAAATTGGCCGCAGCGTCACTTTAGTATGAAGTTTAACTTATAATACCCAGTTGCTGCCGGGCTTGCTGCAGATTGAATTCACGGCTGTCCACTTTGAGATACAGGACTTGCTCAGCCTCAACCAAGGTAATGTCTCTGACTCCTGCCATGCGGCTAACCAGCGCCAGGCTATCCTGAACAGACATCGCCTCGCTGTTCAGGCTCAAAGAATAACGTTTTAAATGGATACTACCACCACCTATGCCACGAATCAGCCCCAGCCAAACAAGGCATAATAAAGCCGCCAGCATATAACTGAATTGTTCATTGGCATATTGATTTAACAGACCCGACAAGGCTCCGCCGGCAAAGGCCCCGAAGAACTGAAAACTCGCATACGCGCCCATGGCAGAGCCTTTTTTACCTGCTGGTGCCAGGCTTGACACCATAGCCGGCAAATTGGCCTCCAGATAATTAAACCCGGTAAAGAACAGCCAGCAAAACAGCAGCAGGGCCACCAGCGGAGCCTGCAACCAGGCCATGGCCGCAAGACTAACCCCAAGTAGCACAATACTTAGATTAATTACTGGACCTTGCTTGCCCTGTTTACCGAAGCGCATCAACACCGCCATGGCCAACACAGACAACAACAGTACCGGCAAGTACAGCATCCAGTGGTCTTCGAGCGGCCAGTTCAGCCCTACCAGACGTTTAGGTAGATTGACAAACATCAGGGTCATCAGCAAGTGCAATAACGCCACACTGACATTCAATCGCAGTAAGGATTTGTCCGCAAGCAAACTCCCCACATCGCTAAGTTTGGGTAAGGTATCCCCACTGGGAGACAGATTCTGTGCGCTAGGCACGACAAACAAGACCAATGGAATACAAGCGATAGCTGCCACTGCGGTAAACCAGAACACTCCTGGCAGACCGGATTTTTCAGCCAGCAGTGGACCCAGCAACAGCGCCAGATAAAAAGAAAAGCCAATGGCAATGCCGATAATGGCCATCACTTTAGGGCGCTGATTTTCACGGCTGATATCGCCAGCCAGCGCCATCACCGCACCAGCTACCGCACCAGCACCTTGTAGAATTCTGCCGATCACTACCCATTGCAGGGTTTCTGCCTGTGCGGCCACCAAGCTGCCTAATGCAAAGCAGCTTAATCCCAGCACAATCACAGGTTTACGTCCCAGTCGATCAGACAGCAGGCCCATAGGAATTTGTAACAACGCCTGGGTCAGACCATAACCACCGATAGCCAGGCCCACCAATAAAGGCGAATAGTCCGGGTAACTGACCGCCAATACGGCCAATACCGGCATCACCATAAACAGGCCCAGCATACGCAACACATAAACGGTGGCCAGGGAGAAGGCCCCACGCAATTCGGTATTATTCACAGCAGATCGGTGTTTTCTAACGGGTTTAGATTCCGGAACCACCAGCGGTTCCAACTCGGCCGCGCAGTTTAGCACAGCCAGCCCCCGAGGCTGAATGAAATTACTGAATTCCTCCACAGCAAGTATTTTCTCGCTGGTTTCAGGGCTTCCCGGTCAATTCAGCAATAATTTTGTTCGTTTCCGGTGCGGCTATTATGCAATACTAGGGGTTTTCTTTCCCCTGCTCAGGTGTGGTTTTTGTGGACAAAATAGAAGTACGTGGCGCGCGCACTCATAACCTTAAGAACATCAGTGTAACCCTGCCCAGGGATAAGCTGATTGTGATCACCGGTCTGTCCGGCTCAGGTAAATCTTCATTGGCATTCGACACCTTATACGCGGAAGGTCAGCGCCGTTACGTAGAATCTCTGTCGGCATATGCGCGTCAATTCTTGTCGATGATGGAAAAGCCCGATGTGGATCATATTGAGGGGTTGTCACCGGCCATTTCCATAGAACAGAAATCCACCTCACATAACCCACGTTCCACAGTAGGTACTATCACCGAAATCTATGACTATCTGCGCTTGTTATTTGCCCGGGTCGGCGAACCGCGCTGCCCAGAGCATAATGTACCCTTAGATGCTCAAACCATCAGTCAGATGGTCGACAAAGTGCTGAGCATGGAAGAGGGCGCCAAGCTTATGTTGCTGGCCCCTGTAGTACAGGAACGTAAGGGTGAACATATCAAAACCCTGGAAAACCTGGCCGCACAGGGATTTATTCGCGCCCGTATCGACGGCGAAATCTGTGATTTATCTGATCCGCCAGCCCTGGACCTGCATAAAAAGCACACCATTGAAGTGGTAGTAGACAGATTCAAGGTACGTGACGACCTGCAGCTTCGTCTGGCAGAGTCGTTTGAAACCGCTCTGGGTCTATCCGGTGGTACCGCCAAGATCGCCTGGATGGATGAGCCCAACAAACAAGAAATTGTCTTTTCCGCCAACTTTGCCTGCCCTCACTGTGGTTATAGCATGGCAGAGCTGGAACCAAGGCTGTTCTCCTTCAATAACCCGGCCGGAGCCTGTCAGACCTGTGACGGCCTGGGTACCCGCCAGTTTTTTGATGCCGGTAAGGTAATAGTTAACGAGGAGCTGAGCCTGGCCGGGGGGGCCATTCGCGGCTGGGATAAACGCAGTTATTACTATTTCCAGATGCTTCAAGCGGTAGCAGAGCATTATCAGTTCGATCTGACCAAGCCCTTTAATGAGCTGGACGCCAAGGCTCGTGATGTGGTGCTAAACGGTAGCAAAGGCACCTCCATTAAGTTTCGTTATATCAACGATCGTGGCGATGTGATGGAACGCAAGCACCCCTTCGAAGGGATCTTGCCCAACATGGAACGTCGCTATCGTGAAACCGAGTCTAATGCAGTGCGTGAAGAGCTGGCCAAATACCTCAGCCAACAACCTTGTGGCAGTTGTGGCGGCACCCGTTTGCGCTTAGAAGCGCGAAACGTGTTTATCAATGAAACCCGCCTGCCCACAGTGACAGATATGTCCATCGCCGAGGCCCTGGCGTTTTTCGAAAGCCTGTCCCTCACCGGCAAGCGGGCGCAGATTGCCGAAAAGATTCTGAAAGAAATCCGTGACCGTCTGAATTTCCTGGTCAATGTGGGCTTAAATTATCTGTCCATGTCACGCAGTGCAGATACCCTGTCCGGCGGTGAGGCCCAGCGTATTCGTCTGGCCAGCCAGATTGGCGCAGGTTTGGTGGGAGTGATGTATGTACTCGACGAGCCGAGCATAGGTCTGCATCAGCGCGACAATGAACGTCTGCTCAGCACCCTGATCCACCTGCGCGATCTGGGCAATACCGTGATTGTGGTAGAACACGACGAAGATGCCATTCGTGAGGCCGACTATATTCTGGATATCGGTCCAGGTGCCGGTGTACACGGCGGCGAAATTGTTGCCGAAGGTAGCCTGGAAGACATAAAACAAAGCGAGCATTCACTTACCGGGAAATATCTGTCAGGAAGGGAGAGAATTGAGGTTCCGGCGACCCGTAACCAAAACCCGGATAACCTGTGGCTGGAACTGGATGGCGCCACCGGCAATAACCTCAAAGAAGTAAACCTGCGCTTACCCATAGGTTTGATGACCTGCGTTACCGGCGTGTCCGGCTCGGGTAAATCTACTCTGATTAACGACACCTTGTATGTCATCGCCCATAAAGAACTGAACGGCGCCACTGTGGGTGAGCCTTCCCCCTACCAAGCTGTGCGTGGTATGGAGCATCTGGACAAGGTCGTGGATATCGACCAGAGCCCAATAGGTCGTACACCTCGCTCTAACCCAGCCACTTATGCCGGACTTTTCACCCCTATTCGTGAGCTGTTTTCCGGTACTCAGGAAGCCCGCTCCCGTGGCTACAAGCCAGGGCGTTTCAGCTTTAACGTTAAAGGCGGACGCTGCGAAGCTTGTCAGGGCGACGGTGTGATCAAAGTGGAAATGCACTTTTTACCGGACATCTACGTGCCTTGTGATGTTTGTAAAGGCAAGCGCTACAACCGTGAAACCCTGGAAGTCAAATATAAAAACAAAAACATCCAGGAAATACTGGATATGACAGTGGAAGATGCCCGTGAGTTTTTCGATGCCATTCCGGCACTGGCCAGAAAGCTGCAAACCCTGATGGATGTGGGCTTGTCTTATATCCGTCTGGGTCAAAGTGCCACCACCCTATCCGGTGGTGAAGCACAAAGGGTTAAACTGGCCAAGGAGCTTTCCAAAAGGGATACCGGCAAAACCCTGTATATTCTGGATGAACCCACTACCGGTCTGCACTTCCACGATATCAAGCAACTGTTGCAGGTTCTGCACCGCTTACGCGACCATGGCAACACAGTAGTGGTTATAGAGCACAATCTGGATGTGATTAAGACCGCAGACTGGATTGTGGATCTTGGCCCGGAAGGTGGCAGCGGCGGCGGACAGATTATTGCCCAGGGTACGCCTGAGCAAGTAGCAAACTCGCCGGTGTCGCATACTGGTCGTTTCCTTAAACCTATGCTGGGGTAACAAACAGCATTACCTTCCAGAACCAATCTGCAGGGCCGGTTTTGACAACAAGTCGCGGCCCTGCCAATGCAAGGGAGAAAAGATGTTAAGCCAGGACTTTGAAGTACGCTTTTACGAAACCGACGCCCTGCGCCATGTCAGCAATACGGTGCTAGCCGGTTGGTTCGAAGCCGCCCGCGAACCTATCTTCCGCATCTTCACTCCCGAGCTGGATTTAGCAAACTGGCCACTCATCCTGGCCAGTTACAAAATCGATTTTCTTAAGCAGATCTTCTACGGCAAAACCGTTACCTTAAAAACTGGTATCAGCCGCATCGGCAACAGCTCTTTTGTGGTCTACCAGGAAGTCTGGCAGGACGGCCAGCGCTGTGCATCAGGGCAGACCACTATGGTGCATTTTGATTATGCCACGCAGGCCTCTGCCGCTATTCCTGACGCTGTCCGAACAAAACTGCAGGATCTGCTGGTAGAACCGGCATGAGTCAGTTTATTGAAGTTATCGACCATGCGCTGCCCACCGAGCTGTGTCAGGCACTGGTCAAACAGATAAACAACAGCCCTCACCGCAGCGCCGGGCGCACCGGTGGTGGTGTAGACACCAGTAAAAAAGTCAGTGAAGACGTTTCCATCACCAGTCATAGTGAGTTCTCGGCGTTATTGCCACAGGTACTGGAAGCCACCAGCAGACATGTGATGGCCTACTTCGCCAAGTACTTCTTTGCCCTGATTGGCCCCATCGGCCTGACCGTTCGCCATCCGCAAACCGGTGAGCCGGTCAAACTGACCGCCGACAACTTTAACGAGGTCGGTCGGTCCAATCTGGCTAATCTGGTGCAGTACTTGTTTCGTTTGGGTGATATCAACGCGCAAAAATACCCAGCCGAGCGAGGAGGCTATCCTTACTGGCATTCCGAAGTGTATCCGCAGTCGGGTGACAACGATGCGCTGCATCGCATTTTGCTGTTTATGTTTTATCTGAACGACGTTGAGGAAGGCGGAGAGACGGATTTTTATTATCAGGATCTGTCAATACGACCCAAGGTGGGCAGAATGGTGATTGCTCCGGCGTATTTTACTCATACCCACAGGGGACAGATACCGCGCAGCAACGACAAATATATTCTGACGTCCTGGGTGCTATTCAATCGCGCTGAGCTTATCTATACCGGCGGCTGAACAATCTCAACCGCCAGTACAAACCAGATAAAGACTTATTCGTAAGGTTCGACTTTAACGCCTTGCAGGCTATAGCCAACAGTAGCTATATCGCCGCTCCAGCCCTTAGTCGACAGGGTGCCAGTTATCCACACCGCATCGTACAGGCTCTCAACTGGTGTGCCTTTTTCAAATTTCACATACACAATCTGATTCGGCGGTGGTGGTGGCACATGGATGCAAGCGCCGAAGTAAGGCACCAGCAGGAATTCTGTGAGCTTTTCATCGTCCCCTTCCAGCGGCACCACGAAGCCAGGAATACGTACCTGCTGACCGTCCAATTCCTGCACTACCGGGGCGTCCAGATTCATCTGTGCCATGCTGTCACCGTCGTGGCTGACGTTCTGATCTGGTGCAATGTAGCCTTTAGGCACCATATCTTCCCAATACAAGTCTTTGGCCTGGGCCATCGCCAGCATGGGCAACAAACCCAAGAACACCAGTAGTTTTCTCATCACTTCACACCTTTTCAACGGCCATGTTCGGCTGGTTAGCCCAGCCAAACGGATTCTTACGTACTTCATTTCCCGGCATGGGCAGGGCCGGAATATTTAACGACAATAACAATGAGCAACAGGCAAAGCCCGCGCCGACAAAAAACACCATACTGGGGGATACCAGCCATACTATGCCCAGCAGCGCGGGTATCACCACCGCCGCAATATGGTTAATGGTAAAACTGACTCCCGATGTGGAGGCGATATCCCGCGGATCGGCAATCTTCTGAAAATAAGTTTTCATAGCAATGGCCATAGCAAACAGCAAATGGTCAATAACATAGAGCGTGGCACCCAGCCAGGCCGTTTCAACCAAACCATAACTTATAAACAGTACAATCAGCCCGACATATTCAACCACCAGCGCACGTCTTTCACCTACCCGCGCGATAAAGCGGCCTATGCTCGGGGCAAACAGCAAATTGAACACATAATTCAGCATAAACAGTAGGCTTATCTCGCCGACACTGTAGCCAAACTTCTCCACCATCATAAAGGCAGCAAATACCACGAAGATCTGTCGGCGCGCACCACTAAAAAACGTCAAACCATAATACAGCCAGTAACGACGACGCAGCACCAGTTGCTTATGCTGAGTGGACGGCTGGGAAAAACGCGGGAACACCAACCACAGGGCCAGCACTATCAATAAGCCCGCCCCTCCAGCCAGCATATACATGGCGTTGTAGCTAATTCCCCACCATTCCATTAACACCCAGATAGCACCGTAAGCCAGAAGCGACGCGCAACTTTTTACCGCTAGCTGACGCCCCATAAACTCGGCCGTCTGGCGTTTATCCAACCACTGCAGAGTCAAAGACTGATTGACGGTTTCAAAATAATGGAAGCCGATGGACATCAACACGGTAGTGGCATACAAGCCATACTCGAATGGGAACCAGCCGGTCAGTGCGATGCCGATGGACATCAACGCCAGTGAAATTAGCGCAAAGGTCTGCTCCTTGAGCACCAGCAACATAAAGATGGCGGTAAAGGCCAGAAAGCCGGGGACTTCCCGCAAACTTTGTAAGATGCCAATTTGCGCACCGTTAAACTGTGCAGCGTCGATGACAAAGTTATTCAGCAAGGCATTCCAGACCGAAAAGGTCAGCGGCATAACAAAGGCCATGGCTAACAGCAAAAACTGCGGATTCTGGCGGATTGCTTGTAAGGACGGCATGAGTGGCCCAAAGCCGGGACAACGGACGGCAATTGTAGCCCTGGCAGCATAAAAAAGGCCAGCAAAGCTGGCCTGATTTATGTCTTTATCATCGTCTTAAAACGCTGGCTTATCCGGCGTCTCTTCGTAGCGTTTTACGCTGGCTACGATTTCCGCTTTAGCGGCTTCAGCATTGTCCCAACCGTCGATTTTTACCCACTTGTTAGGTTCCAGATCTTTGTAATGCTCAAAGAAATGTTCGATTTGCTTGCGCAGCAACTCAGGCACATCTTCGATATCCTTAACACCACGGTAGATAGTGGACAGCTTATCTTTTGGCACCGCCAGTACCTTAGCATCTGTACCTGACTCGTCTGTCATCTTCAGTACAGCAACCGGACGGCATGCAATCACAGAGCCCGCCAGCAGAGGGAAAGGTGTGATAACCAGTACATCTACCGGGTCACCGTCTTCCGACAGGGTGTGAGGCACGTAGCCGTAGTTAGTTGGGTAATGCATGCAGGTTGCCATAAAGCGGTCAACGAAGATCGCGCCGGATTCTTTGTCCACTTCATATTTAACAGGATCTGCATGGGCAGGAATTTCGATGATTACATTCACTTCTTCTGGCAGATTTTTCCCTGCCGGAACAGCATTCAAACTCATGATGGGTCCTTAATTTAAACAAAACGGGAAGTGCCGCGGATTATACGTTTTTTAAGCAGCAAATAAACAGTTTGCAGGCATATTAGCCGCCCTTCATGCCGCTATGCATTGCCACTATGGTCTAACGTTGCTTGCCTTATGCGGCTTGCTTTCCAACCTTTCACCTTGGATTCCTTACTCACCTTGATTCTGGCAAAAATCACCAATACTTGCTGACAAGCTATTGTCAGGCGTCTATAGTGGTTTCGACTGATGCTAAAAAGCCAAGTAAAAACAAAGGGGTTAACTACTTTGTTGAGGTTGTAGCCAGGCCCCGCTATTGCATAGCCAGCACTTTGTGCAGGCTATGTCCTGTTCAATTTTGGGGAAGTTATGACTGAACTATTCTATTTGCCGCCCGTGTTAGGTCTGGTAGGCCTGGCCTTCGCCTTTATCATTTATCTGCTGATTAAACGTATTCCGGTCACCAATGAGGCTATCGCTGGCATTGCTGACCAAATCCATCTCGGCGCCATGGTGTTTATGCACCGTGAATACAAAATGCTGTTTATCTTTGCTCTGGTACTGGGTATCGCCCTTTATCTCTCACTGGGCGCGAATACCGCGCTCGCCTTCACTGTGGGTGCCGTGTGCTCAGCCTTAGCCGGTTACATTGGTATGTTTACCGCCACTAAGGCCAACGTGCGCACCACGCAGGCCGCCCACGACCAGGGTGCGGCTTCGGCCTTGTCCGTGGCCTTTATGGGCGGCTCTATTATGGGACTCTGTGTAGCGTCCATGGGGCTGCTGGGCTTGGGTATGCTGTACTGGATGTTTGGCGGTGACCCAGCCACTGCCCACGTTATCCACGGTTTTGGTATGGGCGCATCCAGTGTGGCACTGTTCTCGCGGGTCGGTGGTGGCATTTTCACTAAGAGTGCCGATGTGGGTGCCGACCTAGTGGGTAAAATTGAAGCCGGTATTCCAGAAGACGACCCACGTAATCCTGGGGTAATTGCCGACAACGTGGGTGACAACGTCGGCGATGTAGCAGGCATGGGCTCGGATATCTTTGAGTCTTACTGCGGTGCCATGATTGCCACTATAGCCATTGCCTCCACTATGGTTTTAGGCAATCTGGGCAGCCGCGAATCCCTGATGTTCCTGCCCCTGGCCCTGGCATCTACTGGATTACTCTGCTCTGTGCTGGGCATTTTACTGGTCAAAGCCATGTCAGCCAGTAAGCCGGATGTTGCCCTGCGTGCTGGCACTATTGGTGCGGCCGTACTGTTTGTGGTTGCCGCCTACTTCGTGGTGCAGCAGGTGGGCATTGACTACCATGTCTGGTGTTCAGTGGTAACAGGTGCCGTAGGCGGCATTATCATCGGCCTGGTCACCGAGTATTACACTGCCGCCGCCCCGGTGCGTAAGATTGCCAAATCCGGTGAAACCGGTCCGGCTACTGTGATGATCACCGGCTTGTCGGTAGGCATGCAGTCCGTGGTGGTCCCGGTGCTCACCTTAAGTGCCATCATCTTTATCTCCACCAGCCTCTCTGGCCTCTATGGCGTGGGCATTGCTGCTGTGGGTATGCTGGCCACCGTAGGTATCACCATGGCTATCGATGCCTATGGCCCGGTTGCTGATAATGCCGGCGGCATCGCAGAAATGGGCGGCCTTGGCAAAGAAACCCGTGATATTACCGATTCTTTGGATGAACTGGGCAATACCACCGCCGCCATCGGTAAAGGCTTTGCCATAGGCGCTGCCGCCCTGGCAGCGCTGGCGATAATTGCAGCCTTTGTGGAAACCATGACCCACCATTATCCCGGCTTTACCTTGCATTTGGGTAATCCCGAGGTATTAGTCGGCATGTTTATTGGCGGCATTCTGCCTTTCCTGATTGCTTCAATAACCATGACCGCCGTTGGCGATGCCGCCTTTGAGATGATCCATGAAATTCGCCGTCAGTTCCGTGAAATCAAGGGCCTGATGGAAGGCGAAGCCAAACCCGACACCGCCCGCTGTGTGGATATCGCCACCACCGCAGCCCTGAAGAAAATGATCCTACCTGGTGTGCTGGCGGTTGCTGTGCCCCCTTTGGTAGGTTTTGGCATCGGCCCCCATGCTTTGGGCGGTATGTTAGGTGGCGCTTTGCTTGGCTGCGTACTTTTGGCACTGATGATGGCAAATGCCGGTGGTGCCTGGGACAACGCTAAAAAGTACGTGGAAAAAGGCAATCATGGCGGAAAAGGCTCACCCGTGCACGCTGCGGTCGTGGTAGGTGACACTGTGGGCGACCCTTTCAAAGATACATCCGGCCCGGCCATGAATATACTGATCAACGTGATGGCCATTGTGAGTCTGGTTATCGCACCACTGTTGTAATGCAACGCCACAAGGGCCGCTTATGCGGCCCTTGTGATTTATTCCCACCACATCACAAATTGCACCAGTTAACAGAGGCTGAAAATTTCATCCACAAAATACTGTACATGCATACAGTTAATTGTTAGCCTAATTCCGAATCTAGTTAAAACACTTCCCAATCAGGAGACAACGATGGCCATAATTATTCGCTACGTGGTTGAACACAAAGGGGTAGAGAAGCTGGTGACAACAGACAAGAAAGAAGCGGATCTCTATGACAAGATGCTGGATGTTGCCGACAATCTGGCTGACTACATGCAGGCCAAGGGCGTTAAGCTGGAAGAGTCAGTCATGGAAGATCTGTCCATTATGTTGTCGCAGAACAAAGATGCGGTAGCAAGGTTATTGAAGGGCAACACAGCGGCCAGCCTGCTGGAAGAAGAAAAAGCCGAGGTGGTTAGGCTGGAGAAAAAACAGGCCTAACCACCAGCTTTAAACAGGAGTGGGCATTGCCCACTCAGTCTTTATAGTAGCTAACGCAGGCTTGTACTTCGTCGGCTGAGCCAAGCAGCACGGGGACGCGTTGGTGAATATCTGTTGGCATCACTTCCAGAATACGGCCACGACCGGTTGATGCGCCGCCACCAGCTTGTTCCATCAGGAACGCCATAGGATTTGCTTCATACATCAGGCGCAGCTTACCTGGCTTGTTCGGCTCACGGTTATCCCAGGGGTACGCGAAAATACCGCCCCGACACAGCACCCGGTGAATATCACCCACCATCGCCGCTACCCAGCGCATGTTGTAATTCTTACCTCTGGGGCCCTGATCACCGGCCAGCAGATCAGCCACGTACTCTTGCATGCAAGGTTCCCAATGACGCTGGTTAGAGGTGTTGATAGCAAATTCCTGGGTTTCTTTAGGTACCTGCACATTGTTGCGGGTCAGCAGGAAGCCACCGTGGGTTTTGTCCAGGGTATATAAATGCGTACCGCGACCTGTGGTCATCGCCAGCATGGTAGATGGGCCGTATAACACATAGCCCGCTGCCACCTGTTGTGTACCCGGCTGCAGGAAGGCAGAAGGGTCATCAGGTTCCATCCATTGCGGTGCATGCATCACAGAGAAAATAGTACCAATCAGGCTGTTGATGTCGGTGTTGGAAGAGCCATCCAGTGGATCAAAGCTGATCAGGTATTTACCATCTGGGTTACAGCCAATCACATTGTCTTCTTCTTCGGAAGAAATGGCTTTGACATAACCTGACTCGCTGAGGATATCCTTGAGGATCTGGTTGGAGATCACATCCAGCTTTTTCTGCCGCTCACCCTGTACGTTGTCACTCAGAGTTGAGCCCAGCACCCCGGCCAGTGCGCCTTGGCTAACCCGGAACGAGATTTCCTTGCACGCCGCCAACAAGGTGCGGATCAGCAGAATCAACTCGAGGGGGCAACCGTCTTCCTGTAATTGTGTGTTGAGTCGTTTCATAAACTTCAGACCTTAGAGAACTTATATTGATGTAGGGACTGCCCCTGGATTTACGCCGTAGGGCTTTGTTTTTATTTTTGTTCTTTTATTGTAACCAGTTTGACCACAGATGTCGCCGGGCAGGGACACAGGTATTATTCAAAGTCGAACTTTCTGATAGGCTTGGCGCAGATTCGAATTGACCTGTTTATTATGCATATACATATTCTCGGCATTTGCGGCACCTTTATGGGCGGTATCGCTGCACTGGCCAAAGCGCTCGGCCATCACGTAACCGGCTCTGACGCCAACGTTTATCCGCCCATGAGTACCCAGCTTGAACAACTGGGCATCAGCCTTACCCAAGGCTATGACCCAGCCCAGTTGGAGCCGGCGCCGGATTTGGTCGTAATAGGCAATGCCATGAGCCGCGGCAATCCGGCCGTAGAATATGTGCTGGATCGCAATCTGCCCTACACCAGCGGCCCACAATGGCTGCTGGAGAATCTGCTCAAAGACCGCTGGGTACTGGCGGTGTCCGGCACTCATGGCAAAACCACCACGTCCAGTATGCTGGCCTGGGTTCTGGAATATGCCGGGCTAAATCCCGGATTCTTGATTGGCGGCGTACCGGAAAACTTTGGTATATCCGCTCGCCTGGGCGATTCACCCTTTTTTGTGATAGAGGCAGATGAATACGACAGTGCCTTTTTCGACAAACGTTCCAAGTTTGTTCATTACCGCCCTCGCACCCTGATTATCAACAATCTGGAATTCGACCACGCCGATATCTTCGACAACCTGGCAGCAATTCAAAAGCAGTTTCATCACCTGCTGCGTATGGTGCCGGGCAATGGCCTGGTTATTTCTCCAGCTCAAGACCACAATGTTGAGCACTGCTTGCAAATGGGTTGCTGGACACCTATTCAGCGCACCGGCAAAGAATGGCAACTGGCTGAAGTTTCAACCGATGGCAGTAGCTTCGATATCCTGCTTAATGGCGTTAAACAAGGCCGGGTGGACTGGCTGTTGCAAGGCGAACACAATCGCCAAAATGCCCTGATGGCGGTGGCTGCCGCCCGCCATGCTGGTGTACAACCTGCTTTAGCCATAGAAGCATTGAACAGTTTTAAAAACGTTAAACGCCGCATGGAAGTCAAAGGCAAGGTGGCAGATATCACCTTATACGACGATTTTGCCCATCACCCTACCGCCATCGCCATGACCATCGCCGGACTGCGCGCCAAAGTTGGCACTGCCCGTATTCTGGCCGTGCTGGAACCCCGTTCCAACACCATGAAGCAAGGTGTATTTAAAGACCAGTTGGCAAATGCCTGGCAACAAGCAGACAGCGCCTTTATATTTGAACCCGAAGGGCTGCGCTGGTCGTTGCAGCAAAGTTGCCAGGCCAGCGCCGTGCCCAGCCAGGTGTACAACGATCTGGATGCACTGCAAGCGGCCATCATCCGCGACGCCAGGCCGGGCGACCACATTCTGGTGATGAGTAATGGCGGTTTTGGCGGTCTGCATCAGAAGCTACTTAACGCATTGGAGGACCAGCATGGCCTTTGACCGACAGATTACTCTGGCTATTACCGGCGCCTCGGGTGCGCCTTATGCCTTGCGCCTGCTGGACGTGCTGGTAAAAGCCAATTGCCAAGTGTTTGTGCTGATATCCTCGGCCGCCAAAGTGGTGTTAGCCACCGAAGAAAACCTGCAGATCCCGGCCAAGCCAGATGCAGCCGCGGCCTGGCTGATTGAACGTTATCAGGCCCAACCAGAGCAAATCAGGGTATTTGGCAAAGATGAATGGTTCTCGCCTGTGGCCTCAGGCTCCGCCGCCCCCAAGCAAATGGTGGTATGTCCCTGCTCTACCGGCACCTTGTCAGCCATTGCGGTGGGTGCCAGCGACAATTTGATTGAACGGGCCGCGGATGTGGTACTTAAGGAAAGGGGCCAGTTAATTCTGGTTCCCAGAGAAATGCCCTTATCCAGCCTGCACCTGGAAAATATGCTTAAACTGTCTAATCTGGGCGCCACCATCATGCCGGCCAGCCCGGGCTTTTATCATCAACCGCAATCCATTGGCGATCTGGTGGACTTTGTGGTGGCCCGTATTCTCGACCACTTAGGTTTGGACCAGCAATTAATGGCCCGCTGGGGTTACCAGGGTGCTTCGGGCAAATAAGCCCTCGACGCAGGCGTCCTACTTTTTCGAGTAATTTGGACTGGCCAATTGCCTGTGACGAGGTGAAATGATTGGGATACAGAATATCCAGATCACGGTCTGCCTTAGTGTAAATGGCCGAGACATATTCTGAGCAAAAATAGCTGCGGCAAGATCACGATATTGCCAGGGAAATGGCAATCTGCGACATCTAACATTTCCTTGTTGACGAAAGGGCCACAGTTTACCGAGCCTCTTTGCCATCCGCTAGGGTTGCAACAACTCGCTGGGTAAAGGCCAGACTGCCTGATAGCGCTGTCCCTGCCAATCCTCAATGGTCAGCCATATTCTGTCGTTGTTATCGAAGCTGGCCTTAGCAATACCATGCACATGCTGGCCATGCCGACTGCCATGCAAAATACCAGACTCCCCCTGCTGCAACGAATCCAGTGCCAGTGGTTGTGGGCCAATATTCAGATAAGCCTGACGAACCTGGGCCACATTCCCTTGTTCAAAGGTCAGCAAGAAGTCTTTTACGTATTCATCATGATGCGCATAGGCCGGGTTATGATCAAAGGGCATAGGTGTTACGACAAAAGGCCCCAGTTGCTGGGTTTCCAGCGCTGGCGGAAAAACCGGATACATCCCCTGATACAAGTACCAGAAAGGCAATATCAGTATTAAGCCACTGAGTTTAAATTTATTACGTTGCCAAAAGGTATTCTGCACTCTTGCCATCAGACTGTCTCCCCCAGTTCATCGATATCCACGGCCTTACGCACTTTGGCAGCGCCTTTAAAAGTACGGAGTCCCCACATCATAAAGCCGGTTATAGACATACCTGTCAGCACCAAGCCAAACACAAACCAGATTATCTTGGTCCAGATACCGCCAATGGTGCCGTAATGCAGCGGATCAGCAATGTAGGTGAGGGTTTGCAGCACTGTCATTTGCTCAGGTGAGCGGCTGGAAGCCACCTCCCCCGTCCAAGGATTAATACTGGCCCGATAGGCATATTGGTCATAAAACACATGGTCACCGCCGCCGCTGAGGATATACATATCACGGTTATGTTCAGGCAAGTGTAAATACGCGGGTTTGAAGTCAGGATAAAGCTGCTGAACCTTCTCCAGCGCCTGTGCAAAGCTAACCGGCCGGGCCAGATCCTCACTGCCTGGGGCAGGCAGTTGCGCAACATTCACTAACGGCGGATGCGGTTCAATATCGATATCAGCATGCCAGAAGATTGCCTGAATCAGATACCACAGGCCGGTCAGGCTCATAACCAGCAAAAACCAGATGGACCAGACCCCGGCCAGGCGATGTAAATCGGCCAGCAAAGTGCGCTGGCCTTGTTGGGTCCTTATTTTAGGCTGGGTAAAAGCGCGCCAGAAATGTTTGTAGACCACCAGCCCGGTGATCAGTGATCCCAGCATCAACACCGCCATGCCGCTAACCAGGTAATAGCCGATACTGTAGGAACCATGCCAGGGGAACATCAGCCAACCGTGCAGCGCCCGCATAAATCCAATAAAGGTAATGCCCTGTTCCACAGACTGGATTTCGCCGCTGTATTGGTTGACGTAGGCAATGGCTTGGGGCTTGTCATGGTCGGTAAACACCACTGCGTTGACCAGATAAGGTTCAAATACCATCACAGTGCCTACATCGGCAGTTGGGTAAGCCTGCTGAACTTTTTCCACTAATACTGCGGCTGACAGAGCCGGTACGTTGTCTGGATTATTAGCACGCGCCGCGGAGTTAGTCAGCCAGGTCAGCTCATGGCTGAATACGGCGATAGTGCCGGTCAGACAAACAAAACAAAACACCAGCCATATTGGTAACGACAGCCAGCCATGTAAAACAAACCAGAAGCGGTTGCTAAGCTTCAACATTCCATAGTCTCGGGATTGAGTTATGCCAGCAACATTAAACCAAATGATAATTGCTATCAATAGCATTTAAATGAGAGTGATTTTCAAATAGAATGTGTGCGCTTTTCATAACCGGGACAACACATGAAACTGAACAGACTATCAACGGCCTTAGTAATGGCTGCACTTCCTTCTTTTCTATACGCAGCGGAAGAGCCTCAATCAAGCCGGGAAAAAGAGGTCGAAACCATCACGGTTAAAAGCAAACGCGGTCTGATTTCTTATGTCAGTGCAACGGGTGCAAAATCTGATACGCCCATTATTGAAACGCCGCTGTCTGTGTCAGTACTCACCCCCGAACGTTTGGATGATTTAGGCGCCTATACCATTCAGGATGCCATGGGGTATGTGGCAGGTCTGTATAACGGTCCTTATGGGGTAGACACGCGAGGTGATTGGGCACAAATTCGCGCCACTGCACCGGTTCAATATATCGATGGCTTACGCGCTATTTTTGGTTACTACAATAACGTCAGACTCAATCCGTTCTCGCTCAGCCAAATAGAAATACTCAAGGGCCCCTCTTCAGTACTTTATGGTCAAGGTTCCACCGGCGGTATCGTTAACCTTGTCAGTAAACGCCCACAGCCCGAAACACAAGGGGAATTCTGGGCGCAAATGGGTAACCATAACCGCAAGCAGGCGGCTTTGGACTTCACCGGCTCGTTAACCGATGACGAAGCGTTGCTAGGCAGAGTTATTGGTGTTTGGCGCGACAGCGATACACAAACCGATTATGTCGACGATAACAGTCTGATCTTCGCCCCCTCAGTTAGCTGGCAGGCCACCGACCAAACCAAGCTGACGTTGCTCGGCAACTGGCAAAAGAATGAATCCGGTTCAAGTACCCAGTTTTTCCCCCACCAGGGCACATTACTGGACAACGAGTTTGGCCAGATACCCAGTCATCGCTTTGTGTCAGAGCCTGGATTCGACCGCTACGACACGGAACAACAGTCAGTCACCGCCATTATTGAGCACGACCTGAATCAGGACTGGCGCTTACGTCTTGCCTCCAGATACAGTGACAGTCACGCAGACTACCGCACTATGTACGCCTGGCCGCCGGTATTTCAGGACGACAACCGTACCGTCATTCGCTCTATCTCCATGTCGGATAACAGCGCTATCTCGGTGACCAGCGATATGCAACTGCATGGCTGGTTTTACACAGGCAACATCGAGCATCAGGTTGTCTTGGGGCTGAACTACCAGCACGCCAAAACAGACGCCGACCAATTGTATATTGCTGGCGGAGGCGGCCCACTGGATTTATACGCACCGGAATACGGTAACGTCACAAATTTGCCAGACACAGACCAACTAAATGACGGTCCATTTAGCAAGAACTATCAGTTGGGATTGTATGTTCAGGACAACATGAAAATTGCGGATAAATGGTTGGTCTCTGCTGCTTTACGACGTGACAAAGCCATCACTTCACCTCAGTCAGGCAACTCCGACTATCAGTATGCTACTACTGGTCGCCTGGGACTGATGTATTTGTTTGACAACGGAATCTCGCCCTACATCAGTTACAGCGAGTCTTTTTCACCGCTACTCGGCAATGATGCCTATGGTCATGCATTTGTGCCGCTACAGGGCCGTCAGTGGGAGACAGGTCTGAAGTATCAGCCGGCCGGCACCGAGCATTTACTAACCGCATCGCTGTATCAGATTAAGGAGCAAAACCGAACCACCTCTCTGACCGCAGAACAGCGCAATGAAGCCAACATCATCGATCCCAATGGGCAGGTGCAACAAGGTGAAGTCGAAGTAAAAGGAGTAGAGCTGGAAGCGCAATTGGCTTGGGATGAACTAGATATTTACGCCAGCTATGCCTACACAGATGCTGAAGTGTCAAAAAGTCACAAATTAGGCGAGTTGGGTGCCACTATTTCAGCCACTCCTGATCACCAGGCGTCCTTGTGGGCAACCTGGCGTCCAGAGCAATGGCAAGGCTTTAAACTCGGCGCTGGCATACGTTTCGTAGGTAATACATCAGACGGCAGCGCTTATGTTGAGCAAAATGGTTTGGTGCTTAATGAGCCTTTGCTAACCCCAAGCTACACGCTGTTTGACGCCATGATTGGTTATGATTTCGAAAAATACAGTCTTAGTCTGCATGCCAACAACCTGACAGATAAAACCGTATTAACCTCTTGTCTGGCCAGGGGGGATTGTTTCTATGGCGCACAGCGCAGTATTACAGCCAACCTGAAATATCGATTCTGATCGCTAAGTGAGCACGTCTTGGGGGGAACCCGCTTTCCCCCAAAATCTGTGCGACCTCCCCTTCCATTGCGGTTTTGAAACTGGCTCGCCATGTCCTTCAACGTTTAGCGAAAGAAAAAGAAGACTAGATCGCTTGCCGATTTCAACGCTGGCAGAACACCGCTTAATACACAGCCAATTACACCAGTTATCCGCCTTTTGTCGTTGGTATTGACGCATTTCGCTGGTAGATTGTGCTTTCTAAGTCATATGGGTAAAAACCATGAGCATTTACAATCTGGGTTCCATCAATTGGGATCACTGCTACCGGGTGTCACACTTTGTCCGCCCCGGTGAAACCCTGATGTCCAGTTCTTACCAATTACATTTAGGCGGAAAAGGTGCAAACCAGTCCGTTGCGGCCGCCAAAGCCGGTGCATCTATCGTACATATCGGCAGCGTGGGCCTGAACGATTCAGCCCCGGCAAAATTAAGAGAATTAGGCGTTGATATCTCAGGTATCAGCGAACACCAGCAAGAAGCGACAGGCCATGCCTTGATCCAAATTGATGAGCAGGGTGAGAACGCCATTATTCTGCATGCAGGGGCAAACCGCGCTCAGCAAATGCAGTGGATAGCCGCGCAATTGCAAATCGCTGGACCTCAGGATTGGTTGCTGATGCAAAATGAGACCAATCTGATTGTTGAAAGCGCCGAGTTAGCCAAGCAAAAAGGCATGCGAGTCGCTTTTAACCCGGCCCCCATGGACAGAGAATTAACCCTCAGGTTGTTGGATACGCTCGACCTGCTTATCGTTAACCAAATAGAGGCGCAAGACCTAACCGGCACCGACGATTTGGACGCAGCAATTGCACAAATGCAACGTATGGCACCGAATCTGGCGTTGTTGATCACCTTAGGATCAGCAGGAGCATGCCATTGCCAGGGTTCTCAGCGTCACCAAGTTAAGGCGTTTAAGGTTGACGCAGTAGACACTACCGCTGCGGGCGATACTTTTATCGGCTACTTCCTGGCCAATATCAGCGCCGGACAGCCTGTTGCCGAAGCATTACGCCAAGCCAGTGCCGCCGCCGCCATTGCAGTAACCCGAGCCGGGGCAATTCCTTCTATACCAGTGCAGCAGGAGGTTACAGACTTCCTGGCGACACAGTCCTGAAACTGCCGCATTGCACCCTACTGAACAAATTTAAGGAAATTCCATGAGCAGAAAGATAATCATAGATACCGATCCCGGTGTGGATGACGCGCTAGCCATCATTATGGCAGTCAATTCTCCCGAGCTGGACGTACTGGGTCTGACCACCATTTTTGGTAACGTGTCCGTTGAACAAGCCACTACCAATGCGCTGATCCTGAGTGACTTTGCATCTTATGACATCCCGGTATACAAAGGTGAAGCCGTGCCTATGACACGCACGCCTGCGCCTTATGCCGATTTTGTGCATGGTGACGATGGCTTTGGCAATATCAACTGGCCGAAATCCAGCAAGCAGGCGCAGAGTCAGTCCGCGGTGGATTTCATTATCGAACAGGTGCGCAAACATCCAGGTGAGATCACCCTGGTACCCTTGGGCCCACTAACTAACATTGCCCGGGTACTGGAAAAAGCCCCCGATGTAGCAGCCTTGGTTAAAGAAGTGGTGCTAATGGGCGGCACTATTCACCACTGCGGTAATGTGTCCCCTGTTGCAGAAGCCAATATTATGGGCGACCCCCATGCAGCGGATAAAGTCTTTGCTGCTGAATGGCCGGTAGTGATGATTGGTCTGGATGTCACTAGTCAGGTGCTACTTAAGCAAGACGATATGCAGAAGATCGCGGAAAAAAATCCTCGCCAAGGCGAGTTTCTGCGCCAGGCTTGCAGCTTTTATATCGACTTTTATCAGCAAACACTGGGTATTGCTGGCTGTATGGTTCACGACCCATCAACCATCGCTTATCTGCTCGACCCGACATTGTTCGAGATGGAAGAAGGTCGTATTCGGGTAGTGACAGATGGTCTAGCGATTGGCCAAACGACCCTGGCGCCAGGACAGAGACATTTCCCTTACCCTGGCTGGGAAAATTTGCCACAGCAGAAGGCCTGTATAAAGGTCCGCTCCCAGGCATTACTGGATTTAGTCACAGGTCGACTCAGCGCCTGATCTCATTGTGTAGCGGCAATATCCATTGCCGCTACTTTTCCTTCTCCCTAACGTTTTAAGCGCTCCTGGGCTCAGTAACCTGAGCAGCACCTTCATCATCAATTTCTCTAAGAATAACGCCAATATCGGGAATATTTTTCCTGACTTATCTCTTTGTGCTGTTGATATTTAAACTAAAAGCCGAGACCAGCAGCATTGACCAAATATGTTGCGTGACTCTAAAGTGGGAGCACAACAAACAGGAGAATAATAATGAAAACCGCCTTATCCGCCATTGCCCTGCTATGCATCAGCAGTTTTGCCACTGCTGACCAGGTAAGCAAGCAGGCCAGCGACATAGAACCTCAGGTCATCGAATGGCGCCGGCACTTTCATCAACACCCAGAATTGTCCAACCGGGAATTCGAAACCGCCAAATATATTGAAAAGTACTTACGAGGATTAGGTCTTGAGGTACAAACCGGGGTCGCGCACACCGGGGTGGTGGCCATACTGGACTCAGGCAAACCAGGTCCTGTGGTCGCCCTGCGCGCGGATATGGATGGTCTACCGGTAAAAGAGCAGAATGATTTACCCTTTCGTTCAAAAGCGACCAGCGAATATAACGGCAACCCGGTATCCGTGATGCATGCCTGCGGTCATGACACGCACATGGCGATGCTGATGGGTGCGGCCAAAATACTCACTGATATGAAATCTCAGCTCTCAGGTAAGGTAAAGTTTGTTTTCCAACCGGCTGAGGAGGGCGCGCCAGTGGGTGAAAAAGGCGGTGCTGAGCTGATGGTGGCTGAAGGCGTGATGAAAGGCGTCGATGTCGTATTCGGTCTGCATATCAGCTCCAACACCGATGTGGGGACGGTGGAATATCGCCACGGCGGCATTATGGCAGCGGTTGACCCCTATAAAATTGTCATCAAGGGCAAGCAGGCCCACGGTGCCTATCCCTGGCTGAGTGTCGACCCAGTTGTCACCGCAGCACAAGTAGTAATGGGTCTGCAAACTATCGTTAGCCGTGAGCTGCCACTGATTGATGAAGCCGCCGTCATTACCGTTGGCGCCATTCATGGTGGTAACCGCACCAATATCATTCCCAACGAAGTTGAACTGCTAGGTACCATCCGTACATTGGATCAGGACATGCGCGAAACCCTGCATGCTGCGGTACATCGCAAAGCCACTCATATTGCTCAGAGTATGCGAGCTGAAGCAGAGGTGAGCTTACCTTACGGTGACAGCTATCCCATAACCTATAACGATCCGGCATTGATGGATAAAATGCTGCCTACTTTGCACCGCACTGCCGGAGAAGGAAAGGTAGCAGAAGTGAAAGCCGTTACTGGTGCTGAAGACTTTTCATTCTTCCAGAAAGAAGTACCAGGGTTATATCTGTTTGTTGGGGGTAAACCCCTTGATTTGCCAGAAGACCAGGCCCCTGCGCATCATACTCCGGAGTTCAAAATTGATGAATCTGGTATGAAACTGGGTGTTGAACTACTGACTAACCTAACCATTGATTACATGCAAAAAGCCAAGTAATTCAAATAAGTAAAGCCGACGAATGTCGGCTTTACTCAATATTCAACAACCAGCCGGTCTTATGCTGCAACCACTTTTCGTTTGCCAGTTCGGCGTCTAACAACGGATGCTTTTTCAACCATCCCGCGGGAAAATACAAGCTAAGCCCTTGCTCATCATGGCGCATTTTTATAGTCGGCAACAGATTGTCTTTGCGGCGAATACATAGCACCTGAGCAATACGCAAAATCTTGCATAACAGGGTAAGCGTGGCGCTGACATCTTGCTGATACGCGCTAAAGCTATTGCCATCCACTTCCTGTCGGTGAGCTCCGACTAGCGTACAAATACATTCTTGCTGCAACTTGGTAAAGCCCGGCATGCTGATGTGTGACAGTATGTACTTGCCGTGTTGATGACTATGTTTGAAGTCGATATGCAGACCAATTTCATGCAGTTTGGCGGCAGCCAACAACACGGCCTCCGCATCTAACTGGCAACTGAGCTCGTCGTGAGGAAGTTGCCGGAACAGCATCAATGCCGTTTCTGCAACGCGGTGGGCCTGCGCCTCCTCGATATGAAAACGCTCAATCATTGCATCCAATGTCTGTTGGCGCACATCATTATGGTGAATATTCTCCAACATGCCATACAGCAGCCCTTCACGCAGGGCACCACCAGCAATTTGCATTTGCTGTATACCAAGTTGCTCAAAAAGCACCTTAAGAATGGCCAAGCCGCTGGCAAATACTGGCTTTCTTGCCTCTGATAAACCATGAATAGCGAGCTGATTGACATTGCCAGATTCAATGCATTGCTGCATCAGATCATCAAGGTAAGTCTGACGAATAGTATCGTTGATATTCTGCGCAACCAGGATTTCTGTAATGGCCTGTGGCGTGCCAGATGCACCCAGACATTGCCGCCATTCAAATCCAACGAATTTATCTGCAACAGGAGACAGCAGTGCCCGGGCGGCATCCTGTGCTGCATCAAAATTTTGCTGATTAAGCTCGCCATTTGGGAAAAAACGCTCCATAAAGGTCACGCACCCCATGTTCAGACTGACGAGCTGCTTGGGCGTGAAATCTTTACCCAGGATAATTTCAGTACTGGCACCGCCAATATCAATGACCAGACTGTTGCCTTGATTTGCAGAGGTATAAGCGACACCAAGATAGATTTGCTTGGCTTCTTCTTCACCGCTGATAACCTGGATTGGGTGTCCTAGTATACGCTCGGCTTTATGAATAAACTGCTCGGCGTTACGTGCCAGGCGTAAAGTGGCGGTGGCTACCACCCGAATATTGGCAGCCGGAATATCCTGTAAGCGCTCAGCAAAGGCTTCCAGGCATTTCCAGCCTCGCTCCATGCTAAGTTCGTCCAATTGAAACTCAGGGTCTAATCCCGCCGCTAAACGAACTTTCTGCTTTACCTTGCCAACAATATGAATACAGCCATTAACTACCCGAACCACCATCAGGTGGAAGCTGTTCGAGCCGAGATCAACCGCAGCGTAATACTGCTGAGACTCCGGCGTAGTCAATGGCGCTTCTCTCATCGGTTCCTTGGGCTTCTGCTCCTGGGCTTGCCTTTGCTCAGGTTCTTACCACTTTGCATACGCTTTTTATATTGCTGGCGCGGCGCTTTTACATCTTCCAGCAGAGCGCTGTGGTCATAATCCGTTACCGGAATCGCATGGCGTATATATTCTTCAATGGCAGGCAAATTGAGGGCATATTTTTCGCAAGCAAAACTAATTGCATGGCCACTCTTACCCGCACGACCGGTACGACCGATTCGGTGTACATAGTCTTCGGCATCATCCGGCAGATCGTAGTTGAATACGTGGGTGACTTTCTCAATATGCAAGCCCCTGGCTGCCACATCGGTAGCCACTAACACATCCAACTGGCCTTTACTAAAGCCATCCAGAATACGTAATCGCTTGTGCTGAGGAACATCGCCACTTAACAAGCCAACGCGATGACCATCCGCCTGCAACCAATCGAAGATGTGTTCACAGCTATGTTTGGTATTGGCAAATACTATGGCTTTTTCTGGCCACTCTTCTTCCAGCAGTGTCAGCAACAACAACATTTTGTCGTCGTTGGACGGGTAGAATAGTTCTTCTTTCACCCTGCTGGCCGTCATTTGCTCTGGCTCTACCTGGACATGTACAGGACTGTTCATATGTTCGTAAGCCAATTCTTGTACACGCATGGACAAGGTGGCAGAGAACAGCATGCTCAAGCGTTCGGAAGGAGCTGGCATGCGACGGAACATATAGCGAATATCTTTGATAAAGCCCAGGTCAAACATCCTGTCTGCTTCATCCAGCACGGCAACCTGAATATGACTCAGACTAAAAATGCCTTGCTTGTAGTAATCGATAATCCGCCCCGTGGTACCAATGATGATATCGACACCTTTTTCCAAGCTCTCTCGTTGACTCTGGTAACCTTCGCCCCCATAGATAAGGCCTAGGCTAATTCCGGTATGCTTACTAAGCAGCTCGGCATCCTTATGAATCTGCACCGCCAACTCCCGGGTTGGTGCCATAATAATGGCCCGTGGCTGTGCTTTTTCAGTCTGAGGATGAGTCAATAGATGGTGGAAAGTTGCGGTCAGGAAGGCTATTGTCTTGCCCGTCCCTGTTTGTGCCTGACCTGCAACATCACGCCCCTCCAGCAAAGGAGGCAGGCTCAACGCCTGAATCGGTGTACAATGTTGAAAGTTTGCTGCTGACAATGCGCTTATCACGTCCGCATGCATCGGCAGGTCAGAAAAATGTATTTCAGTTAGATGAGTTGTTTGCATAGCTTATAGCTTATCAGTGCTTGCATTAAAAAACAGTTTCTATATAAATAGCCACAATCGCCTGCCAGGTGTTTTCTGCCGAGGCAGCCAAGTTTGGAGAAGAGAATGAGCGACAAAATTATCCAGTTGACTGATGACAGTTTTGAGGCTGATGTTATCAACGCCGAAGGTCCTGTATTAGTTGACTTCTGGGCGGAATGGTGTGGCCCGTGCAAAATGATCGCGCCAATTCTAGATGAAGTGGCTGGCGAATTCGAAGGCAAATTAACAGTTGCCAAGCTGAATGTCGACCACAATACTGAAACTCCACCTAAATATGGTATTCGTGGTATCCCTACTTTGCTGCTATTTAAAGGCGGTAATGTAGCGGCAACCAAGGTTGGCGCGCTATCTAAAACGCAACTGACCGAATTCCTGAAAGAAAATATCTAATTTAAAAAGCCCGGCTAATCCGGGCTTTTTTCTGCGCCGTCACAAATTTGCGCAAAAATTCACTGAGAATGAATAAATTAGCAGCGAAAGATTACTAGACGCTGTTGATTTTTGGTGCTAACTTAGATTTCGTTCTCAGCATCGATTCCATTCGATACGAACAGAAAGGCTGTCTGGAACAGTGTTATCGCCGCAGCCGGCCCGCTCGACGGGTGGCGCATGGAGCGCAGAGCTTAATCCTCGCGTCAAACCGACGCAATCTGACGTTTACGACCCTTTAAAAGTCTGAACACACTTGCATTAAGAGCATATTTTCAATCATTAAGACCCACCGATATGAACCTAACGGAACTCAAAAATAAACCCGTCAGCGAACTGGTAGAACTGGCGGAAAAAATGGGCCTGGAAAACATGGCCCGCGCCCGCAAACAAGATATCATCTTCTCAATCCTCAAAGCCCATGCGAAAAGTGGTGAAGACATTTTCGGTGATGGGGTACTGGAAATATTGCAGGATGGTTTTGGCTTTCTGCGTTCAGCGGATTCCTCTTATTTGGCCGGCCCTGACGACATATACGTCTCGCCCAGCCAAATTCGACGCTTTAACCTGCGTACCGGCGATTCTATTTCAGGAAAAATTCGCCCGCCAAAAGACAGTGAGCGTTACTTTGCCCTGCTGAAAATCAGCGAAGTTAACTTCGATCGCCCGGAAAACTCACGCAACAAAATTTTGTTTGAAAACCTGACGCCTTTGCATGCCAAAGAGCGTTTGCGTATGGAACGTGGTAACGGCAGTACCGAAGATATCACTGCCCGCGTATTGGATTTGGCCTCACCTATAGGTCGTGGTCAACGTGGTCTAATCGTAGCCCCGCCCAAAGCCGGTAAAACCTTATTGCTGCAGAACATTGCCCAGAGCATCGCCGCCAACTACCCCGAATGTGTGTTGATGGTATTGCTTATCGACGAGCGTCCGGAAGAAGTTACCGAGATGCAACGTTTGGTGCAAGGTGAAGTGGTCGCTTCGACCTTCGATGAACCAGCCAGCCGCCACGTGCAAGTGGCCGAGATGGTTATCGAAAAGGCTAAGCGTCTGGTTGAACATAAAAAAGACGTGGTCATTCTGCTTGACTCTATTACCCGTCTGGCTCGTGCTTACAACACCGTTATTCCTTCATCAGGTAAAGTCCTGACCGGTGGTGTAGACGCCAACGCCCTGCATAAACCTAAGCGTTTCTTCGGTGCAGCCCGTAATGTTGAAGAAGGCGGCAGCCTGACCATTATCGCTACAGCACTGATCGATACCGGTTCGAAGATGGACGAGGTTATCTACGAAGAGTTTAAAGGTACGGGTAACATGGAACTACACCTGAATCGTAAGATTGCAGAGAAACGTGTATTCCCAGCCATCGACTTTAACCGTTCTGGTACCCGTCGTGAGGAACTTCTCACTACCCAGGACGAGCTGCAAAAGATGTGGATCCTGCGCAAGATCGTACATGAAATGTCCGAAATTGATGCGATGGAATTCCTCATCGACAAGCTGTCGATGACCAAAACCAACAATGAGTTTTTTGACGCCATGCGTCGTCAGAAGAGCTAGTTTTGGCAAGCTGGCCGTTCCTGTTCATCCTTGAACCCACGGAATACGACCGCCAGGGAGGGCGGAAGTGACGAAAACGCAGGAGCAGTTTTTCGTCCCGTTCATCCTGAACATCGCCGTTCCTGCTCATCCATGAACCCACGGCATACCGTTCATCCTGAACATAAAAGGCGCCTGATTGGCGCCTTTTTTATGCTTCACAAATGGTCGTGATACAAGGTTTGAATCAACCTGTCTTCAAGCTCAAATCGTGCTTCCATGGCCTGACCTAAATCCGACAAATGTTTGTCGAAGCCTTGCATATCATGGTCATCGTCAATCTCGGCATAACTGTCATTAAAGCTCAATGCCATTTCAGTGGTGTCAGCAATCTGCGGATAAACCTCATCCGCCAGGGATTTTCCCTCACCATTGGTCTGACTACCCTCAACTATTTTGTCGTAAAACTCAAAATGCCCTGCCGACACATAGTCCATCAGCATTTCACAGAAGGTTTCGATGACGTCTTTACCCGGTAATGCCTGACGTTGTGCATCAAATGGCGGCAAACCCGCCAATCGGCAGTATTCCACCAGCAACAACTTGCGGGCATTAATCCAATTATCAATGGCGGTGTGTGACCCGCCCCATTTTTGTTCGGCTTGTTCTACTTTATTTAGCATTGTTATTCTCCCGCTCCGTCCCCATCAACGGTTCAGGTAAATCAATTGTAAAATGCAGTATATCAGAATGCCCCAATTGCAAAAGCGCTATACTCAGCTCGTCGGTCCTCTCGCCGACAAGCCATGCGCAAGCTGGTATGCTCGCCTCTTAAGCCGCACATAAGTAGTGAAATATGAAACATCGCCCCAGCAAAGATGAACAAGCCTATTGGCTTATCCTTTCTCAGGATAAGTTGGTGCAACTAAGCGGACAAAGCTGCCTTATCGAACAAAAGTGGTCTGAGCTCCATTTCCTGTCCGCCTACGCAGACGACGTGATTAAAGTCGGAGAATACCGCCAGCAAAATTGCTACGTGATTGATCTGGGGCAGGAAGTGCCGGATCGGGACAATATCGAACTAATTAACCTCAGAGCCGCCCTGATGAGCGAAGCCCGTGATGCATTTAATATTCTGGCCAGAGCCTGGCAGGTTGCGCTGTTCCTGCGAACTCACCGATTTTGCGGACAATGCGGCAGCCGCATGGAAGCGGTACACTGGGAACTAGCCATGCATTGCCATCGCTGTCAGCACCGCTGTTATCCGCGCATTTCTCCCTGCATCATCGTTGCGGTGCGTAAAGGCGAGCAAATCCTGCTCGCTCAAGGCGCGCATCACAAAGAAGGCATGTATTCCACTCTGGCCGGTTTTGTCGAAAGTGGAGAAAGCCTGGAACAGGCAGTGCACAGAGAAATCATGGAAGAAGTGGGTATTAAGGTAAAAAATCTGCGCTATTTCTCCAGCCAGCCCTGGCCCTTCCCCCATTCGTTGATGATGGGCTATATGGCTGAATGGGACTCTGGTGAAATCCAGGTCGATGGCAGAGAAATACTGGCGGCTGATTGGTTCGACTTTGACAAATTACCTTTAACACCGCCGCCATTTTCAATTGCCGGGCAACTGATTCAGGCAACAACAAACCGAGTGCCACAATAAATCTACGAACCAAGGGCTGACATGGCGTTTGGCCAGCAGCCCTATGAGTATTTGCATTCAGGAATAGGCGTAGTCAGACAACTTGAGTGATGCCAGAACCTGTTCAAGGTGCTGTCGGGCTTCCTCGGTTGGCCCGGGATAGTCTCCAGCAATGGGGACATTGCCCAAATAGCCTATATCTTTACTACCTTCAGGTGACGTATAAAACGCCGCCAGTACCAGCCCACGGAATCGGTCAAACGCCTTAGCAATACGTTTGAACTCCTCAGGGGTTTGCGCATTGTTGTAAGCAATGTCATCCATAATCTTTAACTGCTGCTCGCCACTGAGTCCGACAAAACCAAGGTTAAACCGGCGCTGCGATTCCTCCTCAATCCAGGCTAATGCATTCAAAACAACCAGCCGGTCACGTTGCTGCGTTTGATAAGGAGCACTTACCCATTCGTCGATAACATCCGGCACCTTTACCTCGGTGGCAGACGGCACCGCCCCATCTCTTGGTACGATGATGTCCGATAACACCGCAACCAACGTCAGTTGTGTGGAGGACAAGGTTCTGGGCCAGGGGGATTCAGGAGGTAAAATCAAATTGGGGTCGGTACCGTACCCTGCAACCTCAATGGGAGTTGGGGTCAGATCAGGCCAGTGTCCAACCTTGACAGGCTCAGTTTCGCTGATAAAACTGCATCCTGACACTGAGGTCACAACAGCGCTGGCCGCTAACACAGTCAACCATTTAAGCGACTCACGACGACTCATGTTAGGTAAATACTGATAAGGAGTGATGTTTTCTGACATATTAGATTACCCCACCTTTCAATTGTGCCGACAGCCAGGATGCATTGCGCATTGCCAGGGTCATAATCGTAAGCGTGCAGTTCTTATGTGGATTGGAAGCAAAAACACCACCATCCATCACAAACAGATTGTCGCAGTCCCAAGTTTGCCCCCATTGGTTGGTCACTGAACTCTCTGCGGAGCTGCCCATTCTGGTGGTACCTACCTCATGAATAATTGAGCCCCCTTTGGATATCGCCTGTTCGGCAGATGGCAACTCTCCAACGTCCGCCCCCATGGTCTCCAGCAGTGCTTTTGCCGTCTTTAAGCCATGCTCAATTTGTTTGAGCTCATGCTCGGACCATTTAAAGTGAAACTTGGATACCGGTATTCCCCACTTATCCCGAACACTCTCGTCAATCTCCATATAAGAATCGGGGTTGGGTAACATTTCGCCACGCAGCGAAAATCCCACATAAGCACCGTAGTTGTCCCAGACCTGTTGTTTTACCGCCTTACCATATCCCTGTAAGGAACCTGAAACGCCTGCACCAGGCTCCCGGAAACCACAGCCGATCTCAAAGTGATAACCCCGTGGAAAATCCAGTTCACCTTTTGCCTGAGCGGCATGCCCCCACCAAGGGATAAACAGGTGATTGGAGGTATGCCCATCCTCGTTATACCTTGGTCTCCCTTTGAGAGCAGGAATGATTGCACCAAGATGAGCACCGGTTGAATCCATCAAATTTTTACCAACCTGACCGCTGGAATTTGCTAATCCATCAGGAAAATGTTGGCTCTTAGAATTCAGCAGTATTCTCGCAGACTCACACGCACTGGCTGCAAGAATGATCACTTTCGCCTTTAGGTTGTGAGTGTGACCAGACGCTTTATCAATGTAAGTCACCCCTATCACTTTGCCCTGATCATCAGTATCCACTGACTTCACCATGGCTTGGGTAATGATCTGCAGATTCCCCGTTGCTTTGGCCATAGGTAGTAACGAGGTGGTAGTTTGAAAGGCGGCGCCGATTGAACAACCGTGGCCACAAGGTGTAGCCCAGAAACAGGCCGCACGGTCATCTTTGGGACGGGTCAACACCGCTCGGTGCATTGGCACCATGGGAATACCTTGTTTTTTAGCCGCGGCGGCAATCAACAACTCTGGCACGCGCGGTTGCGGAGGTGGATGCAATACGCCTTCGGCTGAAGGTGGCATATCGTCCAACCCAGTGTTGGTGCCACAAACACCGACCAATTCTTCGGTTTTATCATACCAGGGGGCCAGTTCGGCATAGTCAAATGGCCAGTCGGCACCTAACCCATCCCGACTCTTACCTTTAAAGTCATGCTCACTGAAGCGTAAAGAGAAACGTCCCCAATGATTGGTTCTCCCCCCCAGCATTCTGGCTCGCCACCAGTAAAAATCATCACCCTCTGCAACGCTATATGGCTCATCCGGAACTTGCCAACCGCCATCGACTGTGGCGTCGTAAAATCCAAAATGCTTGTCGCTTGTGGCAGCCCCCATTAGTGGCGCATCACCGTTTCGCTTAAACATCGGTGTTTCAGTTTTCGGGTCGTAGTCTCTGCCAGCTTCTAGCATCAGTACCTTATGCCCGGATTTGGTCAGAGTATAAGCAGCCATGGCGCCGCCCGCACCAGAGCCCACCACAATTACTTCGTGGCGATTGTCCCTCATACTCATAACTCCTTTATCTTAATATTCTTAAAATAAACGGGGTCTCCATGATCTTGCAGACCGATATGGCCACTATGCTGCTTTGCAAATCCGTCCCAGTTGGCAAACTTACTGGCGGCCATTAGCGTGTTCCAACTGCTGCTGCCAATCACGATACTGGTTGTAACCACATCGTTTTGCCATACCTGCAAATGGCCTTGCTCCAATCTGATTACCACGTGATTCCAGTTTTCCGCTGGCTTTTGCGCAGATGCGGGCGCTGCGAGTAAATCGTAGAGTGAGCCGGAACGGTGAGAATCAATCTTATTGTCTGAATGGCGCGCATCATCCAGGATCTGAATTTCAGGCGCATGGGAGTAAATGGCATTCCCGGTTTCATCTACCAACACAAAAATACCGCTGTTCCCCCCCGCGGAAATTTTCCAGTCCACCTGAAGCTCGAAATTTTCATAGGTCTTTTTGGTCAGGATATCGCCACCACCAGCGCCGGATAGTTGCAACACACCGTCTTTTGCCTGCCACTTATCACTCAATGTATCGCGCTTGAAATTACGCCACTGTGATAAGTCCTGACCATCAAACAGTAGTTCCCACCCCTCTGCTTTTTCCTTCTCTGAAAGCTGATTATCGGCTGCGCTAACGGCAAAGACACAAGAGGCGAGTAGCATTACAGATAGAACGGAACGATTTAGCATGCGTTTTCCTTTTTTCTCATCCTGTGCAGGGTGCACAGGTTTTTACATTCAGATTCGCAGAGCCTGATAGTTTTCGATCGGCTAAGTTGCGGATGACAAAAGGGTTGTCTCTCATCTGACAGAACTTGGAAGACTGAACCAGCCAACCAATCGTTCGTTAATATAGTGTTAAAATAATAGTGCGAGCAGCAGCCAAAACACTATAAGAAAATCGGCAGTCAACAAGACAAAATCGGCGTCCTATTGTATTGCTATGGAAAAGCTAAGGTGGGTAATAGTCCAAAGCGCAGCTTTAAAAGCTTTGTAATTTTTGCTTTATCAACCAAGCGGTGATAGCACAAAACAAAAAACCATCGCCCCCCGATATGCGGATCGGGTAGGCCAAAAATAAAAAAGCCTTACCGAAAACGGTAAGGCTTAAATATTTTAGCGTGGAGGTCCCGTAACCGGGCTTCTTTTATTTTGATTTCACTAGCGCAGAGGTTTTATAGCAAAGAATATCGAAGCAGTGCAAGCTTTCATGCCTCAAATAGGATGAATAGCATTTCATTTAAAGCTTCAAACGTTGATTCATCGCAAGGATTGCTTGGTGTATCGATGTCGTATTAGCTGGTAGAATGCGCGGGTTTTTTAGCGCATCAGACAGGAGCAGCACATGCAACCACTACAAAATGACAGATATTTGAGGGCGTTACTTAAGCAGCCTGTGGATATCACTCCTGTATGGATGATGCGCCAGGCCGGCCGTTATTTGCCCGAGTACCGCGCAACCCGTGCGCAGGCGGGAGATTTTATGTCACTGTGTAAAAACCCTGAATTGGCCTGCGAAGTGACTCTGCAACCTCTTCGCCGTTTTGATTTGGACGCCGCCATCCTGTTCTCCGATATTCTGACGATTCCGGATGCCATGGGTCTGGGTCTGTATTTTGAAACCGGCGAAGGACCCAAGTTTGAACGCCCATTGCGCGATATGGCGGCGATTCAAGCATTGCCAGTTCCTGATCCGGAAGTAGAACTGGGTTATGTGATGGACGCCGTACGCACTATCCGTAAAGGCCTGAACGGCCAGGTGCCTTTAATTGGATTCTCTGGTAGCCCTTGGACCTTGGCGACTTATATGGTGGAAGGCGGCTCGACCAAGAGCTTCAACATCATCAAGAAGATGGCGTTTGCCGAACCTGCCGCCCTGCACCTGTTGCTGGATAAGCTGGCAGATTCGGTCATCCTGTATTTGAACGCACAAGTCGCCGCTGGCGCCCAATCCGTCATGATATTTGATACCTGGGGTGGCGTGTTGTCTCCGCGTGATTATGAAGAGTTCTCACTGCGCTATATGCACAAAATTGTCGACGGCCTGACCCGTGAAAACGAAGGGCGCCGTGTACCAGTAACGTTATTCACCAAAAATGGTGGTATGTGGCTGGAGGCTATTGCAGCAACAGGCTGTGATGCTGTGGGACTGGACTGGACAATTAATATCGCCGACGCCAAAGCCAGAATTGGTGACAAAGTAGCGCTACAGGGAAATATGGATCCTTCCATGCTCTATGCACCACCCGCAAGAATCGAACAAGAAGTGCAATCCATTCTGGCCGGTTTTGGTGAAGGTAGCGGTCATGTATTTAACCTGGGCCATGGTATTCACCCGGACGTACCACCAGAGCATGCCAAGGTATTCGTTGACGCCGTGCATCGCTACAGTCAGCAATACCATAAAGCCTAAAGAAGCTTCTTAAAGGTCGGCAGTCTTGACTACCGACCTTTGAAGGCAAGGGCACATCAAGCGTCTCTGGGCAACCCTTTTTCCACACTGCGAATTAATCGCAGCGTTTGTCTGTCAGGTTGACCAGGCTTTTTATCAGCCTGCTGAGCCAGTGCCCAATCGATGTGCTCTTTTACCATTTCAGTATTGGCGTCCCGCTGACGCTGCAATGCATCAACTATATCTGGCGAATAGGGGGCATTCCCCAATCCCACCGCAATATTGCGCAACCAACGTTCATGCCCGATACGACGTATGGGCGAGCCTTCGGTATTTTTCAAAAAAGTCGCCTCATCCCAGCTAAATAGCTCCAGCAAGGTTTTACCTTGCAACTGCTGACGCGGATGAAAGTCGGCTTCATCGGTAAGCTGTGCGTAACGATTCCAGGGGCAGACCAACTGGCAATCATCACAGCCGTAGATGCGGTTACCCAGCAGGGGTCTGAATTCTTCCGGTATCGCCCCTTTTTGTTCAATGGTCAGATAGGAAATACAGCGCCTGGCATCCACCACATAAGGGGCAACAATGGCGCCCGTGGGACAAATAGTGATACAGGCCGTGCAACTACCACAGCCCTCTTCCACAGGTTGATCCACCGGCAGTGGCAAGTTAATAAACAGCTCGCCTAAGAAAAACCACGAGCCTGCCTGACGATTAATGGTCAGTGAGTGCTTGCCTGTCCAGCCCAGACCGGCTTTCTCAGCTACTGCATGTTCCAATACCGGCGCAGAATCCACAAAAGGACGATAACTCAGATCAAACTCGCTGATTTTTTGCTGAATCATCTCACCTAGCTTTTTCAACCGCTGCCTGAGTAACTTATGGTAGTCGCGTCCGAGGGCATAGCGACTGATATAGGCTTGCTCACGATTTTTCAAATTGCGGGCAAAGCCAGCATCAGGGGGGAGGTAGTCCATGCGCACGCTAACCACTCGCAAGGTACCGGGCAGCAACTCATCGGGACGGGCCCGCTTCATGCCATGTTCGGCCATAAACTGCATCTCACCATGCATGCCCTTATCCAGCCAGGCCTGCAGATGTGCTTCATGACGACTCAGATCCACATCGCAGATACCCACCTGTTGAAAGCCTAGCGCTCTTCCCCAGCTCTTGATATGTTCAGTCAGGTCCACTAAGACCTTTTCGCAGAGTTCGGCCATTGAAACAGTTCGTCTTAAAATTGCCTGCCAGTCTAGCACACAAAGTGTTTTGCGCAGACCAGGTACGAAACCATGAAGCCCAGGCTGCCAAGCTGGCCGCAGTCAGCATGTATGAGCTGATGGAAAGGGCTGGCGCGGCTGCTTTTAGGGCACTTAAGCAATATTATCCGGACGCAGAGAGGATCCTGGTGCTATGTGGTCAGGGGAATAATGCCGGTGACGGATTTGTTGTGGCACGTTTGGCCAAACAAGCCGGTCTGCATGTTCGCTTGGTACTGCTGGGAGATGTATCCAAGTTCAGCCAGGATACCACCGAAGCCAGCAACAGATGGGTAGCCGAAGGGGGAACAACCACCCGCTGGCCACAATCCCTTGCTGATGCAGAGGTGATTGTCGATGCATTGTTAGGTACAGGTACGCGAGGGCAGCTCAGATCGCCCTATGCAGAAGTCATTGAGACGTTGCGAAACGCCGACATCCCCGTGCTTAGCCTGGATATTCCCTCTGGGTTAATTGCCGATACCGGTGCGTCGGCAGGCGCAGCAGTCTGCGCCGACCAAACCATAACTTTTGTTGGTATCAAGCCTGGTTTAGTAACAGGGCGGGGCAAACAACAAAGCGGCAAGCTGATCTTCGATGATTTAGGTATTGCCGACACTTTTCAATCACTGGCAACACCTTGCGCGCAATTGCTGGATTTTAATTATCTGCCCGTATTGCCTCGCCGTGCCCTAAACAGTCATAAAGGTAGCGCTGGCCGTGTGCTATGTATTGGTGGTAATCGCGGTATGCCAGGGGCTATACGCCTGACTAGTGAAGCGGCACTTAGAACAGGCGCCGGATTAGTCAAAACCTGTTGTCACCCAGAAAATCGCCAGTTGGTCAGCCAGGGGTTACCAGAACTGATGCTGGCGGACAGCGACGACCTCAAGGCATTATTGGGGTGGGCCAGCTGTATTGTCCTAGGTCCGGGTCTCGGCCAGGATACCTGGGCCAGTTATCTCTTCAATCAGGTGCTGGACTATGTAGCAACGCAGCCTAAGCCTCTGTTGTTGGACGCTGATGCCCTGAATTTACTGGCTGCTTCGTCACGAGCATTACCCAGCCACTGCATACTTACTCCGCACCCAGGGGAAGCAGCCAGGTTGCTTGGCTGCCAGATAACAGATATTGAAGATAACCGTTACCAGGCACTCGGCAAGCTTCAGCAGAAATATAAAGCCACTGTACTACTCAAAGGCGCAGGTACTCTGATTGCAACGCAGCAGCAACATGTAGTACTAACCAACGGCAACCCCGGCATGGCCAGCCCGGGGATGGGTGACCTGCTTAGCGGGGTAATTATCAGTTTGGTGGCTCAGGGGTTAAGTAACGATGAAGCCACCGTGTATGGCGCCAGCCTGCATAGCGCGGCGGCAGACCAAGCTGCACAACAAAGCGGAGAACGTGGTATGATGGCCAGTGATTTGTTGCCCTTTATACGAAAACTGGTTAATCGCTAAATGACGATACGCGTAGATGTAAATGATGAGCAGGCCACCGCTGAATTGGCAGCCAAGCTGGCCAAGGCTTGTGACAGTGCTACGGTGATTTATTTGCACGGTGATTTAGGCGCTGGCAAAACCAGTTTTTGTCGCAGCTTTATCCAGGCGCTAGGCTACAGCGGTAGAGTGAAAAGCCCGACTTATACCTTGGTTGAGCCATATCAGGTGGGCAACTGGCGGATATTCCACTTTGATCTGTATCGCCTCAGCGATCCCGAAGAATTGGAATTTATTGGTATCCGAGATTATTTTGAACCCGACTGTCTATGTTTAATCGAATGGCCGCAAAAAGGAGGGCAACTCTTGGCCCCGGCGGATTTGCAGATTAACATAGCGTTTAGTGACCCTGGCCGAACCTTTGAGCTGCTTGCCTTGTCTGAACGAGGAGAAGCATTGCTTGCAAAACTATAATAGAGCGCATGGCACATAAGAGAATTTATTTTTGGCTGACCTTATTACTGGCGTTTTTCAGTTCGCTGGTAGTCGCACAAAATCAGGTAGATGGTGTTCGCATCTGGCCTTCGCCTTCGAATACCCGGGTGGTATTCGATATGCAGGACGCCCCTGAGTTCACCTATTTCCCCCTGCAAAACCCAACCAGGTTAGTCATTGATCTGGCCAATACCCGCAAAAGCCTGGATTTTTCAAAAATCCAGAACGACAGCAAGTTAATCAAACGACTTCGCTACAGTAATGCAAAAGACAAAAACGCTATTCGCGTTGTCTTTGATCTCACAGAAGCCGTCGACACACAAATATTTGCCTTGCCTCCCACAGCCCCCTATGGAAACCGTCTGGTTATAGATATCGGAGGAAAAAGCGACAGCGTGTCGGCAAATGTTAAGCGCAGTGATCAAAGTGAGAACCGCGATATCGTTGTCGCTATTGACGCCGGGCACGGAGGAGAAGACCCCGGCTCAATTGGTTATTCCGGCAGTTATGAAAAGAACGTTACGCTGAGCGTGGCCAAAATGCTGGCAGACAGGATTAACAAAACCCCTGGTATGAAAGCGGCCATGATCCGTACCGGCGATTATTACATACACCCCAATAAACGTGCCGATATGGCCAGACAGCGCAAAGCCGACCTGTTCGTATCTATTCACGCCGATGCTTATACCACCCCACAGCCCAGTGGCGCATCTGTGTGGGTATTGTCAATGCGCCGCGCTAACTCTGAACTGGGTCGCTGGCTGGAAAACAGCGAAAAACATTCCGAACTGCTTGGTGGTGCCGCCGAGGTTATTCAGGATACCGCAAGTGAGCGCTACCTGACCCAGGCTCTACTGGATATGTCGATGGACCACTCCATTTCCACCAGCTATGAAGTCAGCCGTGAAGTGCTGAAGGAAATGAAGCAAATCACCAAGTTACATAAATCAGTACCGCAAGCGGCCAGTCTGGCGGTGCTAACCTCACCAGATATTCCCTCCATCCTGGTAGAAACCGGCTTCATTTCCAATAAAGCCGAAGAAAAGAACTTAAACTGGGCAAAGTTTCGCGAAGATTTAGCTGAAGCCATGTATGTTGCGGTGCAGCGCTACTTTAAGCGTATGCCGCCTGACGGTACCTTGTGGGCTAAGAACAAGCGCGACAATCGCACCCACAAGGTTTCACCAGGAGAGTCGTTGTCCTTGCTGGCCCAACGCTACAACGTGCCGGTCAGTCAGCTAAAGGCCGCCAACAACCTGAACTCGGATATGGTTCGCATCGGACAAGTCCTGACCATACCTAACTAGCAGTAGAACACCTTGCCAATACAGATATTACCTGCCCGCCTCGCCAACCAAATTGCCGCCGGTGAGGTAGTAGAACGCCCTGCATCAGTGATTAAAGAGCTGGTTGAAAACAGCCTGGACGCCGGTGCTGATAAAATTGATTTGGAAATTGACCGTGGCGGCCACAAACGAATTCTGATCCGAGATAATGGTAGCGGTATTGCCCGTGATGAACTTGAGTTAGCCCTTAGTCGTCATGCCACCAGCAAAATAAGTTGCTTGGATGACTTAGAGCAAATCATGAGCCTGGGTTTTCGCGGTGAAGCCCTCGCCAGTATCAGCTCGGTAGCGCGCCTAACCCTGACCTCCAAACCTGCGACCCAGTCTGAAGCTTGGCAAGCAAAAGCCGAAGGGCGGGACATGGCCGTGCAGTTACAGCCGACGGCACACCCTGATGGTACCAGTGTCGAAGTGCTGGACTTGTTCTTTAATACACCGGCCAGACGTAAATTTCTGCGCAGTGAAAAAACCGAATTTCAACACATTGATGAAACCTTGAAGCGCATCGCCCTATCGCGCTTTGATGTCGCCTTTAGCCTGAAGCATAACGGTAAGTTGCTGCGTCATTATCCCAAAGCCAATACTGAGGCCTCCAGGCAAAAGCGCGTGGCGCTGGTATGCAGTGCAGGATTTGGCGAACATGCTCTGAACATTCAAAGCCAGTATCAGGGGCTGCATTTACACGGCTGGTTGGCCGTTCAGAGCAGTAACACGCCAGATCATCAGTATTTTTACGTAAATGGCAGAATGATGCGTGACAAGCTAATTCATCACGCAATTCGACAAGCCTTTGAAGGATTACTGCCTCCTGAAGGGCATGCCGCCTATGTACTTTATCTTCAACTGGATGCCAGGGAAGTCGATGTGAATGTGCATCCGGCCAAACATGAAGTCCGGTTCCATCAGGCAAGATTGGTACATGATTTTATTTTTCGGGCCCTGCAGGATGCACTAAACCAGGCTACTGCTGAAATTGCCCAGGAAGATAGTACCTCAGCGCCAATCAGACAAATTCCAGCAGCGGAGCCAAACCACAATTACATCAAACCATTACAAAGCAAGGTGACCGAATCGCCAGGCCACTACCAGAGTGGCGGTGTCTCCAGTCGCGGCGCTCAGCATTATCAGCAGTTGATGCAAACGCCGACACCATCTCCTCAGGCCATCGGCAGCCATTATCCCTGGTTACTCGTTCAACAACGCTATTTGCTGCTCAATCACAATCAGGTTTGCTGTCTTTTGCCGGTGAAAGAACTCCATAAACTGAAGATAAAACACAGTCTGGCATCAGCCGTCAGCCAACCCTTGCTAATGCCGGTGGCTCTCAGTTTGCAAAGCTTGCCAGATATTGACCTGGAAACTAAACAAGCCGCGCTAGCTCCCCTTGGTTTTGTGCTTAGTTATGACAGACATAAGCTGATGCTCAAACAGGTGCCAGCGGGACTGCGCCAGCTAAACTGGCCCGAACTGTTACCTTTGATACTGGATTGTCCGCATGGAGCGGAAATGGAATGTCTGTTAGACAAGGTGGCCGATAAGCAGCAAGTGTATTCAGAAGAGCAAGTCAAGCAGTGGTGGCAGTGGTGTGAACAGCAGGCCTTACTGGAAGAGTTACTCAACAACAAAGCCAGCCCCCTGCCTTTGGAACAATGGATTCAAGCCTATGCAAACTAACCTGCCTCCGGCAATATTTCTGATGGGGCCAACAGCCTCAGGAAAAACGGATTTAGCCATGCAGTTAGTTCAGCACTATCCCTGCGAAATTATCAGTGTCGACTCGGCGATGATTTATCGCGATATGGATATCGGCACGGCCAAACCCTCAGCAGACGAGTTACGTCAGGCACCTCACAGATTAATCGACATATTGGATGCCTCACAGGCCTATTCTGCAGCCGATTTTCGCCAGGATGCGCTACGTGAAATGGCCGACATCCAGGCCAAAGGAAAAATTCCTTTGTTGGTGGGTGGCACCATGATGTATTTCAAGGTCTTGCTGGAGGGTATTTCCCCGCTTCCCTCGTCTGATGCGACAGTACGTGCCGAAATAGAACAACGTGCAGCCAGTGATGGCTGGCAGGCACTGCATGATGAACTTATGCAAAAGGATCCTGTGTCTGCTGCTCGCATTCACCCTAATGACCCGCAACGCCTAACCCGTGCTCTGGAGGTGATCTATCTTACCGGTCAAAGTCTCACCGACTTGACTCAGGAAAAAACGCCCCCATTACCTTATCAGGTATTCCAATTTGCTATAGCGCCACAAGACCGAGACGTGTTACATAATCGTATTGCCTTGCGTTTTGATCAGATGCTGGCGCAAGGCTTTGAAGACGAAGTAAAAAAATTTTACGAAAGAGCAGATCTGCATCTAAACTTGCCTTCAATGCGATGTGTTGGCTATCGTCAGATGTGGGAGTATTTGGATAGCAGGTATGACCATCAAGAGATGCGTTATCGCGCTATAGTAGCGACCCGACAATTAGCTAAACGCCAGTTAACTTGGTTACGTGGCTGGCAAAATATTCACTGGTTGGATACTTTTGCAAAAGACAACTTGTCACTGGTCGCGGAAAAGCTGTAAAGCCCCGAACCTTAACGGCCTGTAGCTATACAGGCAGTACAAAAACTGTATAATCGAAAAGCTGGCGAGGTGTCTCATTTGTGCTTGAGGCACTGAGATAATAAAAATAAAAGGATAATGAAAATGGCGAAAGGCCAATCACTGCAAGATCCCTTTTTAAATGCATTGAGAAAAGAACGTGTACCGGTATCTATTTATCTGGTCAATGGCATCAAGTTGCAGGGACAGGTCGAATCTTTCGACCAGTTTGTGATTCTGTTGAAAAATACTGTCAGCCAGATGGTGTATAAGCATGCAATCTCAACTGTAGTGCCAGCTCGTCCAATTCCTATGATTGCTAATCCTCCGTCAAACCAAGATAATGACGAGGACTAATCATTCCTTTTGGAGATGACGCTTGTTTGACCGTTATGAAGCAGGTGAGCAGGCTGTACTGGTACATATAGACTTCCCCGACGAAAGCAGCAGAGAAGATTTGCACGAATTGCAGATGCTGGTTTCGTCTGCAGGAGTTAACGCTGTTGGTCTGGTTAAGGGTTCCCGTTCCAGTCCCAGTGCCAAATATTTTGTCGGTAGCGGCAAAGCCGAAGAGATCGCGCAACAGGTACAAGTATCTGGTGCCGATGTGGTGATCTTTAATCACGCCCTGTCCCCCTCACAAGAGCGCAATTTGGAAAAGCTTTGTAAGTGCCGTGTATTGGATCGCACTGGATTGATTCTGGATATTTTTGCCCAGCGGGCTCGCACTCACGAAGGTAAGTTGCAGGTTGAGCTTGCGCAGTTGAGACATATCTCTACCCGCCTGATCCGAGGCTGGACTCACCTGGAAAGGCAAAAAGGTGGTATAGGTTTGCGCGGTCCGGGTGAAACCCAGCTGGAAACAGACCGTCGTTTACTGCGAGCCAGAATCGACCACATTTTGAGGCGTCTGGAAAAGGTACAGAAACAGCGTGAACAGGGCCGCCGGGCCAGAACCCGCGCAGAGATTCCGACAGTGTCTTTGGTTGGTTATACCAACGCCGGAAAGTCTACCTTGTTCAACACCCTGACTGCGGCTGGTGTGTATGCTGCTGATCAGCTATTTGCTACGCTTGATCCGACTTTACGTAAGATACAATTACAAGATGTGGGCCCGGCTATATTGGCCGATACGGTTGGTTTTATCCGCCACCTCCCCCATGATCTGGTTGCGGCCTTTAAGGCAACCTTGCAGGAAACTCAGGAAGCGGATTTATTGCTACATGTGGTGGATTACGCCGATGAGCAATATAAAGACAATATCGATCAGGTCAACCAGGTGCTGGAAGAGATCGATGCTGGCGAAGTTCCGCAATTGACGATTTGTAACAAAATCGACTTGCTAGAAGGCATGACACCTCGCATAGATAGAGATGAAGAAGGTCGTCCTATCAGGGTATGGTTGTCAGCTCAGCAAGGTTTAGGTATTGAACTGTTGTTCCAGGCGTTGACTGACTGCCTGGGACGCAGCATGGTACAGTACCAACTGCGAATTCCTCCCAGAGAGGGGAAATTACGTGGCGCTTTATATAACCTGCATTGCATTTCGGCGGAGTCTTATGCCGAAGACGGCGATTGGGTAGTGGATGTCAGGATGCCTGCTAAAGACTGGCATCGCTTGGAAAAGAATGTGAGCCATGAGCTGACCAGCTTTGTTGTCCACAAACATTAACGTCTGAATTATTTTTCTATCAATACGGAGAAACACATGGCTTGGAATGAGCCTGGAGGCAACAATAACGATCCCTGGAAAAATCGCGGCAGCCGCGATCAGGGTCCTCCTGATCTGGACGAGGTTTTCAAGAAGTTCTTCGACAAACTCGGTGGCTTTGGCGGGGGCAATAAGTCATCCGGTAAAGGTGTCGGTGGTCTCGGTCTGGGTTTAATCGTCGGCATTTTAATCGCCGTTTGGTTTATCAGTGGCTTCTATACCCTTAAAGAAGCAGAACGTGGTGTTGTGCTGCGCTTTGGTAAGTTCCACAGTTTCCAGGAACCAGGTTTACGCTGGAAACCCACCTTTGTAGATACCGTTTATCCGGTTAACGTGCAATCGGTGCGTTCCATGCCGTCTTCAGGCTTTATGCTGACCGAAGATGAGAATGTGGTACGAGTCGATATGGAAATCCAATACCGAGTGATGGATCCCTTCAAATATACCTTTGCGGTTGTAGATCCTGATGAAAGTTTGCGTCATGCCTTGGACGCAGCCATCCGCTATGTAGTCGGCCATTCCAAAATGGATGAAGTATTGACTCGCGGCCGCGAAGTGGCCCGTCAGGAAGTGCGTGACGAGCTAAACGGTATTATTGCTCCTTACAGCATGGGTATTGAAATTCTGGACGTCAACTTCAAAGACGCCCGTCCACCTGAAGAGGTGAAAGCAGCATTTGACGATGCGATTGCCGCTCAGGAAGACGAACAGCGTTATATCCGTGAAGCCGAAGCCTATGCCAGGGAAATCGAACCCAGAGCGCGTGGTCAGGTTAACCGGATGGAACAGGAAGCCACCGCTTATAAGCAACGTGTCACCCTGGAAGCCCGCGGTGAAGTAGCACGCTTTGAAGAATTACTGCCACAGTATGTTGCGGCACCGGAAGTAACCCGTCAGCGTCTTTATCTGGAGACTCTGGAAGAGGTTTACGGTAACACCAGCAAGATCATGGTGGACAATAAAGGTAGCGGTAACATGATGTATCTGCCGCTGGATAAAATTCTGGAGCGTCAGAACAGCGCCACCTCGGCCCCTGTGTCCTCTAATACCCTGGAAGGCCTACGAACCAACACGCAAAACCAGTCTGCCAACGGCAACACGAGTAGCACAGGTTCCAGATCTGACAGATTCCGCACCGGGAGGGAGTAAGGCATGAAAAATTTTAGTATTGCACTGATTATCGTGCTCGTAATCCTAGGCTTCGGTTCGGTATTTGTGATTGAAGAAGGTTACCGCGGCATTGTCATTCAGTTTGGTAAGGTCCGCCGTGACGCCGAGACCGGACAAACCATCGTTTACGAGCCGGGTATTTATCTGAAGTTACCTTTTATCGACACGGTAAAACAACTGACTTCCAAGGTGCAGACCCTGGATGACGGCGCAAACCGTTTCGTAACAGCAGAGAAAAAAGACCTGATCGTTGATTCCTATGTGAAATGGCGCATTAAGGACTTTGCTACTTATTATCTGGCCACAGGTGGATTCAAGGACCAGGCCGAGACGCTGTTAAAGCAGAAGGTTAACAACGGATTGCGCACCGAGTTTGGTAGCCGCACTATTTCCGAGATTGTGTCAGGCGAGCGTTCAGAGCTGATGAACAAAGCCATGAAACAATCGGCTGAGAGCGCCGTTGAACTGGGTATTGAGATTGTCGATGTGCGGGTTAAGCAGATTAACCTGCCATTGGAAATCAGTAACTCTATCTTCGAGCGTATGCGTGCCGAGCGTGCTGCCGTAGCCAAGGAGCACCGTTCTCAGGGTCGTGAGCAGGCAGAAATTATCCGCGCTGACATTGATGCCCGGGTAACAGTAATGCTGGCAGATGCAGAGCGTAACGCCAGAAAACTGCGCGGTGAAGGTGATGCGGAAGCGGCCAAAATTTACGCCGACGCCTACACCAAAAACGCGGAGTTCTACGCCTTCCTGCGCAGTATGGATGCCTACCGTAAGAGCTTCAATAGCAAGCAGGATGTGTTGATTCTTGAGCCGGACAGCGATTTCTTCCGCTACATGAATAACACTAAAGGTAAGCAAAACTGATAAAGGGCCCCCAGGGGCCCTTTTGCTATTAGCAAGAGGCCAACCTTGTACCAACATCTGTACCGCCGCTTTCTCGACGCCAATAAGGGTAGACAGCATTTTGCCTGCCACAGTCATCACTACTGGCCAGATGTCACCCGTGATGCCATGCTGCAATACTGGGATGACACGGCGGCACTGGTGGACGACAAATGGCAGCATTTGTTTAGCGAGAAACTGCCCCAAGTCCAACAATCTATTGCTAACACTTTGAATACCGGCATGCCAGAACAACTGGCCTTTGCTCCCAACACCCATGAATTGCTATACCGCATCCTCAGTTGCCTGGACTGGCAAAAGCCGCTGAAGATCCTCACAACCGATAGTGAGTTTCATAGTTTTAACCGGCAAATCAGCCGCCTGGACGAGTTCGACAATCTCAGCCTTTGTCGTATTGAAACCCTGCCCTTTGCTAACTTTGAAGAGCGCTTTGCCGAGGCGATCCAATCAGATGACTGGGACCTTATTTTTGTCAGCCAGGTGTTTTTTAATTCAGGCCTGGCGGTCAAAGACTTGGAAAGCCTGGTCGCGAAAGCATCCGCTGATAGCATTGTTGTGATCGATGGTTATCATGGCTTTATGGCTATTCCAACCGACTTGTCGGCCATCGCCGGACGCGCCTTTTATCTGGCCGGTGGCTACAAATATGCGCAAGGAGGAGAAGGCTGTTGCTTCCTGCACGTTCCACCTAATTGTCAGTTGCGTCCCGCCTATACAGGCTGGTTTGCCGAATTCGGCGAACTCGACCAGGCCAAGACAGGCCAAGTAAACTACGCCACCAACGGTATGCGCTTTGCGGGTGCCACCATGGATTTTTCCCCTTTGTATCGTTTGGCCGCCGTGCAGCAGTTGTATCAGCAACAAGGATTAGATGTGGCGACTATCCACGCTTATGTTCAAGGCCTGCAACAAGCATTTTTGCAGCATCTGGATACATTGCAGCACCCGGAACTGAACAGAAACAACCTACTGGTCAACGAGCTATCGTATCATGGTCATTTTCTGACTTTTAAATTGCACAACGCTGATAAGGTACAGCAGTTGCACCAGCAACTGAGCAACCATGGAGTAATTACCGATGCCAGAGGCGACAGATTACGCTTTGGTTTTGCCATTTACCACAATGCGGCAGAATATGATCTTAGCTGCCTGAAGGAAGCGCCATGACCGACACCTTATGGATAGCACTGGCCTTGGTATTAATAGTGGAAGGTATCGGGCCCTTACTATTCCCTAATCGCTGGCAGAATTTTATGCATCAGCTTGCCAGCCAGGCGCCGCAACAGTTGCGCACAATGGGCGGAACTATGGTCACTATCGGTCTGGTGGCACTGTATTTTCTCCTGAGTTGACCGGAAATTTCCCATGGCAGCAAGGAATTAACACTCCTGTTAGGGTATTTCCCGGAAAACAGATGATCTGACTGCTCGAAATTTGATAGAATCCCCGCCTAATTTTCTGACCTCTTTTTAATCCATGGCAAAAAACGTTGTAGTGCTCGGCACCCAATGGGGTGATGAGGGTAAAGGTAAGGTCGTTGATCTGTTAACAGACAAGGCCAAATTCGTTGTACGTTACCAAGGTGGTCACAATGCTGGTCATACTCTGGTCATCAACGGAGAGAAGACCGTCTTGCACCTGATCCCTTCAGGCGTACTGCGTGACAACGTCACCTGTGTAATTGGTAACGGTGTAGTACTGAGCCCTGAAGCCTTGATGAAAGAAATCAAGATGCTGGAAGAACGCGGCGTACCAGTAAAAGAGCGCTTGGTTATCAGCGAAGCCTGTCCCCTGATTTTGTCTTACCATGTCGCCTTGGATTTAGCCCGCGAGAAAGCCCGTGGTAATAACCCTATAGGTACCACCGGCCGCGGCATTGGCCCTGCTTATGAAGATAAGATTGCACGTCGCTGCCTGCGCGTTGGCGATCTGTTCTGCGCCGAGACTTTCGCTGCTCGTCTGAAAGAAATTGTTGAGTTCCATAACTTCGCGCTGACCCAATACTACAAAGTTGAGCCAGTGAATTATCAGGAAGTATTGGAGCAGACTATGGCTATCGCTGATGTGATTAAAGCCATGGTGGTTGATGTGCCGGATATGCTCGACAAAGCCCGCCTGAATGGCGACCCCATTATGTTTGAAGGCGCACAGGGTACGTTGTTGGATATCGATCACGGTACTTATCCGTATGTAACGTCTTCCAACACCACAGCCGGTGGCGTAGCCACAGGTGCCGGTTTCGGTCCGTTAAACCTGGATTACGTACTGGGTATCGTAAAAGCCTACACTACTCGTGTTGGGTCTGGTCCTTTCCCTACCGAGCTAAACTGCGAAATTGGCAACCACCTGGGTACTAAAGGCCATGAATTCGGTGCCACTACAGGTCGTAAGCGTCGCACCGGTTGGTTTGACGCCGTAGCGATGAAGCGCGCTGTACAAATCAACAGCATCAGCGGTTTCTGTCTGACCAAACTGGATGTGCTGGACGGCCTGGAAACCCTGAAAATCTGTGTGGGCTACAAATTCCCAGACGGTACCGTGCGTGACGTACCGCCCATGGCTGCTGACGGATACGAGAAAGTCACCCCGGTATATGAAGAAATGCCCGGCTGGAGCGAAAATACCTTCGGTGCCACGACGTTGGATGCGCTGCCGCAAGCCGCACGCGACTACATCAAGCGTATTGAAGAACTGACGCATGTGCCGGTTGATATCGTCTCTACTGGCCCGGATCGGGTTGAGACAATAGTTCTGCGCCATCCATACGGCGCCTGATAAGACAAAGCCGCATACAAATGCGGCTTTTTCATTTCTATATCTCTAGTTTTAAGCAATTAATACGCTGCATTTTGGTTATGTTGTCTGGCCAGCACCATCTCAGCATTCACCTTTGCCAGCGAGTACAGTGCGATCCCCGCTTCATCCAGATTGCCACTCAGCAGTTCCTCCCTGACCTCCTGTACGGCAGGGGTGCCTCGGGCAAACAGGCTGGACGACACTTCTGGTGTACGCTGCCAAACTGCAATTAAATTGCGCAGTGAGCGATACAGTGTCACATTTTTATAGGCATGCTCATCGTGCAGGGTGTCCAAACGGCGGGTAAAAAGTACTCCCGTGGCTTCACTACCCGGTTCTGCCAGATTACGCTCCAGCAGCATAATAGATGTCAGGCGCTGTAAAACCATCTTGGTTTCTTCACTTAATGAATGCTGACGATGTTTAGCCAGCAGTGACTCTTGCACAGAAGTGATGTGCTGGGTCAGCAACCAAGGTTCAGCCAGCCACTTAACCAGAGCTTCGTCTTGCACTGGGGTGTTTTCCGCAACCCCTGGCACCTCAAGCTCCAGCATAACGTCTTTCCAACCTTGCAACATACTGCTTGGTTTACCTTGTAGGCCAAACAAGCGTAATTGCTGGTCCAATTCGTCCGACATCTGAATTTGAACAGCATTCGGCTCTATAGGTACTTCATTCGCCGCCAGACATTGGACACTCAAAGTAACGCTTAACGTTCCGGCGCACAGACCGGTCAATAATGCACGATATGCTTTCATGTTCTGTTCTCCTGATAACGATTCCTTGATGGCCGTTAAATCGCCATCACACCTAAAAGCGCTATTGGGGAGAAAATTCAGACATGAATTAACGATATTTTTTTATTTTCAATTAAAATTACCCAGAACAAGCACATGCATGACCTCTTGCGAACCAGCCTGACTCGTTTATAGTCCTTTAAGTCTTTGTTACTGAACCTGACTGGCAGAATAAGGCTTATATGATTACCTCCGCCTCTTTTACACAACAACTGGACCGCTGGCAGTCAGGCGATTCGGATGCCTTCGCTCAGGTCACTGAATTAATCTACCAGGAACTGCATAGGCTGGCCTGTAAGGAAATGGCCAAAGAACGAAAAGGCCACACCCTGCAAGCCACGGCACTAGTCAATGAGGCCTTTTTGCGACTGGCCGATGCTAATCTCAGTTGCAATGACCGGCGCCACTTTTTCTCACTGGCCGCCCGTACTTTACGACGTATTTTGGTCGACCATGCCAGGCAAAACGCCCGCCAGAAGCGCGGAGAAAATGGTCAGCGCCTGACACTACATGAATCCATGCTGGCAAATTCAACATCGCAAATGGAGGTGTTGGAGTTGGACGATGCCCTCACTCAACTCGCCAGTCAGGACCCTCGCAAGGCTGAAATCATTGAATTGCAGTTTTTTGCAGGCATGACCAATGATGAGATCGGCGAGCTGTTGGGGCTATCCAGCAAAACCATAGAACGCGACAGTAAGTTTGCCCGCGCTTGGTTACACCAGTTATTGAGTGAGTAGAAAAAACGCCGCTTGATGCGGCGTTTGTTATCCATGGGTGTCTAACTAAAAAAGATTAGACTCGTTCAAAAACGGTAGCGATACCCTGCCCTAAACCAATACACATGGTGGCGAGACCAACAGACTTGTCGTTAGCCTCCATCAGATTGATCAGAGTGGTGGAGATACGCGCACCTGAGCAGCCCAATGGATGCCCCAGCGCAATGGCGCCGCCATTAAGGTTAACTTTTTCGTCGTAGCTTTCCAGCCAGCCTAACTGTTTGATACAGGACAGCGCTTGCGCAGCAAAAGCTTCATTGAACTCCGCAATCTCAATATCATCCATACTCATACCAGCGGCTTTTAGTGCCTTTTTGGTGGCAGGTACAGGCCCGTAGCCCATAATCGCCGCATCACAACCAGCTACCCCCATCGAGCGCAATTTGGCGCGAGGTTTCAGACCCAGCGCTTTGGCTTTATCAGCGGACATCACCAGCATGGCTGAGGCGCCATCGGAAATGGCCGATGCCGTACCGGCGGTAACGGTACCGTTAACCGGGTCAAACACCGGCCGTAATCCTGCCAGCGTCTCTACCGTGGTATCCGGGCGCACAACCTCATCATAATCTACCAGCGTCAGTACGCCGTCAGCATCGTGGCCTTCAATGGCGGCGATTTCTGATGCCCAGCGCCCTTCCAGGGCTGCCTGATGTGCGCGCTGATGTGAACGGGCGCCAAATACGTCCTGCATTTCACGGGTGATGCCATTTTGGCGGCCCAGTAATTCGGCAGTCATGCCCATATTGCCGGAGGCCTTAGCGGTGTATTTCGCCAGGCCTGGGTGGAAATCGATATTAAAGTTCATGGGTACATGACCCATGTGTTCCACACCACCTATGATGTACACGTCGCCCTTTCCAGCCATGATGCCGCAAGCCGCATCATGCAAAGCCTGCATGGAAGAGCCACACAAGCGGTTCACCGTGACCGCCGGTACAGAGCGAGGAATATTCGTCAGCAGCTGGGCATTACGGGCAATGTTGAAACCCTGCTCCTTGGTCTGCTGTACGCAACCCCAAATGATGTCGTCAATTTCGCTTGGATCTAACGCACTATTGCGCTCAAGCAATTGGGTCATCAACTGTGCAGACAATGTTTCGGCGCGCACATTGCGAAATACGCCACCCTTGGAACGACCCATGGGGGTGCGGATGCAATCGACTATTACCACGTCTTTCATGATGTTCTCCCAACCTTAAGCGAAATAGGACTTGCCGGATGCTGCCATCTCGCGCAATCCGTCGGTGATCTGATAAATAGGCCCAAGGGCAGCATACTTGTCGGCCAAAGCCACAAAGTTTGCCAATCCCATACTTTCCATATAACGGAAGATACCGCCACGGAAAGGAGGGAAACCAAGACCGTACAAGAGCGCCATATCCGCTTCGGCAGCACTGGCAACAATGCCCTCTTCCAGACAACGCACCGCTTCATTGGCCATCGGGATCATCAGGCGGGCAATGACTTCTTCTGCATCAAATTCACGATGCTCGATATTAATCAGCCTGTAGGCTTCTGCGGCGGCGGCTTTGCTAGGCTTACCGCGCTTGTCTACCGAGAAGTCATAGAAACCTTTGCCATTCTTCTGGCCCAGACGCCCGGCCTGGTAAAGGCTCTGAATGGGATCATTACCAATACGCTGCATACGCTCAGGAATGCCCTCGGCCATCACACCCGCAGCATGATCCGCCGTATCCATACCCACTACGTCCAGCAAGTAAGCCGGACCCATAGGCCAACCAAAGATTTTTTCCATGACCTTATCAACGGCAACAAAGTCCGCACCGTCCAGCAGCAGTTGGCTGAAGCCGGCGAAATAAGGGAACAACACACGGTTAACCAGGAATCCCGGGCAGTCATTAACCACTATGGGGGTTTTACCCATCTTCAGTGAAAAGGCTACCACCGCTGCAATAGTATCGTCGGTGGTTTTTTCACCTCGAATAATCTCCACCAGCGGCATTTTATGCACGGGGTTAAAGAAGTGCATACCGCAGAAACGCTCAGGCTTATCCAGGCTGGTAGCCAGGCTGTTAATGGAAATTGTTGAGGTATTGGAACAGATGATCGCATCTGCACTCACAGCCTGTTCGGTTTCTTTTAATACTGCCGCTTTGACCTTGGGATTTTCTACCACAGCTTCAATAACGATATCGGCGCCCTTAATCGCACTGTATTCCAGGCTGGGAACGATATTATTCAGGGTTGCGGCCATGGTCTTACTGTCTACCTTGCCGCGCTCCATACCTTTACCGAGGATTTTTGCCGCTTCGTTCAGGCCCAGTTGTAAGGCATCCTGACGAATGTCTTTCATCACCGTTGGGGTACCTTTCACTGCGGACTGGTAGGCAATACCACCGCCCATAATGCCTGCGCCCAACACCGCGGCTTGTTTGATATCCTTGCTGGCGGACTTCGCTTGCTTCTTACCTTTGCTTTTCACCAACTGGTCGGCCATAAAGATGCCGATTTGCGCGGTCGCAGCTTCGGTTTTGGCTAATGCCACAAAGCCTTCATTTTCCAGCTTAAGGGCACCTGCACGATCTAATCCTGCGGCTTTGGCCACAGTATCTACCATCATATGCGGAGCCGGATAATGACGCCCCGCCACCGCAGTGACCATAGCCTTAGCCGTAGCAAAGCTCATCATGGATTCATTGGCATTAAGGCTTAATGGTGACTTTTTCTGGTCACGGCGTTTTTGCCAGTCCAGACGACCAGCAATAGCTTGCTTAAGCATATTAATTGCCGCATCACGCAGTTTGTCTGCGCCAACCACAGCATCAATGGCACCATCAGCCAATGCTTGTTCAGGCTTCTTGTCACGACCACTGGTCATCCACTCAAGTGCATTATCTGCACCGATAATGCGCGGTAAGCGCACCGTGCCACCAAAGCCCGGCATCAAACCGAGCTTAACTTCAGGCAGGCCGATTCGGGCCGTGTTGTCGACGACACGAAAATCACAGGCCAGGGTCATTTCACAACCACCGCCCAAGGCAAAACCATTCACCGCAGCGATTGTCGGGAAAGGCAGGTCTTCAAAACGGTCGAATACCTGCGAAGTTTTGGCTACCCAGCTCAGTACCTCTTGCTCAGGTAAGGCGAACAAACCGTTAAATTCGGTAATATCGGCACCAACAATAAAGGCACCTTTGTTGGAACGCACCAGGGCGCCTTTCACCGCCGCATTGCCTTCCAGCGCAGCGCATAATTCATTGAGTTCAGAGACAGTTTGTTGATCAAACTTATTCACCGAGCCGGCGGCGTCAAAGACCACCTCGGCAATGCCATCATCCAACAAGGACGCAGACAGGCTGTTACCTTGATATATCATGTTGCTCTCCTTTGGCCATCTATACTGATGGTGCAGCGTCCGAATTGGTCGGTACGCAAATGTAGGGTGGCTCAATTCTTGTTGATGGCGTATTAAATTTCAACCGAAATTCAAACAAACGTTTAAATAATTTATCAACTTTGTAAAAAACCAAATAAAGTCAATCAACTAGCGGCAAGCGACAGCCTTGAGTACAAAAAACACACAAATTAAACACCAATTAGTCTTCTCCCATACTTGATTCTGCGTTGACTATCATTAATCTAAAGGGTCCCCGCTCGCTCAGGAGGCTGGTTATGGTGGTCGTCTCTACAATGCGAAAATTAGTTGCTCTGCTGGCACTGATTCCTCTGTCTCTTTTAGCTGACGATAAGTTGGAACGACAGCGCGCGCAGTTTATCGACGCAGAAAAGTGGAGTTATTACCCAGACAGCGAAACTTATCTGGATGCCGTTAAACAACTGGGCGATTACCCGCTGCTCCCCTATTTACAGCAAACCGCTTTGCTTTCGGGCCTGAAGCTGAGCCGTGAGCAACAAATTGCCGCCTTTCTGAAAGACTATGCCGATACCCCACTGGACAGAGAAGTGCGGGAGAAGTGGTTGCGTTATTTAATGAAACGTAACGATCAGCATCGTTTTCTAACCTACTACCGGGATACTGGTGACGATACACTGCGCTGTACTAACGTCGCCTACCGCCTTGCTCAGCCAGACCTGCGTCAGCAAGCTTTCGCCTTGGTGCCCGAGCTGTGGTTAGTGGGTAAATCGCAGGACAAAGCTTGTGACAAAGTCTTCAAGCAATGGAGCGATGCCGGCCATCGCACCGCACCTTTAGTGCTGGAACGTTTAGTGATGGCCGCCGATGGCGGCGACCATACCTTAATTCCTTATCTGAAATCTTTGTTACCAGCGTCCCAGCAATATCTGGGTGATTTATGGCTAAACGCCAGACGTAACCCAGCTTCAGTGGCTCAGCTGACTAAGTTTCCCAACAAGTACCCTGCCGAAGAACGCCAGGTTATTGTCTATTCGTTGAAGCGATTGGTATGGCGAGATAAAGCCCTGGCGATGAAAACCTGGCAACGGGCTGCAGAGAAGTACAGTTTTGATGCTGTTGAAGAGCAAGATGTGGCAGCCGGGTTCGCTGTGGCCCTGGCGGTAGAAGATCATCCGCAGGCTGAATTCTGGCTGGAACGCGCCAATCGGGGCGATGGCAATGAAGATATTTTCCGTTGGCACCTGACACACGTTCTGCGTCATCAGGACTGGCAGCATGTGGCAGATGTTGTGAATTCAGCTCCTGCCGCACTGGAGGAGGATTACTCCAGCCGCTATTGGCTCGCCCGTAGCTATGAGCATCTGAATGACCCGGTCAATGCCAAGCGCCAATATGACACCTTATCCAACGTTCGTCACTACTACGGCTTTTTGGCCGCCGGTAAGCTGGCCAAATCACCGAATCTGGCCGATACGCCACTGAAGATTTCCGATGCGGAGTTGCTTCATGTTGAAAACCTTCCGGCAGCCAAGCGAGCCAAGGAATTATTGGCGTTAAAACGCTATACGGCCGCTCGCCGCGAATGGATTCAGTTACAAGGCAACCTAACCTACCAGCAAGGACTGGCTGCCGCGGTTCTGGCAGATCGCTGGGGGTGGCATGACCAGGCTATCTTTGCCTTCTCTCGCCTTGGCTATTTGGATGACGTTAAACGCCGCTTCCCACTGGCCTTTGACCAGCCGCTAATGCAAAGTGCCAGCAAGCACCATGTTGATCCGGCTTGGGCTTTCGCCATCGCCAGACGAGAAAGCTCCTTTATGGTGGATGCCAACTCTGGTGTTGGCGCCAAAGGACTAATGCAAATTATGCCGCGCACCGCTCGCGATCTGGCCAAGAAAAAGGTCTCAAACCAGGTGCTGTTCGATCCCGAAAAGAATGTGGAATACGGTACCCAGTACCTGCGTTATCTGATGGATAAAATGCAGGATAACCCGGTGCTGGCGACCGCCGCCTACAATGCCGGAATGAGCCGGGTAAAACGCTGGCTGCCCAAAGATGACGTGCCCATGGATGTGTGGGTGGAAACCATCCCTTACAAGGAAACCCGTAATTACGTCAAAGCGGTTATGGCATACAAACAGATATACAAGCAGCGCTTGGGCCAGGAACAGAATTTATTTGAAGATCTGGCCAATATGAAAATTTCGGCCTCCATGACGGCGCAATAACCAGGCACGAACGGCGTTTTAACGGTGCCGGGCGGATTAGTAGTTCAGCCCTTAGTATGCTAGTGTACGGGCAAAAATAATCCGCTTCCGGAGCACCTTAATGCAGCCATTAGCATCCCTCTATCCACAGCATATAGCAGAGCTTCAAACTCGCACGTTGGAGGCTATCCAGCGCGAAGGAATCGACGGTCTGATCATCCATTCCGGGCAGGCTAAACGTCGTTTTCTGGATGATATGGACTACCCTTTTGCCGTTAACCCGCAGTTTAAAGCCTGGGTACCGGTGCTGGATAACCCCAATTGCTGGTTAGTAGTTAACGGTGTCGACAAGCCAAAGCTGATTTTCTATCGCCCCAAGGACTTCTGGCACAAAGTACCACCTCCACCCAGTGACTTCTGGGCCGAGCAGTTTGATATTGTGTTGCTGGCGCAGGCGAATCAGGTGGAGAAGCATCTGCCCTATGACAAACGCCGCTACGCTTATATTGGTGAATATATTGAAGTGGCCAAGGCGCTGGGCTTTGAACTGGTGAATCCCGACCGTGTGCTGCACTATTTTCACTTCCACCGTGCTTATAAAACCGATTATGAGCTCGCCTGCCTGCGCGAAGCTAACCGCATCGCGGTGCAAGGTCATGAGGCCGCCAAAGCCGCTTTTTTCGATGAACTAAGTGAATTCGATATTAACCAGGCTTATCTGTCTGCCGTGCGTCAGGGCATTAATGAAGTGCCTTATGGCAACATCGTTGCCTTAAATGAGAATGCCGCAATATTGCACAATATGACGGTGGAAGCGCAAAAGCCGACTGAACATCGCTCGTTTTTAATTGACGCTGGTGCCCAGTTTCACGGCTATGCCGCGGATATTACCCGTACATACGCCAGACAACAGAACGAGTTTGCCGAGCTGGTGATTGCCATGGATCAGGTGACTTTAGACCTGGTGGACATGCTCAAGCCAGGCATTCCTTACCCGGATTTGCACTTTGCCGCACATCAGAAAATCGCCGCACTGCTAAAACATTTTGGCCTGGTAAACCTGTCTGCTGAGGATATCCTGCAGCAAGGCATTACCCGTACTTTTTTCCCCCACGGCATTGGCCACCATTTAGGCTTGCAGGTCCATGATATGGGGGGGCTGATGGCCGACGACAGAGGCACACCAGCACCACCGCCCGCAGAACATCCGTTTCTGCGTGCAACCCGTCTCGTTGAGGCGCGCCAGGTCTTTACTGTCGAACCAGGACTGTATTTTATAGACAGTCTGCTGGCGGACCTTAAAGGGAGCGAGCAATCCAAGTACATCAACTGGGACCGCGTCGAGCTATTCAGACCATTTGGCGGTATTCGTATTGAGGATAACGTCATCGTACATCGGGACAGGAACGAGAACATGACTCGTGATCTGGGTCTGAATTAAATTCGTTGCACTGCCACTTATAACAACAGGAATAAATACGTGAAAAGCAAAATTGCCCTGACTATTGCCGCCATTCTGGCGTCCACCAGCGCACTGGCCATTGTGCCCTCTGAGCAAGCCAAGCGCCTGGCAAAAGAGACCATTCTGGTCGACGGTCACATCGACGTTCCATATCGTATCAATGATGAATGGGAAGATGTCACCGTGGCCACACCCAAAGGTGATTTTGATTATCCGCGCGCTGTAGAAGGTGGTCTGAATGCCCCCTTTATGTCGATTTATATTCCCGCCAGCTACGAAGAGTCCGGTGGCAGCGTACTATTAGCTAACCGCCTGATCGACAGCGTAGAAGCCATAGTTGGTCGTGCGCCCGAAAAGTTTGCCATTGCCCACTCTGTGGCTGATGTGGAAGCCGCGTTCAAGGCCGGCAAAATTGCTCTGCCGATGGGAATGGAAAACGGTACGCCCCTGGAAGGCAGCATGGATAACCTGCAGCACTTCTACAAACGTGGTGTACGTTACATTACCCTGGCTCACTCTCAAGCAAACCATATTTCTGACTCCTCTTACGATTTACGCCGCAAATGGCATGGCCTGAGCGACTTCGGTAAACAGTTGGTTACCGAGATGAACAACATCGGCATGATGATCGATATTTCCCACGTCTCGGATGATGCTTTTTATCAGGTGATTGAACTGACCAAGGCACCGGTGATTGCTTCTCACTCGTCGCTGCGTAAATTCACGCCGGGATTCGAGCGCAATATGAATGATGACATGATCAAAGCGCTAGCTAAAAACGGCGGTGTAGTGATGATCAACTTTGGTTCCAGCTTTGTCTCCAACCAGGCACAGGCCTGGGGTAAAAAGCGTAGCGATGCGATGAAAGAAGCGCAGACAAAAGACCGTGAATCCTTCGACAAACAGTATCGTCAAAACAACCCTTACCCCTTTGCTACTTTGGAAATCGTGCTGGACCATATAGACCACGTGCGTGATTTAGTCGGTATCGATCATATTGGTATCGGTTCCGACTACGATGGTGTAGGTGACTCACTGCCTATCGATTTGAAAGACGTATCTACTTACCCAAACCTGATTCAGGGTTTACTGGACAGGGGCTACAGCGAAGCCGATATCCGTAAAATCCTATCCGGCAACCTGTTGCGCGTATGGCGTCAGGTCGAAGACTACGCGGCTAAACACTAATAGCATGTAGCTGCGTTAGTTTACTTGAAAAGGCCTTTGCCCCAAGCAAGGCCTTTTGCCTATTCAGAGCACCAATTTTGGCCAGGGACTGTACATCATCTGTACGAGTGTTAGGATCGCCGCCCTGGTTGCTTCGGCAAATCTTCTAATTGGCTGAGAGTTCAGCCCTGACCAAGGACTTATCATGTCTAAGACCTATAATACTCCGGAGCTGCAAGCCAGCTATGGTATCGGCTTGCAAATGGGCGAGCAGCTAGCCTCTAACCCTTTCGACGGCCTGGATATTGATGCCGTGCAAGATGGTTTGGCGACGGCTTTCCACCAACTGCCCAGCGCCGTTAGCAACGACGATCTGCGCACCGCGTTCAACGCCATCCATCAGAAAATGCAGGCTGCTAAAGCCGAGCAATCTAAGGCTGTTATCGCCGAAGGTGAAAACTTCCTGGCAGATAACGCCAAGCGCGACGGTGTAGTCGTTACCGACTCAGGTCTGCAATATGAAGTACTGAGCGAAGGTAAGGGTGACAAGCCAGTTGCTGCTTCTACCGTGCGCACGCACTATCACGGTACCCTGATTGACGGTACGGTATTCGACAGCTCCTACGAACGCGGTCAGCCTGCCGAATTCCCGGTAGGTGGCGTGATTAAAGGCTGGACCGAAGCACTGCAACTCATGCAGGTTGGTGCCAAATGGCGTTTGTATGTACCTTATCAACTTGCCTACGGCGAGCAAGGTGCTGGCGCAGCCATTAAGCCTTTCAGCACCCTGATTTTTGACGTAGAGCTGCTGGACATTCTGTAATATCCCTGGCCGGCAATAATGCTGGCCAAGCACATTTGCTGCGGCGTGCCATAAGGCGAGCCGCTTCAAGGATGAATAATGCGTAACTTGCTATGGATAGTGGCCTGCATAGGTAGCTTTGTCTTTGGTTACCTGGTCGCTTCACGTTCAGCCAAGCCTTCGGGTAGTGCACCTAATGTAGTCTCAGCACCTTCACCGGTGATCACGCCCGTTATTCAGGACGTGGCCAAAGCACCCATAGCTGCTCCCCCCTCCAGTGAGCAACTAGAACAAGATCACAGCTCAGCTCTCAGTGTCGACCTGGAAAAACAGCTGCAAGAGCAACAGCGCACCATCGACAAACAGCGAGCGCAACTAAGCAAAATACTGAACAGTAAGGCCTATCAAAAGGCACTGGCGGAAACTATACAAGTGACCAATGAAGATGTTGAGCGAGATAACTTGCCTGAACCCTTCAAATCATTTGTAGAAAGGCTGGACGGTCATATTGCCGAGCAATATCTGACGTTGCTCAATGAGCCTCAGGATCAAGACGAGGCTTATATGCTGAAGCAAAATATTGCAGATTTTCTGCAAATGCATGAACTGTCTCATTTGTACCAGATAGAAAATGTCCGTTGCAGCCAATCGGTCTGCGAGATCCGCGGTTTAAAAGATACAGATTCGTTGCGTATTGCGTTAGATGCGCTGAGCAAGCAGCCATTCTGGCGACAAAATTCTAATTCCACTTCTTCCTCCAGCTCAAACAGCAAAGAACATGGTAAGTACTTATACCTACTGGCAGGACGTAAGGTAGTCTCTATCCCAAAATAACAGAAGGCCTGAATCATCAGGCCTTTTTATTAGTATCGACAACCACAATCAGGCGGCGCGGCTCACCAACAGCGCTTCAACCAGATAGTTGTAAGCACCTTCACCGATTTGTGCAGCAATAGCCTCGATATCCGGTGAGAAGTAACGGTCGTGATCATAAAAAGCCACGCGCTCCCGCACCAGGCCATAGCCCTGCTCTACCTTTGGACTGGACAGCAACGGACGGCGAAAATCCATGCCCTGAGCGGCAGCCAGTAGCTCTACCGCCAGAATCCCACGGGTATTCTCGGCCATATCCGCCAGACGACGACCGGCAAAGGTAGCCATAGACACATGGTCTTCCTGATTAGCTGAAGTCGGCAAACTGTCCACCGAAGCCGGATGGGCAAAGGTTTTGTTTTCCGATGCCAGTGCCGCCGCAGTGACCTGTGCCAGCATAAAGCCGGAGTTCACCCCGCCGTTATTGACCAAAAAGGGTGGCAGCTTAGACAAGCCGCTGTCAATCAACAGCGCCATACGACGCTCAGACAAGGCACCTATTTCGGCAATGGCCAGCGCCAGGTTGTCTGCAGCCATCGCCACCGGTTCAGCATGGAAGTTACCGCCGGAGATAATGTCATCGCCAAACACCAGTGGATTATCGGTGACGCCATTCGCCTCAATTAACAACACCTCGGCGGCCTGACGCATCTGGGTTAAGCAGGCGCCCATGACCTGCGGTTGACAGCGCAGTGAGTAAGGATCCTGCACCTTTTCACAATCATGATGGGACTCACCGATTTGCGAACTGTCGCCAAGCAAGTCACGATAGGCCGCCGCCATATCAATCTGGCCAAGCTGACCACGGGCTTCATGAATACGCGCATCAAATGGCGCACGGCTACCCAGCGCCGCTTCCACACACATAGCGCCGCCAACTGTGGCCGCTGCCAGCAGGTCTTCGGCGTAGAACAAGCCTTCCAGGGCAAAAGCGGTGGAAGCTTGGGTACCGTTTAACAACGCCAGGCCCTCTTTAGGCGCGAAAGTTACCGGCTCTAGCCCGGCTATTTTCAGACCTTCAGCGCCGGTCAGCTTCTCGCCTTTGTGGCGCACATGGCCTTCGCCCATCAACGGCATGCTCATATGTGCCAATGGGGCTAAATCGCCACTGGCACCCACCGAACCTTTTTTCGGTACACAGGGGTACACTTCGGCATTTAACAAGGCGATCAGGTTTTCAATCACTTGTAAGCGGATACCAGAGAAACCGCGGGCCAGGCTATTGATTTTCAGCAACATCATCAGCCGTACAGTGCTGTCATCCATTAACTGGCCGGTACCAGCCGCATGGGAAAGTACGATGCTGCGCTGCAGCAGTTCCAGCTCTTCGGGTTTGATTCTGGTATTTGCCAGCAAGCCAAATCCGGTGTTGATACCGTAAACCACCCGACCTTCATCGAGGATTTTTTTTACTGTGGCCGCCGAGGCATTAATCACAGGCTTGGCCTGTTCATCCAGTTCAATGGTCATCGACTCGCGGCTGGCGGCGCGAAGCTGCGCTAAAGTCAGTTTTCCGGGTTGGAGTTTTAGCGTGGCCATTATTTGCTCTCCAGCATAGGTAGATCCAGGCCGTGCTCTTTGGCACAGCGTTTGGCAATGTCGTATCCGGCGTCGGCATGGCGCATCACCCCGGTTGCCGGGTCATTCCACAATACCCGGCCCACCCGCTTGGCAGCCGCGTCAGTACCGTCACATAAAATCACTACACCGGCATGTTGGGAAAAGCCCATACCCACGCCGCCGCCGTGATGCAAGCTGACCCAGGTAGCGCCACCAGCGGTGGACAGCAGAGCGTTTAGCAATGGCCAGTCAGATACCGCATCCGAGCCGTCCAGCATGCTCTCAGTTTCGCGGTTAGGGCTGGCAACCGAGCCTGAGTCCAGATGGTCACGACCAATGACCACTGGCGCTTTAAGCTCACCGTTTTTGACCATTTCGTTAAAGGCCAGCGCCACACGGGCACGGTCTTTCAGGCCAATCCAGCAAATACGGGCGGGCAAGCCCTGGAACTGAATGCGTTCACGGGCCATATCCAGCCAGTTATGCAAATGGGCGTTGTCGGGGATCAGTTCTTTAACTTTCTGGTCGGTTTTATAGATATCTTCCGGGTCACCAGACAGCGCTGCCCAGCGGAATGGACCGATACCTTCACAGAACAGCGGGCGGATATACGCCGGTACAAAGCCTGGGAAATCAAAGGCATTGCCCACCCCTTCTTCAAAGGCCATCTGGCGGATATTGTTGCCATAGTCCAAGGTGGCTGCACCGCGCTCCTGCAAGGTCAACATGGCGCGCACCTGCACGGCCATAGACTGCTTTGCCGCTTTAACGACTGCGGCTTCATCTTGCAGGCGCATGCTCGCCGCCTGTTCCATGGTCCAGCCTTGTGGCAGATAACCATTTAACGGGTCATGGGCAGAGGTTTGATCGGTCACCACATCCGGGGTGATATTGCGCTCTACCAGTTCGGCAAACACATCGGCAGCATTGCCCAGCAAGCCAACTGATACCGGGCTGTCTGAGGCGTTAATCATGGCCAGGGCTTCATCCAGGGTCGCGGCCTTTTTATCCAGGTAACGGGTGCGCAGGCGAAAATCAATACGAGTTTCATCCACATCCACCGCCAGCATAGAAAAACCGGCCATGGTCGCCGCCAGCGGCTGTGCACCGCCCATGCCACCAAGCCCCCCAGTAAGTACCCACTTCCCTTTTGCTTCACCGCTGAAGTGCTGTCTTGCCACAGCGCCAAAGGTTTCGTAGGTACCCTGCACAATGCCCTGGCTACCGATGTAAATCCAGCTACCGGCGGTCATCTGGCCTTACATCTTCAGAACTTGCTTATGCAACTCATTAAAATGTTCCCAGGTGGCCCAGTGTGGCACCAGATTGGAGTTAGCAATGAGCACCCGAGGCGCGTCTTCGTGCGTTTTAAACACCCCGACAGGTTTACCTGACTGCACCAGCAAAGACTCGTCCAGTTCCAAGCGCTGTAGTACTTCAACAATTTTATCGAAGCACTGCCAATCACGCGCAGCACGGCCAATACCACCATACACCACCAGATCTTCCGGGCGTTCGGCCACGTCTGGGTCGAGATTGTTCATCAACATGCGCAGGGCGGCCTCGGCCTGCCAGTGCTTGCAGCTTAGTTGGCTGCCATGGGGCGCGCGGATCACCCGCGATGGATCATGTCGGTTGCTCATGGTTATCTCCTGTTGATTCGTTCGCTTGGCACAAAAGTTAAATGGCCGCCAAGCTGATATTTTTCCCCCGGATGCGTCAGTAAGGCGTGGCTGACCACACCATCCCGGCTCCAGGTAGTTCGGTGTAAGCGCAGGCAAGGTGCGCCGACCTGTAATTGCAGATACTGAACAGACAAAGCATCAGCCAACATCGCCTCGACCTTATGTTCAGCCTCGGTCAGCGGTGCTGCCGTGCACAGGTATTCATGGGGCGTCAGGGTGCTGAAGTCCTGTTCAAGGTAATCAGGGGCAAGGGCTGGATTAACAAAACGCTGTTCAAGCTGCAACGGCTCATCATCCTGCCAATGGCAGATCAGGCTGTAATACAGCTGACTGCCCACCGGCAAAGCAAAATGAGCAGCCAGGGCGTTATCAGCCTGGATTTCTGCCAACTCGATGACTTGTGCACTATGGTTATGCTGACGCTCACGGATCTCGTCGGCAATATTGCGAATTTGCAGCATGGATGACTGGCTTTTGAGCGGTGCCACGCAGGTCGCCGCACCTTGGGTACGTTGCAACACGCCCTGCTCTGCCAGCTCCTGCAATGCACGTCTGGCGGTCATGCGGCTAACGCCAAATTCACCAGCCAGCTGGTTTTCAGACGGTACGGCATCGCCTTCCTGCCAACGTCCGGTTTCGATACGCTGCAAAATATGCGACTTAATCTGCTGATACTTGCTGTCAGCCAAACGCTATCCCCTAATATTGGTTAACTGTCGATTAACATCGTTTTATAAATTGACACAAACAACTTGTCTATACAAGATAATAGTCAAGCACAGCCCGTGAAGGAAACTTGCCATGTCGGACACCCATAACGCAGACCTGCTAATTACCAATATCAATCTGGCCACCTTTGATCCTGCCCTTGGACCCTATGGCATTATTGAGCAAGGCGCACTGCTGGTGGCGGGCGGCCATATCCAGTGGCTGGGTAAACAGCAGGACTTACCCAAGCTTGGCGACGTTAGCCACGCCGTGGACGGACAGGGGCAATGGCTGCTACCGGGCTTTATTGATTGTCATACTCATTTGGTATTTGCCGGTAACCGTGCCGATGAATTTGAGCAGCGTCTGCAAGGGGTGAGTTATACCGATATCGCCAAGCAAGGCGGCGGTATACGCCGTACCGTCAGCGCCACCCGCGAGGCCAGCGAAGCCCAGCTACTGACCCTGGCGCTAAAGCGCGCCGAGGTACTGCTGGCACAAGGCGTTACCTGCATAGAAGTTAAATCCGGCTACGGCCTGGATGTAGAAAGCGAGCTCAAGCTACTGCGGGTCGCCAGACAGATTGGGAAACATCTGCCGCTGACCATACAAACCACCTTCCTCGGTGCCCACGCCCTACCGGCGGAATACCAGGATGACGCCCAGGGCTATATCGACCTGGTATGTCAGCATATGCTGCCCCTGGTGGCCGAACAGCAATTGGCCGATGCCGTGGATGTATTTTGCGAGAATATCGGCTTTACCCTGGCACAAACCCAGCAGGTATTCGACGCTGCCAAACAACTTGGCCTGCCGGTAAAACTGCATGCCGAGCAGCTTTCCAATCTGGGCGGCAGTGCGCTGGCTGCCGATTATCAGGCCTTATCGGTCGACCATATTGAGTTTTTGGATGAAGCAGGGGTTAAGGCCATAGCCCAAAGCGGTACGGTGGCCACCCTGCTGCCCGGCGCATTTTACTATTTGAGAGAAACCCAAAAACCGCCCATCGACCTGCTACGCCAGTACCAGGTGCCTATGGCCGTGGCCACTGACTTTAACCCCGGCACCTCACCTATTTTGAATCTGCAGCTGATGCTAAATATGGCCTGCACCCTGTTTGCCCTGACGCCGGAAGAAGCCCTGCAGGGGGTAACTCAACATGCCGCTAAGGCACTGGGGCTGCAAAACACAGTCGGCATGCTCAAAGCAGGTATGCAAGCGGATATGCAGCTATTGGATATCAGCCACCCCAATCAACTTGCTTATCAGATAGGCGGCCATCCTCTGACCCGCTTATGGCAGGCCGGAAAGCCTGTTAAGGGCGGGCAAAAGTAGCGGGGTTGGTGGAGCTCTCAGAGCGTAGAGAGAATATAAACTGACCACAAAGAACACAAAGGTCACGAAGGGCTGGACGAAAATAAAGCCTAAAATCAGTGGGTTAAATTCGCTGAAATTGGGCTAGCCAGTATTCTCTCTTCTTCGTGCCCTTCTGAACTTCATGGTGAGACTGGTATTTTAGTGTTTTTAACTATGAAAAACTTAAGACTCACGAAGTGACGCACCGCTTTGACGACAGCAATGCCACTAAAGCGCTTCCGGCCTGCGTTCAACTTATAAACGGGAAAATGGGCTAATTACGCAATTGCCGCCCCGCTGCAGGATATGGGTATAGATTTGTGTGGTGCGCAAGTCCGCATGACCAAGCTGATCCTGCACAGTGCGAATATCGGCGCCCGCTTGTAATAGGTGGGTGGCAAACGAATGTCTCAGGGTATGTGGTGTAACATGTTTCTGAATATTGGCTTGGCGGCTGGCGCGGCGCACAGCCTTTTGCAGACTTGTTTCGTCCATATGGTGCCTGCGTAGCTCACCTGACTCTGGGTCTTTAGATAATTGCTGAGCTGGGAACAGATATTGCCAACCCAACTGCCTCTTTGAGCAAGGGTACTTTATTCGCAAACGATGGGGCATCCATACACCGCCATAATGGGGATTCGACAAATCGGCCTGCAAATATTGTTCGACCAAGGCTATCTGACTTCGTAAGCCGGGCAGTAACTCAGGAGCCAGGGTAACGACTCTGTGTTTACCACCTTTACCGTTCCAGATCCGCACTGACTTATAGTCGAAGTCGATATCCTGAACCCGCAAACGCACGCACTCCATCAAACGTAAACCACTGGAATAAAGCAGAGAAGCTGGCAACTTTTGTTTGATAGTTACCCGCTCCAGCAACCGCTTCACCTCATCAGGATTTAACACAACCGGCAATTTCTGCTGACGTTGACTACGCACAAAATTAAGCTGCACAGCCAGCGGTCGACCAATGATTTCCTTATACAGGAAAACCAGTGCGTTTAATGCGCTAGCTTGTGTACCTGCTGCTACATCAAGCTCATTAACCAAATGATTCAGATAAAGTTCCACCTCATTATCGCCCATAGTGGCAGGATGACGCTTCTGATGAAAATGGATATAACTGCTAACCCACTTCACATAAGTCTCAATAGTGCGCTTTGCATAACGCCGAGCATACATCTCCTCCGCGATATGGCGAAGAAACGGAGAATTAGCCATATAACGCCTCACAAGCAACTGTTTATTTATACAGTTATAGACAAGGATCCGTATAACAGCAATGGTACGGAACAGGTCCGCTTTTCCCCGGCACCAATTTGGTGCAGCTTCCAAACTCATGCTAGGCAAGGGCCACAGAGCATGCTAAAAAATGACTATGCAAAAGTACGGAACTTATCCGTGTTTAAACACGGAACAGTTCCGTCTATTAAACTGTTATGTTGCAAAGGTTTAATTAGAGGGTAATTTGATTGGTTAACTTCATTTTTTGGGCGAGCTTAATCTGGGGCGTATTTGGGGTTTTAGGTGCAACCGGCCACTTTATTGCCAGTCAAGCAAATGGTTTTGGGCTAGCATCTCCAATTGCATTCTGGTCTCAGGTTTTACTGTGCATTGTTCTGGTTGTTTCCGCTATTGGATTTAAAAAGCGGTCGGCACTAATGGCAAGGTTAGTCGGCTTCGCTTGGGTTGGATTGTTTTTATCTATGGCACTTGCATCATTCGAGGCATACAAGGAATTTAATTCGTTAGGAGCCTTTGGTGGGCTTGCGTTATTTTCTTGTATTGTTGCTCTTATCCTCAAAGGTTTGTTCAGCGAGGCAGTGCGTAAGCACTTGATGTCAAATGCAACATAACAAGGCGCATCACTCGCAGCCTGCGGCTGCTGGGACGTCAAACGCTGCCGCGTTTTTCCGCCCGTGTGCTTTGCGTTATATGCCAAGAGAGAAGTTATGTCTACCTATACAGTGAAACTTGGATCTGGCCACTACAATTATTCAGGTTCAGAAATCCAACTAACCTTTAGTAAAGCACTAGAATCAGTCGGTTTGGAAAAGCGAATTCCTGAAGATATGAAATCAGCGGTTAAAGACTATCTGAGAGATCTTTTCAGTGATATCAATGATTTATCAACTGAGATAATTGTAAAAGTACCGGACTACCTATCAGAATACGGGGATATTATTGCTGAAATTATTCGGAACTCTCTCGGCTAATGGCATATAACAAGTTAAATCATCGGAAAACCACCCACTGGCCAAAAAGCGGCCAAGGCGCGTGTGTTTTCCGCTGTTTAAAGCGTTAGGTGCAGCGGTGAAAAACCAGAAATCTTCATTCTTTTTAGTGCCATTTTTATTGCTGGCAGCGCCGTTTGCTTTTATTTCTAAGTTTTTCGAAAACCGCATCGAACTGTCACGAGTCGAAGTACAGAGTATCCTTGATAGAATGCTGAGTAATGAGCCAGATGAGAATCTTTGGGATGACTTTTTAAGTGTTCCAATTAAAGATCGTTCTTTGGATATGATTCGTGAAAAAGTCGAGGTTTTATGGGCTTACGACGAGTACCTAACCAAAAACGCAAGTGGTCAATATATACTTAATCAGAAAGGCTTGGACGAATTAGCCAACATAATTCAGGAGCTACGTTTTGGTCGCACCTAACAAACCAAGGCAGCGGGACTATTTCTCGCTGCGCTCAAAATAGCCCCTGCTTGGGGCGTTAGCACTCTCTTGAATAAATCGAACATAAGGATGTAAGCAATGAGTTTCGTCGGGGCAAGATGGTGGAAGTTCGATTTTCATACACATACACCAGCTTCTTTTGATTATGGAAAATCAGATAGTAGTTTAAAAGCATCGAAGACCGCTAAAGCTTGGTTGTTGGACTATATCGCCAAGGGCATAGAGTGTGTAGCAGTTACTGATCACAATTCTGGCGATTGGATTGATAGACTCAAAGATGCTGCAGTAAACTTAAGAGCCGAAGGTTATTCAATTTTCGTCTTCCCCGGCGTTGAGATTACAGCTAATTCCAACATACACGTTCTAGGTATTTTTGACCCACGTGCCACGTCAGCAGATATTAGTGCCGTTATCGGAGCATCAAAGTTTCGTGGCACAAAAGGGGATAGTGATTCGGTAGCTGAAGAAAGTGCTGAAAACGTAATAAAAGAAATCATATCAGCAGGTGGCGTTGCCATACCAGCTCATATTGATATGAAGGCAGGGCTTTGTCAGCAATATTCCTCTCACACAATTGGCCAAGTATGCAGGCATGCAAGTGCCGTTGAAATAATTTTCCCTGATCAAGAGCGAACTGATGCTCCTTTATCAAGATATACAAATTTAAATATCGACTTGCCATCGATAATTGGCTCTGACGCACATCACCCCAATGATATTGGGAGGGCTTATACTTGGGTAAAAATGTCTACCCCTTCGATAGAAGGACTTAAGCTTGCTTTGGTGGATGGTTCATCTTCTATTATTCGTTCAGACAACGAAACAACAGATCCTAATCGCTCCTCCAATACATTGTTACGCTCCGTGACAGTCGAAAATGCTAAATATGCAGGGCGGTCGGCTCCTTTGACAGTTGAATTCAACCCTTGGTTGAATTCAATCATTGGAGGACGTGGTAGCGGAAAATCCTCTATTCTTGAATTTATAAGACTTGGTATGGATAGAGCGAGAGACTTTGATCTATTGGATCGAGACAATGAAATTCGTAGATCTTTCGAGAGTTTTGCCAAAATATCTGCATCTAGAGATTCTGAAGGGGTAATGCTCGAAAATACGAGAATCAATTGCGTTTATACGAGAGATGGAATTCACTACCTCCTGACTTGGACTAAAGAAAATAACCGCGTTTCAATTTCACGTTATGATGGCCAGCAATGGATTCCTGAAGAGGGTGAAGCCCACACTCGCTTTCCTATAAAGATATTTAGTCAGAAACAGATATTCGACTTAGCGAAAAACCCTAATACGCTCCTGCGTCTGATTGATGAATCATCTACTGTTGGTTTCCAACAATGGAAAATGGAGTGGTCTGAAAAACATTCCCATTTTCAAACATTGTGCAGTCGAAAAAGGGAGCTTCAATCGAAGTTAGCAAATAAAAATGTACTATTAGGTCAGATTTCTGATGTTGAACAAAAAATAAAAGCAATAGAGAGATCTGGCCACACAGATATCCTCAAAAACTATCAGATATATAGTGGAAAGAGAACGAATGTTTCACAATATGAAGCTGGTATCGAAGATGTGAAGCATCAGATTGAGTCGATATCAAACGCTATTCCTATTCCTGCTATAGATACGAGTGCATTTGATACTCAGTCGGCAAGTGAAACAGAAGTTCTTGCCAGGTTAAATGCATTGAATGGGTCAGCATTATTTTTTAAAGAAACCATTAAACAAGCAGTGGCTTCACTTGAAAACGAATTGACTCAGTTTAAAGGCTGGTATAGTGAGTCTGACTTCAATAAGTCTCACATTGAAGTTATAAAAAAATATGAAGAATTAATTGATGGCTTGCGTAGCGAAGGGATTAACAGTCCCTCTGATTATGCAAAACTAATTGAAGAGCGGGACGTCATTAGTAAATCACTAAAAGCAATGGAGTTGGTAAGCTCTCAGATTTCTGAGATTGATTCTTCAATCAATTCTGCGTATCAAGCAATAATAGAATGCAGAAAGAAACTAACCATCAGTCGCCTGGAATTTTTGCAGCAGAATTTGGCTGGAAACTCTTCTATAAAAGTTGAGTTGGAACCTTTTTCAGATATAGGACACATAGAAGAATCATTTAGAGGTGTCATTGGACGTTCTGATAACGCTTTTTCTGCTGATATTTTTGATTTAGATCGTGAGTGTGGTTTCCTTTACAATCTAAATAAGGAGTTGTCTGCTATTACGCGATCTGGCGATTCAAATAATCTAGAGCCTTGGCTATCTAAAATTCATGAATTTAAGGGTCAGGTTTTTAACTTTAGGTCAGGTGAAATACAAGGTACAAAGATAGGGAAAAGATTTTCTGAATTCATGGCGAATTTGCAGCCTCCAAGCTTTGACCAAATAAACACTTGGTTTCCTCAAGATAAATTATCCATAAAGTTCAATGACGGCAATAGATTTAAGGACGTTTCACAAGGTTCAGCTGGACAAAAAGCTTCGGCTATATTGTCATTTTTACTATCTTATGGAACAGAGCCCCTCGTTTTGGATCAGCCTGAAGATGACCTCGATAACGGCCTTATTACAAGCTTGATCGTTTCCAAATTACATAAAAACAAAGCAGAACGACAAATAATTGTTGTCACTCATAATCCCAATATCGTAGTAAACGGTGATTCTGAGTATGTGATTGCGCTAGAAGATCGAGGCCAGATAAATCAAGTCGCATCTGGCGCACTGCAAGAAGTAAGCGTTAGGAAGAATGTTTGTGAAATTATGGAAGGTGGTGAAATTGCTCTCCAACAACGCTACAAACGAATGTTTAATGTTTAACTTAAGCAAAGTGCTAACAAATCAAATCACGCGGACGCAGGCAAGCTGCGCCGGTGTTTGAGGCGTTATAGCTACTAGCACCTTGACCGAGCGTACGATATGGCGTACGCTTTCCGGTCTGGAGGTGAATCATGACCACATTAAATGCTACAGAAGCCCGTTCTAAGCTATATGCACTGATAGACGAGGCGTCCACCAGTCACCAACCTATTGTTATTACAGGAAAAAGAGGTAATGCCGTGCTCCTGTCCGAAGAGGACTGGAATGCTATAAACGAGACATTACACCTGGTATCGATCCCTGGTATGCGTGAATCAATCCGCGAAGGTATGGAGGCCGACTTGGGGGAGTGTGACCAGGAGCTTGATTGGTGACGTGGAAAGTTTATTACACAAAGCAGGCACAAAAAGACGCGCGCAAACTAGCTTCTTCTGGATTAAAAGATAAGGCCAAGGAATTGCTCCAGATTATTGAAGAAAACCCCTATCAGAATCCGCCGCCCTATGAAAAATTAGTTGGTGATTTGGCAGGTGCCTACTCACGCAGAATCAATATACAGCATCGGTTGGTATACCAAGTATTAGAAAAAGAAAAATCCATTAAGGTACTTCGGTTGTGGACCCACTATGAATGAAAGCTATAACAATCAAAAGCAGCGGATCACCAGCAAGTTGGTTCCCCGCTGTTTTGGACGTTATATGCCAGTAATCAGAAAGTCGATAGCTGCAATGATCTCATTTCTAAAACTACTTAACTCATTGACTGGCTCACGTAAAATCTTGGTCGGAACACTGGCCATTTGGTGAGTTAAAATTACAAAGTCACCTTGATCAATATGGATCACTGGGCATAAATGATTCGGCGCTTTTTTATCCAACAACTCAACGGGTGTTAGCGGAATAACTAATCGAGTATTCAATGTATTAAGTAACTCACTTTGAACATCAACAAAGTAAGGGTATGCCGTTGAAGTGCTTTTATCGTTATTTTGGTATAGCGAAAATTGAGACATTAGAATACTCGGTAAGAATCGGAAAATAGCCCGTGATTTTCAGTAAGTTCATTGCAAGCATTAATAGCTTCCGCATTTTGCTCTAGCCATTCAGTTTTAAGGCGTTGTTTTACTTCTTTTTCAAGTGCCTTTTCCATTGTGGCTGAAAGATTAATATTGAGGCGTTTGGCCTCGGCGAGTAACTCACTGTTTAGAGTTAAATTTGTCGCCTTCTTTGGTGCTTGTGTGCTGTATGAGTTTTTCATGCCGTCTCCAGTGCGCATTTAAAGTGCGCATTAAGTATATGCGTGCAAAAGGCGTGTAACAAGCTGCTCGAGAGGGATTCGCAATGCGTAGCATTTTTGTTATGCATTTGGTTTGGTGTTTACAGTGCTATGCAGTGAGTTGGTAGTTGCGTTGCTCACCAGCAGGGCGTTAGGCTTTGATCAGTTGCCACCCATTAAGCGGCCCAAGCCGCTTTGACCCCCGCTTAAATATTCCCAGTCGGTGCAGGGCGCTGCTAAAAGGCGGGCAATTTGCTGGGAGCAAATTGAGTGGAAGACGCGTCTGGGATGGCATCGCCCGGAATTTGCGACAATTTCATCAGGAGTGAAATTGAACAGCCTTAGCTGGCCTGAAAGGCAACAGGCAGGATGCTTGTTGTAAATGGGACTGGCATCCCATGGATGGGCATATCATAAAGGACAAGGAGGTCATGCATTCAAGACCTTGCTATAGCGCTCTTGGCCGTGGATACTGAAACTCAGCTTGGCTAAATCAATGCCATAGAAATAGTTGAAATCAGACATGGACAGTTCTCCTCAATGATTGCCAAGTAAGCGTGGCATAACCCCGGCAAAGGGGGAGTCCAAATCATTCGTTATGAGAACCATCCCACGGATCTAAAAGAAATGACGACGAAACGAAAAATACTAATCATCAGAATCACATTGCTTGTTGGAACTATCATTTCACTATTTTTCGTGCCATGGATTTTAGTAAAGGCTTGGATTTTGCCGTTACCCGATACAGTTCAAGAGCAAGTAGATGAGGCCATTGGACAGGGTTTTGATGGCATGATTGTTTATGTGGACGAAGCAGGGAAACCTCCAGCATTCTACACCGGTGGCTGGAAAGATCGGAAAAACAAAAAAACAGCCGACGCAAATTCTTTATTTAAAATTGCCAGTATTAGCAAGTTATATACAGCTGTTGCTGTAACCAAAATGGTCAAAGAAAAACGATTATCACTAGACGCACCGCTTACCGAGTACCTTCCAGAACTTAAAGGTAGAATCGTAAATTCAGAAAAAATCACCTTGAAAATGATGGTACAGCATAGGTCAGGTATTCCCAATTTCACAGATAATCCTGCTTATTGGCAAAACGAACAGGAAAATAGTCATACAGCCCTTGATTTTGCACTCGACTTACCGCCGAGTTTTGAGCCCGACAAAGGTTATCAATATTCCAATACGAATTATTTACTACTTCGAAATATTATGGATGAGGTATTAGGATATAGCTACCATCAATATATTAAAGAAAAAATATTAATCCCCCTAGAACTGAATAACACATATTTTTCACTAAACGAAGTTAACCTGGATGATGTAATGAGTGGGTATTACGTCGGATATGAGGAAGATTTTAAACTTCGCGATTATGGAATGCTAGCTACAGCAGAGGACGTGGGTATCTTCTTGCGAGCCTTAAACGATGGCTCAGTATTTGAAGAAGGAGAAGCGGAAATCTATCCTTACGTCTACGAGCATGGGGGCTTGGTTGTCGGCTACCAGAGTCTCGCAAAATACGACAAAGATCTGGATGCGGTAGTAGTTCAGTTTATAAACACAACTGATTTTAACGGATATGAATGGAATTTATCTGAAATTACTATTAACCGTATCATTAAAATATTGAAAAGGAAAAATTCATAAAAATTTAATAAAATCAACCAGGCTAAATGAATATTCAGACACCAATTAACTTTCATGGAGTAAGACAAGTGACAAAAGAACAACGGATTAAAGAAATAGAGAAAGAATTTATGATGCTGGGCATAATTGATGCCATTCCTATGGTCATGATCGGCCTGGGGCTTTATGCCAAGTTTGCCAACGATAGCGAACCTGTATTTGCGTTTCTAAAAGATGAAGCCATCGTCAATGGTATGTTTATCGTCAGTGTTCCTGTTGTATTGTGGTGCATGTTCAGGGCAGTCAAATTGGCATCGGAAAGAAGACAACTGGAAAATACTCCCCATAAGTAAGGCTCCCCTTTACACCCGCTGAATCCCCCTCCTACAGTTACAAAGTTAAAGAGCGGGTTCAGCCTCTGTCTGTAAAAAATGACGTTAAGGATTCGGTTAATTCAATGACATTACGCCCGCCTATTATTCCCGATGCGCCAACATCCATTCAAAAAGGTACGCCGCTAAAAGTTTTACTTAATCCGCAGGCCATTCAATGCCTGGCGCAGAATATTCAGTATGTTCACCGGGATTTTGCGGTCAAAGCCTTCTGCGATTTTGCGCAATCGGGTCTGGAGCCATTGGAGCTTATGCAACGTGCTCAACACATTGCCCTGGCACTGAAAGAGTTTTTGCCACAAAACTATACAGACGCGATCACGATCCTTTGTGGTTCATTAACCCCGGAAAAGACCGACAGCGACTCTTCTGGGCTGGCTGGTTTTTTCTATCTTCCACATAGTTTTTTTATATCAGAGTTCGGACAAGATACGCAGTATAACGGCGGCCACGACCCTTTTGATTTGTCGATGGACGCCATGCAGGCGCTGACCACCCGATTTACTGCCGAATTTGCTATTCGTCCTTATTTAATTAGGCAACAAAGGCGCACGCTGACAAAAATCCTTGAATGGGTCACCCATCCTAACCCACATATAAGGCGGCTTTGCACCGAAGGAACGCGCCCTAAGCTGCCCTGGGGGAAACGCATACCCGCATTTATCGCCGACCCCAGTCCGACCCTGCCGATTCTCGAATTGCTCAAAGACGACGAGTCGCTTTATGTGCGCCGTAGCGTAGCAAACCATCTTGGCGATATTGCCAAAGATCATCCCGACACAGTATTTTCGCTATGCGAGAGCTGGTTAAACACTGGGGCATCCAAAGAGTTGAAATGGTTAATCCGGCATGCGGTGCGCCATCCGGCCCAAAAAGGCCATCCAAGGGCATGCGAGATTCGGCTAGCGGCAAAAGCCAGATAGCTGACTTAGGATTTCGATAACGGGTTTGTCCAAGCGAAAGTTAAGACCTGACAATTGAAGGACACATGATGACGCCAAAACAGCTGGTAAGTGCGTGGGTAGACACCTTTAATCAAGGCAATGCAGATAAGATTGCCGAATTCTATGCCAGTGACGCTATTAACCATCAGGTAGCCAACACGCCGGTCGAAGGCAAAGAGGCTATCCGCGCTATGTTCAGGGCTGAGTTTGCTAATGCCAAGATGGTTTGCATAGTCGAGAATATCTTCGAAGATGGCGACTGGGCGATCCTGGAATGGAAAGACCCTATCGGACTCAGAGGCTGTGGCTTTTTTAAGGTGGAAAAGGGCTTAATCACTTTTCAGCGCGGGTACTGGGACAAACTGAGTTTCTTAAAAGCCCATAACTTGCCTATTCCGCAGTAATATTCAAATACACTCATCCCCCAAGAACCTATCTCCCCCATAGATTGAGATACCGGGTCTGACCTAGCCCTTTCATTCTCAAAAGAAGGGCGTAGAAGAAAGCAATTACACAGGAAACTGCTTAACTGTTGGAATCAGTTAGAGCATGGTTGGGGGAACTGATGCTTCGAATGCTTAAAATCTTGCTGGTTCTTTTTATTGGTCTGCACGCGTTGATTTACGCAGTGCAGAACATCGCAAATCTCGGTCCAGCTCACGCTGCACTAGGCTATGTGCTATCAAATCAGGGGCATGAGGTTTACCCCGACAGTATGTTTTTCTCTGTAACCCAAGTCGGCACAGGTTCTATGCAGGGGGCCTTTATGTACTCGATGGCGTCAGCAATTACTATGATGTTTGTCTATAGCACCGCGGATTGACCCCGCGAGACAGGGTAAGAGCTAAGATATGGAAATATGGATATTTTTAGCCGCAGTGGTGTGCATGCTCGGTTTCTGCTGGTATGTATCACCTTATCGAAGACGCGAAGTCACAAAAGCTCAGCATGTAGTCGCGACAACTTGGTTGTTATTTCGCCGCGCAGTGTGTTTACTCGGAGCAATACTCTGCCTTTTTGCCATTGGCATATTCTTACTTCTAGACACTGCGTGGAAAGAGAAAGTATTTCCCATTGGCCTGTTTTCTTTGCTACTTATCATGTGTGTTTATGTTGGAATGTTTGGCCAGGGATGGGTTCAATACTCGCTTTCTGATGACTTTATGTTGTACAAAAAACTCAAAGAGAAATATAAATGGCGGTTCTAGCCAAACGCTAAGGCTATGTGTTTCAGGGCTAACTCCTCTTTCTTCCATTGCCCTGCTCAACAAAGGAACTGCACTATGAAAATGAATTACTTTGTCTTTGGCACCAACGATATGTCTAAAGCCATTGGCTTTTATGATGCCTTTTTTGAAGATACCGGCGTCCACAAAGGCCAGGCAATGGGACGCATGACATTATGGACAAACGGCGATTTTATGTTTGCCGTCGCCGAGCCTTTTAACGGCGAACCGGCCACTAACGGCAATGGCACTATGCTGGGGCTGAATTTGGGCGCTAAGCAGGAAGTGGAGCGGTTACACCAAAAAGCGCTGACATTGGGTGGCCAGAGCGAAGGTGAGCCCGCCGTGCGATCAGGACGGTTTTCAGCTTATTTTCGTGATCTTGACCAGAATAAGATCTGCTTATTTGCGTAATAAAGTCATTAAGCATACCTAGCTTATCCTCATCCGCCCCAGGGGTTTATGTTACTTACAGAGAAGCCGCAAAGCATGGTGCAGTTTGCCCCTGGTATGGTGGTGGCTTACGGTCAGGCGATTGATGCCATCATCCACCATCACCCGTTATGGCAACTCTGTCTGCCCAGTGAAGCCAGTTTGCTTGATGGTCAGCCTTTATCTGCCGGGGCGGTGATTGCCCCCAACATACCCCATAAGTTGGTCATGCCAAATGGCTGGGTGATTTTGGCAGAGCCCCAAAGTCTGCTGGGTGAAGCGATCAGCCAGCTTCCCCCAACGATCCCGCCGATAATTGATGCAAGCAATTGGCTAACTCTATTGCAGCAACTACATGTTTACCCAAAACTAACAGAGGCTTTGCAATACAACCCCTATCTTTGCCAGGATCCAAGGTTACAAAAATTATTGGCCAAGCTGGACGCTTGCTTTGGTAGTGAATGCTTAAAACCGGAGCAATGGCGCGCCAGTCAGGTAGCTGATTGGCTGGCACTGTCTGAAAGCCGTTTTTTACACCTGGTAAAAGCCGAATTGGGCATGGCCTGGCGGCCCTACCTGCTGTGGCGACGGCTGATTTGTGCCATGCAAGCGATTCGGAAAGGAATGTCGTCTACCCAAGCAGCCCATCTAGCGGGTTTTAGCGACAGTGCCCATTTAAGTCGTACTGTTAAGGCTACTTTTGGCATGACCAGCAAACAATTACTGCAGAGCTTTCAAAAGCAAGGTTAGCCAGTTTATTCAATTTATACGCCGATATAGGGGCTATTCTGCCTTCAATTCAACAAGGAGGCGCAAATGACCACAGCCTATTTGCAGGAAACCAGCCTGCTCGATTTCAGCCACAACAGTATTCAACAACTGATATCCGACAAACACTGGCGTGTCCTGCCCACTCAGGACACAATCGCCGCCGTGTACAACTTTGTACGTGACGACATCCTGTTTGGCTATAACGCCGATGACAGTATTCCCGCCAGCCAGGTGCTGGCAGACGGTTACGGCCAGTGCAATACCAAGAGCACCCTATTTATGGCGCTGCTCAGGGCTCTTGGCATTCCTTGCCGTCTGCATGGCTTTAGTATTTTTAATGCGCTGCAACGTGGGGCGATTCCGGCCTATTTAATGCCGCTAGCGCCCAAACGCATTTTGCACAGCTGGGTAGAAGTGCAACTGGCCGACAAGTGGCTGGATATTGAAGGCTTTATTATCGACCAGCCGTTTTTACGCCAGGTTCAGCAGGCCTATGGTGACTGCGGAGGTTTTAGCGGCTATGGCATAGCTGTGACTTGCCTGCAAAAACCACAAAATGAATTTAACGGCGGTAATACCTATATTCAGGCCGAAGGCATTGCCGACGACTTCGGCCTGTTCACCCAGCCGGATGAATTTTATGCCAAGTATGGCAGTAACTTACGCGGCCTGAAAAAGCTGCTGTACCGCTATATGCTCAGGCATCTGGTCAACTGCAACGTTAAACGCATTCGCCGATTGGGTATCCAAAAGCCTGCCAAAAGTTATTGAGTCTTTAGGCCCTGTGCTGGCTGCACAGGGTTAGGCATTTGCCTTACAGTAAGTAGCCGCCGTCCACCTCAAGTACAGCATTTCGCATGGCTAGTGAATGCTCTGAAAGCAGGAATTCAATGGCGCCAATCTGATCTGCCGGGGTCAGAACACGGCCTAAAGGGGTGCTTTCCAAGGTAGCGAAGAATGCACTTTGCTGTTCTTCTGTCATCCCAGCTTTGCCCTGAATCTCGGTTGCCGTAACGCCAGGGCGTACCGAGTTAATGCGAATGCCCAAAGGGGCCAGCTCAAGGTTGGCCACTCTGGTAATAGCCTCAAAGGCGGCTTTACTGGCGGAATACACTGCCGCCCCAGCGAACGCTCGGGTGACCGCGACGCTCGAGACAAACACCACACTGGATGGGTTATTCAGTAGCGGCTGCAATTGCTGTAAGGTGATAAATGGCCCCCTGGTGTTTATCGCCATGCTCAGGTCAAAGTCCTCTGCCGAGCTATTGAGCAGGCTTTGCGGGTAGAACACACCGGCGTTTAACACCAAACCGTCCAGCTTCACGCCCTCTTTGTGCAAGCCGTATGCCAGGGCCTGCAGTTGCGCAATATCAGCACTGTCTGCTGCATAGCCTGTACACCCAAGGGCAGAGCAAGCTTCATCAATTCTGGAACGGTTGCGGCCAGTGATAATCACCCGGTTACCCTGCGCCAGCAGGTGTTTTGCCAGCGCCCGTCCGATGCCAGCGGTGCCGCCAGTAATTAATATGGTCTTAGTGCTCATTAGTGATTCCTTTGCGATGGGGTAATTCAAGGCTAGCTAGATTACCAACTTGCTTTGACGCCAATAAGGCACCAATATGGACACAGAATGATACCAAAGTAGAAACAATTAAATTATGTCTTACCTAAATTTGCCGCTATTGCATGTATTTCATCTGGTAGCTGAGCACGGCAGTTTTCAGGCGGCGGCAAATGAACTGAACCTGCCACGCTCATCGGTAAGTAAGAAGATTCGTCAATTAGAGGAATTTGTTGGTCAGCCTTTACTAAAACGCTCTACCCGGCATCTGCACCTGACCGACATCGGCCGTAATCTGCTAAGCGGCACTGGTGAGTTGCATGCTGTGCTTAATAACCTGCACAGCTTGAAGGAAGAAGCACTGGATTCACCCAAAGGTAAAGTGAAGATCAGTGCCAGTGTTTTGATGGGACAGCGTTTTCTGGTGCCCTTGCTCGCTGCGCTGCGGCAGACCTACCCAGAGATTGAATTGGAACTGAGTCTGGATGACCGTACCGTCGACTTGCTTGAACAAAAAGTCGATATCGCCATACGCATAGGTCAACTGCCAGATTCTTCACTGATAGCCCGCAAGATAGGCACCAAACGCTGGGGATGGTTTGCGTCGCCAGACTACCTCGCCATGCACGGCACACCTTTAAGCCCGGCAGAACTGGAACAGCATGAATGCCTGGTATTCGCGGGCAGCACCTACCGTTTTAACTTCTGGCCGTTTCAGCACCCAACAGGCCATACCGAAACCATAGAGGTGAAACCCGCCATACAAACAGACAACAGCCGGGTACTGGTGGATATGGCTTGTGCCGGCCTGGGCATTGTGATGGTTGACCCCATGTTTATTGCCACAGAATGCCGGGAAGGGAAACTCGTGCCGGTGTTAACTGACTGGCAACACCCCGACAGCAGCCCGATCCATTTGCTTTGCCTGGGCCAACGCAGCAAAGCCGCACAAGCTGTGTGGCAATTTCTGCTAGCACAATGGCAACAGCAAGGTTTCACAAACCTGGCCAACTAAAAGAGGTATAGTGGCGCCATTCACTTGCCCAACCGCTCATAGTGCAGAGATTTATGTACCAACTTAACGCATTTAATCCACAACAGTTCTTACAACAACATTGGCAAAAACAGCCGCTGCTGATTCGTGGCGGTTTCCCCGGTTTTGTTGATTTGCTTGATGAGCATGACTTGGCGGGGCTGGCTCAGGAGCCCGACATAGATGCCCGCATCGTATCCAGAAACGGCAACAACTGGCAGGTTGCGCAGGGTCCGTTTGACGACTTTGCCCCTCATTGTCATGGTCAATGGAGCCTACTGGTGCAGGGTGTTGACCTATATCTGGACGAAGCCACCGAACTGCTAAATGCCTTTAATTTTATTCCACGCTGGCGCATAGACGACCTGATGGTGAGCTACTCAGTACCCGGTGCCGGGGTTGGCCCGCATCTGGATCAATATGATGTGTTTATTATCCAGGGTAAGGGGCGTCGTCACTGGCAGGTGGGCAACAAAGGTCAGTACGCAGAACACCGTCCGCATCCCATGCTTGGTCAGGTAGAACCCTTCGAACCTATTATTGATGCAATATTGGAGCCCGGCGACATTCTGTATATTCCTCCCGGTTTTCCGCACTGTGGCGAGGCGATAGAGCCAAGCCTGAACTATTCCGTTGGCTTTCGCGCTCCCAATCAGCAGGACTTGCTATCATCACTGGCCGACTTTGCCCTACAGCAGGAAGGGCTTACTCAGCGCTACCAAGATCCAGACCTGAAGTCGCGACCGCTTAGTGGCGAAGTGCTTGGCAGCGAAGTGGAGAGAATCCAAGAGTTGCTGCAAGCCAGTTTGCAAGGGCCAGCATTTACCCAATGGCTTGGCAGCTTTCTAAGCCGCGGGCCGCAAGAAGAATCTATTGAGGATGCCGAAGTCGCACTGGACGAGGTATTTGAGTACCTGCAAAACGGCAACGCCTTGCAGCGTCGATTGGACTTCAAAGGAATATGGTTAGAAAGTGACAGCCCGCAGGTTCAGTTACACCTTGGCGAGCTGAATATCCAACTGAATAAGAACCTGCTGCCCCATCTTGAGCCCATGCTGGCTCATGCCAGTTGGGTAAAACCCTCATCGATGACAGGCGAAACCTTAATGCAGTTATGCCAGGCCATTTTGCCGCTGATCAATGCTGGCGTTTGGGAACCCATTGAGGATTAACCCCCTGACTAAAGCGGCCTGAATAGCAGGCCGCGTTACTTTGACTAGTCGATACCCAGCTCTTTAAGTTTGCGGGTTAAGGTATTACGTCCCCATCCCAATTTACGTGCCGCTTCCTGTTTGTGGCCATGGGTGTAATGCAAGGCTCTTTCCAGCAAAATCCGTTCAAAGCTGACAGCGGCATCATTGAGAATATTCTGTTGCCCCGATTGCAACTGTTTGTCGGCCCAGGATGCCAGCAAACTTTGCCAGTCACCGTTGGCAGAAACACTGGCTTCGGCGATTAACGGCTGCTGATGCAGCTCCGGCGGCAAATCGGCGGGGATCACTTCCTTACCGCTGGCCATCACCGTTAGCCAACGACATAAGTTTTCAAGTTGTCGCACATTCCCCGGCCAGGGCAAGTTGGCCAGGATCTTAGCGGTATCCTTGCCGAGGGTTTTAGCCTCTACTTCCAGTTCTTTGGCGGCCTTAAGCAAAAAATGCTCAGCCAAGGGGGCAATATCTTCTCGCCGCTCAGCTAACCTGGGTATATGGATACGTATTACGTTCAGGCGGTGGAACAAATCTTCCCTAAACTTACCCTGAGCAACGCGCTGTTCCAGATTCTGGTGAGTCGCGGCAATGATGCGCACGTCCACCGACACCGGATTATGTCCGCCCACCCGGTAGAACTGCCCGTCAGCCAATACCCTCAGCAAGCGGGTTTGCACGTCCAGCGGCATATCGCCAATCTCGTCTAAAAACAGCGTACCACCGTCTGCCTGCTCAAAACGCCCTTGTCTGGCATTTTGTGCACCAGTAAAGGCCCCCTTCTCATGACCAAAGAGTTCTGATTCAATCAAATCGGTGGGAATGGCTGCCATATTCAGCGCGATAAATGGCGCCTTGGCCCTAGGGCTGTGGCGATGCAAAGCCTTGGCAACCAGTTCTTTCCCCGTTCCAGATTCACCGTTAATCAGCACACTGATACTGGAGCGGGACAAGCGCCCTATGGCCCTGAACACTTCCTGCATGGCCGGAGCTTCACCGATAATCTCGGTTTCCAGTCGTGGCGCTTGTCGTTGCTGCAACCGCAGCTGTTCTCTGGAGTGCGCCAAAGCGCGCTTAACCAGATTCACCGCCTCATCAATATCAAAAGGCTTGGGCAGATATTCAAAGGCGCCGCCCTGATAAGCATTAACCGCGCTGTCCAAATCCGAATGGGCGGTCATGATAATGACCGGCAGATTGGCGAACTGGCGATGTACTTCTTCAAGCAACTGCATACCGTCCATCTGCGGCATGCGGATGTCTGATACGATCACTTCTGGCTGTTGTCCGGCTTCAAGCTGGCGCAATAAGTCTTGCGGGTTGTCGAAGCAGAAACACTGAATATCTGCGGTTTGCAGGGCCTTTTGTAGTACCCAACGAATCGAACTGTCGTCATCTACAATCCAAACCGGTGCAGCGCTCATAGGTTTGGCTCCTTCTTATCAATAGGCAGATAAATAGTAAATTCGGTATGACCAGGCCAGCTTTCCACTTCAATCTTGCCGCGGTGATGGTCAATCAGGTTCTGAGCAATAGATAACCCCAACCCTGTACCATCTTGCTTGCCGGTCACCATAGGGTAGAACAAGGTATCTTTCAGCCGTTCGGGAATACCCGGGCCGTTATCAATAATCTTAATTTGTGCGCACAGAGGATAGCGTTTACCGTGGATAGTCACCTGCCTTTCTATGCGGGTGATAAAACGAATAACCCCTTTGCCTTCCAGCACCTGTACTGCATTGCGGGCGATATTCAGCACCGCTTGCTGGATCTTCTCTTCGTCTATCCATAGTTCGGGGATACTGGGGTCGTAATCCCTGACCAATTGCACATCGGCAATTTCATCAAGGCTCAACAGGGTGCGGATTTTTTCCAGCACTTTGTGCAGGTTATGCCATTGGAAATTGGGTGGCTTATTTGGGCCTAGCAGCCTGTCCACCAAATTTCGTAAACGGTCCGCTTGCTCAATAATCAGACCGGTAAATTCCCGCAGCTCAGGATCATCGAGCTGCTTCTCTAACAGCTGAGCGGCACCGCGCAGTCCACCAAGTGGGTTTTTAATCTCATGGGCCAGACCACGCACCAGCTCCCGGGCAGCTTGCTGCTGTGCCCATTGCTGATTCTCCTGACTGATGCGGCGAAGATGATCAATTTTTTTGATTTCCAGTAACAACAAGGGTTGTCCCTGCTTCTCAATACTGGAAACCGTGACATCCGCCAGTGAATGACGTCCATCAGCAAAGATTAACTGAACTTCACTGTCAGAGAAGCTGTCCCGGTCGCGCAGGGCATTGACCAAACGCTGTGTTTCGATACTGGATTGCAAAAACAACTTACGCAGCTCTTGCCCTTGTAGCTGGTTTAAGCTCTGCTCTAAAAAAGATTCAGCCGCCGGATTGGCATATCTGACTTTAAGCTCGCTATCCAGCAACACCAGTGCCAGCGATAATTGGCTGATCAAGCCTTCTGGAAATGCTGTTGTCACCCATACCTCATTTTTTATCTGCGTCGGCCGATGTTCTGCTCATGCACCAATATAGTGCAAAACATCAAAGACACGCATTATTTTAATGCGTTAGTGGCCGCAGCGTGATTTGGATGCCTTAACCTGACCGGTTCAAGACAGACGCCTGGTGCAGGTAAAAGACTCTGGTAGGAGATGATGCAAGGATCTTGCCCGATTTCGACACTAAACGAACTTCAAGTTGATGTTCACCGCGCGGCACCCCCTGCACAACAAATTGCGGTGAGGCCCCCGTTGCCAAAACTTGGCCGTTTAAGACCAACTGAAACAGACCAACCGCCTTTGGCTCAATGCTGGCGCTGACCTTAACTTCACCCTGATTGTTACGAATGGTCTCCTCATGAGCGGGGGAAAGGATACTGATGTTGTAATTTACATCCGGTTTAGATGGGGCGGTGGGTTTGGTGACCTGCTTCGGCGCAAGGGACTGTGAGGTGTTGGCATTTGGCAGTGCAACAGGTACCGCACCCGCAACAGGTCGGTCGGTATACACAACGGTACCGTCAGCTTGCACCACTTTATACAAAGTGGCACTTTGTGCCGACAGGGCAAATAGGGTGAATAGCCAGCTTAGTCTCATCAGATCCCCAAAATAGTTGCCATTCATCTAGATCATACTTCACCAGTTTAGCCCGAGCAGCGGCAACAAAAAAGCCCGCACAAAGGCGGGCTTGTTATGGTAAGTAAGACTTACACGCTGTAGTACATATCGAACTCTACCGGGTGCGTGGTCATGGCCAGCTTTTCCACTTCCAAGCGCTTGATAGCGATATACGCATCGATCATGTCGTCAGACATTACGCCGCCTTCTTTCAGGAAGTCACGGTCAGCGTCCAGCGCATCCAAGGCCATCTCCAGGCTGTGGGCGACGGTTGGGATGTCTTTCGCTTCTTCTGGCGGCAGGTCGTACAAGTCTTTGTCCATGGCGTCGCCAGGGTGGATCTTGTTCTTGATACCGTCCAGACCGGCCATCAGCATAGCCGCAAAGGACAGGTAAGGGTTAGCAGCCGGGTCAGGGAAACGTACTTCGATACGACGACCTTTCACGCTTGGTACGTGAGGGATACGGATAGACGCACTGCGGTTACGTGCAGAGTAAGCCAGCATAACAGGCGCTTCATATCCTGGTACCAAACGCTTGTAAGAGTTGGTAGTTGGGTTAGTGAACGCATTCAGTGCGCGGGCGTGCTTGATGATACCGCCAATGTAGTACAGCGCTTCTTCAGACAGACCTGCGTACTTGTCGCCGGCGAAGATGTTCTTGCCATCTTTAGCAATTGACTGGTGTACGTGCATACCAGAACCATTGTCACCTACCAGTGGCTTAGGCATAAAGGTAGCGGTTTTGCCGTATGCGTCAGCAACGTTGTGTACTACGTACTTGTAGATTTGCACTTCGTCAGCTTTCAACACCATGGTATTGAAACGACAGGCGATTTCGTTCTGACCAGCGGTTGCCACTTCATGGTGGTGCGCTTCGATAGACAGACCCATTTCTTCCATTACCAAACACATGGCTGCACGGATATCATGTGCAGAATCGACAGGAGGAACAGGGAAATAGCCGCCTTTCACGCCAGGACGGTGACCTTTGTTACCGCCTTCAAACTCAACACCTGAGTTCCACTTGGCTTCCATAGAGTCGATTTCATAGAAAGAACCGGCCATGTCAGTGTGGAAACGGATATCGTCAAACATGAAGAACTCTGGCTCAGGACCCATCAGAACGGTGTCACCGATGCCAGTAGATTTCAGGTATTCTTCCGCACGACGGGCAATAGAGCGTGGGTCACGATCATAGCCTTGCATAGTCGCTGGCTCATAAATGTCGCAGCGGATGTTGATTTGTGTTTCTTCAGCGAAAGGATCTAATACTGCGCTGGCAGCATCTGGCATCAACACCATATCGGAGTCATTAATGCCTTTCCAACCGGCAATAGATGAGCCGTCGAACATCTTACCTTCTTCGAAGAACTCCTCGTCCACCAGGGCAGCAGGAATAGTAACGTGCTGCTCTTTTCCTTTGGTATCGGTAAAACGCAGGTCAACAAACTTGGCTTCACTTTCTTTGATCAGGTCCAGTGCCTTTTCTACTGACATTATGTCCTCCAGGTTGATATTCAAAACGCAGATTCAGTAGTCTGCGGATAAGTCGAACTTTGTTGATGCAACAAAAGCCAGTTTCATGCCAAGTTGCAGTCCTCAGTAGTTATGCAGCCTTTGAAGCATATTGCCATGAAATCGAGCCAACTTAGCGCATCAAAAGCACCAATTTGGTGCAGCAACGCACCAAATGTGCGCAGAGCACTCCAGCAAGATGCACCTAAAAGTAGCTCAAATCCAGTTGGCTAGCGAAAAATCTCAATGTGTCATCGCAAAATCCTTGAGAAAACTGTACAATCCGCCGCCTGAAAAAAGGCATTGGGTGAAAAAACCGGCAAAACCGGCTTAAAAACCCAGCTAGTGTCGTCTGGATGAAATAAACTCAGAGGACACTGCCCGTATAGGATGACCACATCCGCTCCACGCCACCAAGAGAGAATCAGATGAGTTCACAACAAACCTCACTGGATAAATTGAGGAACATTGCCATTATTGCCCACGTTGACCACGGGAAAACCACCCTGGTTGACAAACTTTTGCAACAATCCGGTACGCTGGACAACCGCAAGGGCACTGACGAACGCGTCATGGATTCCAACGCCCTGGAAAAAGAGCGTGGCATCACTATTCTGGCGAAAAACACTGCCATTAATTGGAAAGACTACCGTATCAACATCCTGGACACCCCTGGACACGCCGACTTTGGTGGTGAAGTTGAGCGAGTTCTGTCTATGGCCGATTCAGTTTTATTGCTGGTTGACGCCGTTGATGGCCCCATGCCGCAAACGCGCTTTGTAACCCAAAAGGCTTTCGCCCACGGACTAAACCCGATTCTGGTTATCAACAAGATCGACCGTCCTGGTGCGCGCCCAGACTGGGTTATGGATCAGGTTTTTGACCTGTTTGATAACCTGGGTGCGACCGACGAGCAGCTGGATTTCCCTGTTGTCTATGCGTCTGCCTTACAAGGCTGGGCAAGCTTGGATGAAAACGAACAAGCCACAGACATGGAAGCACTGTATCAGGCCATCGTTGACAAAGTATCTCCGCCCAAAGCCGACCCGGAAGGCGCTTTGCAGATGCAGATTTCCCAGTTGGATTACTCCAGCTACCTGGGCATCATAGGTATAGGCCGTATCAAGCGCGGTCAGGTTAAAGTTAACCAGCAAGTCACTGTAGTGGGTGCTGATGGTAAGAAGCGTAACGGCAAAGTTGGCCAGGTATTCGGTTATCTGGGTCTGGACCGTTATGAAACCGAGACCGCCAGTGCCGGTGACATTGTCGCTATCAGTGGCTTGGGTGAGCTTAAGATCTCTGACACTATCTGTGCCGCTGATACGGTTGAAGCCCTGCCACCTCTGACGGTAGATGAGCCAACGGTAACTATGACCTTCCAGGTCAACACCTCACCGTTTGCCGGTCAGGACGGTAAATTTGTTACCTCACGCCAGATTCTGGAAAGACTGCAGACCGAGCTGAAGCACAACGTTGCCCTGCGTGTGGAAGAAACCGCTGACCCGGATAAGTTCCGTGTCTCTGGTCGTGGCGAACTGCACTTGGGCGTTTTGATCGAGAACATGCGTCGTGAAGGCTATGAGCTGGCCGTATCTCGCCCCGAAGTTATTCTGCGTAAGGAAGGCGAGCAGCTACTTGAGCCCTACGAGACGCTGACTGTAGATATCGAGGAAGAAAACCAGGGTTCCATTATGGAGCAACTAGGTTTGCGCAAAGCAGAAATGCGCGACATGAACCCCGATGGTAAAGGCCGTGTACGTATCGACTTCGTGGTACCCAGCCGCGGTTTGATCGGCTTCCAGACCGACTTTATGACCCTGACCTCAGGTACTGGTTTGATGTATCACACCTTCCTGGAATATGGACCGCATGCCGGTGGTCGTATCGGTCAGCGTAACAACGGTGTACTGATCTCCAATGGTAAAGGTAAGGCCCTGGCCTACGCCCTGTTTAACCTGCAGGAACGTGGTCGTTTGTTTATCGGTCATGGTGTGGAAGTGTACGAAGGCCAGATCATCGGTATTCACAGCCGCGATAACGATCTGACAGTTAACTGTCTGAAAGGTAAGCAGCTGACCAACATCCGTGCCGCTGGTACCGATGAAGCACTGACCCTGACGCCACCAGTACGTATGACACTGGAAAGGGCACTGGAATTTATCGACGACGACGAGCTGGTTGAAGTAACGCCTAACCATATCCGTCTGCGTAAAAAGCTGCTGACGGAAAATGACCGTAAGCGTGCCTCCAGAAGCGCCGACTAATCAGAAAAACCCGCCTTGTGCGGGTTTTTTATGTTCAGGGAAGAACGGTATGCCGACGTTGTAGGGCATATTCGTCGGCAATGTCCAGGGATGGATGGGCAGATAACTACTCCTCGGCTTTGTCTCCTGAGTCGCTCTACCTCCTTTTTCCTTGGCTAGGTGAGCAAAATAAGACTAAATTCCTTACTGACCCGAAATTCATTTAGATTTGATTAAGATTCTTTATCATTTGCACGCATTGGACTATAGGATGCCGCTATGCTGCGATTTTTTGTTTTACTGTTGCCCCTGTTGACCCTGTTCGCTTGTAAAGACAATGACAAAAGCGAGCACCGCTTAATTCGTCCTATTGCCTGGACCGAGGTATCCGCCTCTCCCCTTAAGCAAGTGCGCAGATTGTCCGGCACTATGGCACCCGTAGAAGCTGCCAGTCTGAGTTTTGAAGTAAGCGGCAAGATAGAAGCAGTGCAGGTCAATCTGGGCGAAAGCGTTAAACAAGGCCAGGAACTGGCCAGACTGAATCAGCGCAGTTTTAACCTCAGCCGTCAATCGGCACAGGCCACCCTCGAGCAGGCCAGCGCGAATCTGACCGAAGCGGAAAACGAATATAAACGTTACGCCGAGCTGGTGGAGCAAGGAGTAGTATCCAAGTCGGGGTTTGATAATGCCAAGGCTGCCTTTGAGTCCAGCCGCAGTGCCGTGGGTGTTGCCCAGGCCCAGTTGGATATCGCCCGGAAAAACCTCCACGACAGTGTGTTGCTTGCCCCCTACGACGGCATAATTACCAAACGTCTAATTGAACCCTCTCAACAGATCAGTGCCGGACAGACCGTGTTTGAAATTGAAGGCGAACACGGTTTGGAGGTCAGACTGATGGTACCTGAAACCATCATTCAGGAACTGCACAATGGTATGTCGCTACCAGTACGTTTTCCGGTATTACCCGGCCTGATCTTATCCGGCAAGGTCAGTGAAATAGGCACCAGAGCCGAAGCCGCCAACGCCTTCCCCACTGTTATTCTGCTCAATGAACACGATAGCCGACTACGTGCCGGTATGACTGCTGAGGTAGATATTACCTTTCTTGGCAGCGGCCGCAGCGGATTCACCGGCCCTAGCCTTAGGGTGCCGGTGTCGGCCATTGCGGCTGACACCGGAAAACAAGTTTATCTGTTTGTGTATGACCCTACCCAACAAAAAGTCTTCAAGCGCGTCGTGCAAACGGAGAATATCATCAATAACGAGGTATATATTTCCAAGGGGGTTAAGGAAGGTGAAATCGTTGCCACCGCCGGGGTAGCTTTCTTGCGCGATGGTCAGCAGGTTAGCCTGCTGGACAAGCAAATTCGTCAGTTCAACTGAGGCTTGTGGTATGAACCTGACGTCTGTTTCCTTTACCTATCGCAAATCCGTGATGATGGTGCTGGCGCTGCTGCTGATAAACGGCCTGATGGCCTACTTTACCCTGCCAGCACAGGAAGACCCGACCATCACTATTCGGGAAGCCATTGTCAGCACGGCGTATCCGGGCATGGCACCGGAACGGGTTGAACAGTTGATCACCAAACGACTTGAGGAAGAGATCCGCAAAATTCCGGAGGTAAAAAAGCTCAGCTCGTCGTCATCCACCGGTCTGTCGATTATTCACGTAAAGATTTACGACAGGTACTTCAATCTGGACAATATCTGGCAGGATTTGCGTAACAAAGTGCAGCAAGCGCAGCGCCACCTGCCAGATGGTACCTACCCTTCACACATCAATGATGAATTCGGTGACGTGTCGGTTATTACCCTTGCACTGACTGCCGACGGCTTTGGTATGGGCGAAATGTACGATGCCGCCAAACATATCCGTGACACCTTGTACGGCGAAGAAGGCACCAAAAAGGTGGAGATTCTTGGACATCAGGAAGAGCGGGTTTACCTACAGGTCTCCAATGCCAGGCTCTCGCAGTTGGGCATCTCCCCGCGCGCCTTAATTGCCGAGCTGCAAAATCAAAACATAATCAGCCCCGGTGGCCAGGTGGATACCGGTCGTAGCAGCTTTGTGATCGAACCTTCGGGTAACTTCAGTTCGTTGGAGGATATTGCCAATACCCATATGAGCATTCCAGGCACCGAGGACTACATTGCCCTGACCGACATTGTGGAACTCCAGCGTGGCTTCATCGACCCACCGGATAAACTGGCTTACTTTAACGGTACACCGGCCATTTTCTTTGCCATTTCCATGCTGCCTGGCTACAACATTCTCGACTACGCGCCGCGCATGCTGGAGCGTATTCATGCCCTGGAGGCCAACCTGCCGATTGGCTATAAACTGGATATTGCCACTTATCAGGCTGAACAGGTGGAAAAGACCGTGCATGGTGTGTCGGTCAACGTGCTACAGACGTTAGCCATTGTACTGATGGTGGTAGTGTTATTCCTGGGTGTTCGCACGGGTCTGATTGTTGGCACTATTGTGCCCTTTGTAATGCTGATTACGCTGTCGGTAATGCAATTTTCCGGGATTAAACTGGAAAGAATGAGCCTGGCCACCCTGATCATCGCTTTAGGCTTGCTAGTAGATAACGGCATAGTTATCGCCGAAGACTTCAAACGCCGCCTGGAAGAGGGTGAGGAACGTTTTGCGGCAATGTGCAAGGGCGGTAAGGAATTAGCCCTGCCGCTACTTAGCTCGTCAGCCACTACAGTTTTTTTCTTCCTGCCGCTGATGCTGGCCGATCACGTCGCCGGCGAATACACCCGCTCTATCTCGCTGGTCATTCTGGTTACCTTGCTCAGCAGTTGGATACTGGCCCTCTGTGTGACTCCGACCCTGTGCTACTTTTTTGTCAATGTGACACAAAATCGTACGGTAGTAGAAAAGAGTAAATGGATGCTCCGTTATGAGTGCTTTCTGCATTGGGTGATGGCACACAAACTGGTGTTTATGGCCAGTATGTTTGCCCTGTTAATTCTGGCGATTGTCAGTATGAAATTGGTGCCAAAGCAATTTTTCCCTGATTCAGACCGCACCCAGATTCTGGTCAACATTGATTTACCTAAGGGCACCTCCTCACGGGAAACCGACCGGCAGATGCGGGAGATCTTTACCTGGCTGGAACAAGAGCAATATCAATCTGTTATAGACAGTTATTCTGGTTATGTGGGTTTTAGTGGTCCCCGCTTTGTGTTGTCCCTCAACCCTGAAGATCCGGCAGAAAACAAAGGCTTTATCGTGCTCAATGTAAATGAGGGTGTAGATCTGTCGAGCTTCACACTAGAAATGGACAAAGCCTTGGAGATGGCCTTTCCGAATGTATCTGCCCGGGTCAAAAAAATGTTCCTCGGCCCGTCAGACTCCAGCATTATAAAGATTCAGGTAAAAGGGCCTGATGAAAACATCATTTATGCCAAGGCCGAACAAATTATGGCCTTGCTCAGCGACATCCCCAATACCATTGACGTTCGCAGCAACTGGGAAAACCGTATTATTAAGATTGAAGTGCAGGTTGACCAGCACCGGGCGAGGCGCGCCGGTCTGACCTCAAGCGATATCGCCACGGCATTGCAAGGCTATTTTTCCGGCGCCGTCGTCACAGAGTTTCGCGAAGGTGACGATATTATCCCGGTTATGCTGCGGGCCGCTGATGCCGAACGTAGCAATCTGGACAGACTGCGTACCCTGAACGTGTATTCGGAAAAAACCGGCCTGGCCGTACCGCTATTTCAGGTGGCCGACTTCGCCCCGGTCAATCAGTATTCTATTATTCATCGGGAAGATATGTTCCGTACGGTGAGCATCGAAGCCCGTAATATTCACATGGCCGCGGAAGACCTAAAACGTATTGTTGACCCGCAATTACAGGCACTGGCAGACGATCTGCCCATTAACCACCATATTGAGTATGACGGCGTCATTACCGAGTCGGCCGATGCGCAAAAGGCCTTGAAAGCCAATATGCCCATGGTGCTGGGGTTGATCCTGATTCTGCTGGTGATGCAGTTTAATTCGTTCCGCCGCTCGTTGGTGATTGTATTAACCATTCCTCTGGCCTTTATCGGCGCTGTGCTGGGTTTGTTTGTCACTGGCGCACCCTTTGGCTTTATGGTCACATTGGGTCTGTATAGTCTGGCAGGTATAGTAATCAACAATGCGATTGTATTGATCGACCGGATTGATATTGAAAAGGCCGAAGGTAAATCTGATTACCAATCCATAGTGGATGCCAGCTTGACCCGCCTGCGTCCCATCGCCATGACCACTATTACCACCATTATGGGGTTGTTGCCGCTGATTATTGGCAAGGATCCGCTGTTTCACGGCATGGCCAGTGTAATTGCCTTTGGGTTGGGTATCGGCACCATTCTTACACTAGGCGTGGTGCCGGTACTCTATGCAGCATTTTTTAAGGTACGGCGGCCAGCCTAACCGCTGAAGAGAAAAATCAGGCGCGGTAGCGGGCTTTGATAAAGGTACAAACCAATTCACTCAAGGCTTGACCTACCACGCGATTTCCCGCTTCCAGACCGGCAGGATGGCGTTGCGGCGCGCCTTCCGCCAGATGCAGATACTGCAAGCGCGGTAATAACGCCAGACGATGCACGTAATACAACGCATCGTCCAAAGACATACCGGCAAAGGTGACCGCACTGGTGGGAAGCTCGCTAACCGCATCCAGATCCAGCTCCAGTCCAACAGGTCGCCTTGAGGTTTGTAGATAATCGCTGACCTGCGACAGAGCCTGTTCAATGCTAAGTTCCCGACGCCACTTTAACTGCTGAATACTGAACCAGGGGAATCCTAAAGCTTCCAGTGCATCCAGAGCGTCGCGGGAGTTCTTCTGCTCATGCAATCCTAATACCGCGTAATGGGATAAATAGCCTTGGTGATGGGCATAGCGAAAAGGATTGCCACTGTGTCGCCCTTCCATGCGGCGAAAATCACTATGAGGATCTAGATTGGCTGCCGCCAGCGGCTCACCGCGCGTTTCACTGCAGGCACGAATCAAACCGTAAGCATTGTTGTGTCCGCCGCCTATCAAAATAGGTACCAGACCTGCAGCAAAAATCGGCTTGAGCGCAGCAACCAGGCGTTTGTCCGCTTCCTCGCACTGGGCTCTTAATGTGGCGATATCCTCGCTTACGGGTAAATCGCAACAATCCAACTCACCCACCAGCAAAATATCATCGCCAGGCAGATAAGTATTGGCCTGCAGGTTTAAAAAAATGGACAAAAATGCCTGCCAGCCTTGATGGGCTCCGCCTTTACCGCAATTGGCCATTGGCCCGATTTGCTCAGGTACACCAATCAGGGCAAATCGGCACCCAGCGGCTTTAGCCTGGTCATAATAAGCCAAGTCTTCCATGCTACGAACCACCTGACCAAGCTTAGTTTCTCCCGGTCTGGCATGAGTTAGTTGAGCAATACCCTCAGCACCCAGATAGCGAACAGACATGGTCGAATTATTCTATGTCCAGTGGCTCAGGAGAGAGGATGATGCCGGTGCTATCGGCATACAGATGATCTTCTGGCAAAAAGGTCACACCGCCAAAATTAACTGCGATATCCACTTCACCGATTTGCTCATAATCGGCTGAAACCGGCATAGATGCCAATGCATGCACACCGATATCCAGATCTTCCAGAGTGTCGACATCACGCACACTGCCGTAACAAACGATGCCTTCCCATTCGTTTTCCAGGGCCAGCTGAGCGGTATTGGCATCAATTAGCGCACGACGCAGCGAGCCACCGCCATCCACCAGCAGCACTTTACCTTTGCCAGGCTGCTGCAGGACTTTTTCAATCAGCCCTTTGTCCTCGAAACACTTGATAGTGGTAATGGCTCCGCCATATGAACGGCGACCACCGTAATTAACGAACATGGGCTCTACGACGTCGACATTATCGGCGAACAGGTCACATAGCTCAGAAGTGTTGTATTCCATGAGGGTTCCATCTGCATTGAGTGGGTTGCAGCCCAGTATACTAAGACTGTTTCGGGGCTGTCCATCCGAAAGCGGCGGGATGGAACAGGAAGGGCTGGAAAGGCTAAAATGGCCAGCTTTGGCTTATGTCATCAAGTCTTCTTGCAAATGTCACCTTTTATTCACATATGGTTCTTAGGATTGGCTGGCAAATGAGCAAGGTTTATGGTTATGAACTTATTTGCCCGCGCTGACACCCAACTATTCTACTGGCTGTTCAATAAAACGGCCGGCAGAAACTGTGCGCCGATTCGCTGGATATCCCGTACTGGTGACGGACACTTGTACCTGACGCTGGGTTTAGTACTGTGGTTCTTCGAACCTACTCATGGTGATTTGTTTCTGTATTCGGCGTTGCTTGCTTATGCACTTGAATTACCCATTTACGTGGTATTGAAGAAGCTGTTCAAACGCACCCGGCCTTGCGATTTGCTGCGCAACTTCAACGCTCACATTTCCCCTTCGGATAAGTTTAGTTTGCCATCCGGTCATACTGCCGCCGCCTTTTTAATGGCGTCGCTAGTGGCTCACTATTACCCGCTCTTTGCATTGCCAGTGTATGCCTGGGCCAGCACTATCGGTTTGTCTCGGGTATTGTTGGGAGTTCATTATCCCAGTGACATCCTCGCCGGTATTTGCCTGGGCATGACCATTTCCGTGTTTAGCTTGTCTTTGCTAGCCTAGAATTGATTCACGCTGTTTTGCCAATTAGCCTGCCTGAGAAACTAATGCACAAGTACAATTTGTTCCTTGGCTTACTGCCGTCAGGAAAAAGGAAGCCAATATGAAAATACTCTACGGTGTGCAAGGCACAGGTAACGGACACACCACCCGAGCCCGAGTGATGGCGAAAGCCTTTGGCCAACGAGATGATGTCCAGGTTGATTACTTGTTTTCCGGACGGGAACAGGACCGCTATTTTGATATGCAGGTGTTTGGACAATATCAAACCCGCCAGGGTTTTACCTTTGTCCATCAGCAGGGCGCGGTTGATATTTGGCAAACCATCAAAGCCTTCCGCCCGGTTCGCTTTGTTCGGGATGTGATGTCGCTGGATCTCAACGGTTACGACCTGGTAATCAACGATTTTGAACCTATCAGCGCCTGGGCAGCGCGACGTCAGAAAGTACCCTGTATTTCCATCAGCCACCAAGATGCCTTTCGTTATCCTATACCCACACAGGGTGATAATTGGATGAATCGTCAGGTACTCAAATACTTCGCCCCCTCTGATGTGCAGTTGGGCGTACATTGGCACCATTTCGGCCATGCCATCATGCCGCCCTTTATTGAAGACGAATATATACCTGACTCAGGGGCGGAGCATGTATTGGTGTATCTGCCGTTTGAATCTTTGCAGGACATCGCGCAATTTCTCGATCCTCTAAGCGAGGTGAATTTTGTCTGCTTCCACCCTGATCTTAACGAAGACAATGAGCAGGGCCATATCAAATGGCGACGCACCAGCAAACAGGACTTTCACCAAGCCTTACGTGTAGCAAGCGGCGTCATTGCCAATGGTGGTTTTGAATTATCCAGCGAGTGCCTGAAACTGGGCAAAAAGTTGCTTCTCAAACCACTGCACGGTCAATTTGAACAACTATCAAACATACTGACCCTGGAACAATTGGGCTTATGCCAAAGTATGTCCAGTCTGGATGTCGAAGAGGTGGAAACTTGGTTGGAATTACCGCCTGCCGAGCCAATTGCTTTTCCGAGCGATCCGCAATTACTGGTCGACTGGTTGCTGGCAGGAAAATGGCACGACACCCACTCAATTTGCGCGCAGCTTTGGCAACAGGTCAGTTTTCCAGAACGGTTGCAGCAGCGCTTAAATAGTTATCAAGCTGAACCTGCTGCTAAACTGGCGAGAAAATTGACCTGACTGCTTACAACACCCGAGGCTCAAAATCTTCGATAAAGGCATCAACTATTTCGCCGGCCTGGTCAATCAGGTCAGGATCAAACTTGGCAACATGGAATAAGGCCTCCCCTTCATTGGCAATAGGGATATTAGACATACCAATAATCACACCGTCATGGGGGGAACGTATCGCAACTTCAGCCTCACCATAAGGGCTGGTGGAATAGGCCAATACCTGGTTCTTGCTAACCAGCTCGCCTAATCGCACCTTAGTAATAATCAGGCCATCCATCTCGTTGCGCACCCATTGGCTGCTGTTGCCTACCATGGGTTCAAACTTCTTACGGCTGCCGCGACGGGTCGACATGCCCAAATACTTCATCACATTAAGAATGCCATTCAACCCGGTTCGGATGGATGCCTCATCGAAGCGCAGCGCTTCTCCAGCCTCATACAAAATAGAATGAACCCCGAGTTCAGAGGCACAAGAGCGCAACGATCCATCTCTTTCTCTGGCATGCAGAATCAGCGGTGCGTGAAACTCCTCTGCCATTTGCAGGGCAATGGGATCCTGAATGTCGGTGCGCACTTGGGGCAAATTGCTTCGGTGGATTGCCCCGGTGTGTAAATCAATCAGATGGGTGGCACGCTGCAATAATTGACTATAAAACAAATGCGCCAGCCTGCTACCCAGCGCACCACGCTGGGAACCGGGAAAACAGCGGTTGAGATCGCGTCTATCCGGCAAATAGCGAGTTTGCTGGATAAAGCCGAAGACATTCACTATGGGCACCACCATCAGGGTACCATTGAGACGCTTGGGGTTAACTTTCTTAATCAGACGGCGGCATATGTCTATGCCGTTCAACTCATCCCCATGAATAGCTGCACAGACCAAAAGCGTTGGTCCGGGTTTAAGCCCATGTAACACTTCCACATGCAGATCCATGGGGGTATCGTTATATAAACGGGCAGCCGGTAACTTAATCGCCCGCTGTGTGCCAGCGGGAATGCGTTGCTCAGCCAGCTCAAATGCCGCCTGTCTGGCCATTAGCCCTTACCCCGGGTACGAGTGGCATGCGCTTTGGCGTTCTTTTCAATAAACTCGATAATTTTGTCAGCGACATTCTTACCCGTGGCGGTTTCTATCCCTTCCAAACCGGGGGAAGAGTTCACTTCCATCACCACAGGGCCATGATTGGAGCGCAGAATGTCCACACCGGCCACATTCAAGCCCATAGTTCTGGCGGCACGAACCGCAGTACTGCGCTCCTCTGGAGTCAGACGAATTATAGAAGCACTTCCACCCCGGTGCAGATTGGAGCGAAACTCACCCGGCTTAGCCTGACGCTTCATTGCAGCAATGACTTTATCGCCAATCACAAAGCAACGAATGTCGGCACCGCCCGCTTCTTTGATGTATTCCTGCACCATTATGTCGGCTTTGAGGCCCATAAAGGCTTCGATAACACTTTCGGCTGCCTTACGAGTCTCCGCCAGCACCACACCTATACCTTGTGTACCTTCGAGCAACTTGATTACCAGCGGTGCACCGCCCACCATTTCAATCAGGTCAGGGATATTACTGGCCTGGTTAGCAAAACCGGTTATAGGCAGGCCAATACCTTTGCGCGAAAGCAATTGCAAAGAGCGCAGCTTGTCACGGCTGCGGCTGATAGCAACTGATTCGTTGACAGGGTATACACCCATCATTTCAAACTGCCGTAACACCGCCGTTCCATAGAAAGTGATGGAAGCGCCAATGCGTGGAATGATGGCATCAAATTCTGGCAGCTCCTTGCCTTTGATATGCACTGAGGAACTTTGCATATTGATGTTCATGTAGCATTTCAGGGGGTCGATAACGTGCACCTCGTGCCCCCTTGCTTCACCGGCTTCTTTTAGGCGCCTGGTGGAATACAGACTGTTGTTACGCGAAAGAACGGCGATTCTCATGGTACGAAACCTTGTAAAAGTGAATATGACCCGTACCTGCGCATGGTCACAGGCCCGGACCTTAAATGCTGTTGAAATCCCAATCACCAGAAACAGGCGCCTAGCCCGACAAAGGCATCAGTGTGGCAGCCACGAGTTCCTTTTTCAAATGAATGAGATGATGTTCCCTGTGATGATCTTCAGCTTTGTGGCTGGCCGAGCAAATAAGAAGCCTGGGGATCAACAACGAAGCGTGAACACATGGCTTGCCGCCCCAGTAGCATACGAAAACGCATGGAGTCACGGTTGGTCAGCGTCAGTTCTATAGGGAATCGCTGCCCTGCCATTTCCAACTCAGTTTCCACCACGAAGCGTTCTTCTTCATGGCCACCGGAATCACGCACCCTACGCCTGTCTATCAACTTGGCTTCACAGACATGCTCAATGTCGTTATTGTCCTGAACGGGATGCAAATGAATGCGAATCCACGTCTCACCGTCCCGCTCAAAAGGCGTTAACGCAAAGGCATGCAGACAAGACGTTTTAGCGCCACTGTCAACTTTCATTTTAATTTGTTCGATGCCCAGTTGGGGTAAACCGCCCCACTCCCTCCAGCCTAGTGTAATCATGTATTTATCCTGGATTTAAGCCAAAGGCTTTGTGCTTGCTTAAATTGTGCTGCGATATAGCACGATTGGCAAAAGTTTCCAAAAAAAAATGCATTTACAAGATGAATTAAACGGGCGGTGAGACCTTTGCGCTGTATTTGCCAGAAAATTGTTCTATCATGCCAGCTAGCAGCCATAGCCAGGGGCGATGGGGTGTAAACCCAAGGGATAAACATCGCTAGGACAAGGATTTTCAGGAGAAGCCATTGCTGAATTCATTACGCACTAAGTTAACGTTATCCATGCTGATCACCAGTTTGGCCGCTATTAGTGTTATGGCCCTTATTACTCCCTGGTTACTGGAACAACGCTTTATCAGCGAAGCAAAGGACGTACATTTCAAACGTTTTGTGCTCGCCATTGAAGAATTTCGTCAGGAACATGGTGAATGGGGAGGCCTACAGTCTGCTTTGCTGATTAATCAGTATCTGAGCAGTCGTCCAGCACGTAATTTACCGCCGCCAGGAAGACGTCCGCCGCATCCAAACCCACCAGCTAGCTCTCTGGCAGATAACTTTCGCTTTGTGTTAGCGGATCAGCAAGGCTACATCTTTCTACCTTTTTTTGAATATGAGTTAGGCCAGCAGCTCACTACTGAACAATTGCAGCAAGCTACGCCCTTGTGGTCTGGCGGAGAATTGGTTGGCTATGCGTTGAGCGGTGGAGAATTGCCCCTCACCGAGCAAGATAAATCTTATCTGATGATTCAAAGCCGCAGTATGCTGATTGGTGCGGCGGCAGGCTTAGCTGTCACCTTGTTACTCAGTCTGACTATGGGTAGCCAATTGGTAAAGCATATGCGCGCATTGACACGCGCAGCCATAGAAATGAGTAAAGGTAACCTCAACCAGCGGGTGCAAGTGGCTGGAAAAGATGAAGTAGCGTTACTGGCCAGAGAGTTTAATCGTATGGCCCAGGAGCTAAGCAATACTTACGCTGAGCTCAAAGCATCCAATGAAACGATCAAGGCACAGGCGGAAGCCTTACAAGAGTTGTCCCTACGCGATGAACTGACGGGTCTGCATAACCGTCGCTACTTCAATCAGCAGTTTCGCATGCTCCATCACCAAGCCATCCGCTACCAGGACACCCTGGCCCTGGCGCTTGGCGATATCGACAACTTCAAACAGATTAATGACAGATATTCCCATCAAATCGGTGATGCCGTGCTTAAGCAGGTCGCGGCACTGATGCAGGAAGAAATTCGCGAAGCTGATATTCTGGCGCGCTACGGCGGTGAAGAATTTGTCATTCTTATGGCCCATACCGACAAACATCAAGCCGAAGGCTTAGTGGACCGTGTGCGTGCTAAAGTTGAGGCCTGGCCATGGGAAAAGCTGGCCAAAGACCTACAAGTCACCATCAGCTTTGGTATCAGCGACAAACTCGACAGCGATTTGGGGCACAGTATGCTGGTAGAAGCCGACAATCGTTTGTATCAGGCCAAGGATCTTGGTCGCAATCGTGTGTGCGCCTAAACCGGCGACTCACCGGCTTTACCCATTGGGTTTGCTGATAGCCCTACTACCACTATTCACCATACATCTGTGCCTACTGCTAAGCTTCAGCGAAAACAAGCTGGAATGGTGCAATCCATATTGGCTGGATTGTCACAGTATCAGTGCCACAGGCCGGCATGGCCTAGCCTATTTTGTGTTCAAAGGTGGAATGCTGACTGCCATGGTCTTGCTTGCCTTATTCTGGTGGATTAATCAGTGGTGGCTAAACAACCAGACAACTAAAGCATCCGTTTTGATCGGCTGGCTCGGCAGTCTGGCAAGCCTGGCCTTGGTAATCTATACACTGAGCCTTGGTCATGACGGCAACATACCTTACCTTTTGAGACGTATTGGCGTTATCAGCTACCTTGGCCTGACGTTTATCTGCCAGTTACTGCTTTCAGCCAGCCTGCAAAGAAAGGCCGCAACCCAAGTCCAAGGCCGCCATTTACTTATGCTCAGCACCCTGATACTGGTGTTAGCCCTTATATCACTGGCACTAGATGCTGCGTTGGGAGCACAGTACAAACGGCTGGAAAACGCCATAGAGTGGGGGCTAATCCTGTTAATTAACCTGCATGCACTATTTATCGTAGCGGTATGGCGTAAGGTCGACTTACGAGTCACATTACGGCACCAATAAAAAAGGGCCCGCAGGCCCTATTTATCAGAGAATAAAACGACTGAGATCTTCGTCTTCCACCAAACTATCCAGGTGGCCTTTAACGTAGTCCGCATCAATCAGCAGCTTCTCACCCTGCTTTTCGGAGGCGGAGAAGGAAATCTCCTCCATCAGCTTTTCCATCACGGTATGCAAACGTCTTGCGCCTATGTTTTCAGTGCGCTCATTAACTTGCCATGCAGCCTGGGCAATGCGCTCGATACCATCCTGAGTGAATTCAACATCCACGCCTTCGGTTCGCATCAGCTCCACATATTGCTCGGTCAATGAGGCGTTTGGCTCGGTCAGGATGCGAATAAAGTCATTGGCTGTCAGTGCACTTAGCTCAACACGGATAGGCAAACGCCCTTGTAGCTCAGGGATCAAATCAGAAGGCTTAGCCATCTGAAATGCACCAGAGGCAATAAACAGAATATGGTCGGTTTTCACCATGCCATGCTTAGTGCTGACCGTTGAGCCTTCCACTAAGGGTAGCAAATCACGCTGAACACCTTCGCGGGACACGTCGGCACCGCTGGTATTCTCACGCTTACAAATCTTGTCGATCTCGTCGATAAACACTATGCCGTGCTGCTCAACATTAAATAAGGCCTTCTCTTTCAAATCCTCCTGATTCACCAGGCGGGCAGCCTCTTCTTCAATCAGCAGCTTGAATGCTTCTTTAACCTTAAGCTTTTTCTTCTTTTTCTGGGTGCCAGACAAGTTCTGGAACATGCTCTGCAGCTGATTGGTCATTTCTTCCATTCCCGGCGGCGCCATGATTTCCACGCCCATCTGCGGCAATGCAACATCAATATCAATTTCTTTGTCGTCTAGTTGCCCTTCACGCAGTTTCTTACGGAAGGCCTGACGCGTACCCTTATCCTGACCTTCTTCTCGCTCACCCCAGACATTTTCGGGGCGCGGCAACAAGGCATCCAGAATACGTTCTTCGGCAGCTTCTTCAGCGCGATAACGAACCTTGGACATTTCCTGTTCCTTGGTCATCTTTACCGCGATATCGGCCAGGTCACGGATAATGGTTTCCACTTCCTTACCTACATAGCCAACCTCGGTAAACTTGGTGGCTTCCACTTTGATAAATGGCGCATTAGCAAGCTTTGCCAAACGACGGGCAATTTCGGTCTTACCCACTCCGGTTGGACCTATCATCAGGATATTCTTGGGTGTCACTTCATGGCGTAGCTCTTCATTCAGTTGCATACGACGCCAGCGATTACGCAAGGCAATAGCCACGGCGCGTTTGGCGCCTTGTTGGCCGATAATATGGCGGTCCAGCTCGTGGACTATCTCTCTGGGGGTCATTTCCGACATGGATAAACCTTTTTCAATCTAAACATTCTTTACGCCGACAGGCGCGGAGGTATAAAGACCTTTGTTCACACAAGGCCGTTATGCCGGTAAATTAGTAGTCCAATTGCTCAATGGTGTGATTGTGGTTAGTAAATACACAAATATCACCGGCAATGGTCAGACTTTTCTCAGCGATGTCACGGGCACTCAGCTCGGTATTCTGTAGCAATGCCGTTGCCGCAGCTTGTGCAAAGGGGCCACCTGAGCCGATAGCAATCAAGTCCATCTCTGGTTGTAAGACATCACCATTACCCGTGATGATCAACGAAGCGGTTTCATCTGCGACGGCCAACAGGGCTTCAAGTTTGCGCAGCATACGGTCGGTACGCCAGTCTTTGGCCAGCTCCACGGCAGCACGCATCAGATGCCCCTGGTGAAGTTCCAGCTTGGACTCGAAACGTTCAAACAAGGTAAAAGCATCAGCCGTACCACCGGCAAAACCGGCCAGCACTTTATTGTGATAAAGACGACGCACCTTGCGCGCATTGCCCTTCATCACGGTATTACCCAGCGAAACCTGCCCGTCACCAGCGATAACCACCTGATTATTGCGTCTTACTGAAACTATCGTAGTCACTCGGACTCCTTAAGAATTTGTAGCCGCCCCTCGGACGATGCTATGAGATTAGTCCGTATTTGGGGGTGGTCAGGGAATTTTCAAGAGAAAGAAACTCGGCTGCACATATCCTTATGTCTATGGAACTCCTTGACCCTCTATGCCAGCTTGCTTATAAATAGCGTTCGGTTTCCAAACCAACAGAATCATGTCTGCAAAGCACCCTATTATTGCCATTACGGGTTCATCCGGCGCTGGCACCACCACCACCACTAATGCCATACGTCATATATTCCGAAACCTGGGATTGAACGCGGCGTTTGTGGAAGGTGACAGTTTTCACCGTTTTACCCGCCCGGAAATGGAAGTTGAGATTCGCAAAGCGCAAGAACAGGGGCGACATATCAGTTATTTCGGCCCCCGCGCCAACGATTTTGTACTGTTGGAAAGCCTGTTTAAAGAATATGGCGAAACGGGTGCCGGTAAGTACCGTCATTATCTGCACAGCTTTGACGATGCGGTACCTTTTAATCAGATGCCGGGGACTTTCACTCCCTGGCAGGACTTACCTAAGAGTACCGATTTGCTGTTCTATGAAGGACTGCATGGTGGGGTTGTCACCGATGAGGCCGATGCTGCCAAACATGTGGATTTATTGGTAGGCATGGTGCCCATAGTGAATCTGGAGTGGATTCAAAAAATAGTACGGGATACTACTGATCGAGGCCATTCCCGCGAAGCGGTTATGAGCAGCATTGTGCGTAGTATGGACGACTACTTTCAGTACATTACCCCACAGTTTTCACGTACCCACGTGAATTTTCAGCGCGTTCCCACAGTGGATACATCCAACCCATTCAGCGCCAGAGAAATTCCATCCCATGATGAAAGTTATGTCGTGGTGCGGTTCCGTCGCGAGATGAGAAACGTCAATTATCCCTACCTGCTGCAGATGATTGACGGCGCCTTTATGTCAAGAATCAATACTATCGTGGTGCCCGGCGGCAAGATGGGCCTGGCCATGGAATTGATCCTATCCCCGCTGATTGAAGAGCTAATGGATAAAAAACGCCGGGCCAGTTTCCAGATGGACTGGGTGGCAGAAAAGTAAATCAGACAGGCAGATGCGAGGTCTTTGCATCTGCCCGACTTCCTCAGAACTCTGCTTCTACCACTTCGAAGCTGTGACCCACTTCAACAGACTTACCCAGCATAATAGACACTGAGCAGTATTTTTCGGCGGACAAATTCACCGCACGCTCCACATGCTTCTCACTCACGCCCTGGCCGCTAACCACAAAATGCAGATGCAATTTGGTGAATACCGCAGGCACAGCGTCAGCACGCTCGCCGCTAAGCTTTACCTCTACACCACTGACTTTCTGCTTGGCCTTTTTAAGAATGCTAACCACGTCAACGGAGGCACAGCTACCCGCCGCCATCATTACCATTTCCATGGGGCTGGCGGCGCTTTGCTTGTCACCATCCATTACCACTGCGTGACCGCTGTCAGAGGTACCAACAAAACGATAGCCGTCCAGCCATTTAACCGATGCTTGCATGTTTTACTCCAAATCTGACCGCCGCCTTGGCGGCGATCTCTGTTGCTATGTCACTATTCTGCCTAAAGCCATCATCAGGCGCCAGCCTGATTGCGAGCACAAACTTTGTAACAACTGTCCCTGTTGTGCATGCAAGCTTTTAATTTATTTATGCTTTACCTTATAGTGACAGTTATTACGTCAGGTTGGCCCAGTTAGCTTTGTGCTATGTGCTGACCAGACCGACTTGCTTAGGTAAAGAGAAATGGGACAGGAAACACCGAAAGTTCTGGTAGTAGATGATGATATGCGATTGCGCAGCCTGCTGGAGCGCTATCTGGTAGAACAAGGTTACCAGGTCAGAACCGCAGCCAATGCTGAACAAATGGACCGCTTATTAGAGCGGGAAAACTTTCATCTGATGGTGTTGGACCTGATGCTACCTGGTGAAGACGGCTTATCGATTTGCCGACGCTTGCGCCAGAAAGAAAATGAAATTCCCATTATTATGCTGACCGCTAAAGGCGATGAAGTTGATCGTATTATCGGCTTGGAAATGGGAGCCGACGACTACCTGCCCAAACCTTTCAATCCCAGGGAACTGTTGGCGCGCATCAAAGCCGTGCTGCGACGCCGCACCACGGAAGCCCCAGGCGCACCATCTCAAGAAGAACAGATAGTCACATTTGGCAAATACAGCTTGAATTTGGCCACCCGGGAAATGAAATCTGGCGATCAGCCTATGACTCTCACCAGTGGTGAATTTGCCGTGCTGAAATCGCTGGTAAGTCATCCCAGAACGCCGCTGTCGCGGGATAAACTCATGAACCTCGCGCGTGGACGTGACTACAGTGCTCTTGAACGCAGCATTGATGTGCAAGTTTCACGACTGCGTCGTATGCTGGAAGAAGACCCGGCCAATCCCCGTTATATTCAAACAGTATGGGGGTTAGGTTATGTGTTCGTACCAGACGGTGAGAAGAAGAATAATTAATCTAGTACCTTAATCATGCGTCTGCTGCCCAAAAGCGCCTTCGGTCAGACTGTCCTACTGATTGGTATGCTGCTGCTTATAAACCAGGTGGTATCCTACCTGTCGGTCACTTATTACTTTATTCGTCCGACCTACCAGCAAATCAACCATTTGCTGGCCAATCAGGTGAATGTGATCTTTCTGGAGGGGCTGAATCACCAGGATCCTAACCTGCATGAAGAGTTTTTTGCCGCCACCGGCATTCAAATACTGAGCGAAGCCGAGGCACGCCAACAAGGCTTAGAACAAGCCAGGCATTATTTGTCTTTATCGCAGCAAATGTCGGAACGACTGGGAGGCAGTGCCGATGTACGTATTACTCCGGGGGCTCCCTACCTGTTTTGGATAAATCCCCCGCAGGATCGCAACTTATGGATAACTATTCCCATGCAGGGGCTGGGTGAAACGGATATCTCCCCGCTGACTATTTATCTGATGGTGATAGGCGTGTTGAGCGTGGCCGGTGGATGGCTTTTTGTGCGACGTTTGAATAAGCCACTGCAAGCATTGCAACAAGCGGCTATGGCCGTGGCCAGAGGTAATTTTCCGCCACCGCTGAAAGAAGAGGGTTCAAGCGAAATCATGGCGGTAACCCGGGCATTTAACCAGATGTCACGGGGTATCAAGCAACTGGAAGATGACCGTGCTTTACTTACTGCGGGTATATCCCACGATCTTCGTACCCCACTGACCCGCATCAGACTGGCCACTGAAATGTTACCCGACGACCAAGAGTGGATCCGTGACGGCATTAATCATGATATTGAGGACATGAACGATATCATTGACCAGTTTATTAACTACGTACGACAAGACCGGCAGGAAAAGCTGGAAAAAGTAAACCTTAACAGTTTGATTGATGATGTGGTGCGCGTTCGGAACATTGAAGAAAATCATCACATAACACTGAGCCTGGCAGAGTTACCGGACATGAAGCTGCGCAAAGTGGCAATAAAACGGGTGATGGATAACCTTATAGAAAACGCCTTTCGATATGGCAGCCCACACATAGAAATCACCTCCAGCTACGACAAAAAGCGTAAATTAGTGAGTTTCAGTGTTCGCGACCATGGCCCGGGTATCCCTGAGGATCAAATAGAGAACTTGTTCCAACCTTTCACCCAGGGCGATAAAGCCCGAGGCAGCCTGGGCTCAGGGTTAGGCCTGGCCATTATCAAACGTATTGTAGATATGCATCTGGGCAGCATTAGTCTGGTCAATCATGCTCAAGGTGGCTTGATTGCTACCGTCACCCTCCCCTGCAAGTTGGACAGTAATAAGCTTTGATTCTTAAAGAAAAAATTTTTTTACAATTTTTTCACTGCCCTCCCCCCTGTTAACTACCTCGCCAATTGCTAGGCCTTCTATGGCTGGTTATAGTGGGAGGGCACCAGCCACACCGGTGTGACAACAACAACTAAAGCAAGGGAAATAACATGTCATACAAAGTCGTCGCACTGGCTGCGGCATTGACGATGCTCGGCTGCAGCCCCAAGCCCGCCGATACGGGCACCGAGGCACTGGCTGATAAGCTGGCCAAACAGGCCCCGGAAGCATCAAGTCCAGTCAGTTTCAACGTGCCGGTCCACTACAGCAAATTGGATAATGGCCTTAAAGTGGTTATCTCACCCGATGATACTGCCCCCATTGCCACCGTCGGTGTTTACTACAACATCGGTTTTCGTATAGAACCCAAAGACAGAACCGGTTTTGCTCACCTGTTTGAACACATGATGTTTCAAGGCTCTGAAAACCTCGGCAAGATGGAGTTTATCAGTCTGGTGCAAAACAACGGTGGTGTGCTGAATGGCTCCACCCGTTTTGACTACACCAACTACTTTGAGATCGTGCCAGCCCATAAGCTGGAAACCATGCTTTGGGCGGAAGCCGATCGTATGAAAGGCCTGGCCATCACACAGGAGAACCTGACCAACCAGCAAGGGGTGGTCAAGAATGAGGTGAAAGTTAACGTGCTTAACCAGCCCTATGGTGGCTTCCCCTGGCTGGATATGCCCCAGTATGCCTTTAATAACTGGTATAACGCTCACAACTTCTACGGCGACCTGGCCGATCTTGACGCCGCCACCCTGGAAGACGTGCAGGCTTTCTTCGATATGTATTACGCCCCCAACAATGCCGTTGTAGTGGTAGTTGGCGACGTTAATGTGGAAGAAACACTGGCCATGATAACCAAGTACTTTGGTAATCTGCCGGCATCCGAATTAGCCGCCCAGCCAGACCTGACCGAGTTGCGTCAGGAACAGGAGAAACGCTTTAACAAGTTTGATCGCCTGGCACCTAAGCCGGCTTTCGCATTTGCCTACAAAATGCCGCCGCGCAATACCCCTGAGTATTACGCTATGGGCATCATAGATCAGTTGCTGGTACAAGGTGATGACAGCCTGTTGCATCAGGAGTTAGTCAAAGACAAGCAAATGACCGGCGATGTGGGCGGTGGCATCAATTACCTGCTCGGCAACATGTTTAATTACAACGGCCCCATGTTATGGATGAGTTCGTTTACTCACGATGAACAGCACAGCGAGAAAGAATTACTGGCCGCGGTGGATGCCGTTATCGCCAGGCTGGCCGAGCAGCCGATTGACGAGAAAGATGTGCAACGCGCGCTGGTCAAACTGCGTTCAGACTTGTTTGACAACATCGATGGTTTTTATGGTTTCGGCAAATTGGATTTGCTCGCCAGCTTTGCCTTGTTTGACGACAATCCGGCCCGCATCAACGACCTGGAAGCCAACTTCAAGGCTGTGACCCCAGAGCTGATTAAAGCCACAGTTAAGGAATATCTGCGTCCAGGCAACCGCACCATTCTTACCCTGACACCGGGTGAAGACCCGTCGCAGAAGCCACAAGGAGAATAACCATGAAACACATTGCTATCGCCCTGTGCGCTCTTCTGTTAAGTGGTCCGGCTGCCGCCAAGGAAGCCCCTCCAAGTGGCGGCCAAGCCAAAGATTTCAAACTGACTCAAACCCGCGACATTCAGTTGGATAACGGCCTGACCGTGACTTTTATTCACTACGGGAAAACCCCGAAGGTTACGCTACGTCTGGTCACCGATACGGGTAACGTTGATGATAATGGTAAGGATGCGGTCTCCGATATTAGCTATCAGTTGCTAACCGAAGGTACGCAAACCCTTAGCGGTAAGCAAATTGCCGAAGCCGCCGCAGAAATGGGCGGACAGGTTAACACCTCTGTCGGGCCTAACAGCAGTTTCCTGCAAATGGACGTGCTGAGTGAATTTGCTCCGGATGCGGCACGCTTACTGGCTGACTTGGCTATGCATCCCAAGTTTGCTCAAGGGGACCTGGAACGCGCCGTGACTAACTTTGTTCGTGACCTGAAGGTCAGCAAATCTCAGGCGCAGAGCCAGGCAACCGAAGCCTTCTACCAAGTGGTTTACGGACAGCACCCTTACGCTAAGGTTTTTGCTGATGAAGCCAAAGTACAAGCGCTGACACTTGAGGATGTTAACGCTTATATCGATACCAATCTGGTCGCCAAACGCAGCCACTTGTATGTATCCGGGCAATTTGACGAAGGGCAGGCTGAACAGGCTATCCGTCAGGCATTTGCTGCAATGCGTGCAGGACAAACCAGAACCCTGGACAAGCCAGTGATGCAAGCTGACCCCAGCCTGGTATTTATTGACCGCCCGCAAGCGCCACAGTCAACTATTCGCATCGGCTTACCTGTGGTCGACCCTTCACATCCTGACTACATAGGTCTGGCCGCTATGAATACTTTGCTTGGCGGTGCCTTTAGTAGCCGTATTACCAGCAATATTCGCGAGGATAAAGGCTATACTTACTCACCAGGCAGCAGTGTGTCACCCAGGGTTGGCGCTGCCATTTGGTATGAAGCCGCCGATGTGACGGCGGAATCCACCGGCCCGGCCATTGCTGAAATCATCAAGGAAATTAAACACCTACAAACCGAGGCGCCGCCCACAGCGGAGCTGGATGGTTTCAAGAACTACATGTCAGGCATCTATGTGCTGCAAAACTCCTCGCGTACTGCCATTATCAATCAGCTCTGGAACTTAAAGAGCCACGGTCTGCCGTTGTCACGCCTGGAAACCTATCTGCAAAGCGTTAATGCCCTGACTCCAGAGCAAATTTCCGCATTAGCGGCTAAGTATCTGCCGCTGGAGAAGATGACATTGGTGGTTGTGGGAGACCCTTCAGTACGCTCACAATTAGCTGAAGTTCCTGAACTAAAAGCAATTTATAAGCTCTAACCGCGGTTAGGTCGACGCTGCAAGGCGTCGACTTCCTTATACATACTAGTCGCCAGACACTGGCGGCAAGCCATCCAGCCTAACGTACAAGTGACAGGGATGATTGAAGTAAAAGCATTAAGTCGCCATTACGGCACAGGTGAAACCCGCGTTGTAGCGCTCAATGAGGTGTCATTGCAGATTGATGAAAACGAGTTTGTCGCCATTATGGGCACTTCGGGTTCAGGTAAATCGACACTGATGAATATTCTCGGTTGTCTGGACTCACCGTCTAATGGCAACTATCGCCTGGCTGGACAGGATATTGCCAGTATGGATGATGAATCGTTATCGCGTATCCGCAACCAACAAATCGGCTTTATATTCCAGACTTTTCATCTGCTTCCGCGACTGTCAGCCTTACAAAATGTGATGCTGCCTTTGCGTTATTCTGATGTGCCGTTACAGGAGGCGCAACAACGTGCGGCAGCTATGTTGGAAAAAGTAGGCTTGGGTCATCGCAGCCATCATAAACCCTTTGAAATGTCGGGAGGACAGCGCCAACGGGTGGCCATTGCCAGAGCCTTGATCAACAACCCGAAAGTCATTTTTGCCGATGAACCGACGGGCAACCTCGACACCCGTACCTCAGAGGAAATCATGGCGCTGTTGTGTGGACTGCATAAACAAGGACAGACCATTGTGATGGTCACCCACGAAGAGGATATCGCCGCTCATGCACAGCGTGTTATCCGTATGAAAGACGGCCTGGTTGTGGAGGACAGTAAATGCAATTGAAGTTCCTCGCACTGCTGCTCTTGACCGGACAAATTCATGCCTCCCCGTTGTTACTCAGTGGTCAGGTGCGTGCCGCAGAAAGTCAGGCTTTTTATGCGCCGCGAACTGACAACTGGCGGGTCCAGGTAGACTGGTTAATGAAAGAAGGCCAGGTAGCCCAGGTGGGCGAACCTGTGGTGGTGTTTGATGGTAGCGGTATTCAAAGCAGTATTGATCAGGAAGAAAACAGCCTGGTTACTGCTAAAGAAGAGTTGGTCAGACAACAGTCTGATGGTGAGTTAAAGGTGCTTGAAGCCCAATCAGGACTCGAACGCGCAGAGCTATTGGTACAAAAAGCACGGCTCGATGCATCAGTACCCAAAGGTACCCACAGTGCATTTGACTTTGAAAAATACCAACTGGAACTGGAAAAGGCCCTGGTTGCCAGAACCAAAGCGCAAGACAAGCTGGCTCAGGCCAAACTCAGCCATCAGACAGCGATCAACAAGCAACAACTGAAAATTGATAATCACGAGCAACAATTAACTTATCACCGCCATAAACTATCCCTGATGAGCCAGACGGCTGAGCGCAGTGGTCCGGTTATTTATGCCGACCATCCCTGGACGGGTGAAAAAATGTTTACCGGCATGACGGCCCAGCCGGGTTGGCGGATCGCCGAAATTCCTGCTATCTCCGGATTATATGTGGAAGCCTGGGTTCACGAGGCTGACCAGGCAAAATTAAAACCTGGGCAGAACGCTATGTTGCGCTTTGACGCTTATCCGGAATATCAAGTCAGTGCGACCTTGAAAGACATCTCTCAGCAACCTGAACAACGCCGCGAATGGGGTAACGATGCGTATTTTCGCTGCACTTTTGCATTCGACATTAAGGATGATCTGCAATTGCTGCCAGGTATGAGCGCGCAGTTAGAGCTTAAGGGAGATGAATAGAATGTACCGCATTTGGCTTGTAGTATTTTTTACTTTATTAAGTGCCTGCAGCACAGAAAACACCCATCAGACCAAACGTGAAAGCCTGACAACACTAGTTGAAGCCAGCGGAGAGTTGAAGCCGTTGCAAAGTGTTTTACTTGCACCTCCGGCAGTGGAGCGCATGTGGCAGTACCAGATTAAACACATGGCAGGCGAAAACACCCAGGTTAAACAGGGGGAACTGGTACTGGCCTTTGACGACAAACAAGTGCGGGACCGTATGCTGGATAAGCAGGCTGAGCTGGCCACCGCCAAGAAAGAGCTAGAAAACCAAACCCTGAAACAAGAAGCCAACGAAGAAGAACTGAAGCTGAGTTTGGCCGAGATGCAAATGAACTATGACAAGGCCAAACGCCGCGCCGAGATCGTTGACAACTCACGTTCGGAACTGGAAAGACAGAAAAGCGTACTGGATTTCAAGATTGCCCAGATTGATTTGCATCTGGCTAATGAAAAACTTACTCATCACCAGCAATCCAAACAGCGCAATATTAAACTTGCCAGTGCCAAAGTGGAGCGCCTGCAAGGGGAAGTACGGGAGCTCAAACAGTCTATCGACAAACTACAAGTGCATGCGCCTTTTGACGGTATAGCCCTATATAAAGCCGACTGGAACGGCGAGAAACCTGTGGTGGGCGAGTCGGTTAATTTTGGCCAGGCGGTGATGGAAATCGCTAAGCCCGATCAGTTGCAAATCATTGCACAGATACGTGAAGCAGACAGTGGTCAAGTTAAACCCGGCCAGAAAGTCGATATTTTATTGTCAGGTAGTCAGGACATAGCCTTAAGCGGTAAGGTTGAATCCCTTGGCCAGGTGTTTCGCAATATGTCCCGCCAGGACAAACGTCGCATCATTGATGCGGCCATAACACTGGATAACGTCGACCTGAATACCATGCGTCCGGGTATGACGGCCCGGGTGAAAATCCATGCACAGCAGTTTGATCAGGCCCTGACCCTGCCCCAACATCTGGTTAAAACCGATGGTCAACGTCACTGGGTCTTGTTAGCCGACGGTACCGAACGAGATGTACAGTTAAGCTCACTTACCCAGGGACGTGCTGTTATCAAGGCCGGGCTAGACGAAGGTGAGAGGGTATTGCCATGAGAACACTGATTTGCCTGACGAGTTTACTGCTGGTTGCCTGCAGCGAAGAAAGTAATCAGATCCCCTTGTATGAAGCGCAGCGCCAAACCTTATCGGTAATAGTGCCCGCCAGTGGCGAATTGTTTGCCGCTAAATCCGAAGCCATTACTGCACCTGCCTTCCGCAACGGCCCGCAGAGCCTAGCGTGGCTGGCACCGGAATTCAGCCAGGTAAAAAAAGGCGATGTGATCGCCCGATTTGATGGCGAAAGCCTGTCGGTCAGAGCCCAGCAATTTGAGCACAAAATTGCCCTGAGCAATCTGGATATCCACGAGAAAGATGCCGAACTCACGACCGAGGGCGAAGCCATAGGTAAGGACATTGAACTGGTCGGCGAAGAGAAACAGTTTGCCGAACAATTTGCCATCGATGATGTGCAAATTCGCTCCAAACTGGAAATTCTCGAATCTTTGCAGAACAAAGAATACCTCACCGCCAAGCAAGGTTACCTGCATTGGAAAGACGATAGCTTCAAGCAAAGTTCCGCCGGTGAATTGGGACTGCTATCCATGCAAAAATCGCAACACCAGCAGCGCTTGAGTTCCTTCACCAGCAGTCTTGAGCTGTTGGAAGTGCGCGCCCCCCATGACGGCACCTTGGTTTACTACGCCGACTGGTCCGGGCAAAAGCCCAGCGTCGGTCAGACTATGTGGCCGGGCTCGAAAATTGCCACCCTTCCTGACCTGAGCCTGGTAAAAGCCAAGCTGTTTGTGCTGGAGTCCGAAGCCTTGGATTTGGCACCAGGCCAATCGGTAAGTTTGTATCTGGTCGCCAGACCACAAACCGAATTGCTGGGCGAGGTAGAAGCCGTAGCCCCCATGCCGTCCAGTATTCGGCGCAATGATCCGCAAAAGTACTACGAAGTCACGGTGAACCTTATCAAGCAAGACCCCGAGCTACTGGTACCAGGACGTAAAGTAGAGGCAAGGATTAATGTATTGAACCAGCCCGACAGCCTGGTTGTACCGCTACAAAGTCTGTTCAATCAGCAAAATAGTTATCAGGTGTTTCGTAAAGAGGGTAGTGATTTTACTGCCGTACCTGTGCAAGTCGGCCGCACCAGTTTGTCCCATGCGCAAATCCTCAGTGGCCTGGAAGAGGGTGATGAAGTGGCACTAATCTATATCGAGGACAAATCATGAAGTATCTGTTGTTGTTACTCGATACCTTGGATGAATTGCGCCAGCACACCTTACGGACCTTTTTAACCTTGCTGGGTATGATCTTTGGCGTCGGCGCAGTGATTGCCATGCTGAATATTGGTACCGGGGCTGAACGCGAAGCACTGCGCATGATAGACAGCATGGGCCTGCGCAATCTGATTATTAATGCACAAGAGTTTGATCAGGAAACCCTGCAAGAACAGCGTAAGCATTCACGTGGTCTGAGCCTCCGCGACGGCGAAGTGGCCACCAGCAGTCTGCCTTTTGTCAGCGCTTTTGCAGCCATGAAAACCCTGGATACCTTTGAATTGTTCAGCCACGCAGGTCGCAGTGACGGCGAAGCCGTTGGTGTTAGTGCCAGCTATTTTACCTTGAGCAAACTGGCACTTGCCGAGGGACGGGTGCTGAATGAGGATGATGAACGCCATCTCAATCAGGTTACCTTGCTGGGTGCCAATACTGCCGCTCAGTTATTTCCTCTTGGGGATGCATTGGGGCAGAACATCAAGATTAACCATCTGTGGTTTAAAGTTGTGGGGGTGCTGCAAGCACCTTACTTGAGCAAGGAAGAATTTCAGGGCATCAAGCTGGGGGGCGAGCAAAACCAGGTATTTATCCCCCTGCAAACGGCATTGCGTAAATTCCCAGCCGAGCAGTTGGATAGCGAGTTAACCAGTCTTAAACTGGAGATCCGTGAGGATACCGACCCGCTGGTCGCCGCTAAAGCCATCAACCGTTTGCTGGAGCAGCGTCATAACCAGGTCGACGACTTCGATATGGTAGTACCGGCGGCACTACTGGCTCAGCAAAAGCAAACCCAGCAGATCTTCAATATCGTCATGTCTTGTGTTGCCGGTATCTCGTTGTTGGTCGGTGGCATAGGTATTATGAATATTATGCTGGCCACAGTATTGGAACGCACTACAGAGATAGGTCTGTTGCGAGCTATTGGTGCCACCTGTAAAGATATTCGTATCCAGTTTGTGGCGGAGAGCCTGACCATTTCCATAGTCGGTGGCCTACTGGGAATTCTGTTTGGTATTGGTCTGTCGGAAGTGATTGCGTTATTCAGCGGCTGGGCGGTTAGCTGGTCTATGACCGCCATTCTACTGTCCTTCAGCATCTGTACAGCCATTGGCCTGGGATTTGGTATTTACCCAGCGATCAAGGCCTCGCAGTTGGATCCCATCGAAGCCTTACAACATCATTAACGCTGCTGGCCAGAAATAAAAAGGGTTGCCATGGCAACCCTTTTTTGTGAGCTCGGCTTACGCCTGCGGACCGGCTTGACGGATTTCCTCAGACACTTCGTACTTAGCGAAATTCTGGCTGAATTCTTTAGCCAGGTTAGCGGCATACTCATCGTACTTAGCTGGATCAGCCCAGGTATTGCGTGGATTCAGCAGCTTGCTGTCAACGCCAGGTACAGCCACAGGTACATCCAGGTTCAACTGCGGCAGATGCTCAGTGGCCACACCCTCGAGCTTATTGTTCACGATGGCATCGACTACCGCACGGGTAGTAGGAATATCAAAACGGCTACCGACACCATAAGGACCACCGGTCCAGCCGGTATTCACCAAATAAACCTTGGCGCCAAACTCACGTACGCGCTTCATCAGCAGCTCAGCGTATACGCCGGCCGGACGAGGGAAGAATGGTGCGCCAAAGCAGGTTGAGAAGGTCGACTCGATAGCCGCTGTAGAGCCAATCTCGGTGGAGCCAACTTTCGCGGTATAGCCTGACAGGAAGTGATAAGCCGCCGCCTGCTCAGACAACACAGACACCGGAGGCAATACACCGCTTACGTCGCAGGTCAGGAAGACCACGGCACGCGGCTCACCGGCACGGTTTGCAACTTCGCGTTTTTCGACATGCTCCAGAGGATAAGCAGCACGGCTGTTCTGGGTCAGGCTGCTGTCTCTGTAGTCTGGTGCACGTTTGTTATCCAATACCACGTTTTCCAGCACAGTACCGAAACGAATGGCGTCCCAAATGACCGGCTCATTGGCCTGGGAAAGGTCAATACACTTGGCATAACAACCGCCTTCGATATTGAACACTGAACCCGGTGCCCAACCATGTTCGTCATCACCAATCAGAAAACGCGAAGGATCTGCTGACAAGGTGGTTTTACCTGTACCGGACAGGCCAAAGAAAAGTGTTACGTCGCCTTGTTCACCAACGTTAGCACTACAATGCATAGGCAGCACATCTTGTGCAGGTAGCAGGAAGTTTTGTACCGAGAACATGGATTTCTTCATTTCCCCGGCATAGCGCATACCCGCCAACAACACTTTGCGCTTAGCAAAGTTAATGATCACTACACCATCGGAATTGGTACCGTCACGCTCCGGTTCACAAACAAAACCTGGTGCATTGAGGATCTGCCATGCTTCTTTACCCGCCTGGTTCCAGTTTTTGGGGCGAATAAATAAGTTGCGGGCAAACAACTGATGCCAGGCAGTCTCTGTACGTACTTGTAGCGGCAGGTAATGTGCTGGATCCGCACCAACCTCCAAATGCGACATAAAGTGATTTTTACCCGCCAGATAAGCGTCTACTCTGTCCCACAGTGCGTCGAATTTCTCAGCATCAAAAGGACGGTTAACTGCGCCCCATTCGATCTCTTGCTCGGTAGACACTTCCTTGACGATAAAACGGTCTTTAGGTGAACGACCAGTGCGCACACCAGTTTCAACCACTAAGGCACCATTTGCTGCCAGATGGCCTTCACCACGAGACAAGGCTTGCTCAACTAACTCAGCAGAGGTCAAATCCACTAAAAGATTCGGGGGAACAGAGGTCATTTGCGGGTACTCCAGATGTAAAGCTTTCAGATGTTCTTTCAATATTATTTTTGGCGCGCATCATACAGGAAACCTGCAGTTCAGCGGTAGGGCAAACGGATATTTTTTCGCCTAATCTGAAAGACTTTCATAAATTTGATCCATAACTTTCAGTTATACCTACAGCTGAGTAAAGAAAAGCGATTTTCTGGAATTTTATAACGGTTGGCAGTTGGCAGTTGGCAGTTGGCAGTTGGCAGTTGGCAGTTGGCAGTTGGCAGTTGGCAGTTGGCAGTTGGCAGTTCAGTTTGACTGGCCTCAACCCCTGTCAAACTGAACTGCCTTCTTATCGCAAATTAATGCCAGCCTTAGCTTAGTGACGCAGGTTGATCGAACTGTCCGGCGTGGATGGCTTCGATATCGATGGCATCAAAGCGGTATTCCGCGTGGCAATATTGACAATTGATCGTCACTTCACCATCTTTGGCAGCTATCTCAAGTAAATCCTGTTTATCTACAGACGCCAGGGCCAGCGCGCTACGCTGGCGACTGCAACTGCATTTAAACATCACAGGTTGCGGGGTAAACAGTTCAATCTCTTCCTGATGATAGAGGCGATGTAAAATCTCCCGCACCGGTAACTCCATCAATTCTTGTATCGTGATGGTGTCGGTAATCTGGGTCAGATGTTCAAACTCTTCATGGGCCGATTCAGCCACCGGCAACACTTGCAGCAACATACCCGCGGCCAGGGGTGTTCCTCCTTCTAAGCGGGTTTTTAAGATCACCCGAGTGGCTAACTGTTCGGACTGACTGAAATAGCTTTCCAGACACGCCGCCAGGCTGTCTTTATCTAATGCCACCATACCCTGGTAACGTTCGCCGTCTTTAGGCGTGATGGTAATTGCCATGACGCCTTTGTGGAACATGGCCGCGAAGTCTTCTGGTACATCACCGTCCCAGCGCGCAACGCCCCTTAACTCCTGCTTGTGCGTACCATTGATGACCGCATATTTGATGGGACCTTCACTTTGCAGTTGTACGGCAATATCCCCTTCAAACTTCAAAGTGGCGGTCAAAAGTGAGGTGGCCGCCATTAATTCCCCCATCAGACGACGAATCGGCGCCGGATAGTCTTGCGCAGCCAACACTGCCGCATAACTGTTCTGCAAACGAACTAATTCGCCCCTGACATGCGCTTTTTCAAACAGGTAGCGGTATAGATGATCATTGTTGTCAGACATGCTTTGCTTCTCTATTTAATACCGTCAGATAACGGCAGTGGGCAACTATTGATGTTTAAACCTGATAATATCACGGCGTTGCTTCTTGTCAGGTTTATGTTCTGGGCGCGGACTATAAAGCGCACCAGCCTGACGTGCTTCGGCATTGGCAGTGCGGGCTGCGATGCTCTCAGAGGTTTCTTCATACATGGCCTGCGCCGCTGGTGCGGCTCTGCGCTTGTCATGAATCTCCCGTACCACCACTTCTTTAATGTCATGGCCTTGGGGAACTTTTAAGGTCGCACCGAGCTCCACTACTTTACTCGGTTTGCTCCGCTGCCCGTTATATTGTACTTTTCCGCCCTGAACCATCTCCCTGGCCAATGCGCGAGTTTTAAAAAAACGGGCCGCCCACAACCACTTGTCAAGGCGTACCGCGGTGTTTTCGTTAGTTTTTTGGGTAACTGTGTTCATATGTGTGGGAATGTAATTTTTTAGTAACTTTACAGGATTAAAGTTGTGACCCTTTTAGCGACTGGCTATGATGGGCTGGATAGTTTAGCACAGGTCAGGTTTCCCCTTCAGCATGCCGTTTCTCCGGCTACCGAGCCACCAAAACCAGACCGATAATATGGCAGCAAAGTGATAACGCTAAAATCTGACAATTTTCAACAAGCTTGGTCAAGTCTGACAAGACACCAGCACCGTATTGCGCAAGCACTGGTGATTCTGCTCAGCCTTTATCTGCTGGCCTTTGCTGCCGACCTTACCTGGCGCTTGCTGCCAAGCCCGGACCAGGATGCCTTACCTAATCAGCCTATGGCAAACAGCCAATCAGGTAATCAGCGCGCTCGCGTGAATATCAGTGATATACAACGTCTGGATTTATTTGGAAAACCACAAGCGCAGGTCAATCAGCCGGCTGTGGTGGAAGATGCGCCACAAACCAATTTGAACTTAACCCTGACAGGTGTTGTGGCAAGTAATAATGCTGAACAGGGTGCCGCCATTATTGAAAATCAGGGTAAACAAAACACCTACGGTATTGGCGAAAAGATTGATGGCACTAATGCTACCGTCAATGAGGTGTTTGCCGACCGGATTATTATTAAGAATGGGCCGCGCATGGAAACCCTGATGCTGGATGGCATTGAGTTTAATAAAGGCAAACAACTCACTAACCAACGTAGCTCCGGCCCATCTCCAGCGCCGGCCGCACAGCGTCGTTCACTCAGCCGCGAAGCGGCGCAGGCGACGCATGCACTACAGTCATCCCCGGCCAACTTTACCGATTACATAGCTATCAGCCAGCATATGGTTGACGGAGAATTGAAGGGCTATCGCGTCAGCCCGGGCAAAAAGCCAGCATTGTTCCAGGCCGCCGGTCTGCAAGCTAATGACGTCGTAACAGAAATCAATGGTCTGGATCTAACTGATATCCAGCAATCGATGGAAGCCATGTCCATGTTGCGCGAAACCGAATCACTGCAGCTGACAGTAAACAGGGACGGCGATTTGCTGACCTTGTATTTGGATCTTCCATCCGACGACAGCGAATTATAAGGATAATCACCATGGGGCTATTCAGCCGTCGCCTGCTCAGCCAATTTAGTATCGCCGCCAACGCGGCATTGTTGTGTGCGGCGTCATCTATTAGCGCAGCAGAGTATTCGCCGAATTTCAAAGGCACCGAGATTGATGAATTCATCAATATTGTTGGTAAGAATCTGAAGAAAACCATCATTGTCGACCCTAATGTAAGGGGTAAAATTACGGTACGTAGCTACGACTTGCTGACCGAACAGCAATACTACCAATTCTTCCTCAATGTTCTGCAGGTGTATGGTTTTGCTGTGGTAGAGATGCCCAGTGGGGTATTGAAGGTAGTGCGCGACAAAGATGCCAAATCCTCCAACATTCCGGTGATAGAGGGTACCTCCTTCGACGGCGATGAAATGATCACCCGCGTTGTGCCACTTTATAACGGCTCGGTGAGAGAATTAGCCCCCCTACTCCGCCAGCTCAATGACCAGGCAGGGGGCGGTAACGTGGTCGCCTACGATCAGTCCAACGTTATGCTGTTAACGGGCCGGGCTGCGGTGGTTAATCGTTTAGTTGAGATTATCGAACGGGTGGATAAAGCCGGCGATAAAGAAGTAGATATCATCAAACTTAGATATGCCTCAGCCTCGGAAATGGTGCGTATCGTCGACAGCATCAATAAAAACCAAGGCGCCAAGCAAGGCGGTGTGGATGTGCTTGAGCCTCGTGTGGTGGCCGACGATAGAACCAATAGCGTCATTATCAGTGGTGATATCAAGGCCAGACAGCGCCTGATCAACCTGATTGAACGACTGGATAAAGAACTGGAAAGCAGCGGTAATACCCGGGTTATCTACCTGAAATACGCCAAGGCCGACGATTTAGTGAAGGTACTGCAAGGCGTCAGCGCCAGCATTCAGTCTGAAGAACAAGGCGCCGCTCAGCCAAATGCCAGACGAACCAGCGGCAAACGCGATATCAGCATTGAGTCACATCCGGATTCCAACGCCTTGGTCATCACCGCCGAGCCGGACATGATGCGTTCGCTGGAAGAAGTGATTCGTCAGCTCGATATCCGCCGCGCTCAGGTACAAGTGGAAGCCATTATCGTCGAGGTCTTTGAGGGTGACGGCACCCAACTGGGGGTGCAGTGGATCAGCGAAAATGGCGGCGGGCAGCAGTTTACCAATGGTACCGTGCCTATAGGTGCACTGGGTGTAGCGCTGCGTCAGGCTGAAGACAGAGAAGTTAATCGTACCACTTACAGTGCAGACGGTACCCCTATCGTGACCACTGAAACTATTGAAGGTGACCTTACTGCCCTGGCCGGCCTGCTGGGCGGTCTCAACGGCGCCATGTATGGCGTAGTTAAAGACGGTTGGGGCGCTATAGTGCAGGCGGTCAGTACCGACACGAACTCCAATGTGCTGGCGACCCCGCATATCACTACCATGGATAACGAAGAAGCCTTCTTTATCGTGGGTCAGGAAGTGCCGATTATTACCGGCTCTTCCGCTAGTTCCAATAACAATAACCCCTTTACCACAGTGGATCGCAAGGAAGTGGGGATTAAGCTTAAGGTCACCCCACAGATCAATGAAGGCTCCGGCGTACAAATGACCATTGAACAGGAAGTATCCAGCGTCAGTGGTACTACAGGAGTAGATATTTCCATCAATAAACGCGAGCTGAAAACCACAGTGTTAGTGGAAGACGGCGGCACAGTAGTGCTGGGCGGTCTGATCGATGAAGACGTACAGGAAAGTGTCTCCAAGGTGCCGCTACTGGGTGATATCCCGATTCTGGGCAACCTGTTTAAATCCACCTCTACATCCAAACGTAAGCGTAACCTCATGGTGTTTTTACGTCCGACCATTATTAAGGACGGCGTGACCATGAATACTATCAGCCACCGCAAGTACAACTTTATCCGCGCCGAACAGCTCAAACGCCAGTCGGAAGGTGTACCTTTGATGCCGTACACCGATACCCCGGTATTACCCGAATGGAACGACGCCCTTAGCTTGCCCCCCACCTTCGATGAAGTGATGGAGCAAAAGCGTAAAGCCGAGCAAGGTAACGGGAAAGACTAATGGATAGGCTGCAAAGCACAGAGCAAATGCAGGCCGACGAGCAGGCGCCAAGCCATAAGCAATTAGCCTTTGGCTTTGCCAAACGCAATAAGGTGTTGCTGGATACCGGCCAGCAACCTGCTTTACTTTACCATACCGCTGAGACCTCTTTTGCGGTCTTTGCTGAGGTCAGGCGCTTTTTGGGGCGAGAATTTCAGCTACATGAAATTGCCCCGGAAAAATTTGAAAACCTGCTGACCAAGGCCTTTCAGCGCGACTCATCTGAAGCCAAGCAATTAATGGAAGATATTGGTAACGAAGGTGACCTGTTTGCACTGGCCGAAGAATTGCCGGAAACCGAGGACTTACTGGATTCCGAAGACGATGCGCCAATCATCAAACTGATCAACGCCATGCTGGGCGAAGCTATCAAAGAAGGGGCATCGGACATTCACATTGAGACCTTCGAGAAGCAGTTGGTGGTGCGTTTTCGGGTTGATGGTGTGTTAAGGGAAATCCTCCGCCCTAATCGCAAGATGGCCTCCATGTTAGTCTCACGTATCAAGGTGATGGCCAAGCTGGATATCGCTGAAAAACGCGTGCCTCAGGATGGCCGTATTACCTTGCGTATTGCTGGCCGAGCCGTGGATGTGCGGGTCAGTACCATGCCGTCCAGCCACGGTGAGCGGGTGGTATTACGTTTGCTGGACAAGAATACCGCCCATCTGGATTTGCAGGATTTGGGCATGACGGAGCATATTCGGGTTCACTTCTCTGAACTTATCCGCAAGCCTCACGGCATTATTCTGGTCACCGGCCCTACAGGTTCGGGTAAAAGTACCACTTTGTATGCTGGATTGTCCGAAATCAACACCAAGGACCGTAACATCCTGACGGTGGAAGACCCCATTGAATACGACTTAGAGGGTATCGGCCAGACCCAGGTAAATCCCCGTGTGGACATGACCTTTGCCCGCGGCTTGCGCGCCATTTTGCGTCAGGATCCGGATGTGGTGATGGTCGGGGAAATTCGTGACCTGGAAACCGCCCAGATTGGCGTGCAGGCCAGTTTAACCGGCCACTTGGTACTATCCACACTGCACACCAATACTGCCGCCGGTGCCATCACCCGCCTGGAAGATATGGGTATAGAGCCTTTCCTTCTCTCATCCAGTTTGCTGGCGGTGCTGTCTCAGCGTTTGGTAAGAACCTTGTGTCCGGATTGCAAAGTAGCGCATTCCCCATCTGAACGTGAATGTCAGATTCTCGGCATTGCTCCACAGCAAGTCAGCGAGTTTAAAATCTTTGCTCCTAAAGGCTGCGCCAGTTGTAACCAGACAGGGTATCGCGGTCGAACCGGCATTCATGAAATGCTAATTGTCGACGAGCAGATTCGCGAAATGATCCACAATGGTCATGGCGAGCAAGCCATCGAAAAATATGTACGCCAGTCCGTACCTAGTATTCGTGACGATGGCTGTAGTAAGGTGCTGCTCGGTATGACTTCATTGGAAGAAGTGTTGCGGGTTACCAGGGAAGATTAATATGATGACCGGATACCGTTTCACTTTCCATTTGAATAGCAGGCTGCGTTAATGGGCGCCTTTGCTTATAAGGCCCTGGATCAGGGTGGACGTAATAAATCCGGCGTGATGGAAGCAGATAATGCCCGCCAGGTGCGTGCCCAGCTTCGAGAACAGCACCTGATTCCCATTGAGGTTCAACAGGTATCAGAGCGTACTCAGGCAAAAGGTGGCAAAGTCACGCTGTTCCGCCAGGGTATATCAGCCGCCGATCTGGCTTTGCTGACCCGCCAGATTGCCACGCTGGTTGAGTCTGCGCTGCCCATTGAAGAAGCCTTGCAGGCCGTTGCCGAGCAATGCGAGAAACCACGCCATAAAAATATGATGATGGCAGTACGCAGCAAGGTAGTGGAAGGCCATAGCCTGGCAGATGCCATGGCAGAATACCCGCAGGTGTTCGACCAACTATATCGTGCCATGGTGGCAGCGGGAGAAAAATCCGGCCATCTGGATACCGTACTGAATCGTCTGGCAGACTACACAGAAAAACGCAATCAAACTCGCAGTCAGGTTGTTCAGGCACTGATCTACCCAAGCCTGATGCTGGTAATTGCCATGTTGGTGGTGATCGCGCTGTTAACCCAAGTGGTACCAAAAATTGTTGGTCAGTTTGACAGCATGGGCCAAGACCTGCCGACTATTACCAAGATCATGATAGGTATTAGTGACTGGCTGCGTGACTATGTGTTGATTGCCGGGGTGGTAATTCTACTGCTGGTGATACTCGCTCAGCGCCTGCTGCAGCAGCCGGCCCTCAAGCTGCGTTATCATCAACTGATATTGCGTTTACCGGTACTGGGTAAAGTATCCCGCGGGCTGAACACCGCCCGCTTTGCCCGCACCCTGAGCATTCTGACCTCCAGTGCCGTGCCCTTGCTTGAAAGTATGCGAATTGCCGGTGGCGTACTGGAAAATCTGCATATTCGCAACCAGATCGCCGATGCAGCAGAACGGGTTAAAGAAGGTTCCAGTCTGCGTGCAGCGCTGGAAAAAACCCGCATGTTCCCGCCAATGATGATGCACATGATTGCTTCGGGAGAACGCAGTGGCGAACTGCAACAGATGCTGGGCCGGGCGGCTGATAATCAGGACAGAGAATTTGAAGCCCAGGTTAGTGTTGCCCTAAAAGTCTTTGAGCCCCTGCTGATCGTCAGCATGGCCGCTATCGTAATGTTTATTGTCATGGCCATTTTGCAACCCATTTTGGCCCTAAATAATATGGTGAACTTGTAATGAAAACTCTCACTCGCAGACAGTCCGGCTTCAGCCTTATCGAAGTTATGGTGGTATTGCTGATCATTGGCATGATGGCGGCCTTGGTTGCCCCAGCCATTCTGGGTAACCAGGAAAGTGCGCAGCTTAAGAAAGCCGCCATCGATATTCAGCAGTTGGAAAGTGCCATTCAGATGTACAAAGTACGCACTAACCTGCTACCTACCACAGAGCAAGGGCTGGAAGCCCTGGTCAGCGCGCCGACTATCGAACCTATTCCCCGCAACTTCCCGGCTGAAGGTTTTATCAATCGCTTACCGCAGGATCCCTGGGGTAACGACTATTACCTGCTAAGCCCAGGTGAAATGGGCACCTTTGATGTATTCAGTGCCGGACCAGATATGCAGCCAGGTACTGATGATGATATTGGTAACTGGAACTTAAACGACTTCCTGAATTAATCGCGGTGGGTCAGCCCCACCGCCTATCGGACGCATTGATGCCAGGCCCGCACCCACATTCATCACGCTATATGCAGGGTTTTACCTTGCTAGAAGTTATGCTGGTGTTGCTGCTGATGGGCCTGATTGTCAGCACGGTAACCTTTACGGCACTGGGTAAAAGCGCGGAGCAACAACTCGAAGAGCAAGCCCGGCGTTTTGCTGTGGTGGTCAATATGGCCTCTGATTTCGCCGTGCTAAATCAACAAGAGCTGGGGCTGCGTATTGAGGAAGACCGCTACTATTTTGTGCGTCTTGATGATGAACAGCAGTGGCAACGCATTGAGCAGGACAAGGTATTCGAGCAACGCGAGCTGGACGAAACTGTCAGTCTGGCGCTGGAGCTGGATAACCTGCCTTGGCAGGATGATGAAAGTTTGTTTGACCAGCAGCTGTTCGACGAAACCTTATCGGTAAGTGAAGATGGGGTGGAAATCGGCGAGGAAGAAGAAAAGCTGCCGCCACCACAAGTTTTGCTGCTCTCCAGTGGTGAAATCACCCCTTTTAGTCTGACTTTCCAGTTTGAGCCAACCTTTGGCAATGAACAGCCCGTGGCCTTCAGAGTAGATGCCATGGATATGCCCCCACTGCGAGTTAGCGACGCGCTGGATAATCCATGACCAAGACCTGCGCACGCCCTTTTTATATGTCCGGCATGACGCTACTGGAAGTCATGGCGGCTTTACTGATCTTCGCGATGGCAGGCACGGCCATAATGAAAGCCGCTGGCGAACACCTGCACAACATCGGCATGATAGAGGAAGTCACGCTGGCTACTTGGGTTGCCAATAACCGTCTGACCCAAGTGCATCTGGAAGGTCGCTGGCCGCCTCAAAACAACCAACGCGGTCATGTGGAAATGGCCCACCGCACTTGGTATTGGAAGCAAATTGTTAAAGAAACCGCTGACAAGCAACTGCGTCAGATAGAAGTAGAAGTGCGACTCGATGAGCAGGCCCCTCAGGCCATTACCTCGGTCAGTACCTATTTCACCAAGCCCGAGAGGGCAAATTAATGGCATTCAGAGGCTTCACCTTACTGGAGATCCTTATCGCCATGGCCATTTTTACTATGATCGGCCTGGCGTCCTATTCGGTACTAACGACGACTACCGACTCCAACAGTATTTCCAAACAGCGTATTGCCAAACTGGAAGCCCTGCAGCGCGCCATGCTGTATATGGAGCGCGATATTTTACAGGCTGTTCCCAGAGCGGTGCGAATAGAGGGGGACAGTAGCGGCAAAGTGATCAGTGGTGGGCGCGACCAGATACAAAGTGAGGCCGACGGCCTGGCGTTCGTCCGTACCGGCTGGCAAAACCCGCTGTTGATGTTACCCAGGAGCACCTTACAGGCGGTAGGTTACCGATTGCAGGAAGGTCAGTTGCAGCGCTTGTACACGCTGCGTCCCGACAATGTTATAGGTGCAGAGCCCAAAGTGGTGGTGCTGCTCGAGGATGTACAGGACTTTCGTGTGCAGTTTCTGGTTAACAGTAACGATAACAATAGCCGCAATCTGGACTGGCAGGATGATTACATAGGTTCGGTGTTGCCCAGAGCCATAGCCGTAGAAATTGACAGCCTGGACTTTGGCCTGATTCGCAGAGAGTTCCTACTTGCATCAGAGGGGGCAAACCCAAATGCCCCAATTTAAACAGCAAGGTGTAGCCTTAGTGCTGGTGCTGATGATAGTGGCACTGGTTAGCGTGCTGGCCACACAAATGGGCTCACGCTTGCAGCTACAGGCCAAGCGAGCCGGCAATATCAAAGACAGCAATCAAGCTTATTGGAATGCCATTGGGGCAGAGCAATACGCCATCAAAGCCATTAGCGAGCAGATGCAAAATGCTAATGGCGTGATAAACCTCAACCAACCCTGGGCCGCAAGCGACATTCAGTTTCCACTGGAAGGCGGTAGCATTGAAGCCAAATTGTCCGACATGCAAAGCTGTTTCAACATTAATGCGCTACAAAGCAGCAACAACAAGCGTCCCTTAGCTGAGGCATTTAAACGCTTGCTGCAATCGGAAGAGTTTGAGATCCCCTCTTATGACGTGGATGTTTTCAGCGATTCTGTGCTGGATTGGCTGGATGAAGACGGTAATCTCAGCCCTTTTGGCGCCGAAGACAGTGATTATGAAGCCATGCAGCCTCCCTACTTACCGGCTAATGGCCTGATGAGTGATATTAGTGAATTACGCATGGTCAATGGCGCTAACCCCAAGTGGCTGAATAAAGTACTGCCCATGTTGTGCGTTATTCCTGGTTCAATGGAACTCAAAGTTAACGTTAACACCCTGGATGAATCAAAAGCCCCTTTGCTACATGCGCTATTAGGCAACAATATCAGTCTACAAGACGCCAAAGGCATTATCTCCTCACGCAAACCCACAGGCTTTGAACGTATTGAGGATTTTTTGAATTTGCCGGAGATCACCAATCTGAATATGGAAGATGAACAAAAGGCCTGGTTCAATGTCAGCACAGGGTATTTTCTTTTACACACCCGAAGCCGCTACAATAACGCCAGTTTCACCATGTCTTCTTTGCTTAAGATTGGTAACAGCAATGAGGCCAGCGTAATACGTCGGCAATTTGGAGGATTTCAATGACAGAACAGCTGATCGTCAGGCTGGGGGCAACGCCTCAGGAGCCCGTGCAATGGCTGGTTTGGTCTACTGCCGAGCAGGACATCATCGCCTCCGGCGAGTTAACCCATGCCGAACAGTTAATCAGCCTGAAAGACCGGGCAGGATCGCGGCCTGTCACTGTGTTGGTTCCAGCCAGCGATGTATTACTGCATTGGGTAACCATGCCCGCCAAGGCCAGTCGTAAAGCGCTGACCGCCATTCCCTATATGCTGGAAGATGAACTTTGCAGTGATATCGATAGCCAGTTTTTTGCCATGGGCCCGCGCCAGGGCAATCAACAAGCCGTCGCCGTGGTCAATCGAGACAGCCTGCAACAGTGGTTATCACACTTACAACAGGCCGGACTCACCTGCCATAAACTGCTGCCAGATGTGCTGGCCTTACCTGTGCAGGAAAATGGCTGGTCATTGCTGCAAATTGGCGAACAGTTACTGATTCGCCAAGATCAGTGGAAAGGCCTGCAAGGTGAAACCAGTTGGATGCTGGATGCGCTGCTGCATCACGCCAAGCAGTTAAGTGAGCCACTGTCCATTGCCAACTATTCGTCTCTGACGCTGCCGGACTCACCCAACCTGTTACAACAAGCTGAGCCGCTGGAAATGCCCATGAAAGTGCTGGCACAAGGGGCGCTGGCCAGTCAGATGAACCTGTTACAGGGTGAATTTAAACCCAAGCGCCAGCAACAGGGGCAATGGCAAAAGTGGCGTCTGGCCGCTATTTTGGCCGGCATTGCCCTGTCCACCAGCTTGATTGATAAAGGGATTCAGGCCAGCCAGCTGGCCAGTCAGAAAGAGCAGCTTGATGCGCAGATAGAGGCAGAATTCAAACGTGCCTTTCCCGAGGTAAAACGCATAGTCAACGTTCGTTCGCAAATGAATCAGAAGCTCAACGAGCTGCAGCAAGGCGGAGGAGGTGCCTCCATGCTGGTGATGCTGTCACAGCTAAGCACCGCATTCGCGCAAAGCAAAGTCTTGCCACAAACGCTTAAGTTTGACGGTAAACGAGCAGAATTGCGTATGCAGGCCATGGCCGACAATTTTGAAGCACTTGAGCAGTTCCGACGCCTGGCAGAAGGTCAGGGTTTTACCGTTGAACAAGGGGCTATCAACAATACGGACAGTAAAGTGGTCGGTTCACTGTCGGTGAGGAGCTAAGGTGAAGCAGTTGCTGGAAAAATTTAATGCCCTGTCGGAGCGCGAGCAGCGTCTGGTGTTAGTGGCCGCTCTGGTCACGGCCATTTTGCTGTTTTATTTATTGGTCTGGTCGCCGCTGAATCAGTCCATCGCGCGTAATCAAGCCGCAGTCGCCAGCCAGCAGGAGCTGCTTAACTGGGTGCAAAAGAACGCCAATCGTGTACAACAGCTTAAGGGCAGTGCCAGCCAGGGGGCTAAGTTTAACGGCTCCCTGCCCCAGGCGGTCAACCAAACGGCCAGCCGCTTGAGTATCAGCATCGCCCGTATGCAGCCGCAAGGTGATGAGCTACAGGTGTGGGTAGATGAAGCGCCATTCAACCAAGTGGTGGCCTGGCTGCAAAGCCTGGAACAAATGGGCATAGTTATTCAGGATGCTGATTTTGCCGAAACCGCCAAGCCGGGTCAGATCCGCATTCGCCGCTTGCAGTTAAGTAAAGGATAAGCATGAAGCCCGTTAAAATTATTGCACTGGCGCTTTGTGCATATCTGTTAATGCTGATTATTAGTCTGCCAGCCGCGCACGTTATTCCGCGTTTGCCATTACCCAAGCAAATGCAGATACAAGGCCTGCAAGGCAGCATTTGGAATGGCAAGGCCGCCCTAGTGATGTATCAGGGTATTCCTGTTCACAATGCTGCCTGGCAACTCAATCCCTGGGCTTTACTGAGCGGGAAACTCTCCCTGCAACTGGATGCCGGAAACAACCGCGATGCAGAACAGATTGCACTCAACGGGCATATTCGTTTGAGCAGCGACCAGATTGCCAGTGATGGATTGGACCTGTATCTGCCTACCGACCTGATCATTGCCCAGCTACCGCTGCCATTGCCGGTTAAGGCCAGTGGTCGCTTTAAGATCAGACTGGATGAGCTGGCGTACCAGCAAGCCGGTTGTCAGGCCATAAAAGGCCAGGGGCAGTGGCTGAATGCCCAGGTTTCAGGTACCAAAGGCTTTATTCCATTGGGCAACTTTGACGCTGAGTTGGGGTGCCAGCAGCAAATTCTGCTACTGGATATTAAAGAGCCCAACAGTTTTGGTTTAAGCGCGCAGGCAAAAATACCGGCAAATTTCAAAGTAAAAGTAGAAGGTCGCTTTAAACCGTCCGCTGACTTACCGGACGAAGTACACCAGGCTGCCCGGCTCTTCGGTAAACCGGACAATCAGGGCTTCTACCAAATTCGCTTCTAAATAAATGGGGGCGCTTAGCTAGCGCCCAATTCACACTGAGACAGGATTGGCCAGAATATCTTCAAGCAGATAACGGTAATCCTGTACGGCAGGAAACTCGTCAATATCCCGCACCGGTTTTTTAGAATCGGGATTGCTAACCGCCAATAAATGACCGATGCCAAACTGGCGGGCGGCTTCCAGGATAACCAGGCTGTCATCCACAAATAAAGTACGAGCGGGATCAAAGCCCAAGCGTGCCTGCAATTGCTGCCATAAGGATTGGGATTCTTTGGTCACACCAAATTCATGAGTAGATATCAACAGGTCAATGTGTTGATCAAGCTGGGTGCGTTCCACCTTTAGTGACAAACTGCCGGGGTGGGCGTTGGTCACCAACACCACCTGCCTGCCGCTTTGATGCAAGGCGTCTAAGAAAGGAATAGTGTCATCGCGCAAACTGATCAGGTGCTGCACTTCGCGCTTGGCACTGACAATATCCATCTGCAATCGCTCAGCCCAGTAGTCCAGGCAGTACCAGGCAATAGTGCCGGTTACTGCATCGTAATCCTTTTGCATACGGGCTTTGGCAGCCTCTAGGCTGACTCCGTCACGCTCGGCCAACTTGGCGGGAATCAACTCCAGCCAAAAGTGATTATCAAAATGCAGGTCCAGCAATGTGCCGTCCATATCCAGCAATACAGTATCAATTTGCTTCCAAGGCAACATAGCCAGTCACTCCGTTATCGCAACAAATTAGCGTTTACAAGGCAATCCGCTGTTTTATCCGCCATTTATTGGGTTATAGTTAGGGCGAGTTATTCTAACGCGACAGGTAGATGAGTAAAGTCACGTCGGACAAAGCCCTGCCTCAAATTCATGAGGTGCAGTTGGTGGCAAGCAGCCGCCTCTTCCATATCGAAAAGCTGGATCTGGAGTTTTCCAACGGTGCACGGCGCGAGTTCGAGCGCATGAAAGGTTCTGGACGCGGCGCTGTGATGCTGGTGCCCTTTCTCGATGCCGATACTTTGTTGTTGGTAAGAGAATATGCCGCTGGAACACATTCTTACCAGTTGGGCTTTCCCAAGGGTCTGGTCGACCCTGGAGAAGACAGCTTACAAGCTGGTAACCGCGAACTGATGGAAGAAATAGGTTACGGCGCCAGAACACTGCTCAAGTTACATAATGTCAGTATGGCACCGGCCTTTTTTAACGCCAGCATGGACATTCTGATTGCCCAAGACTTATATCCCAAAAGCCTGGAAGGCGACGAACCAGAACCTTTGGAAGTTGTTCCCTGGTCGATAAGAGAGCTTGATCGCTTACTGGATCGCGAAGATTTCACCGAAGCCCGCAGTATTGCCGCCTTGCTGTTAACAGAGAGGTGGCTAAGGAACAGGTAATGCCAAACGGGGACACTAGCCAATACCTGGCAATAGCCAAACAAGCGGCCCGAGAAGCTGGCCGTGAGATTTTAAAAATTTATGACAGCGGTAACTATCAGCACTACAGCAAGGCTGACGAGTCGCCGGTAACCAGCGCCGACTATCTGGCCAATGACATTATTCAGGCCGCACTGGCCCGGCACACCCCTGACATTCCTATCATGTCGGAAGAGCAAAACAACGGTGACTTGCAGTCTCGACAGCATTGGACAAAGTACTGGCTGATTGACCCCATAGACGGTACCCAGGAATTCGTCGCTCGTAGTGGTGATTTTGCCGTTAATATTGCCTTGGTAGAAAACAATCAACCCATAGTCGGGGTAATCTATTGGCCTGCCGGTGACTCGATGTACTACGCCAGCAAAGGCAATGGCGCGTTTAAAGAAACCCCCAAGGAAGACAAGCGCATTAGTGTGCGCAAGCTGGATGATCCTGCGCACGGTGTGGTAGTTCTTGCCATCAGCCGCAGGCAGTCCCGGGAAAAGGTGATGTCACGGCTAAGCAACAGCCGTACCTACCAAGCCCTACCGCTGGGTAGTTGTTCTCTTAAGGCCTGCTTTATCGCCGAAGGTAAGGCCGATGTGTTCTTGCGCATTGGTGTCACGGGTGAATGGGATACTGGCGCGTCACAGTGTATTGTTACTGAAGCCGGTGGGAAAATTTTGGCGGCTAACTTTGAGCCGCTCACATACAATAAACGCAACAGCCTGACTAACCCGGATTTTGTGGTGCTGGGAGACCCCAGTGTCGACTGGCAGGAAGTCGTAAAATATCAACAAGAGGAAAATCATGAAAAGTCTTAGCCTGGCAGCCCTGCTGCTCTGTTCACATGCCGCCCTGGCCGATTGGCAACTGGATCAAAGCGTGTCCAGCCTGAGTTTCCTGTCAACTAAGAATAATCTGGTTACCGAAACTCATCATTTCACGGCATTCACCGGCACGCTGGCCGAAGACGGTAGCCTGAATATCAACATTGAGCTGAACTCCGTTGAGACCAATATCCCCATTCGTAACGAGCGCATGCGCGAACATATGTTCAAGCTTTTTCCCAATGCGACCCTGACAGCGCAAGTGCCTAAAACGGTGATGGATTTGGATGTAGGCGAATCCATGGCTCTTGAGATCAAGGGTCAGTTGGAGCTCAACACCAAGTCGCAGATTCTGTCGATTCCTTTGCAAGTTACTCGCTTGGCAAACGAGCAGCTTTTGGCCACCACCACTCAGCCAATTTTGCTGAATACCGTTCAGTTTGGTTTGACGGATGGGGTGAAGAAATTACAGGAACTGGCCGGCCTGGCCAGTATTGATCAAACCGTTCCTGTCACCTTCAACGTCATTTTCAACGCCGCCAACTAGTCGGCACTGAACTGCGCAGCCGGGACGATATTGACCGAATCATGCAGTTCAGAATACACCAGCAGTGCATCACCTGACTTCAGTTGTTGATGCACTTGCTGGATTTTTTCCGCCAGCGATATTTCTTCACTGCCGTAATCCGTCCCCTCGCGCAACACAAACGCCTCGATAATATTATGCAAGGTCTGCGCTTCGAGCTGATCAATAGGAATGATCATGGCTGGCCCTCTAAGTAAGGGCGAACAAAGTTTACTACCCGTTCATGTGTCCAGATAACCGGTCGCCAAGGCGTACCTTGCATAAACCCAACGTGTCCACCTTGCTGGCTTAATTCTAATCGCACAAAAGGTGATAACTCATGGGCTTGAGGCACCACCTCAGGGTTCATAAAGGGATCGTCCACCGAATGTAACACTAATGTGGGCGTTGATATTTTATTCAAGAAAGAGATCGCGCTGCATTTCTGATAATAGTCATCGGCATTCGCAAACCCGTGCAATGGTGCAGTCACATGTTGATCGAAATCGCGAAAGCTTTGAAAGCCTCTGACTTTTTCCTCACTCAGTGACAGCGCGGAGAAATCCAGTCGGTTCATTTTCTCCAGCAATCGTTTACACATGCTGCCCAGCAGATACCGTTGATAGAGCCTGGAAAAGCCCTGATTGATGCTTTGTGCACAATTAGCCAGACGAAAAGGGGGCGAGATGGCAACCGCCGCATTCAACCAGGACTGATTGATCTTCTCTCCAAGCAATTTCAACAACATGTTTGCGCCAAGAGAAAAGCCTATACCGACCTTGGGCACATGTGGAAAACGACTGGCCAGATTGTCGAGAAAGAAGGTCGCGTCCTGGGTGTCACCAGAATGGTAGGCGCGGGTTGTGCGATTAGGATGATTACCGCAACCACGAAAATGCATCATCACACCACGCCAGCCTTGGCTGTGCATAACGGCCAGCATATCGTTGGCGTAATGAGAGCGAGCTGACCCTTCCAGGCCATGGAAACAAGCCACTATACCTTTAGGCCTATCGGGCTCCGGTGTCCACGCCAGCTCGACAAAGTCACCGTCGGGTAACTCCAACGATTCCCAGTGCAATTGGATAGCCCGGCGCTTCTGCAGCAATCTCGGCCAGATCGTCTGTACATGGGGACTTCTGGCCCACCATGGTGGCCTGAACGTGCTTTCTACAATATGGCCAAAGTCTGTGCCGCTCACTTTACTGCTCCATCTGTCAATCAACGGGATTTGACACTAGAGCCGCGACGAAGACAAGGCTTATCAGTGAGGCTTGCCGTCTACGCTGTTACGAATGAACAAATACACGTAGTAAAAACAGATAGCCAACACTACGCCCAGTCCGAGCAATGATCCCCAGGCAACGGGGTCGTTAAAAATGAGTTCCAGCATGATAGCCTCCTGGTGTTTTATTCGGCTACTAGCTTAGATCCTGAAACTTGTTGTCATTTTGACCCTGGTCAAACTTTGTCTCGGTTTGCAGTTTGCTCAGTATTGTCTTTAGTTGATGCGGCATAGCCGGGTTCAACGCCAGCGCATACAAGTAAAGATTATCACCCTCAGCTTGTACCAATGTTTGCGTATTCAGGCACGCAATCAAGTCGGCTTGCTGGCGCTTTTCCAGTGCCAGTTCACCACTAAGTAGATGCTGGTAAGCAACAAGGTCAAAGGCCTTAGTTTGTCTGCGCAGGGCTCTAAGCGACTGCAGCAAAGATTCTGTATCAGCCAGAGTGCTGACCAACGCCCGGATGTTCTTGTCTGACAAAGTAAAACTACGGTGTTGCAAAAACAGGCATAGCAGTACCAGATTGACATTCATGGCATAGCGGTTCTGCAATTGCAGACACAGGTGCTCTGCCTCTTTATAAACGGCCAGACTAAACTGCCAGAAGTCTTCAGTCTGCCACACTGGCTTCAAACTCTTGTTGCATGCCTTCCAATTGCTCCTGATTATCCAGCCAGCTAAGCTCCAGCTCTTCAAGCTCTTGTTTGACTGTTACCTGTTGCTCCAGCAAGGTTTTAAGTTTGGCTTTATGCTGATCTTCGTATAAGGACGTATCCAACATCTGGTTTTCGATGTCTGCCAGGCTGCTATTAAGCTTATCCATGCGTTTCTCCTGCGCATCAATGGCTTTGCGCAGCGGCTGTGTACGCTGACGAAACTCGGCTTCCAGGCGCTTTATCGCTTTACGGTCAACCTTAGGTTCCTGAGGTTTGGCTTGCTCGGTCCTGGTTGGATCGGTACTGCTCAGCCAGTTTTTGTAGTCATCTAAATCGCCGGAGAAAGGCTGCACTTGGCCACTGTCGACCAGATAAAACTCATCACATACCGAGGTCAGCAGGAAGCGGTCGTGGGAAACCAGTACCAGAGCCCCTTCAAAGGCCTGAATCGCCATATTCAAGGCATGGCGCATATCCAGATCAAGGTGGTTGGTCGGTTCATCCAGCAACAGCAGGTTGGGCTTCTGGTAAACCAGCAGCGCCAATACCAAGCGTGCCTTCTCGCCACCCGACATAGGTGCTACCGGGCTCAGAGCTTCGTCGCCGCGAAAGCCAAAGCCGCCCAGAAAATCTCGCAGGGACTGCTCGGTAGCCAGCCTGTCCAGCCGCTGCACGTGGGTAAGCGCCGATGCTTCAGGATCCAGATACTCCAACTGATGCTGGGCAAAGTAACCAATTTGCAAACCGGCGGAGGTAACATATTGCCCTTGTATCGGCTTATTCTCTTCGGCCAATAGTTTGATCAAGGTGGACTTACCGGCCCCGTTACGACCCAGTAAGCCAATCCGGCTACCAGGCACTAAATTGAGTTGCAGCTTTTGCAGAATAATCTTATCGCCATAGCCCACCTGCACCTGGTCCATACTGACTAGGGGATTGGGTAGCTTGGGTGGCGGCATAAATTCGAAAGAGAAGCCGCTTTGGTAATGAGCGGGGGCCAACTGTTCCATTTTTTCCAGTTGCTTTACCCGGCTTTGTGCTTGCTTGGCTTTGCTGGCCTTGGCTTTAAAACGGTCAATAAAAGATTGTAAGTGCGCGCGTTGCGCTTGTTGCTTTTGGAACTGCAAGTCTTGTTGGCGCAATTTCTCGGCTCTGAGCCCTTCAAAAGCACTGTAGTTACCTTTATAGGAATTCAGGGTTTGCTGTTCTACATGGATTATTTCTTCCACTACCGCATCCAAAAACGCCTTATCGTGGGATATCAGGATAAGGGTTCCAGGATAGCGTTGCAGAAATCGCTCAAGCCAGATTACCGCATCTAAATCCAGGTGGTTGGTGGGTTCATCCAGCAGCAGTAAGTCGGAATGACACAACAGCGCTTGCGCCAGATTGAGACGCATACGCCAGCCACCGGAAAAGGTTCTGACCGGCAGACTGATCTGCTGCTGAGAAAAGCCTAAACCGGCAAGAATAATGGCCGCCTTGGACTCCACCTGATAGCCACCCGCCTGCTCCAGTTGCAAATGCAGCGCCGCAATACGCTCACCATCATGGGCCTGTTCGGCCTCGGCCAATTGCGCCTGAATCGCGCGAAGCCGGTGATCGCCATCAATCACGTAATCCAGTGCACTGCGGTCGGTGGCAGGCGTTTCCTGAGCAACCGAGGCAATTTGCCATTGCCGGGGAAGGTCGCACTCCCCCTGGTCGGGCTGTAACTGGCCTTTGAACAGGGCAAATAAACTCGACTTGCCGCAGCCATTGGCACCGACTAACCCAACCTTATGGCCTGGATAAATAGTGGCGTTGGCGTCCTGCAGCAGTTCTTTGCTGCCACGCATCAGGCTAAGGTTGGTAATTTGAATCATGGGCTCGGCTACAACTGTGAAATAAACCGCGATATTATACCCGCCCCATTCAGGGAAATGGTATCCATCTCCAACAGTCCAGGGCTAATCCGATGTCAGAAAAAACCCGCAAACGCTTTATCGCCGGCGCGACTTGTCCACAGTGTAAGGCCGTGGATACCCTAATGCTGTATATGCAGAACAATCTGGAACACGTGGAATGCGTGCAGTGTGGGCATAAACAAAGCCAGCCGGATGACAAAGTTAGCGCAGCCACCCGCAGTAATGAGTCTGTTATCGGCGTATTTAAGCCCTAAACAATCAGGGCTGATTACTTCTTGGCTTTATTATCTGCCCGCTGCGAATGGCGGATATGGCCATAATTGAGCATAGCTACGAACACGCTACCTCCGACCAGATTACCCGCCAGAGCGGTCAAAATAACGGGTGGCAGTTGCCAGAAGCCAATGCTGTCAGACGAGAAATAGCCCACAAATAGCTCAATGGAGCCTGCAATTGAATGATGGAAACCGCCCAGCCCAATCAGAAAAGTCACAATGTAAATGCTGACAATCTGACTCAGGGTGGAATAGGTAGACAGTACAATCCAGGCCCCCAAGGCCATTAGCCAACCGGCCAATATGGCGCTGACAAATAAGGTCTGGACCGGATAGGCCAATAAATGACGAGCCAGCACTAAGTAGCCCTCACTGGCATGAATAACGGGTTCAGCAGCCATTAATAGGCCAGTGGAAAATAAACCTCCCAGCAAATTCCCCAAAATCACAATGCCCCATAAACGAAACAGGCGATTTATCTTAGCTTTGCCGTCTAACACAGGGTAAACCGCTGTCGCGGTATGTTCGGTAAAAAGCTGGGTGCGACTGAGGATACAAAGCACAAAACCGAGCGGATAACTGGCCGCCAGAATGACCCGACTGAAAGGATGTTCACCCTCTGTCATTAAGGTTGCCATGACAGCAACAGCCAGCACGGTAAAACACAAGATCATCCCTGCCGCGACCGCCGATAACAGTAAAGACAGTGTGGGCCTTGAGATCTGCTCTAACCCCTCTCCTATCGCCTTTTCCAGAATATCGTCCGGATGGCGGAAGGTCTCGTCGGTGCGCTTAACAATAACAGAAACAAACTCGCTGTTTTCCTGGCGCCGTTCCTTACTGCGCCCGGTGTCCTGATCACGCCCCAAGGGTTCTCCACGACTTGATACCAGCTGTTTGTTTTCCTGCATTGTGTGCTCCTGCGGTTACCTTCGCAATTTCCCTTACTTAGTAGTGAGGGGGCGGCGTTTCTTCCGACTCACTGGCAATGTTTGATACCTGTTGCTGCCTGAGCCTGTCTACCACATGTTTCATTTGAAACTGTAGTGCATCCAGCTGCTTCTGCTGATCCGCCAGGGCTTGGTTTAACTTCTCTATGGTGTCGTCCTGAAACGCCACCTTGGTTTGCAGGTCTTCTATAGACTGCAATATTTCATTTTGCATCTGGCTACCCTCAGCTCAATCAATAAGACCAGATTTCCGTCAGACCACTGCTACTGTGAGACATGATCTGACGCCCCGGCATAAAGGCCACATCATACACTACTGCGCTTTGTGGTTGGCTGCCCCGTCTGGGTGTAACCATCCAACTGCTCACTTCATCGCCACTTTTCACATCCCACAAACTCAGACCTCTGGAAGGCGACCCTGTTAGCAAGTGCTTACCATCTTCTGAGAATTTGGCAGCTGAAAAAATTTTCTGTCGCTGCAAATAATGCAATTTGCTGATCTGCTGTCCTGTGCGCAAATCCCAGATTCGCGCGTTGTTTTTACTGTCGGCCGTAAAGGCATAGCGTCCTTGGAAATCCAGTGCCACCTTAGTTACCCGGCTCGGGTGAGTGAAGCTGTATACCACTTGTCCACTGCGGGTATCCCAAAGATACGCCATAAAATCACTGCCCCCCGTAAGCGCATAAAAGCCATTGGGTGACAGATCGACACTATTGATTTTTTCCTGATGACCTAAGAACTCCAATCGTCGCCCGCTTTGCGGTTCAAAGAACATTACCTTGCCGTTGCCCCGCCCAACTAGGATGCCCCGCCCCTGATTGGACACAGCTATATCCCGAATTGATGACTCGTCTATGCGCCAGAATCCTTCTGGTTCACCGGTGCTCAGACTCCACAGGGCAAAAGCGTCGCGGTCAGAAGTCACCACATAGCTATTGTCGAAAGCAATCCTAGTGCTGGCCACCAGGTTGTTGCCCTCGCCCTGATGACGCCACTGATAACGCTGCTTTTGTGTCTGCATGTCCCATACGGCAATGCCGTTTTCCACTGAAGACACCACCGCCAGGCTGCTATCTACAGAGACAGCAGCAGCCAATGCTCCCCCTGGTGCATGTTCGTAAATGGCATCTGGGGTGCTACCGGGTATGCTGCACGCTGACGTTACTGTTATCAGTAGTAACAAAAACACTTTCTGAAGCATGACATCCTTAGGTTTCGCTTTTACCACTAAGGGTTTAGTATAAGCCCATTGTCCCGTTGACTGTCCATAGCAGCAGGGAGAGCGCAAAGATCCTGACTGCAAATTCCATGTCTTTTCGCCGGATAGGAAACTTTCCGGTTCCTTGCGCCTCAAAGTTCGGACATTCGCCACGGTGCTCCAAACATAAGCACCTGGGGTTGCTGATATCAGTAAACCTACCAGAGCGATATTAAATAACAAACTCACTGGAGAAGTTGATGAAAAAGACCGCTATTGCCGCACTCGTATTGTCGGCCTTAACCCTGACAGCCTGTCAGCAAGAGCAAACCCAGCCTACCGCACAAGAGGTTAAGCTCGAAAGCCAAGAGCAGCAGCAAGCATACGGACTGGGCGTATCCGTTGGTCAGTTCATCGGCCAAAAACTGGACATGCAGGAAGATGTCAGCATCATGCTGGACCGCGAGTTGGTTATTCAAGGCTTTAAAGATGCCTTAGGTGGTGACTCCAAGCTTGAGCAGCAGCAAATCCAAACGGTTCTGACTGCACTGGATGCGCTGGTTAATGAAAAACAACAAGCCAAGCAAGAAGAAATGGCTGCCAGCAATATTGAAGCAGGTAAAGCCTTCTTGGCCGAGAATGCTAAGCGTGAAGGGGTAACTGTGACTGAGTCAGGCCTTCAGTACGAAGTGCTGACTCAAGGCGAAGGCGCGTCACCCAAAGCAGAAGATACCGTTCGTGTGCACTATCAGGGCAATCTGTTAGACGGCACTGAGTTCGATTCTTCCTACAAACGTGGTGAACCCGCAGTATTCCCACTTAATCGCGTTATTTCTGGCTGGACCGAAGGTGTTCAATTGATGAAAGTGGGTTCAAAGTTCAAGTTCTTCATCCCATCCGAACTGGCTTACGGTAAGCGTTCCACCGGTGCGATTACGCCCAACTCAACCCTGGTATTTGAGGTAGAGTTATTGGGTATCGAAGGTGAAGGCGAAGCCCAATAAAGAAAAAGCCGGGTACATCGTACCCGGCATTTCTTGTCTTAATCAGCTATTTCCTTGCTGAACCTTGGGTCCCTCATCGCAATACCCGTTATACGGGTGACATGGGCCGGCTTGCACCGGTTACGTTCTTTCCGCGTTGTTTGCTACCCAGCTCAGTTTCAATGACAAGATTGTTAGGCATTTCACCCGGTAGCATAGGCTACATGCATGGCAGGTAACTCAAGCAGTATGGGCAGCTACAATCGCTATTCCCCTGCCGTTACCTAACTTTTAGTGTAGAAGAAATAGGCCAAATTGCGCCGACCTTTTGAAACGTTTTTGTCATAACAACACGCTGATGCAATGCACAATGTTATAGAACAATTCCTAGCATTCGAAGATATGGCTATATCGGGCATTCAACCATGCAGGTTCAATTACCTATGAAAACAGATCTTATAACCCGGGAAGGATTCGACAGCCTAAAGCAGGAGCTAGATCATCTGTGGCGCGAGAAACGCCCTGAGGTGACCAAGAAAGTGGCCTGGGCGGCCAGTCTGGGAGATCGCAGCGAGAACGCCGACTACCAGTACAACAAAAAGTTGTTAAGGGAAATTGACCGACGCGTCAGGTATCTGCGCAAGCGCCTGGAAATTATTAAGGTGGTGGATTATTCGCCACAACAAAAAGGCAAAGTGTTTTTTGGTGCCTGGGTTGAAGTAGAAAACGAACAAGGTGAGACCCTCAAGTTCCGTATTGTCGGTCCGGATGAAATCTACGCTCGTAAAGACTATATTTCCATCGACTCACCGATGGCCCGTGCGCTGCTAAAAAAGGAAGTGGACGACGAAGTTTGGGTACAAACCCCTACAGGCCGCAAGCAATGGTTTGTTGTGGAAATTCACTATCCAGGTCAGGACTGACAAGGTTTTTGTCAGTAATTACCGGCATCGGGCTGGAATTTTGCCAGCATAGCCCTTATAAAGGCCCTGTTTAACATTATCATCAGCCACCAAGGCACCCCATGATCATAGAAAAAATTGCCTCTGAACTCTCCGTCTCTCCTCAACAAGTCCAAGCCGCTGTTACCCTGCTTGACGACGGAGCCACTGTTCCCTTTATTGCCCGTTATCGTAAAGAAGCCACAAACGGGCTGGATGACGCGCAGTTGCGTACCCTAGAGCAACGTTTAGGTTACTTGCGAGACTTAGAAGACCGTCGCCAGGTGATTCTTAAATCTATTGGTGAACAGGACAAACTCACTCCAGAACTACAAGCTAAGATACTCGCAGCCGACAATAAAACCGAGCTGGAAGACCTGTATCTGCCTTATAAACCCAAGCGACGTACGAAAGGACAAATTGCCATCGAGGCAGGTCTGGAGCCCCTTGCTGACAGTTTGTTTGCGGATCCCAATCAGGATCCAGAAGCTCTTGCTACAGAGTATCTAAATGCCGACGTTGCAGATACCAAAGCCGCTTTGGAAGGTGCCCGTTATATTTTGATGGAGCGCTTTGCTGAAGATGCGGCGCTTTTGCAGAAAATTCGTTTACACCTGACCAGAGAAGCCCATATTCAAAGCAAAGTGGTAGCTGGCAAGGAAAAAGAAGCGGCTAAGTATGCGGATTACTTTGCACATAGCGAACAGCTCAGCAAGACCCCTTCACACCGGGCGTTGGCAATGTTCCGTGGCCGCAATGAAGGCTTGCTGCAAGTTTCCATGAATGCAGACCCGGCCAATGAAGAAGGCGACCGCAGCTCCCAGTGCGAATCCATCATCGCCCAGCATCTGGATATTCGCGATAATGGACGCGCGGCCGACAAGTGGCTGCAGTCTGTGGTGCAATGGACATGGCGGGTAAAAATCCTGCTACACATGGAAAATGAATTGTTTGGCAGCCTGCGTGAAAAAGCAGAACTGGAAGCCATCAGCGTATTCGCCAAGAATCTGCAGGACCTACTGATGGCAGCTCCAGCTGGTGCCAAAGTCACCATGGGTCTTGATCCGGGTTTGCGGACCGGCGTCAAAGTCGCAGTGGTAGATGCTACAGGTAAGGTGGTCGCCACTAACACTATCTTCCCACATGCCCCGCAAAATCAGTGGGATAAATCAGTTCGCACCCTGGCGCTGATGTGTCAGCAACACAAAGTGCAGCTTATCAGTATTGGTAACGGCACGGCTTCGCGTGAGACAGATAAGCTAGCCAGCGAAGTCGTCAAAGCCTTGCCTGACCTGAAGATCAATAAGATTGTGGTCAGCGAGGCTGGCGCATCTGTTTATTCAGCCTCAGAACTGGCTTCTAACGAACTACCGGACCTGGATGTTTCTCTTCGTGGGGCGGTTTCTATTGCCAGACGTTTACAGGATCCCCTGGCTGAGTTAGTCAAAATCGAGCCCAAAGCCATAGGGGTTGGACAATATCAGCATGATGTTTCCCAAAGTCAGTTGGGTAAGTCTCTGGATACCGTGGTAGAGGATTGCGTTAACGCCGTTGGCGTCGATCTCAATATGGCATCTCCTGCTTTACTTAGCTATGTATCGGGGTTAAACCGCACTTTGGCTCAAAATATTGTCAGTTACCGGGATCAACACGGTGCCTTTGCTGACCGTAAACAGCTGCTTAAGGTAGAAAGGCTCGGTCCCAAAGCATTTGAACAAGCTGCGGGCTTTTTGCGCGTGATGGGTGGAAGCAATCCATTAGACGCCTCTGCTGTGCACCCGGAGGCATACGAGTTGGTTAAACATATCAGCCAGAGTGCCGGAACCGACATCGGTTCTCTGATAGGTAATAAAGACCTGCTTAAATCGCTAAAGCCGCAAGATTTTGCCAATCAGACTTTTGGTATTCCGACCATCACCGATATCCTCGCTGAATTAGACAAGCCTGGCCGGGACCCGCGTCCTGAGTTTAAAACTGCCACTTTTAAGGACGGCATAGAGCAGGTTAGCGATCTGAAGCCAGGCATGATCCTGGAAGGTGTGGTCAGCAATGTGGCTAACTTTGGTGCCTTTGTGGATGTGGGTGTGCATCAGGATGGTCTGGTACATATCTCCGCCATGACAGATAAGTTTATCTCTGATCCGCGTGAAGTGGTAAAGGCCGGTGATATCGTCAAAGTTAAAGTGATGGAGGTCGATGTGGCACGTAATCGTATTTCCTTCAGCATGCGACTGAACGACGAACCTTCATCCAAGCAAGCACAAGCTAAGCCGGACAGAAGCACCAAGCCTCAAGTTCAGCGAGCTGCACAGGCTAAGCCACAGCGCCAGGCCCAACCTGCCAATAGTGCCATGGGTAATGCCTTGGCAGAAGCATTCGCCAAAGCGAAAAAGCCCTGATAGAAACAACAACGCCCCATTAAGGGGCGTTGTCTTATCCAAATTACTTATCTCAGGCACTTTGTTGCAGCGAATAGGCTTTGGGTTGCGAAACCTGCTGATAAAAACTTTCTATACGCAGACTGCGGGCGCTGATTTCCACATCCAAACTAGCCTGCGCATTCCTAAACTCTGTACTACTAGACTCCAGTCCTACCGCTTCAGCCACCGGATCATCCTGCTGTAATGTACGACGCGGAGGCGTCACGCCGCCGCCATCAACAATATCGCTAAGCTCAGGGACTGAACCTGCATTATTCTGCTGTTCGGATTTATCTGTCGCTACTGCCTGCAAGGCCTGTTCGGCGCTTTGTGCTGTCTCACGGGCAATATCCTGTCTGGCTTCAGAAGCGCGCTGCTGTGCTTCCGCCGCCACTCTTAAATCTTGGGGGGAAGGCTCCGCCGGGGCTAAGGCAGCGGCCCGCACCTGCTGCATTTTGCGTAGAGTCTCTTCGGGAGACTTACCTTCGGAAATATCAATACTGACTTCACCGCCTACCGCATAACGTCTGCCATCCGGTCCGGTTTCAAACTCATAACTTGGTGCGCCTGCATGTTGCCCGCCAACCGCAGCATGGGCCTGCTCATGGGCGCGAACTTCCTGATCACGTTGTTTGAGCTCTTCAACCTTCTTCTGCTCAGAAGCGTTTTGCTGCTCGCCTTTACTATCTTGCTTACCAGCACTGGGATCTTCAGAATTGTCTTTATCCTGGCGCCCCTCGCCTTGCAGCGGTGTTTGCTGACCGACTTGTGGTTTCTCGTAAGTAACTGGCTGAGGCGCTTGCCCCGGGGTCTTCACCCGATCAGATTCTGAACCTAAACCAGATTGTGCGGCGGAATTCTCGGTATTTGTGAGTTGAGGTACAGTTTCCCGGGCAACATTGTCACGGCGCGCCGCCTCTGTATTCAGATTAGCGGTATTCAAAGGAATGGCGGTGAGAGCCGGTGCGACAATATTCATAATAAATCAGGCCAACTCATCGATTAATCGGCCAATGGTATCTTTGGCCACGTCCAATACCTTGCCACTAGCCTGAGCGTTGCGCAGATTCAAGGTCAGCCCAACTAAATCATTAGTGAGGTTATCCCCCCCCGATGGTAGCAGCTTGCTGCTCAAGCCAATCTGCTGCACCGCAGCATCGGCCAAGACTTCTTTAGGATCGCGCAGCTGAGCTTGCTGTTGTGCCAAGCTGATAGAATGCTGGGTAATACCGTCAGATGCACGCTGCAAACCGAGCGTGCCCGACAATATGGCCGAATTGATATTGCTATCGAAATTCACCGACATAAACTACCCCTATTACCTCATGCCTAATTATTAACCAATTTAGGCAAAAATAGAAGTCTTGGGTTAATTTTGCTTTAAGCTATCAGGCACTTGCCCAAATATTCACTGACTGCATCTGCAAATTCATCCGCATGGGAGATAAAGGGGGCATGCGAAGCACCTGGAAATAGCATTGACGAAGCCGAGGGTTGCAACAATTCCACCTGCTCCAGTGTCGCCTTGGGCACTAAACTGTCGTTGCGACCGTAGATTCTCAACGTTGGGCAACGAATAGAACCAATCTGTTCACATAAATCAGCCTGTTCCAAGATGGCTAATCCCTTTGCCAGTGCAAGTTTGGAGGGCGTGGGCCGGTTTGCCAGCAGCATCTTTAGATTTTGTATGTCCGCCTTGGTTCTCTCGCTACCAAGCGCCTGAATAGCCAAAAAACGTTCTATCGTTTTTTGTGGATCCGAGCGCAACTGCGTTGCAAAAGCTCTTAGCACATCGGCTTTAATACCTGGCCACTGTTCGGTGGCAAGGAACTTCGGTGTGCTGGTTACACAGATCAGAGCGCGCACCAGCTTAGGGAACTGCAGCGCCAGTTGCTGGGCAACCAGTCCACCTAATGACCACCCCATTACAATCATTGGCTCTTTGAACTGTTCCGCAATCAGCGTTGTCAATGAATCCAGATCATAGCTATCAGGAACAAGTTGCTGGTTGTGGCCAAAGCCTGGTAAGTCCAGCAGTACAAACTGAAATCTATCCTGTAAACGCTCGACAAGCGGCTGCCACACTTCACTGTTCAGTCCCCAGCCATGTAACAGTAAGACTTTTGAACCAGTGCCTACGGAGTCGGAGATCAACACAAAAATCATCTACTCTTTGTGAAAAGGAGGCCAGTCTAATGGCAGGAATGCTAAAAACAATAGGATTCAAGATCCCGCAAAGTTGTCTGCTCTGTCAACAACCAGCAGACGCGTTAATTTGCCACTATTGTCAGACAGATCTGCCGGTGTTGGCCTTATCCCAATGCGACTATAACTTGCTTAACTGGCCTAAAATCAAAAGTGGGCTACAACAGGTAGCCTACGACAGCTTATTGGTCAGCACTGAATATTGCTGGCCATGGGATAAATTGCTTACCGCACTGAAATTCAATCAGCGCACCCTATGTGCCAAGGCGCTAGCGGAGCAGTTTTATCGAATTGCACTCACTCATAATGGCAAGCGTCCTGAGGTGATACTGCCGATGCCGCTGCATTATAAGCGCTATGCAAAACGCAAATACAATCAGACAATGGAAATTGCAAAGCACCTGTCGGCCCTTTCCGGCATTGCCTTAGACGACCAGCTCTGCCAACGGAGCAAAGCGACCCAAGCGCAAACTCAACTTAGCGGTGCACAACGACGCAAAAATCTGCGTGACGCCTTCAGGCTATCATCATCACCGGCCTATCAACATGTCGCCATATTTGATGACATCATCGCGACAGGAAGTACGGTTAACAGCCTTAGCAAAGCCCTTAAAAAAGCAAAGCCCAGCTTACATATTGAAGTCTGGGCTATTGCCATTAGCCTGTCGCCAGGCACGAGTAACTAGCGACTACTGGCTAGTTGCTCATCAACGGGGACAAGTAAATGGCATTGCTCAGGAAACGGCTGGTGCCATACCAATAACCACGGAACGTTAAGTTATCCGTTGTACCAATCACTATGCCCTTACCCATTTTATTCGCCACCAGATTGGTGCTACCCGATAATAATTTTTGCATTTCTTCGCTGGCGTAACCTGCCTGTAAGGCTTTGTTTTTGTACTTGGATACAGTAATAAACGGCTTGTCGGCTGCTTGCATCACCATATTGGTATTGCGCAAGAAGGCGACATCGGCGTCGGAGTAGCCAAATGCCAATGGATGGCTCAAATCAACCTGACCGGCAAATACCGCACCGGCTATCCGCTGCTTACCTTGCAAAGCCTCCTGGTCAGCAAAGCTTAATGTCTTGGTATCAAAAGCATCCTGAATTTCTTTGTCAGAGGCAAAACTGGCTTGCAGCCATTCCTGTTGTGCAGCCAGCTTGGCCGCGTTCTTTTGTGTGATAAAGACGCCGCCTTGCTTGATCCAAGCTGCCAACTTATCCACCAGCTTCTCATCGAGATTCCGATAATTGCCGTCAACCATAAGAATATGGCTGTAGTCAGCGAGAGTAAGGTTGTTCAAGCGATCCAGTTCAATGATAGAGGCTGGTAATCCAACATGCTGATCAAGATAATGCCAAACTTCACCCACTTCATATTGGGATGTGCCTTCCCCGCCCACTAACAACACTTTCGGGGCAGTAACCATGGCCATATGACGACTTCCTAAATCACTGCCTTGCGCTGTCAGCCCAGAGGTTACCGACCACACCTTAATACCGGCAGCACGACTTGCCTTATCTATAGTCGAGCGCCAGCCTTCTGGTTGGGCCAGGGCCCGGGGGATAATCACGCTGCCCGCCTCAAAAGCAATATCGCCATGATTAGTCGTTGCAGTAAAGGCGCCTCCGGCGACCTTCACTTTGATACCAGCAGCAAGTAAAGACTGCAGCAACTTGGGCGCATTGGAATCTTGCCAGGAGAAAGCATAAGCGTAAGCACCATCAGCCAGATCGGACGCCTCTGTGACCAAACTCGGCAAACTGTCACTCAGTGGTAGCTTACGCCAAGCGCCCTTCTCTACTTCTTTGAAATCAATGTCAAAAGCCAGAGGCAGGTTCCAGTTGGAAACATCGTAGAAGGTGTTGTCATTAAAACTGGTTCTGGTTGAGAAAATTGATTTAATCAAGCGGTATTGTGGTTGCTCCAAGGGAACGAACACGGTGTTGTCACTGGCATAACTGCGCCCCTCTAGTTCCATATCTTTGCTTAGCCCGTGCATGCGGATATGGTGCTGTTCCAAAATCGCCAAAAGCGCTTTAAAGCGACTTTTATCTTTTTCTTCCGTCAGTAAATAGCCTGAGAGCTTGTCTTTGGATGCAAGCTTTTCTGTCTGGGCCGCAAAACCTTGTTGAAAGCGCTTCAATTGCTGGGCGTTAGCCAAGGCACCTTCAAACGTCGACATTGAGGTGGTGACCTGATTTTGAATGGTGGCAGGAAAAGACAATGGCCCATGCACAGAGTCTTGCAAATGACCACGGCTACTGGCCTGTTCAAACAAAATACCTACGCTGCCCATCGAATCGGGATAGGTAGAGCCTTTACCGTAATAAAAATCATCAAAATCTTCCTGCGTATAGTACAGCTGGCCTGCTGCGTCTAACGCGGAGGCATGGAATTTACCTAAATCATGCGTCAACTCAACATTCTCATCGGGCGTCCAAGGATTCTTGCGGGTTGGAATGCCCGGCTGAAAGAAGAAAGTACTGTTAGTGCCCATTTCATGAAAATCGGTCAGAACATGAGGCCGCCATTCATGAAACTTACTGATCCTGGCACGGGACTCTGGATGGGTCAGCAGCAGCCAGTCACGATTCAAATCAAACCAATAGTGGTTGGTACGGCCACTGGGCCAACCTTCCCGATGCTCTCGGTGATTAGGATCTGAGACCAGATTCAGGCCTTTGTGCATATTCGCCCATTGGGCAAACCGGGACAGACCATCCGGATTCAAAGCAGGTTCAAGCAGAATCACTGTTTCGTTAAGCAGCTTTTCAATTTTGGGTCCTTGTGCCGCTGCCAGATAATAGGCCACCAGCAATCCGGCATTTGCCCCGGAGGGTTCATTGCCATGCACGCTATAGCCCATCCACAGCACCAGAGGCGATGCTGTTTGCTTAGTGCCATTTAAGGCTTCCAGATGTGATTGACGAAGCGAAGGCAGGTTTTTGTGATTTTGTTCTGAACTAAAAGTCAGTAATAAAATGGGTCTGTGTTCATGGGAACGGCCAATTTCTTCAATACTCACTCTGGGAGAGCTTTCTGCTAATTTATACAGATATTGAACGATCTGATCATGCCGCACATGCCAGGTACCCACAGGATAACCAAGTACAGATTCAGGCGTTGGCACATTGGCATCGTATTGAATGTCATTGGGTAGGTAATCCAGATCACTGGACACCTGCGCCAAACACAATGGCGCGGTTAACAGCCACACCATCCCCAGACCGATTCTTGTTATTTTATTCATACTTAGCCCCTTGATTTAACTAATCTTTTCAGACCAAACTAGCAGCTAAGACACTGGCTTGCCAGTTAAGCTACAGCAAATACAGCGTCACTGGTCGCAGGAGCAACGCGACAATCAGTCACACGCAAAGAATTTTATTACCCGAGTGTTTTACTCAAGTAATTTTGCTATCATAGGCCCATGTTGGCAGTTGAGACAACCAGATGATTCGCATTTCCGAACCCGCACAGGCACATTTTCGCAAGCTTTTGGATAAACAAGAGCCAGATACCAATATCAGAGTGTTTGTCGTCAATCCCGGTACGCCCACAGCGGAGTGTGGTGTGTCTTATTGTCCACCCGATGCCGTGGAAGCCTCAGATATCTGTCTGGAGTTTGATGGTTTTGATGCGGTTGTAGATAAAGACAGCGCACCTTTTCTGGAAGAAGCGGAAATTGACTTTGTCACCGACCAAATGGGTTCTCAGCTTACCCTCAAAGCACCCAATGCCAAAACGCGCCGGGTTGCTGATGATGCGCCGCTAATAGAGCGGGTAAACTATATGATTGATGCAGAAATCAATCCGCAATTGGCCAATCATGGCGGCAAAGTCGTGTTACTGGAAATCACTCCCGCAGGTAAAGCTGTGCTGCAATTTGGCGGCGGTTGTAATGGTTGTTCAATGGTCGATGTCACGCTTAAAGAGGGCATTGAAAAACAGATGCTTGCACAGTTTCCTGAGCTCACAGGCGTTATGGATGCCACCGAGCACCATGCTGGTGAACATTCTTACTACTAAGAATGTATATATACGCAAGCCCGTCAACTAGACGGGCTTTTTGATCATGCTAAGAGTAACCGCGCCTGCCACAAGCGCCAGTAAGCGACACCCAGTGTAATCCCCCTGCCCGCCAGGAATGCCAGAAAAGCCACCCATAACGCGTGATTACCTGCATAGGAAGTTAACCACCAGACCGGCAAGAACACTGCCAATGCACAAAACAGCATACTGTTGCGCATTTCAGTGCCGCGGGTTAAGCCGATAAACACCCCATCCAACAAAAAACACCAGTGTCCGATCAGGGGAAGCAGCCAAATATACAGGCGGTAATCATTTGCCAGCACAAGCAGCTCTGGCAGGTTGGTTAATAGGGCCAATATAGACTGATCAAACAGTAAGAAACCGGCACTATAAAGCAGTGCCAAAAGCGTTGACCATAACAGTCCACGGCATACCCGCAGGTTTAGCAAGTCTTGCTGCTTGCGGCCTTTCGCTTCACCGACTAGGGCTTCCACCGCATAGGCAATACCATCCAACCCCAGTGCGGAAATGACAAAAAACTGCATCAGCAAGGCATTGAGTGCGACACTTTGTGCATCCAGTCGCGCAGCCTGAAACACCATAAACGCCATGGTTAGCTGAAGAGCCAAGTTACGCAGAAGAATATCCAGATTCAGAGCCAATACGGGCTTATAACCCTGCAGGTTAAACCAGCTTAAGTAGGGCCCCACTCCACCAATGCGTTTTAGCACCACAAACAACGCACTGGCAAAAATACCGTATTCAACAATCACGGTCGCCAATGCCACGCCGAAAACGCCCATACCCCACTTCATGGCCAGGACATAACTGAGTAATGCGTTGAGCAGATTAGCCACAATCTGTATAGTCATTACTGTACGGGTAGCTTGCTGCCCTATCAGCCAGCCCATCAGTAACAAGTTTGTCAGCGCCGCGGGCGCCCCCCATATGCGGGCCTGCAGATAGTCATCAATAACCTTGGCGGTTTGTGAATCGGCATCGGCAAACTGCACAGCCAGCCATTGCAAGCCACTACCACACAGAATAAGTACCAGGCCAATAAGCAGTGCAGGGACTAATAGTTGATAGAAGGCTTTGGCGGCCTCTTCTCGCTTGGCTGCGCCGAGTGCCTGTGCACTTAGGCCGGTCGCCGACATACGCAAGAAACCACACAACCAATATATTTGAGTAACCACCATGCTTGCCACAGCGGTACCAGCCAGATAATGGGTTGCGCCCAGATGGCCGACAATGGCGGTATCCACCATGCCTAACAACGGATTTGTAATGTTGCTCAGGATCATGGGTAAGGACAAAAAGGCAATTCGCCGGTTTTCTTTACGATCCAGCAATTGCTGAAAAACTCCTGCAGACAAGTTAAGCTCGGCGGATAGAAAAAACAGAGCCTATGGTCTTATGCCTATCACCAAATTACCAGCCTTGCTATGTTTGCTGTTATGGAGCAGCACGGGAATTGCCGCCGATCTTACTCTGCAGCACCATGGCGTGATTCTTCAGTACCATCATGTCAGCACCGAAACACCGGCGTCCACCTCGGTCAGTCCCGAGCAGTTTGCTGAGCACATGCAGTACTTAGCGGAAAATCACAATGTTATCTCGCTACAGGACATGCTGTACAAGTTGAGCCGTCATCAGCCTCTCCCTGATAACGCGGTAGCCATCACTTTCGACGACGGCTACACCAACATTCTTCAAAACGCGCATCCGATTTTGCAGCGCCACGGGTTTAACTACACGGTATTCATCAACCCCGCGTTGATTGGTAACGAAAGCCAGCAACTGAGCTGGAAACAGGTAAAGCAGATGCAGAAAGACGGGGTGTGGTTTGCCAATCACACCAATCATCATCAGCATTTGCTTAGCCGTGGTGATATGAGTAAAGCGCAGTGGCTGGCTAACTTAAAAGAAGAAATACTCAGTGCTGAAAGCAAGTTGCAGGAGGAGTTAGGATACAGCCTACGTTATCTCGCTTATCCCTATGGGGAGTACAACAGCGACTTACAAGCTTTAGTCAAAGATCTGGGATTTATTGGTCTGGGCCAACAGTCTGGCGCTGTGGCACCTTTTAGCGATATGACCGCTCTGCCACGTTTCCCAGCCGCCGGTGTTTACGCCAATCTAAAAACCCTTAAAGTTAAACTCAGCAGCTTAGCCATGCCTAGTTTATACGCACCACTGGATCCGGAGCTGGCGCTGGATAATCTACAGCCGACCTGGACCACAAAAATTGACACCAATGACATCCGCCCTGCGCAGTTGGCTTGTTATTTTCAGGGTAAAAAATTGCAGCCGGTGTGGGAAATGCAGGATGTATTTAGTCTAACGATGCCAACCCCCCTGTCCGCGGGTCGCGCAAGAGTTAATTGCACCGCGCCAAGCAAGCAGGATCCTTCTCGCTACTACTGGCATTCACAGCCGTTCTTTGTCCCCACCAATGATGGACGTTGGCTTGATTAATACAGATAAACTAAGTAGATAAGGCTATCTGAGCCGCTCAGATAGCCTTATGTCCAATATCTATCCTTCTTCGAGGAAAGGTGCTCACTTAGTGACTAGCATTAACAATGAGTGGCATATCCTGCAAGATATGATCAGGGTTAACCACTGCCATGGCTCCCGGGGCCAACACAGGTTTGAATCGCCCGACAACCTGCGCTTTTGGATTAATCACCGTGACAGATGCACTGTGATCAACCAAATAGTCCGGGGTGTCCGTACTGCCTGCAATAGCGTACATCATGCCCAGACTGCGCACGAAGGGAAACAGCTCCGCATGTTCAGCACTAGCGGCAATAAATTCAGGCTCGAAGAAGTTTACATATTCGTTAAGACGCTCTGGGGTATCTCGATTAGGATCCACGGATAAAAACAATACCTGTATATCCGGTGAAATCGCCTTTAATTGCGGATAGATACGCTTTAATTCGGCTAATGTAGTTGGGCAGATATCTGGACAAAAGGTATAGCCGGTAAATGCCAGGGTCCAATGCCCCATTAGTCTTTCCTTGCCGAAACGCTGACCTTGCTGATCCAGCAGCGTAAAATCCGGTACCTCCCTGGCCTGAGGATACAAGCTGGCATGCTCTGGCATACCTGAAGGTTTTAGCGACAACGATAAATAGATACCGCTGACCAGGGCTACCAACAATCCAAGGGCTATAACAACTTTCTGTTTCATAGAACAAATTTAAAATAATGGTCCAACAACAGCAGCAAGAATAACAGCATCAAATGCACTATGGAGAACTTAAAAGTCTGCATGGCAGTATTTTCTGTGGGGGCGTACTTAAGTTTGAGTGCGTAGTACAGGAAAATGGCATTAAGTAAACTAGAGCCCGCCAAATAAATAACGCCCGTCATACCTACCAGGTAAGGCAGTAAACATACAATGCCAAGCAAAACTGTATAGAGAAGTACCGATAGCTTGGTGTATTCCACCCCATGCGTGACTGGCAGCATAGGGATCTGCGCCCGGGCATAATCTTTTTCCCGATGAATGGCCAGCGCCCAAAAATGCGGCGGCGTCCAGGTATAAATGATCAGCACCAGCAACAAGGCATGAGGATGAACTTCCCCTGTCATGGCAGTCCATCCCAGCAGAGGAGGCGCGGCTCCGGCTAATCCGCCAATAACAATGTTTTGCGGGGTCGCACGCTTTAGGTACAAAGTGTAAATGGCGGCATAGCCCACTAAGCTCGCCAAAGTTAGCAAGGCGGTTAGGCGATTCACCCAGACTTCCAATACCAAATAGCCGAGCAAAGCGAGCACAAAGGCAAAAATCAACGCTTGTTTGGGGCTGACTTTGCCTTTTGGCACCGGACGATTGAAGGTGCGTGCCATTTGCGCATCAATGTGCCTGTCCATTACATGATTTATCACGGCTGCCGAGGCGGAGAGTGCACCGATTCCAAACAGCCCGGCGAGTAACGGCTGCCACGCCAGCCAGCCAGGTTGTGACAGACACATGCCAACCAACGCAGTAAGCAGCAGCAACAGCACCACATTAGGTTTGGTCATTTCATAGTAATCCCGCCAACTTGCCTTGGTGTAAATGTCACGCTGGCTAGCACCGACAGTCTTATCCATTTTGACCTCCTAAGTTTTTCGCAGCAGGGTGTAGTTGATCATGACCATGGTCAACAGCAAACAGGCTCCCACCGCATTATGAGCAACCGCAATAGCTATGGGTAAGCTAAAGACCACGTTACCTACGCCTAATGCAACTTGCAGCCCCAGTACCAAAACTAAAACCACAGCGAGCTGACGAAACAGGCTGGACGAAGCAGCCTTATACAACCGACTGGCAAACCAGCACAAATAGACAAAGGTCAGCAAAGCGCCAAATCTGTGCATAATATGCATGGTCATACGCTCATCGTAATCATGAGTACCAAATTCATAGTTATCTGTGGCGACCACAGAATAGGCGCCAGGGAAATCCAAACGCTGTAGCCAGTTTGTTTCACAAATCGGCAGCTCCGTGCAAGCCAGAGCTGCGTAGTTGGCAGATACCCAGCCACCCAAAGCAATCTGGCCAATCACAATTAACAAGCCCAGCAAAGCAAACCCTGCCATCTGCCTTAGTCTCGGGTCACCGCCGGGAATACGATAGGGGGTTAAGCGCAACAGCAGCAAAAATAGACAACTCAGGACGGTAAAGCCTCCCAGCAGATGGCCCATCACCACCAAGGGCATCAGGTTCATGGTGACCGTCCACATGCCCAACATGGCCTGGAAACAGACCAGACCAACCAACAAAAATGGCAGCTTGAGGGGACGATGATGTGCTCGTTTGATTAAGCTGAACAGGAAGATGGCAAGAATGACTAAACCTAATGCACCGGCAAAATAGCGATGAATCATTTCATTCCAGGCTTTATGCGCCTCTACGGGACGCTCAGGGAAAGCGGCTTCAGCCTGTTCGACGTGTTCATCATGCATAGGTACATGCAAAAATCCGTAGCAACCAGGCCAGTCCGGGCAGCCTAATCCAGCATCGGTTAAACGGGTGTAAGCCCCCAATATGACGACGACAAAGGCCAGCAGTAAGGCTGCCAGCACTAACTTTCTCATTAGCGCATTCCCTTATCCGATTCTGGAAAGCTTTAGCAGTTTTCGCAGATCGGCCAATATATCCCGGCTATGCAGCACGGCTTGTTGTTGTTCTACTTGTGGCGGATAACGTAAAACCACATTATCCAAGGTATCTACCAGAAAAATACCATCAGTCGGCACATCTTTAAACACTTCATTAACATTCTGTTGACTAGCTTGCATGGTTCTGACACCAGGCATTTCCCCCAGATGCTGCCTTGGCTTGGTGTCACTATTGTCCATCACAATAACCAAAGGTTCGGCCCTGTCCTGTTCCCGGCCCAAAGCAACCCAAACTTGGTTGATAGCCACCAAGGCGTTTTCGCAAGCTGCATCGCACTGTTCTGGCAACACATAAAGCAATCGCCACTTATGCTGACTGTCCAGGCTGGACAGATTTGGAATAGGCTCCAGCAACACTCCTTTATTGGTAGAGGCTCGGTTAAACCAATCCATTTCCAAGGCTAGCTTTGCCAGCAAAACGGGTAAAATAAAAACCGCAGCAACCAGTAACATAGTTTTACGGTGAGACGGACTTGCCATACTTCTTCCTCTGTTTTGCTATAGCCACCAAGGTGATAATCAAACAAGCCAGTGCCAGTCCAAACCACTGAACTGCATAAGCCACATGCTTTTCTGCAGGCATCACTACCGGCCGCCAGTTATTCAGGTAACCGAACTGTTGCGTATCATCTACTTGCACCAGATAAGGTAACAACTCGGTCTGCAACAATGACTCAATATAATGTCTTTCAGGCTGCTGAATCCGTTTGGGCCAGCCACTCTCCGTCATCTCCCGACTGATGGGGTTGTGGCCAGGGACTACCACTTTGCCATCTAAGGTCAGCCTATGTTTGGGCAGCGTCAGCTCAGGTAATTGGTCCCTGCGCACGGGGGCTTTAAGCCAGCCTAGATTGACCAACACAGTTCCATAGTCTGTTGTCATTGGCACTAGTACTTCATAACCCACCTGGCCATTCACCACTCTGTTGTCCCACAGCAGAATGTGGTTAGTATCCAGTGTGCCGATAATTTGTACGGGGAAGTCTGCGACATCGCCTGACTGTCTGTTAATATCTTGTAAAGATAGAGGTTGCAATGCCAATCTTTGTTCAAGTTGTTGTGTGCGAAGTTGTTTTTGTTCAGCGCGAGCCAACTGCCAAAAACCTAGGCGCAACATGATCACAATAGCCAACAGCGCGAGTAACCCGGCAAAAAAGGGTAAAGCGCGTAACTTTAACAGCATGGGAGAAGCACGTTGTTTTTGAAGATTCTGATAATTTGCCTGCTGATCTTTATGGTTTTCAACCTCTTTCGTGCCATGAAAATCATGCTAAAAGGAGACAACGGCAGCGAATCCATGACCAAATTTATCGGTCGCAGGGTACTCACCTCTTTCATTATCATACTGCTACTAATCATTGCCGTAGCAATGGGATGGATTACTCCCAACCCACCTCCCTATTGATATAGCGGCAGCACTGGCTGCCGCTTAGAACAGGGTTAGAGAATGTAGACAAAGATAAATAGCAGTACCCAAACCACGTCAACAAAGTGCCAGTACCAACTGGCTGCTTGAAACGCAAACTGGTTGTCTTTACTGAAATGCCCTTTAAGCACCCGGAAGAACATAATGATCAACAGTATCGTTCCCAACGTAACATGCAGACCATGAAAACCTGTCAACATGAAGAAGGTGTTACCGTATACGCCAGAGGTCAGCATCAAGCCCATTTCACGATAGGCATGCACATATTCTTCCACTTGCAATACCAGGAAACCAAGCCCTAACAAGATAGTCACGCCGAGGAACAGCGTTAACTGCTTGCGCTTCCCTTCTTCCAGCGCGACATGAGCAAAATGAGCAGTGACTGACGATATCAATAAGACCACAGTGTTGGCTAACGGCAGGCCAAACCAGCCCATGGCTTCTGTGGTAGTGCCGCCCGGTGTTTTAACCAGCGGCCACATAGCTTCAAAACCCGGCCACAACACTTCATTGGTCATAGCGTTATTGGATGAACCACCCAACCAAGGCACAGCAATCATGCGGGCGTAAAACAAAGCACCGAAGAAGGCAGCAAAAAACATCACTTCAGAAAAGATAAACCAGCTCATGCCTTGACGATAAGAACGCCCTAACTGGTTGGAATGCATACCAGTCATGGACTCTTCAATCTGATCCCGGAACCAGCCCACCAGCATAATGACTAAGATCGCCAGCCCAGCCAGCAGAGTCCAGCCACCGTAACCATCCTTGCCTTTAGTGGTTTCAATAACAAAGTTACCGGCTCCCACCGCAATTAAAAACAATGCCACAGCACCAACAATGGGCCAGGGGCTCTGTGCTGGTACATAGTATTTTTCGTATTGTTGCTCTGACATCTCGCTCTCCATTTAGCCGCGGTTCATTGCCACAGTCGATGAGGTTTCTGTCACATCGTAAAAAGTGTAAGACAGGGTAAATATTTCAATATCAGCCGGTAGCTGAGGGTCAACATAGAACTGCATAGGCATAACCGCAGACTCACCGGCCAGCAAAGGTTGTTGATTGAAACAAAAACACTCGGTCTTGTTTAAATACAGGGCTGCCGTCCCCGGCGAAACTGAGGGTATAGCCTGCCCGATAATATTCTTGGCGGTAGGGTTATGCACTGTGAACTCCACCGTCTTTAATTCCCCGGGGTGCACCTGCACTTGACGGGTACGGGCTGCAAACTCCCAGGGCATGCCAGTATTAGTGCGGGTAATAAACTCCACCGTAATAGTGCGGCTGGTGTCTATTTCCTGAACTTCATAAGTAGCAGCGAAGGGGTTGGTTTTACCGTTAATACCTGTGATGTCACAAAAAACGTCATACAAAGGCACCAGTGCAAAACCAAAACCAAACATGCCCAATACAACAGCTACCAGCTTGATAACCAATCGACTGTTGTTTGGAGGAGTCTGCGCCATAAATTATTTCACCACTGGAGGAGTCTCAAAGGTGTGGTATGGCGCCGGTGAGGGTATCTCCCACTCCAGGCCTTCCGCACCTTCCCACACTCTGTCGGTAGCCGGCTCGCCTTGCTTACGACAAGCCTTGATCAACAGAGCCAGGAAAATCAGCTGTGACAGACCAAAGGCAAAGCCACCGATACTGATCCACTTGTTAAAGTCGGCAAACTGCAAGGCATAGTCGGGAATACGTCTAGGCATCCCGGCCAAACCTACAAAGTGCATGGGGAAAAACAGCACATTGACCGAAATCAGCGAGCACCAGAAATGCCACTTTGCCAGCCCCAGGTCGTACATTTTTCCGCACCATTTAGGCAGCCAGTAATACACGGCCGCCATAATGGAGAACACCGCCCCGGTTACCAGTACATAGTGGAAATGCGCTACCACAAAATAGGTATCGTGGTATTGGAAGTCGACCGGCGTAATCGCCAGCATCAACCCAGAGAAACCGCCTATGGTAAACAGCACAATGAAGGCCAAGGCAAACAGCATGGGGATCTCAAACGTTATCGCCCCTCGCCACATGGTGGCCACCCAGTTAAAGACTTTTACACCGGTCGGCACGGAGATCAGCATAGTGGCGAACATAAAGAACAGTTCAGCCGCGACCGGCATCCCGGTAGTGAACATGTGGTGCGCCCATACTATGAAAGACAGCAGCGCAATGGATGCAGTGGCATAAACCATGGATGCATAACCAAACAGCGGCTTACGTGAGAAAGTCGGTACAATCTGCGAGATGATTCCAAACGCTGGCAGAATCATGATGTATACCTCGGGGTGACCGAAGAACCAGAAAATATGCTGGAACAGCACTGGGTCACCACCACCAGCAGCATTAAAGAAGCTGGTACCGAAGAACTTATCCGTCAAGACCATGGTCACCGCACCGGCCAACACCGGCATAACCGCAATTAACAAGAAAGCCGTGATCAACCAGGTCCACACAAACAGCGGCATCTTCATCCAGGTCATACCCGGTGCACGCATGTTGAATATGGTCACAATAACGTTAATGGCGCCCATGATTGAAGAGGCACCCATAATATGCACAGAGAAAACAAACAACGCGGTGCTGTCATTACTGTAAGTCGTAGACAGGGGCGCGTAGAAGGTCCAGCCAAAGTTGGGACCACCGCCTTCAAGAAACAAGGAGGACAGCAGGATCAGGAATGCAAAAGGCAGGATCCAGAAGCTCCAGTTGTTCATCCGTGGCAGGGCCATATCCGGTGCGCCT
>NZ_JAFKCS010000003.1:0-38003 GCF_017255015.1 Bowmanella yangjiangensis | reverse complement strand
GTTAGCCAGACCGGTAAACGCTGGCATAACCGCACCAAAGACCATGATCAGGCCGTGCACTGTGGTCATCTGATTGAAGAAGTTGGGATCCACCAGCTGCAAACCGGGTTGGAATAGCTCGGCGCGGATCACCATCGCCATGGCGCCGCCAATCAGGAACATGATAAAGGCAAACCAAAGATATAATGTGCCTATGTCCTTGTGGTTTGTGGTGTACAGCCAGCGCTTAATACCGGATGGCTTATGGTCATGATGTTCGTCGTGATGCAGATGTTCTGCGGCAGTGCTCATCATAATTCTCCTATTTGCCTGTCAGGACAGCGTTGACGTCTTTGGCCTGCACGGTTTCGCCGGTGTTGTTACCCCACGCATTGCGTTCAAAGGTAATTACCGCTGCCAGTTCCTTAAGACTGAGTTGCTTGCCAAATGATTGCATAGCAGTTCCAGACACCCCATGCACAACTACATCTATGTGCTTAGCCACATCGCCGGTTGCGATAGGGCTACCTTTTAATCCAGGAAACACCCCCGGAAGACCTTCACCATTAGGCATATGGCATGCAGCGCAACTGCTTTGATAAACTTTGCCACCAAGATCCATCAACTCTGTCATGTCCATATTCATGGCCAAGAGTTTCTGCTCTTCCTCTTTGGCTTTACGCTGAATTGCTTCCTGCTCAGCGATCCAGGCGTCATACTCAGCAGGGGCTTTGGCGACAACCACGACCGGCATAAAACCGTGATCTTTACCGCACAGTTCCGCGCACTGACCACGATAGATGCCAGGTTGATTAACCCTGGTCCAGGCTTCGTTAATAAAACCGGGGTTGGCATCTTTTTTAACCGCAAAGTCAGGCACCCACCAAGAATGAATTACATCATCGGAGGTCACCAGAAAACGCACTTTTTTGTCGGTGGGTATTACCAACGGCTTATCCACCTCCAGGAGGTAGTTTTCACCTTTATTGAATTTGTTACGAATCTGCTCCGGCTGCGTAGCCAGCACAGAGTAATATTCAACATCGTTTTCCATATACTTGTAGTGCCATTTCCATTGTGACCCGGTAACCAACACAGTCACGTCGGCCTTGCTGGTATCCTCCATGGCAATCAGGGTATTCGCGGCAGGAACAGCAATGGCAATCAGAATCAGAAAAGGCGCCACAGTCCAGGCTACTTCCACCTTCACGCTTTCATGAAAGTTAGCTGGCTTAACCCCCCGGGATTTGCGATGAAAAACCAGTGCAATAAACATGGCACCGAACACCACAATGCCGATAACGACACAAATATAGAAAATGGTCATATGCAGGTCGTAGACCTGCGAACTGATATCGGTAACCCCTTTGCGCAGATTTAGCTGAGAGGGCTGCGCCATAGCGCCGGCACTCAGCAAGGTTGCAAGCATTGCGGTCAACAAACCTCTGGCCACGTGACGTCTCCTCTGTCAAAGCGTAAAAATTCCGCCAGCAAACTGTCGGAACAAAAAGGTGTCGGTTGATATAAAATGACACCTTGTTGTTATTTTTTTGTTAAAGGCAGTACAAGAATTACCCAACTGGTTACTTCCCGTCCAGTGATTTCTGACTAATTAACGGTCAAGCGGTTATTTTTTAAACAAAGGTGGCAGCTTCAGGGGGAAAAGCTAACTCGTTAATTTCTGGAAATTTTTATAAGATGAGGCGGTATTAGTGGCTTGTCTGCCTGCCAATAGGCGTTTAGCAGGAAGGAATGGTAAATAATTAAATAAATCTACAAAAGTAACTGAACCACTTTTGGATATCGCAGCGCTCTGACCTCCGGTTTCGCGGCGTCTTTGGATATAAAAAACCCGGCGATTGCCGGGTTGTGAGGAAGTCGGTGTTTTTTGACTTACATCCAGTCACTGTTGCGAATCACACCCACAGCAATTCCTTCGATAGAAAAAGGCTGAGTGGCCAAATCAACTTTAATAGGGGCGAATTCTTCATTTTCTGCGTGCAACAGTATTTCACTGCGACCTCGTCGCTCAATACGTTTAACCGTTACCTCGTCATCAACCCTGGCCACCACAACCTGACCATTATGTACATCCAAGGTTCGGTGTACGGCTAATAAATCACCATCCATAATGCCGATATCCTTCATGCTCATGCCGTTAACCCTGAGTAGAAAATCCGCCTTAGGTTTAAACAGATCAGGATCCACCTTGTAGTGAGTTTCCACATGCTGCTGCGCCAGTATAGGCTCGCCAGCGGCAACCCGCCCAATTAACGGCAGCCCTTCATCCAGCTCCTGAGCATCCAATGGAATATTCAGCTTTATGCCTCGGGATGTGCCTGGCAGGATGTCTATAACCCCTTTACGCGACAAGGCTTTAAGATGTTCTTCAGCCGCATTGGCTGAACGAAACCCCAGCTGTTTGGCAATTTCCGCCCGGGTGGGTGGCATGCCAGTGTGAGCCATGGTGTCTTTTATCAGTTGCAGAACTTCTTCCTGCCTGGGAGTTAATGGACGCATAAGCCTGTTTTTCCATACAGTTTTACTGTCAGTATATCCAGTTACACAAGGATAGCAACTCCCATGAGCCTTTTGCCCATGTGAACGCAAGATTGTCACCAACAGCGCCCGGGAAAAGGACAATCAGGCACGAAAATGCTATGCTTCGCGCACTTTTAGCTGAGGATCCGTCACGATGTTCTGGTTGCACAAGTTGCTGCTGAGCCTGTTTAAATACCCAACCCGCTTACTGGTCAAAACCAAAAGCATTCCAGCTGATATTCATCAAGAGCTGGGTATCAATCGGGATAAGCCCATCATTTATCTGCTGCATACGCACTCCGCCACCGACTTGATTGCACTGCAAAAAGCCACCGAACAAAGCGGACTTCCAGATCCTCTGCAGCCAGTATTCCTGGATGGCAAGCCCTTCCCTGCGCACCTTTGTCTGGAAGAGCCACAAGGGTTAATTAGCCGTAAGATACAGAGTATTAAAATCGCCCAGCACTTTGTTGACATACTAAAAATGCAGCGGGATAACCCCGAGCTGGATGTACAAATTGTGCCAGCTTCTATTTTCTGGGGTCGTGCTCCGGAAAAATCCAAGCCAGGCTGGGCTGACTTGTTAGCAGATAGAGCCTCCCCAAGCTGGTTGCGTAAATTGTTCATTGTGTTATTTCTCGGCCGTGACAACTTTGTGTATTTCAGTCGAGCGGTATCGTCCCAACGAATGGCTCAGGAGAAAGGCACCGACGAAATTATCGCGCATAAGCTGACTCGCGTTGCCCGCACTCACTTCCATCGCCGAATTCAATCCATGACGGGGCCTCAAAGCATAGATCGACAGCAATTGAACTATGCGATTCTGGGTGCCAGTGCCGTTAAAGAAGCCATCGCTGAAGAACAACAAAGTAAGAAGATCAGTGCCGAGCAAGCCAAACAGCAAGCCGAAAAGTATCTGAAAGAAATTGCCGCTGACTACCGTGAGGGTACCATCCGTCTGGGCGATCGCCTGCTCACCCGAGTCTGGAACAAAATTTATAACGGTATCGAAGTACATAACGCGGCACGTATCCGCGAGTTGGCGCAAAACGGCCACGAAATTATCTATGTGCCCTGTCACCGCAGCCATATGGACTACCTGCTGCTTACCTATGTTATCTACCATGAGGGTCTTGCCACACCGCACATTGCAGCTGGCATCAATCTGAACTTCTGGCCGGTTGGGGGGATATTCCGTCGTGCGGGCGCCTTCTTCCTGCGCCGCAGTTTTGCCGGAAACAAGCTCTACACCGCGGTCTTTCGTGAATATCTTGAGTTCTTGTTTAACCGGGGTGTTCCGGTCAAGTATTACCCGGAAGGCGGGCGCAGTCGCACCGGCCGTTTGCTGACACCCAAAACCGGCATGCTGGCCATGACTCTGCAAGCCCTGCTCAAAGGCGTTAAACGCCCAGTGAGTCTGGTACCTGTCTATCTTGGCTATGAGAATGTTATGGAGCTGGGTAGCTACCTGAGCGAGCTGAAAGGCAGCAACAAGCAGAAAGAATCTTTTGGTCAGGTATTTACAGCCATCAAGAAGCTAAAAAACTATGGACATGGTTTCCTCAGTTTTGGTGAACCTATCCAACTGAACAATTATCTGGACAAACGTGTACCGGATTGGCGTCAGGATGCACAATCAGATCCAGAGCGAAAACCCAGCTGGCTAACCCCCACAGTTAACCATTTGGCCAACCAAGTAATGTGTCGCATCAACCAGGCCGCTGCCTTAAACGGCATGGCCCTATGCTCTATGACTTTGCTGGCTGCCGATAATCATGCCATGGCAGAAAAGGATCTTATTGATAGTCTGGAGCTGTTACTCAGCATGCTGAGAAAAGCCCCCTACAGCTCACTGAGTAATATTCCGGAGTTAAGTGGCAGCCAGCTGTTAGCACAAACGCTGGCATTGAAGAAATTTACGGTTCAGGAAGATACCTTTGGTAAGGTGATTTCGCTGGATAGCTACCGCGCAATTACCCAAACCTACTACCGTAACAATATTCTCCACTTATTTGCCCTGCCCGGCCTGATTGCAGCCACAATACTCTCGGAACATTCCACAACAGCGGCTCGTCTGGAGGCCTATATCAAGGCTATTTATCCCATGCTGAAACGCGAGCTGTTTATGCACATGTCTCAGGACGAAGCATTAGCCTATTCTCGCCAGCTTTTGAGTCAGATGGTATCAGTAGGGTTAGTCGTCGAGCTGGATGGCAACTATATGCAACCAGCCCGTACCAGCGCAGCTTATGTGACATTGAACATCCTCAATCATACGCTACAGCAAACACTGCAACGCTATGCCATAGTGCTGACCCTGCTTGAAAAAGAGCAGTCTATCGCGCGTGCCAACCTGGAAAAGCAAAGCCGGGATCTGGCCGAGCACCTGAGTGCAGTCAATGGAATCCATGCGCCTGAGTTTTACGACAAAGGTGTATTTGCCAGTTTCGTCAACGCGTTGAAAGATAATGGCTTGGTCAAAGCCAGTGAAGAAGGTGGCCTGCAACATACTGCGCAAAGTGCTGCGCTCAAAGAGCTGGTGTTGTCACTGGTCAGTTCAGGCATAGTGCAAACCCTACACCAGTTGCACCATTTAGAAACTTAAATCCAGAATCAATCCCAGGGTCAGCGCCATCCCCACATAGTGATTGTTCAAAAAGGCACGAAAACACGCATCTCGCTCACGTCCGGCTATCAACCATTGTTGGTAGCCGGACAACAGCAGCGCGACTACCCACCCAGCAAAGTACCAAATACCAAGTGACAGGTAATCACCAAGCCAGGCAAGAATAGCCAGTGTAGCCAACTGCAATAAGCCGATAATCAGCTTGTCATGGCGCCCGAACAAAATGGCGGTCGACTTTACCCCAATTCGCACGTCATCATCCCGATCCACCATGGCGTACATGGTATCGTATGCCACCGTCCACAGCAGGTTGGCCACAAACAGCCACCAGCACCACCAAGGTAGGGTTTCAAGACTGGCCATAAAGGCCATGGGGATAGCCCAGCTAAATGCGGCCCCCAGAACAAATTGCGGCAGATTAGTGTAACGCTTCATAAAGGGATAGCTGGCAGCCAATGCCAACGCCGCAAACGACAGTAGGATAGTCTGCCAGTTCAATAGTAAAACCAGCAAAAATGACATCGAAACTAGCAGGGCAAAAAAGCCCAAAGCCTCTTTCTCACTGAGTTGACCACTGACCAGGGGGCGTTGTGCGGTGCGCTTGACTTCACCATCAACATGACGGTCAGCATAGTCATTAATGACACATCCTGCCGAGCGCATTAAAAACACGCCCAGGCTAAAAATAATCAACAAAGACCAATCGGGTGTGCCCTGCACCGACATCCAAAGTGCCCACCAAGTGGGCCACAACAACAAATAGGTACCGATGGGTTTATCCATGCGGGCTAGCCTCGCATAGGCGCCTAATTTGTCCCGACTCAGCACCCTAGCCTCCAAACTGTTTATAGGCCGGACTGCCCGGCAGGAAAATTTCCGCCACCATCATATGCCAGTGGCGATAGCGAAAGCGTGAGCGTCGCCCCCATAGGTCATGGCGACTGTCTAGTTGCAACATTTGAAGCAAATTATGTCCAACCGGAATGCGCGTTATTTCAAAAGGTTCTCGCACACAATCACTTCTGTTGAACAGGACTTTGCCCAATGATTGCTCCCCCAAGTGCGCTAACTCTTGCATCCCCTCCAGAACCAAAGAAACGGGCAGCAGCGAGCGCGCAAATACCCAAGGCTGATCTTCAGCACAGAGCAACACTTCTCTGACTTCACAAGGTACGCCCTGCATCTGACACTTCTCATTGGCCAGCAATGGAGCCACGGCCTGACCAAGTAGTTGTACCCTGAACTGTCTGCAATGACTTTGTAAACGCTCCGTCAGCGAACTGGTGTCCAATAACCAATTTTTCAAATGAAAATCAGGTATAGACAAGGTGTCCGGCTGTTCCCAGCGCGTATCCAGTGTAAAAGGAAAATGGGTGGATAAATTCAAGATACGTTGCAGATAAGACGATAAAGAAACCATGATACCTGTGCACTTAGACAGCGGCAAATCTGCCGGTCTCAGAAAATACCTGTATCAGGCTGTCGATTAGCAAGATTTTACTGATAAAATACAAACAACTAGAGACTCGCTGGAAGCAACTACTTATGTTCAAAAGATGTTATGCATTGCTGATTATTGTGCCGCTTTTGATAATGGCACCGAAGTCTCATGCTGCTTACGCCTATTTCGGCTTAGAGCCGGATATCGTCACCAACTACGTGAGCAATAGCAGCCGCAATCTAGGCTATGTACGGGTAACCGTCGAATTAATGTTGGAAGACGCGTCATTTCTTGAAGCCGCCGAGCATCACGCCCCTCTGTTAAGGGCCACCACTATCGATATTTTTGGTCGGCAGCCAGAAGAAAAGGTGAAGTCGCTGACCGGTAGGGAAGAAATTCGCCGGGACTGCCTGCAAAAACTACGTCAGCTAATGAAACAGGAAACTGGCTCAGAAATGATCAAGGACGTTATATTTACTAAATACCTTTATCAGGGTTAAGTGAATACGCAGGCTTGCTCGGCAAGCCTAGCGTCTGATTTTTGAATAACCCAAAGCCAGTAGGCAACCACTTACCAACCCAACAGTATGCGCCGTATTGGCAACACTTACCCACAGCAAGTCGGCATAGCCCAGCGCCAGCCAGAACAAGATAAATCCCACTAAGGGTTTGGACAAACTCAGCCCCCACTGAGGGCGCAGCCAGCCACACCACCAAACAAAGCCCATAACACCGTAGACTACCCCGGACAAGCCACCAAAACTTGGGCCGGTGTGCAGAAATTGTGCGTAATTAGATAACAACGCCGTGACCACAAAAATCAGCAGCAGATTCACACTGCCGAATTTGCTCTCAATCTGACTACCCAGCATGGCCCACCACAGCAGGTTAAACACAATATGCATGGTGGAGAAATGCAAAAACGCCGGTCCAAGTAACCGCCACCACTGATGGTTTTCACTTAGCAACGCAGGGGATTGAAAGGACAGCCAGTATTGTATTGGCCCAAACCAGCCCATCAAGCTGCCCAGATAGACAAGCAAGCACGCCACCAATACCAGTATGGTTACCGGACTTTTCAACAGCATCTGCAATTGCGGTGACATTTGCCGCGCCACTGGCTGCAACTGCACGGCCTCGCCCTGCTGCCAGGCGGCCAGCTGGTATTTGGCCTGACGCGGGTCACGAATAAAGTCCTGGGTGATGAGCCTGGCCGCCTCCCATTGACTCTCATCAACTAACACCAAGCTATGCGGATGCTCTTCGCCGGTATGACGGTAATGCACCGCAATCCCCTGCTGATTGAGGTAGTTCGCCAGCAACTGAGCTGGCGCTTCCTTACTGAAGGCGATCAGTTGCAAGCGGCTACCCTTGGCTCACATAAGGGTAAGCACGGCGCCACCCTTCAAAACCACCATCCAGGCTGTACACCTGCTGATAGCCTTGCTGTACCAGAAATTGAGCTGCCTGTTGGCTACTAATGCCATGGTAGCAACAAACAATCACTGGTCGCGCCTTGTCTGTCGCCGCCATAAACTGGCTAAGCGACTCATTTGACAAGTGTGTGGCGCCTTCAATATGCGCAGCCTGAAAAGAATTAGCATCGCGAATGTCGACCAGTATTGCCTTGTCGTCGCTCAGCATTTGCTGTGCGGTTTCGGCCTGGATATGGGCAAAGTTTTGCATCTTATGACCAACTCAAAACAACTTTACCAGACTGGCCGGACGCCATTGCGTCGAAGCCTTGCTGGAAATCATCAATGTTAAACCTATGGGTAATAATAGGCGTAAGATCCAAGCCACTTTGGATCAAACTGGCCATCTTATACCAGGTTTCAAACATCTCGCGGCCATAGATACCTTTGATGATAAGCCCTTTGAAAATGACTTGGTTCCAGTCAATAGCGGTCTCTCCCGAGGGAATACCCAGCATAGCAATCTTGCCGCCATGGTTCATCTTGGCCAGCATATCTCTGAATGCCGCGGGTACGCCGGACATCTCCAGGCCAACATCGAAACCTTCGGTCATGCCCAGCTCTTTCATCACATCGGCCAGATTTTCCTTACCGACATTCACAGCCCGGGTTGCCCCCATCTTACGCGCCAGTTCCAAGCGATAGTCATTGAGGTCGGTAATCACTACATGGCGGGCACCAACATGACGTGCCACGGCCGCAGCCATAATGCCAATAGGACCAGCACCGGTGATCAGCACATCCTCACCAACCAAATCAAAGGACAGCGCGGTATGCACGGCGTTACCAAAGGGGTCGAAAATGGACGCCAATTCATCGGAAATGTTGTCCGGAATCTTGAACGCGTTGAAAGCCGGGATCACCAAATACTCGGCAAAGGCGCCAGGGCGGTTCACACCCACTCCCGTGGTATTGCGGCATAAGTGACGACGACCAGCACGGCAGTTACGGCAATATCCGCAGGTTATATGTCCTTCACCAGACACTCGGTCACCCACTTTAAAGCCGGCAACTTCCTGCCCCATGTCAACTACTTCACCAACATATTCATGGCCAACTACCATAGGCACAGGAATAGTTTTCTGAGACCACTCGTCCCAGTGGTAAATATGCATATCAGTACCACAGATGGCGGTTTTGCGGATTTTAATCAGCAAATCATTGTGGCCCATCTCGGGCTTATCTGTATCGGTCAGCCAAATACCAGGTTTGGCATGCAGCTTTGACAGGGATTTCATGCAATCACTCCTAACTCTTTGCCCACTGCAATAAAGGCGTCAATAGCATGGTCCAGTTGCTCACGACTGTGCGCAGCGGACATCTGGGTACGAATTCTGGCTTGTCCTTGTGGCACTACCGGGAAGGAGAAACCCACCACATACACACCTTTTTCAAGCATTTTTTCTGCCATCTGGGCAGCCAGTTTGGCATCTCCCAGCATGACCGGAATAATGGCGTGGTCCGCTCCCGCCAGGGTAAAACCAGCGGCGCTCATGCGCTGGCGGAAATACCGGCTGTTTTCACGCAAACGCTCACGCAACGCCCCCCCTTGCGCCAGCAACTCCAGAACTTTGATAGAAGCAGAGACAATGGCCGGCGCCAGAGAGTTAGAAAACAGGTAGGGACGTGAACGTTGGCGCAACCATTCAATCACCTCCTTTTTAGCAGCGGTATAACCACCAGAGGCACCGCCCAGCGCTTTGCCTAAAGTACCAGTGATAATATCCACGCGCCCCATTACATCACAGTATTCGTGGCTACCACGGCCCTGCTCTCCCACAAAGCCGACTGCGTGAGAGTCATCCACCATCACCAGTGCATCATATTTGTCTGCCAGGTCGCAAACGGCCTTAAGGTTCGCGATCACACCATCCATTGAGAATACACCGTCGGTAGCGATCAGCTTAAATCTGGCACCATCTGTCTGAGCCTGCTGTAACTGCTTCTCAAGCTCAGCCATATCGTTGTTGGCATAGCGATAACGTTTAGCCTTACACAAGCGCACACCATCGATAATGCTGGCATGGTTCAAAGCGTCGGAAATAATTGCATCTTCCGCGCCCAACAAAGTTTCAAACAAACCGGCATTTGCGTCAAAGCACGAGGAGTAAAGGATGGTATCTTCCATTCCCAGGAACTGGCTGATGCTTTGCTCAAGCTGTTTATGAATATCCTGCGTACCGCAGATGAAACGTACCGATGCCATGCCAAAGCCGTGACTGTCCAGGCCTTGCTTAGCCGCCTCAATCAAATCGGGGTGATTCGCTAATCCGAGATAATTATTGGCACAGAAGTTTAGCACCTGCTCACCGCTGTTAATGCGGATGTCAGCTTGCTGCTGGGATGTAATAACTCGTTCGCCTTTGTATAGGCCCTGCTCTCGCACATCATCCAGTTGCTGTTGCAAGTGTGCAATAAAACCACTATTCATTCTTTTTGCTCCGTCAGAACATTTCGTGCCAAAGCACTATTGTAAAAGACTCGAGCAGGGCAGGTACATAGGTGGAATTGAATTGTGCGGTCAGACCATTAACGTGACAACGTTGTCATAAGTAACCTAAGCCCTTCCAGATACCATCCTGCACTTTGCTTGACAATATTTGGAACAAATCCGATTCCATAATGGGGCGAGAAATGTGATAGCCCTGACCAATTTCACAGTCGAGTTCATTCAAACATCTCAACTGTTCTTTGTTTTCCACCCCTTCGGCTACTACCCGCATTCCCAAGTTGTGAACCATGGCAATAGTGGAGGAAACAATTTGATAATCGGCATGATTATCCAACATGCCAGCAACAAAACTGCGGTCAATCTTGATCACCTCAACCGGCATTTTTTTCAGGTAACTCAAAGACGAATAACCGGTACCGAAGTCATCGATAGAAAAACTAAAACCCAATTCACGCAAGCTGTGCATTAAACGCAGACAATGATCAATGTCCATCACCAAGGTACGTTCGGTCAGCTCGAACTCAATCCACTGAGCGTAAGGTCCAAACTCCTCCAGAAGTTCACTTAGATAGGGAGCAAGCCGGGAATCAAGCATTTGCTCTGCGGACAGGTTGACAGCAATTTTGCAATCCACCAAACCAATTTCCCGCAGCCTTTGCAAGATCTCAAAAGCCCGACGTATGCCCCAGTAGCCAATTCGCAACATACTCTCGGTATGTTCCAGTAATGGGATAAATTCATCTGGTGGCACAAAGCCTTTCTTTGGATGAATCCAACGCAGCAACGCCTCAAACCCCACCAGCCGCCCGCTCAGAATCTCTATCTGAGGTTGCAAGGCAAAGCTGAATTCGTCGTAGTTGAGGGCATCGCGCACCTCTTCTTCCAATTGGGTGCGACGAGTCAGTGCCCGGTACATTTGTTCATTGTACAAGCAAGGGCGGTTGCCCCCCTGGTCTTTGGCATGGTACATGGCCATATCAGCCTGACGAATAAGCTCCTCAGGGACCGCATCCGGCTCGTGCGCTACGGCAATACCAATACTGACAGATACATGGAAACTTAAATTTCTCACTAATACCGGATGACAAAATCGTCGCTGTATTGCTTCAGCCATTTTCAAGATCTGTCGCTCATCTTGCCTTGGCGCCAAAACCAGAATGAACTCATCGCCGCCAAAGCGACATAAAAAATCTCCCGGCTCCAAACACCGGGTAAGCTCCTGTGCAACACAAATCAGAAAATCATCGCCCAGCGAATGACCATGGCTGTCATTGATCTTGCGGAAATTATCAAAATCGAGGAACAAAACCGACAGAATACCGCTCTGTTCAGCCAGCTTAGGCAGAGCTTCCGTAAGATAAAATGTCAGTTTGTTGCGACTCGGCAAACCCGTCAGTTTGTCGTACATCGCAATATTTTCTAATTCTGTGGTGTAAGATTCGACTTGCATGTCGAGACGTTCAAGCTCTGCGCTAAGGGACAACGCCGACTCCTGCAACACTTCCAATTCATCACTTATTATCCTGGGTTGACGACTCTGTGTTGCATGAAACTCGCGATAACGCTTTTGTGCTAGCAAGGGTAAGCTGCCTGCTAACGACACCAAACGACGACGGAAGCTACGCGTCAGCGCAAAAAATAATCCCAGTAACAATACAAACACCAGTGCAGCAATCCATAGCGCCCGTTGCTGATAAGCTTTATGCGCCCGACTAAACTCGGTGATATCGTGCATCAACAGTAAGTAAGCGTCTTGCTGCTCCTCTTGCAAAGGCAGCAAGTTGAGCAATAGCATGCTGTCTTCCAGAGTCAGCCTGACACCGTTGCTGAGCATGTCATCCAACGGCAGAGTCTCTGGCACCTGACTAAGAATATACTGCAGCTTGGTTCTTTTACTTGAAGCCAGAGGTTCCTGTAACTGCAGATTCCTAAATACTTTTTCTGTACTTCCACTGTCTTTTAGCAAGGCTAAGTCTGCACCTGTAGCCTGGTTCAGGTAGGCAAGGGTCTCCAATAGCGACCCACTGGATGAAAGCACTGCCCAGGCTTGCTGATCTAATAATATGGGGACGCTGACATACAGCTCACATTGACGATCACAACGAATATTGGCAACAGACATTTGTGTATCAGCAACTTTCTGCCGGTCACGAAGAATATGCCCGGGTACTTTAGGGGTGGTGCTATATAACAGCTGCCCGCTTTGTCTGAACAACCACAAATCGCCCACCTGCCAGTTCATCTGCAAATGTTCGATTTCCTCTTCAACTAATTTAGCAACCTGCTCTTTACTGTGCCCATCAAGACTACGAAACCTCACCAGTGACTCGAGGCGAGTCTCCATCCGGTTTAGTAACATGTCCGTGATTAGCTGATATTGCTGTCCATCCTTGTTCAGCAAATACTCTTGCTGTTTAGCAAAATCCTCATCTAATTTTTCTAACCAGCTATAGGTAAGTAATGTACTACCCAATACCAATCCAATAGCCAACAAGCCGAGTATTTTCCATGGCAGACTAATAAAAAGCCGCATATCAGAACCAATACATCAATTGTACGGCCCACAAGTTCCAATACTCTCTGTCGTTAATTTGGGTGTCGGGCAAAACGGCAGGGGATAAACGCCCAGTTCCCTTAAAGCGATGCACCTCCGCCTGTACCGACCAGTTGTCAGCCAAACGATAGGTAACACCGAGAGTTAAAGTGTCGGAATAACCAAAATAATGTGGAATCAGGCCACCACTTTGCTCCTCCAGCCACTCGCCACTTCTGTCGTTTTTATTCAGGTCAAACAAATCGAGCCTGGCCAGAAAAGTTAAATCGCTGTTAGCAAACCAGCGTCCCTGAAAATATACCCCCTGAGAATGAAGCTCCTGATAGTAGCCAGGAAATAGCATGTTCTGGTAAATCACATTTTCATGAATAGCCTCGGCAGAAAGATCCCAGAACTCGGCACTGTATTTGTAGTTAAAGATAACCCGGCGAGTATTAGCCCGACCATCAACAAACGCGTCTTGTTCGCTACTCAAATATTTGAAGTCAGAATTAACAAAGGCTACACCAAACTGACTGAATGAATCACGAGGTTGAAAATAAAAGCTCATTTGATGGTCAAAAATCTGCTCCAGCCTTCCTCCGGCCATATCTCCGAGCAAGGTTGTGGTCAGATCCCGCTCAATGGGGGTATCACCATAGCTCCAATTGAATTCCCAACTACCAAAGGTGCCATCGCCTTGCGCCAATAAAGCAGCACCATCATTGCCTTTAGCAAAGTCTCGGAACGCATCGTAATAAAGTGACTGTGGCAGTATGATTGAAGGTCGGGTATGAGGGATGTCCCGAGTGGAGGAATATAACCAATGATAGTTTTTAAACCTCCCCAAATTGAGATTAACCTGCCAGGTTTCTGCGCTATATAAGTTCCAATCCAGAAAAAGATAGTCCAGTCTCACACCTTCTGGATAGCGATTTCCACCATTGAGATACACCGCTTGAGAAGCCAGGCGCAAGGTAGGTGAGATTTGATATGAGAGGTTAACCCCAACTTCGGTAAGCTTAAAGGATACGTCACCTGAATCATTGACGAAGTTACTGTCGCTCGCCTGCATCATGCCTTGTGATAAAAAACCATGCCAGGCAATGTCATTGTCCGCCCAAACAGTTGACGCCAGCGTTAATCCCAGCCACAAGCTAACAACGTTCCCTATGCCCTTGCGTTTATTCATCATCGCCTTCCTCGCTAATGGCTAGTTTAATGACCCCAACTCCGGAGGTATTCTCTGTCACTGATATGTAGCCAATTGCTCCGGGGGTTTGCGCCACCAATTGCAACATCTGCTGTTCATCATAGACTTCCACGGGCCTTTCACTGAGTCCCGAATACACTAATTTGTTCCAGAGACGTTCCAACTGATAAGGGAACATATTCAACTGCGATTTGCTGAAATGCTGATGAAGGGCGTTCTGGTTGGGTAAGACAAAAACTTTGATCAGTAAGCCATTTGGCCACTGTCGTTGACGCATAGTAAAAATTCGCCGCAACTGGGCTTGAGACAGGCTCTCGACCTGAGCATCTGCATTAACAATGATTTGCGCATCACTCGCCATAGCTTGGGCTGGCCATAGCAACATCAGCAGAAGTCCAACAATAACTCTCACGAAAAAAATATTCCTCACGTCCCTGCCCTATGTCAGCACTTCTGCAACGTCAGTTACCACACAAGCATAGCCTAACTATGCCAATTCAAAAGTATTTATTATCGAAAATCAAACTCTTACTCGATTTTTTACGATAAAATGGCTCGCTGACAGACACCGACTATAGGTCTCTATCGGTTGCGCTGACTTCACCCTATTCTGAATACAACGAATGTGCCGCTGATTGAAAGCATTGCGCACAGAGGTAAACTCCCCAGTATGAGGTCTGCTAATTCAGTTTATGGCGATTTCTGGTAAAGTACTCATATCAAACCGCTAACCAGAGCGATGCTTAATATTATCCCCCACAACCAACCGACTCTGCTGCAGAAACTCTCGCGCTTGGGCTATACACTGATTTTGTCGGCCTTGTTGCCCTTTGTATTTATCAGCCAGGCAATTCAATCAATTCGTAGTGGTTCAGCGCACCCACGCCGGGGAATTCAAGGTCTAGGGTTTGTTCCGGTTCCACCAAAGCCTGGAGGGCTATTGATCCATTGCGTTTCGGTGGGTGAAGTTGTCGCAGCAAGCGGCTTGATTCGCCGCATTCAAGCCTTGTTTCCGGCGCTAACGATCTGTATCAGCACGACGACCACAACCGGCGCGCAAAGGGTACAGCAAATCTTTGGCACTTCAGTTCACCATATCTATCTGCCAATTGATCTACCTTTTGCCATGCAATCCATGCTGACGAGAGTCGCTCCTAGCCGAGTACTGATCATGGAGGTTGAACTATGGCCAAATCTGATACACCTTTGTTGGAAGCAAGGCGTACCGGTTAGTGTAATCAATGCCAGAATGACCGACCGCTCTCGTCGCAGTTATTGGAAACTTCGAGGCTTGTTTACCCCTATGCTGCAGAGACTGCAGCAGGTGTGTTGCCAAGGGCAGCGCGATTTCGACAATTATCTCAAGCTCGGCATTGAACCAACCAAACTCTGTTTAACCAACAATATAAAGTTTGACTTAGCCATTCCGGATAAAAAGGCTTTGGCGACGAAAAGTATCGCTAGATATAGTTTGCAAGATCGGCAAATTTTACTTGCCGGCAGCACTCATGACCCAGAAGAAGAAATACTGTTGGACGCCTATTCACACCTGAAAGGACGCTTTCCGGCATTGCTCTTAATTTTGGTGCCACGCCACCCTCAGCGCTTCGACAAGGTCGCCGAGTTATGTCAAAAACGTGGATTACAAACCCGCCGCACCAGCAAAGGGCAACAATGCGATCAGGAAACCGATATCTTGTTGGCAGATGAGATGGGGCTGCTGATGGGGTTATACGCGGTTGCCGACATTGCTTTTGTAGGCGGCAGTATAGCGACCAGAGGTGGTCACAATGCCTTGGAACCTGCAGCTCTGGGGATACCTATATTAATGGGCCCGTCACAACACAATAACCCGCATATCTGTCAGGTTCTTAAGGATGCCGGCGCCTTAGTGGAAGTTGAAAACAGCCAGCACATCATCCAATACGCAGAGCGTTGGCTAACTGAGCCCAACATGCGGACAGAAGCCGGGCTTGCCGGGCACAATGTTGTGCTGACAAATCGAGGGGCGGTGAATACCACCTTGGCTTGTCTATTCAAAGGCTCAGGCAGTTAATAGCCCTCGCTCAGCCAAGCATCCACTTTAGCCTGTACCGCTTGCACGGATATTCTGGCCATTAGTTCAGCACCTTTCACTCGGGTGCCCCAAGGCAGTGCTTGCCAGGTTTTACCTTTTTGCTGCAAAACCAACTCATCATAAACTGACACCACTCGATGCTGGTCCAAGTAGGGGCCAGTGCGACGCGGATTGCTATGAGCATACAACCCAATAACAGGGGTACCAACAGTGGTAGCCATGTGAGCGGGTCCAGTATCAGGCGCAATCACCAGTTTTGCACCGGCGATCAACGCCAACATTTGCTTCAGGCTGGTTTTACCAACAAAATCTGCACGAATCGCATTTGTATGCGCAAGAATAGCATCGGCGACGTTTCTATCCAGTGCCCCAGGGCCACCGCATAGCACGACGCTTTTACCCTGCTGGTGCAGGTAATCGGCTATCTGCGCATAACGCTCAGGCAACCAGTTGCGTTCTGCCTTACTGGCCGCCGGGCTGATAATCACATAGTCACCCAGGGGCTGTGTTTGTTCTGCGGCCCATGATTTGTCTTGCTCACTAAGGGGCATATCCCAATTTACGCTGTCTTCAACTGGTACGCCCAATGCGTCGGCAAACGCCATAAAACCATCCAGCACATGCGCATGCTGCTGAGGCTGAATACGTTTACCGGTGAACAGCCAATGAAACTCTTTACTACGCTGCCAGTCAAAGCCAATCTTACGTTTCGCCTTAATCTGCATGGCAGCAAAGTTGGCCCTTAACGCAACCTGCATGACCAATAATGCATCGAAAGTTTGTCCCGACAATTGCTGTTTAAGCTGAGCGTACGCCTGGCGCCCCTGACGTTTATCAAAGATAACAAAATTAACCCCGGGTATATCACCAACAAGTTGATTTTCTACTTTTCCAATTACCCAGGTCAGGCGTGCATCTGGCCATTGCCGACGGATTCGTTGCACCATGGCAACAGCATGACAAACATCGCCTATGGCGGATAAACGCAGGATGCACAGGTTTTTCACTCAAGTTTCCAATACTGATCGTGTAAAATGGCAAATTTACCACAAAGCGGGAACAAGATGTCGTCTGTTAAGCAGGGTCATCATAGTGCGCACAGCTGGTTGGTTGATGCTGACGTAATACAGGATCTCACCCCCCAACATTTCAATATCGGGTATTGGCAATCTGCTGGCCTGGTAACGGGACATTCAAGCGGTCGCGGTATAACCTACTTCGTCCGTCACAACACCACCCCGTTAGTGCTCCGCCATTACCGTCGCGGTGGATTAATTGGCAGGCTGTTGTCTGACCAATACCTGTATACGGGGCTGGATAATTGCCGCTCATTTCAGGAGTTCCGTTTACTCAGTTGGATGCATAAGCTAGGACTACCGGTGCCACGACCCATTGCTGCCCATGTGTATCGCAGCGGACTGATTTACCGCGCCGATCTGATCATACAACAGATAGAAAACGCCCGGGATCTTCATCAGATACTTTGTACATCTGGATTGGCAGAGAGTCTCTGGCAGGAAGTCGGACGTACTATCGCGAAAATGCACCTGGCGCAGATTTACCACCACGATTTAAATATTCATAACCTGATGCTGGATGCACAAGGTAAGGTTTGGTTAATTGACTTTGATCGTTGTGAAAAGCGCATTGGTACAGCCTGGCAGGCCAACAACCTTGACCGTCTGAAACGTTCTCTGGAAAAAGAAACGGCGCGTACGCAGCAATATCATTATCAGCCAGATAACTTTAGCCATTTACTGCATGGGTACCACCTGCAGCGCAACGAGGACAAGCATGACGCAGCGACAGACTAAAGTGTTGTTTATCCCCGTTTCCTCACCTGAGGGAATTGGCGAATATATGCGTAGTATCATCCTTGCAGATGCGATTCGCACTGAGTGGCCAGAAGCAGATATCCACTTTGTATTGAATCGCCACGCTCCCTATGCCGCTTCCTGCCCTTACCCTGCGCTATTATTGGATGCGTCTCCAACAAAATGCGAGGCGCAGGTAAATACCCTCATACGAGAATATTGCCCAACACTGGTCATTTTTGACGCCTCGGGCCGTCAATCTCAACTGGCACAAGCCAAGGCAGTGGGCGCCAAAGTGATTTTCATAAGCCAACACCAGAGCAAACGCCGCAGGGGCATGAAAATTGGCCGAGCGAGGCATACCGACAGACATTGGGTAGTGCAGCCGGAGTTTGTGATTGGCCAGCCATCCTGGCTGTCTCAGGTCAAACTTAAATGGTTGGGGCTTACCGCACCACAATGTATTGGTCCGGTTTTTAGCAATCCGCAATCAGAAACGCAGACAGACTTACTTGCAAAGCACTCGCTAGCACAGCACAAATTTGTGTTACTTAACGCTGGCTCTGGTGGCCATAAGGTCGAGGATGATTTAGCCGCGGATCGCTTCGCTGATGTGGCGAGAACTATTGCTGCCAAGGGGGTTCAGGCCGTCTTGGTACTTGGCCCCAATTATCCGAAAGAACTCCCCCAAATACCCGGCGTGTTGTGCTTAGGTAAAGTGGATAATCAGGACTTTATTGCCCTGTTGAATGCTTGCAAATACGCGGTTATCAGTGGTGGCGACACACTGCTCCAGGCCATTGCTCTTTTAGTTCCGACGCTTACGGTACCAGTGTCCAAAGATCAGCCTAAACGCATTGCAGCTTGTGCGAAACTGCAATTGATTCAGGATTGCCCTTGCGAGGTTAACAGCATGATAGCGGCCTGCAAGGTGCTGGATAACCAAGCAGAAATAACAAGGCTCAAGCAGAACATGACAGCCATCCCCACACTCAACGGCTTAAATACAGCCATGGCGGATATCCGCCAGCTCTTGGAAGTAGCTAAGAATGACTAAACAAATTGCCATTGTAATAGATAGCCTGGCCGGCGGTGGAGCGGAAAAGGTCATGTTGACCCTGGCGCAGACTATGCTTCAAGGTGGCCATAATGTGCATCTACTGGTCTTACAAAACTTTGGCTTATATGAAGTACCAGATAATTTGCCTGTGCATTACTGGAAAGCCAGTAAGAATGAGCGATGTGATGCACTATGGGGAATGGATAAATTAACCCAAGAATTCCTGGTTTGGGTACAGGGTATTCAGCGGCACGAGGGAAAATTTGATTTATTCATTTCCAACTTGGACAAGAGCAACTTATTGATGAGCCGCTCTCAGCTTGAGCCCACCTACTTTGTCGTACATAACGCGGTGGCTGAAGAACTTAAGAAAGAGAGAAGGCTGGGACCGGTCAAGTATTTTAAAATGTGGCGCGCGAAAAAGGCCTTGGACGGTAAGAAGCTGATCACTGTGTCGCACGGCATACAGAAAGAGATCCAAACCTCAGGATTCATCCACCCGCAGTCTGTGCAGACTATCTATAACCCATTTAATGTTGAAGAGATCCAACTGCAGGCACAAGCCCAAGTCAAAGGCTTACCGCAGGGTGACTATATGGTGCATGTAGGGCGTTTTGCTAAACAAAAACGGCACGATATCCTGTTTCAAGCCATGCGCGAAATGGATAGCGAACTGCCGATGGTGCTGCTTTGTAACAATACCAGCAAGGCCAAAAAAATGGCCAAGCAGTATGGTGTTGAAGACAGGATTATCCTGCCAGGCTTTCAGGCCAACCCTTACCCATGGATTAAGCATGCCAGGCTACTTGCGCTCAGTTCCGACTGCGAAGGATTACCAACGGTATTAATTGAGTCATTAATTTGCGGCACACCAGTAGTCAGCACTGACTGCCCTCATGGTCCAAACGAGATTATGACAGGGCCACTGGCAGAATTTCTGGTTCCATGCCGGGATCCGAAAAGTTTGGCAAAAGCCATGGATAGAGCGTTAGAAGTGTACCCTGATGCACAAACGGCAGAGATTCTAAGCCAAGTAAGCGCAGAAAACGTTACCCAATCCTACTTGGCATTAGCCGACTAGTTAGAACTTGTAACTAGCCGTAAGGTTAATATCGGCACCCCAGTCAGAGTCCTGTTTGTCAATGCGGCTGTGCTCAAGGTACAGCCCCATCTTTAAAGACCAATTCGCCATGGGCCATTGATACTGGCCCTTAAGATAAACAACCTGTTCCGATTCACCTTGGGTAACAGGGGATGGCTTTGACTGATCAGGGTTCAGCTTCAATCGCGCAAGCTCAACGGACAAGGTATCCCCATCCTTAAAGTGCTGTCGCATACCTAGGACTATTGCTTTAGCGTCTGAGTCAAAGGTGCTGCCGATAGCTCGTTGCTGATAGCGATAGCCACTTTTATACTGACTATGCTCGTAATAACAATCGTAGATATAAACACCTTCACCGCCACAGGCAACTTGGGTGTTGCTGGTTTCTGCAAACCACTTCGCACCAAATGCATAAACTGAGAAGCCGTAAAGATGGCCTTTGTCCGTGACCTTATAATAATCAACGGCATCTTCACCTATCTGTTGGCCATAAAGACTCATATCAAGGTCAAACAGGTTAAAACTGTAACGAATATCATAGCCAGCAAGTTGATTTCCGGCCTGGGTTTTCAACGCAGGATCACAGTCATCCGCACCGTTAACGCATTCATTTTTAAAGGTCAGTATATTCAGAAAGTCTGAGAGACTGTTTCCTCGACCTTCCCCTCCCCACATAGCGGCCCAGGAAAAACCAACTTCCAAACCATCCAAGGGTCGAAAGTTAAGCCGGCTCTTCCATAATCGGGTGTCAGGTACTGCGCGATTACCTTCAAGCTTGCCCATTTGGGCGGTAAAGTACCAAGGACCAAGGAAGCTCAGAAAGCCATCCGAAGCTGTTGCCATTGAGCGTGAAACAGAGATACCAGGAACAGGTCTGGCATTATTACTTAGGATGAGGCTGCTGGACTGGCCGGGCCCCCACCATTGGTCTAACGCACCAACCCGAATGTTCCAGTTACCAAACTGGTAAGCAAGAAAGCTTTGGTCCCAATAACGCTCGCCACCAGGTGCAAAGTTGCTGGTAATCTGGTAGGCCAACGGCCCCCAATCGCCGCTGGCAGAGATACGGGCAAAGCCTTTTTCGGCAGATACGTCATCGAAACTCTTGAAGCGTTTTTCACTGCTGCTGGCTTGCAGAGTAAGTACCTTAAGGGTTTTAGCATTTTTTTGCTGCTGTAGATAATGACGCAGTCGGGAATAAGCGACCAAAGCCTCAGCGTCTAAGCCGGTCGGGTCAATTCGCTCAAGTTCACGATCAACCCCCTTCCAAGGCACGGGAAAGCTGGTTACTGCAACCTGTAAATGACCTTTCTCAGCCAGTAATGTCAGATCTGAGTGTAAAGCGGGGTCAATGGTGCCTATCCAGGGAGAGGAAAGCGTAGCAAAAGGGGCAACCAAAGCGGCCAACAATGATGAATTAAGCAGAGTCTTACGCAAAATCATTCCTTTCTCAGACATTAACTGAAGCCCTTACCTCCCCGGAAGAGGCGGCATTCTAGCATTAAAAATACCAACGAAAGGGTTAAATTCTGTAAACAGCTAAGCTAAGCTTGGCGCTGGTTTTTTGTCAGTGACATCTTTATGCATACCAAGGCCATTTATCCAGGCACTTTTGACCCGATCACCAACGGCCATGCCGATCTTATTGAGCGGGCAGCCAATATGTTTACTCACGTCACCGTCGGCGTTGCTTCCAACCCAAGTAAAAAGCCGCTGTTTAGTTTGGAAGAACGTGTAGAGCTGGCTAAACAGGTCACTGCGCATCTGGATAACGTGGAAGTCCTTGGCTTTACCGGCCTGTTGGTGGACTTTGCGGCAAAGCATGATGCGACTATCCTGATTCGCGGCTTGCGCGCTGTATCGGACTTCGAATACGAATTCCAATTGGCCAATATGAATCGGCGCTTAAATCCCAATCTGGAAAGTGTATTTCTCACGCCGTCTGAGGAAAACTCTTTTATCTCATCCACCCTGGTAAAAGAAGTCGCCCTGCACCGTGGTGATGTCAGCGGTTTTTGCCATCCTGTCGTCCAAGACGCTCTGCGGATAAAGTTTAAAGACAGGTAGAAGGTCAACGCGTCTAGCGTTGACACTTTTTGCAATAGAAGCTGTTGCGTTGCCCTATGGTGAGCGATTGCACAGGGTTTTCACAAACCCGACAAGGCTCTCCTGCCCTGCCATAGACTTGTAGTTCCTGGGCAAAATAACCGGGATTACCGTCGGCCTGGGTAAAGTCTTTAAGGGTGGTGCCGCCCTGCTGAATGGCGTGTGCCAATACTTGCTTAATTGCCGCAGCCAACTTCTCGTAAGCGCCTTTAGTGACTTTTCCTGCGGCTTTACGCGGGTCAACGCCCGCCATAAACAGGGATTCACTGGCGTAGATATTACCCACCCCAACCACAATCTGGTTGTCCATAATAAAATTCTTCACCGCCAGAGTTTTATTGCGGGAAAGTTCATAAAGACGACGCCCATCAAAGGCATCTGTTAGCGGTTCAGGGCCTAAACGCTCAAGCAACTCAATGGGGGTTTCACCAGCAGCTTGCCATAGGCAGGCACCAAAGCGTCTGGGATCGTTGAATCGCAAGCATTTGCCGTTATGCAGTTGAATATCCACATGATCGTGCTTCTGAACTGGCGTATCAATATCCACTACCCGCAGGCTGCCGGACATGCCCAGATGCAAGATCAGGCTGCCAACGTCAGTATCGATCAACAAGTATTTAGCCCGGCGTCTGACATCGCGGATTTCTCGGCCAACAGCGTATTGGACTTCCCCCGGAATCGGCCAACGTAGTTGAACTTGTCGTACCATAATGGCTTGTATTCGCTGGCCAATCAGATGCGGACTGATCCCCAAGCGACTGACTTCTACCTCAGGTAATTCAGGCATTAATAGGTTCCTTCTGGTAGATAACTAGCCAGATAAGCGTTGGGGAGTTGGTATAACTTGCCCTGGTGCGCCACCAGCACGCCGTCATCACGCTGCTGTAAACTAAAGACCCTGCCTTGCTCTTCTCCAGCCAACCAGACAACCACAACCACACCAGCAGCTAAGCTTCCTTCCCCTAAAGAAATTGGCTCGGCGGCCTGCCAGTTTTGCACTATAGCCGTCAATGATGGCTCATCCGAATTCTCCGAGGGGCGTAACCGCCAGCCTTGCCCCACCCGTTCTAATAAATGACTGCCAAATTCTATCTTCATCACCGGTATGTCGGCAGGTAACAAATGCATGGCATCGGTGGATGTGGGATCGGATAAAAACTTTCCACTTTGATTAAACAAAAGGATCAACAGCAAGGTGGCGAAGATCAGGACGTTATTCCAGCCCCGGCGCGACAGGCGAATCATAAGACGTTGCTCAGTATCAGGTTTCTATTCATTCTACCTGCCACTAAAGCACAGACAAAGTGCTTAGGTAAACAAAAGGTCAATGCTCATTGGCATCCTGCCAGCGCGGCATACCGTCCGTCCCTGGACATAAAAAAACCCGGACGAGCCGGGTTTTCTTGGAGACAAAAGCAAGCAAAATTACTTGATTTTGGCTTCCTTGAACAGCACGTGCTTGCGCACAACGGGATCAAACTTTTTGATCTCCATTTTGCCAGGCATGTTGCGCTTGTTCTTGTCAGTGGTATAGAAATACCCAGTATTTGCAGTAGAAACCAACTTGATCTTATCGCGCATGGTTTATTCCTTAGATTTTTTCGCCACGGGCACGGATATCAGCTAATACTGAATCGATGCCTTTCTTATCGATAATGCGCATAGCTTTAGGAGTCAGGCGCAATTTAACGAAACGGTTCTCGCTCTCAACCCAGAAACGGTGGGTTTGCAGGTTTGGCAGAAAACGACGACGAGTCGCGTTCTTTGCGTGTGAACGGTTGTTACCTACCGCTGGACGCTTGCCAGTTACTTGACATACTCTGGACATGTTTGTCTCCAAATTACTTTAAATCATTCCTGGCTGGCCAATGTACAACCTATACCAGTTCACGCTAGTGACAAGAGGGCGCATTTTATACAGCAAAGCCCTCCTAAGATCAACTCTTTTCCGTTCAATAATGAGGCGCAAGCGCTTATAGCAAGCCCCTTTCAGCGAACGAAACCGCCTCTGAGTCACCGATAACAAAATGATCTAACACGCGAATATCCAAAAGCGCCATGGCATCAACGATCCGGCGGGTGATCATACGGTCAGCCTGGCTGGGTTCTGCCACACCAGATGGGTGATTATGCGCCAGGATCACAGCCGCAGCTTTGGCATCCAAGGCAGTCTTCACCAACACCCTCGGATACACGGATGCCGCATCCAAAGTGCCATAAAACATCGGCTTAAATGCAATCAACCTATGCTGTGCATCCAGCAATAGCATGGCGAACACTTCGTTGGGTTCATCCCTAAGTTGGCTGACCAGAAAGGCTCGGGTGTCATTGGCACTGCTAAACACATTGTTGCGACACAGGTTTTCTTGAAAATGGCGCCTGGCCATTTCCAATACGGCTTGCAATTGCACATATTTTGCGTCTCCCAGCCCTTTGGCCGCACAAAAGGCATCACGCTCAGCCGATAGCAGCCCTCGCAAGCTACCAAATCGCTGCAGAAGGGAACGAGACAGATCAACGGCATTGATGCCTTGAATCCCGGTGCGAAGAAAAATGGCAAGCAATTCGGCATCTGACAGACTTTGCGCCCCCCTGGCTAGAAGCTTCTCCCTGGGACGCTCCTGAGATGGCCAATCCTGAAGTTTCATCTCCCTCTCCTTTGCAATATGCATAGTCCATTAGCGGTTATTAATGATAGGCTATCCACCTTATCCGAACCGGATTTGTATCTATGCAAAGGTTACATGAAATCAACATTCTGCTAGGCATCACAGGTGGCATTGCCGCTTACAAGACACCTGATCTGGTGCGTAAGCTAAAAGCCAAGGGCGCCAATGTCAGGGTGGTGTTGACACCATCAGCCAAAGAGTTTGTCAGCCCCTTAGCGCTGCAAGCCGTGTCCGGTGAACCTGTGTCTTTGGAATTGCTGGACCCAGCTGCCGAAGCAGCCATGGGACATATTGAACTGGCCAAATGGGCGGATCTGGTATTGATCGCACCGGCCAGCGCCAACTTCATTGCCAGGTTATCCGCCGGTATGGCCGACGACCTGCTCAGTACATTATGTTTAGCCACCAGCGCCCCCTTATATGTGGCACCAGCCATGAACCAGCAAATGTATAGGGCAGCAGCAACCCAACAGAATCTTGCCACCTTGCGTAACCGCGGCATCCACTTACTGGGACCGGCAGAGGGTGAACAAGCATGTGGTGACGTTGGACCAGGTCGCATGCTGGAGCCACAGGAACTTGCCGATGCGCTGGAAGACAATTCTGCTGGTCGCCCTCTGGCTGGCACAAAAGTTCTTATTACCGCTGGCCCCACCCGGGAAGCCATCGACCCGGTACGCTATCTGTCCAACCATAGCTCAGGAAAAATGGGCTACGCCCTAGCAGGTGCAGCCAGACGCCTTGGCGCTGAAGTGACGATTGTCAGCGGCCCTGTTGTACTAAATGCTCCGGCTGGATGTCGGCGCATTGCAGTGCAAAGTGCATTGGACATGCATGAAGCCGTGATGGCTGAAGTCACCAATGCCGATATTTTTATCGGCTGTGCCGCCGTGGCCGATTACCGTCCGGCCCAGCAAGTTGAGCAAAAGATTAAGAAAAGTCGTGACGAAATGCAGCTGACCCTGATAAAAAACCCTGACATTCTCAGCGACGTGGCCGCACTGCCAAATCGGCCATTCGTCGTGGGTTTTGCCGCTGAAACACAGGACCTTGAACACTACGCCCGCGACAAACTCAACAGAAAAAGGCTGGATATGATTGCAGCCAACGATGTATCCAAGCAGAATATCGGCTTTAACAGCGAACAGAATGCCTTATCTGTTTTCTGGCCTTCAGGTGAAACCAAACTGCCGGAAAGTGATAAACACAGCCTGGCATTGCAATTACTAGATGTAATTGCAGAGCAATATAAAGAAAAACAAGATGCACAAGATAGACGTAAAGATACTGGACCCACGAATCGGTAATGAGTTTCCGCTGCCCGAGTATGCCACCCCCGGCTCTGCCGGCATGGACTTGCGGGCCTGCTTGGACGCTCCCTTATTGCTGGCTCCAGGGCAAACCGAATTGTTACCCACAGGTATTGCTATTCACATCGCCGACCCTGGCATCTGTGCCACCATTTTACCCCGCTCAGGCTTAGGCCATAAGCATGGAGTCGTGCTGGGAAATCTGGTCGGTTTGATCGATTCTGACTATCAGGGCCAGTTGATGGTCTCTGTGTGGAATCGCAGCGATGAAGAATTCATTATCCAGCCAGGCGATAGAATCGCACAGATGGTGATTCTGCCGGTTATCCAGGCCAAATTCAGCATAGTGGACGAATTCGATAGCAGTGACCGTGGTCAGGGTGGCTTTGGCTCCTCAGGCCGCAACTAAGCGGGGGAGTATTATGCCAGCAAGCAAACGCACCAATCGTCGCGCGCAAATTCTCCAGTGTCTGGCCAGCATGCTGGAAACCAGCCCGGGTCAGCGTATCACCACAGCCAAACTCGCTGCGGAAGTGGGAGTATCAGAAGCGGCCCTGTATAGGCACTTCCCCAGCAAAGCCAGAATGTTCGAAGGTCTGATTGAGTTTATCGAAGAAACCTTGTTTTCCCGCATCAACAAGATTCTTGAAGATGAGAAAGATACTGCATTGCGCTGCCAGCATATCCTGCATTTGATTCTTGGCTTTGCTGAGCGTAATCCCGGCATCACTCGTATTTTGAACGGTGACGCACTGATGGGCGAACAGGACAGGCTGCGTACCCGCATAGCTCAGTTGTTTGAGCGACTGGAGACACAATTAAAGCAAGTATTGCGCGAACGTAAGTTACGCGAAGGCAAGCCGATGATTGCCGACGAAGGACTGATCGCCAATATTCTGATTTGCTTTGCCGATGGCCGTATCAATCAGTTTATCCGCAGTGAGTTTACCCGCCGTCCTACTGAAGGCTTTGCCGAACAATGGCAATTGCTGAAAGGACGCTTCTTCGTCTAGTCATTGTATTTTAATGGAAAAAGGGGCAAACGCCCCTTTTTTATTGCCCGAAGGTGTTACCAAAAAAGTCCCCTTCATTCCAGCTGGGTCGTACCGGGTCATTGGCTATGGTCAGGCCAATTTGCAGATTCGCTTCCGTAAAACGCTGCGCGGCACGCCAGTTGAAGTTGTCATTCAGCTCGTCAGAAGGCTTGTGATAATCCGTATGCAGAAATTCACCAAACTTCTTGGCACCATCCACGTTCGGATCCATGGAAGTCAGACCGGGCACCAAAAATACCGCAGGTACCCCTTTCTTCACGAACATATAATGATCGGAACGGGTAAAGAGTGCCTGTTCTGGCCAAGGATCCGGGCTCAAACTCATGCCAAGCTTGGCCACCGCATCCGCGACCGTAGCTTGCAAAGAACTGTGGTTGGCGCCAAAGGCGATCACATCGGCAGCTTCATAAGTCAGAATTGGCATATCCAGATTCACGTTCGCCACCATAGACTGTAAAGGTACAGTCGGATGGTTGGCAAAATAGTCCGCCCCGAGCAGGCCTTTCTCTTCGCCGGTAACAGACAAAAACAATATGGAACGTTTAGGCGCCTGTGGCAGGCCACTTAGCAGCCTGGCGGTTTCTAACAATACCGAGCTGCCACTGGCATTATCCATAGCGCCATTATTGATTTTGTCTTGTTTAACGGTTTTAGCGAAGCCAATATGATCCAAATGCGCGGTATATACTACGTACTCATCTTTTAACTTAGCATCCGAACCCGGTAGAATGGCTGCCACGTTGGGGCTGCTAATGGTTTTATGTTCGCTGCGCTTACTGAATTCAATCTCAGTAGGTAATGCGAAACCTGCCGGTGATTTATCCTGCTCAAGATCCGCATAAATCTCTTCCAGACTGCGTGGTGCGCCCGCAAATAACAAGGTCGCAGCCTCCTGAGACAAGTACGCCGAATTTTTTAACTGGGGTTGTTGATTAGCAGGTTCACCATCAGCTTTTAACCAGCTTACGCTAGGCATGTGTAAATAATTGAGTAGATTCTGATAGGGTCTGACTTTCTCAGCCAGTGGGGTACTGATAGTGATCATGCCAATAGCCCCATGCTCGGCGGCATGGCGACTCTTCTCGCTGCCGGAACCAAAGTGTGCCCCTTCCTCACTGGGAAAAGACTTTGGCTTACCCGATAACACCACGACCACCTTACCTTTCACATCCAACTTGGCGTAGTCATCATGCTGTAATTCCGGAGCGACAATGCCATATCCAGCAAACACCAGTTTTCCCTGCAAGTGCGAGACTTCACTGATCAGGCTCGCAGACGTTAAATACTGACGAGGATATTCCAGACTGGTTTCACCACCAGTCCCCTTCAGAACCAACTTAGCAGAATCCTGTACCAAGTAAGCCTGGCGAAAAGGGATGGCCTGCAAATAGCTGCCATTGTCACCCGCTGGCTGTAACCCCAACTGGGCGAATTGGCTGAGCATATATTGCGCAGCAATATCATGTCCTCTGGAACCGGTATCCCGCCCTTCCAGCAGGTCATGAGATAAAAACTGTAAATGTGCCTGCAGGCGGTTTGCATCGGCTTTCGGCAGGTCGGCCTCTGCCCAGGCTGGCAAACTGCTTCCCAACAACAAACATAATGTAATCAGTGGTCTTTTCATTGTAATTCTCGGTGGTTACGCCTCGCCAGTCTCGCATATTTCCCCTCACTCGTCCGCGTTATACTTTGTAAGTATTTAATTCTGCTGTATCTGTGCGGGCGAGTGGGTTGACTTGATTGCACATTGCACTACTCTGCTAAGAACATTCGTTCTTTGGTTCACCTACACTATGCCAAGAAAAGCGCAATATGATGTCAATCAGGTCTTAGATCAGGCCATGGATGTACTGCTGGAGCATGGTTTTCATGGTTCTATCATGGATGAGATTATTGCCAGGACCGATTTTAATCGCCGTGGCTTTTATCTCGAGTTCGGCAGCAAGCAGAACTTTCTTTATTTGGTACTTGAGCGCTACCAACAGCACAAACTGGCACCGATTACCCATCACCTGGCCGAAAATCAAGGGCTGGCATCCATCCAGCGTTTCTTTGATGACTACATTGCCTTGATCAAAGGTCGCGGCTGTCTGTTGATTAACTGTATTACTGAGCTGGGTTTTGACGATGCCAGAATACGCGAGATGGGGCGCCATTATCTGGATAATCTGCAACAGGGCTTTATTGGTTGCCTGGAAAGAGCTCTCATGCATGGCGAAGTGCGCAAGGACATCCAATTGGAAGCCACCGCGCTGCAACTCACCTGCTATGTGCAAGGATTTGCGGTGAATGCCATCCTGGCGGCTCAGACGGATGAACTTAAATTAGCGACCCATGCTTTACTTGGTCCTTTGTCGATATAAATGAGAGGCTATTGGCAGTGACTTGTACAACCGCTAAAATCGCCGCCCTGATGGTCACTCGAAAACTCTGAAATGAGCAAAGCTAAGCCACTTTATAAAGTCCAATTTATCAGTAACGCTGAACGTTACGAGGTGTATGTGCGCGAAGTCAGCCAAGGTGCCATGTTTGGCTTTGTCGAAATTGGCGACTTTGTTTGGGATAACCACAGCAGCCTGTTAGTGGACCCCAGTCAGGAAAAGCTGAAGACTGAATTTGACAACGTTATGCGTACATATATTCCAATGCATAACGTACTGCGCATTGATGAAGTGAAAAAACAAGGCAATGCCAAGGTAACAGAATTGTCTGACAAAGTGACGCCCTTCCCCAAACCCATCTATACCCCTAAGAACTGAGACTTGTACTGGCCTCACTGCCAACAAACGCAGATCACAACGAATCCAACGAACCTCTCACTCTGACCAATACACTTTCCAACCAGGATGCCTTAAGCTCTGAGGTTCAGAATAAGAAATAAGGTAATCACTGTGTTAAAGCATTGGATAACCGGAGCCCTGCTACTGACCAGCAGCGCATCCATGGCTAGCGACAGATTGGACGAGCTGTTAGACGAGATCTGGCAATTTGAATTACGTGTTTCCCCGACTATGGCTACGTCTCAAGGGGTACATGATTATGATCATTTGCTGGCAGACCTGTCTGCCGAGGCGCTAAAACGTGAAAACGACCAAGCTCAGGCTTATATCAAGCAACTCGACGCGCTGGCCGACAGCAAACTGAGTAAAGACGGTCGCATCAATCTGCTGATGCAGCGCCGCCGCCTGCAAGAAATTGTCGATAGCTATCAGTTTCATGCCCACTACATGCCTATTACCTCCGAGTACGGCTTCCATAGTGCCTTGTCATTCCTGCCGCGCAGCAGCAAGTTTGCCAGCCGCCAGGATTATGAGAACTACCTGGCCAGGCTTGCTGCCATTAACACCTATTTCCAGCAAAACATGCATTGGATGCGCGAAGGGTTAAAAACCAGCTTTACCCAGCCACAAGTTGTATTGAAAGGGTTTGAGCAAACAGCCCTGGCATTCATTCATGACCGTCCGGAAGACAGCCTGTTTTATGGCCCGTTTAAAAACATGCCAGCCCATATGGACGCCAAACTACAAGGCGAACTGCAGGCCAAAGCCAGGCAGATTATCAGCCAGCAAGTGTTCCCGGCTTACCAGATGGTCTATGACTTCTTCGTCAAAGAATATATTCCCGGTGCCAAGCAGGACATTGCCGCTAAAAGCTGGCCAGAGGGTGCCGCCTACTATGAAAACCGCGCCCGTTATTACACAACCCTGGATATGGGTGCAGAGACCATTCACCAACTCGGTCTGGCAGAAGTCAAACGCATCCGCGAAGAGATGCAAACTGTTATGCAAGCCTCAGGATTTAAAGGTGAGCATAGTGAGTTTATTCAATTTTTACGCACCGATCCGCAATTCTATGCCACTAGTGCCGAGGAGTTATTGAAGCAGGCTTCTTACTTATCCAAACAAATTGACGCCAAACTGCCGCAGCTTTTCTATAAATTGCCCCGCACCCCTTATGGCGTGGCACCGGTACCAGACAGCATTGCGCCCAAATACACCACCGGGCGTTATGTTGGCCCAACCCGGGACGATCAACCCGGCTACTACTGGGTAAATACCTATGCCCTGGACAAGCGCCCCTTGTATGAATTGCCTGCTTTGACCTTACATGAAGCCGTGCCTGGCCATCACCTGCAAAACTCACTGGCCAGAGAAATGACCGACCTACCCCCGGTCAGACGTTACACCTACATTTCTGCCTTTGGTGAAGGCTGGGGCTTGTATTCTGAATATCTGGGTAAGGAAATTGGTTTTTATCAAACCCCTTATGATCAATTTGGCGCCCTGAGCTACGAGATGTGGCGGGCCTGTCGCCTGGTGGTCGACACGGGTATGCATATGAAGGGCTGGACACGCCAGCAAGCCATTGACTACATGCTGGAAAATACCGCGTTATCCGCCCATAACGTCACCACCGAAATTGATCGCTATATTTCCTGGCCCGGTCAGGCGCTGTCTTACAAGCTGGGGGAAATCACCATTAAGCGCTTGCGCAAAGAGGCTGAACAGGCCCTAGGTACCCGTTTTGATCTGCGCGCTTTCCACGACATGTTGTTGGAAAACGGCTCTGTGCCCCTGGACGTGCTTGAACAACTGGTCAGAGACTACATTAAACAACAGAGTTAATCGTTAGCGGCCCGGCCAGCCCGGGCCCTTCAGGCTTTACGCCCCCAGAATCAGCCCGCCATTTCTAGCAAGATATTCCATTCGTCGGCCTCGACCGGCATCACTGACAGCCTGTTGCCCTTTTGTACTAGTTGCATATCTGCCAGCGCAGGATTGGCTTTGATACTTTGCAGACTCAACACCCGGTCAAACTTACGCACAAACTTCACATCCACCATATACCAGCGCGGCTTATCCTGGCTGCTTTTGGGATCATAGTATTTGGATTCAGGATCAAATTGGGTGTGATCCACATAGCCAGCCTTGACCACTTCGGCCACCCCGGCAATGCCCACTTCATCGCAACTGGAATGATAAATAAATACCTGGTCGCCAAGCGCAATCTGATCACGCAGAAAGTTTCTGGCCTGATAATTTCGCACCCCATCCCAATGCTCGGTTTGCTCTGGACGGCTGATTAAGTCATTGATCCCAAAAGCATCGGGTTCTGTTTTAAATAACCAATAACGCATTTGTCTTGCTCCTTTTTCAGCCCCTGAACGGACAGAGACTTGCACAATGGCCAATCATCAATATACTGTATTTATATACAGTTAAATTTATCCTATGAACAATCTTCTCGATCATTTAAAAAACAAAGGTTGGATCTGGCAAGCGGATTTTACCCGACCTTTGCCCATCGCCAAGCAACCTGTACCGGACGATCTGGATGAATATGTTCGTGGCGGGCTGAAAGAACATACCCTGGTGGAAATTCACAGCCAGATTGGGATAGGTGAAATTCGTCTGCTCCTTCCGCGCCTGGCTGCCAATGGTCAAGACCACAGACTGTTGGTGTGGATTGCACCACCACACCAAATCAATGGCGAATGTCTGCACCAGGCAGGGGTAGATTTGTCCCGGGTGCTTATTCTACACCCTCGTGATGGCAAAGATGCCCTGTGGGCCGCCGAGCAGTGCCTGAAAAGCGGAACCTGCCACTCGGTTTTACTCTGGCATGGTGACATAGAAGTCGCTCAGGTGAAACGCCTGCAACAGGCCTGTCAGCAAGGCCGGGCGCAACTGTTTCTGTTGCGAACCAGACAGAGCATCTCCCAATCTTTGCCGGTGTCGTTAAGCTTGCAGCTTGAAGCCCATGCAGAAGGCCTTCAGATCAAAGTCACCAAATGCCGCGGGAGTTGGCCACCTGCACCTTTTATTTTAAATATGCGCCAGCGCTGGCCGAAACTGTGTCTGCCCCAGCCAACACAGCCCTCAGCCAATGTGATCCCTTTGCATCGTGCAAGCTGAGCCCCCCTATGACGCCCCTTTGGCTGTATCTGGACTTTCCCAGTCTGCAACTCGACACCTTATACCAGGAACAAGCCTCCAACCCTGTCATCATCCTGAATAAAGAACACAACCAGGTCATCCAGCTAAATACTCTGGCATATCACCATGGCATCAGAGTGGGCATGGGGCTTGGCAGTGCTGCCGCTTTGCATAGAGATCTACAAGTGATTGAATATCGACAGGAACTGGAAGCTACCAAGTTAGCCGAGATCGCACAGTGGTTGTACTTTGTCACCTCAGATATTGCCTTTTGGTCACCTAACGGCCTGCTGCTGCGTATCCAGCATATGTTATCCATGTATGGTGGCTTGCCGTCTTACTGGCAAGCGCTCAATGACAGGCTCAGCCCCTTAAAACTAAACATAGGTTACGCTTGCGGTACCAGCCCTTTGGGCGCAAGACTACTGGCCAGAAGCGGGCACAATCTCATCAGTCAGGATCCAGAGCTACTGCGAGAGAAAGTTAGCTTATGCGCACTGGAACAAACTGACCTTCCCCAGAGTATGTGTGAAAAGCTGGCCAGAGTGGGCATCCGCCGTCTGAAGGAACTGATGAATGTGCCCCCCGGCGAGCTGGCTAAACGTTTTGACAGCCAACTGGTGACCTATATAGGCAAGCTGCAGGGCACATTCCATCATCCCGTGGACTTTTATCATCCTCCCGCCGTCTTCAATCAGTATCTTGAGCTGATGTATGAAATAGACAGCAGCACAATACTATTGCAGCCCATCAAGCGCTTGCTGAGCGATTTAGAACGTTTTTTACGCTTGCGGGATAAGCTGGCCACTGTACTCGAGTTTCGCTTCTCACAGCGAGATAGCGACGCCCTTTCACTCACCGTATCTTCAGCACAAGGAGAATATCAGGCCCAGCAATGGCAATCCCTGGTCAGCCTTAAACTGGAAAACCTGGAGCTTGATCAGCCCGTGTATGGCATCCAGTTGGCCGTTACTCATATGATTGCCAAAGAAGCGCAGGTGAATGATCTGTTCGCCGGTAAGCAAGGGCAAATGAATCACCGCCAGTTGCTGTCGCTGCTACAAGCTCGCTTAGGCACAAACGCGGTCTTTGGACTACAACTACGAGATGACTTTCGCCCTGAATACAGCAGTAGCTATTGCCGCCCTTTTGAGCGCCTTGAAAAGCAAAACTGGCCGGTTCCCACCCTCAGACCCAGCCTGCTATTGGCCCCTCATCGCCCCTTAAATGAAAAAGTCAGCCTGTTACAGGGTCCGGAGCGTATCCAAACGGGCTGGTGGGATCATCAGGCCATTGACCGGGACTATTTTATTGCCCGCAATATCCAGGGCCAGTGGCTGTGGGTTTATCGTACCCGCGATAACCAGTGGTACATACAAGGGTTATTCAGTTGATGTCTTACGCTGAGTTATTCTGCCAGAGCAACTTTTCCTTCCTGACCGGGGCATCCCATCCACAAGAACTGATCAGGCAAGCCGACTATCTTGGCTATCAGGCGCTGGCCATTACTGACGAGTGTTCCCTGGCAGGTATTGTCAAAGCTTATATGGAAGTCAGAGACCGACAACTGGATATCAAGTTAATTGTCGGTAGTTTAATTAAGCTCGCACCGGGTCTCGAACTAGTATTGCTTTGCCCGGACAAATCCGCCTATTCCGAGCTTTGCCGACTGATCACTAATGCCAGACGCCGTTCAGAAAAAGGGAGCTACCAGATACATGAATGGGATCTAAAAAGCCTTCGCCATTGTTTGCTGCTATGGCTGCCCAGCGGGGAGAAGCAACAAGATAACTATTGGGCTGACTGGTTAACTAAACATCAGAGAGAACGTCTCTGGCTGGGCTGTCGGCGTTTACTCAAAGCTGATGAACAGGAATACCTGGCACATTGTCAGCAATTAAGTGAACAGTACAAACTGCCAGTTTGTTGTTGCACCGGGGTGTTAATGCACCATGAAGCCCGCCACAAACTGCTACACACCTTGTCGGCCATTCGCCAGGGTAAGCCCGTGGAAAAGCTAGGTCATCAACTCCAGGCCAACGCGGAAGCCTGCCTGCGGCCACTGGAAAAGCTTATGAAGCTTTACCCTCAGCAGTGGATACAGACTGCCCTGAGTATCGCTGAGCGCTGTACCTTTACACTGGATGAAATCAAATATCAGTATCCCGAGGAAGTCGTACCTCAGGGTAAAACGGCCAGTGAGCATCTACGGGCATTAGTTGAAGCAGGTACAGCATGGCGCTATCCCGAGGGCGTATCGGCCAAGGTACAAGCATTACTTGATAAAGAACTCTGTCTGATCTCAGAGCTTGGATACGAATATTTCTTTCTGACTATTCATGACATTGTTGAGTTTGCCCGTCGGCAGGACATCCTCTATCAAGGGCGGGGTTCGGCCGCCAACTCGGCGGTATGCTATTGCCTGGGCATTACCGCGGTAAACCCGCAAAAAAGCGAGGTACTGTTCGAGCGTTTTATCTCCAGAGAGCGAGATGAGCCACCGGATATTGATGTGGACTTTGAACATGAACGCCGCGAAGAAGTCATTCAATACATCTATCAAAAGTATGGCCGTGAGCGCACAGCCCTGGCCGCTACAGTAATTACTTACAGGCGCAAAAGCGCCATACGTGAGGTGGGCAAGGCGCTGGGTATTAATGAGACCCAACTGGACTTCTTTATCAAAAATATCAATCACCGCGACAGTGGCCTGAACTGGCAGGCCCAGCTCAGCGAGTTGGGCCTGGATCCATCGTCCCACCTTGGCCAGCACTTTATTGAACTGGTCAACGATCTGATTGGCTTTCCGCGCCATTTGTCCCAGCATGTCGGTGGCTTTGTGATTGCCTCCGGCCCCTTGTATCACGTAGTGCCATTAGAGAATGCCGCCATGGCAGAGCGTACTGTTATTCAATGGGATAAAGATGACCTTGAAGCCATGGGCCTGATCAAAGTCGATGTATTGGCTCTAGGGATGCTTACGGCTATCCGCAAGTGTTTTAGCCTTATTCAACAACATTATGGGCAAGCTCTGTCGATTGCTGACATCAGCAATCGCGGCGATGATCCAGCGGTCTATGCCATGATCCAAAGTGCGGATACCGTAGGGGTTTTCCAGATTGAATCCCGCGCCCAGATGAGTATGTTACCCAGGCTAAAACCCAGGGACTATTATGACCTTGTGATTGAGATTGCCATAGTCCGCCCCGGCCCTATTCAAGGCGATATGGTTCATCCCTATCTGCGTCGACGCCATGGTCAGGAGCCGGTTGAGTACCCCTCACCAGAAGTAGAAAAAGTGCTGGTTCGCACACTGGGCGTGCCTATCTTTCAGGAACAGGTTATCCAGTTGGCTATGGTCGCAGCAGGCTTTAGCGGGGGAGAGGCAGACCAACTGCGTCGCGCCATGGGCAGTTGGAAGAAAACTGGCGAACTGCAAAGGTTTGGCGAGAAACTGATTAACGGTATGCTGGTCAGAGGCTACGAGCGGGAATTCGCTGAACGCATCTTCCAGCAGATTTGTGGCTTTGGTGAGTACGGTTTCCCCGAAGCACATTCCGCCTCTTTTGCCGTGCTGGCGTATACCTCGTCGTGGCTAAAATATTATTACCCAGCCGTTTTCTATACCGCCTTACTGAATAGTTGGCCGATGGGCTTCTATACCCCTTCCCAGCTCATTCAGGACGCCAGACGTCACCACATCAAGGTGCTTCCGGTCTGTATAAATCACTCAGATTACGACTATAGATTAGAGAAACAGGATAATGAACTGGCCATTCGGGTGGGCTTTCGCCAGATTAAAGGACTTGCCCAGCAGGTGGCAGTGAACCTCCTAACTGCTCGTCCAAAGCATGGGTTTACTCATATTAAGCAGTTACGTGAGATTAATCTCTCTCAGGAGGCATTGGAACAGCTAGCCAGTGCCGACGCCCTTGCTTGTATTCAGGGCAATCGCTATCAGGCTAGGTGGGCACTTATGGACAGCAGCCATAGTCTGTCCGTGTTTAGCCACTCAGAACCTTCAACTCAGGCATGGCTATTTCAACCGGATGAGCTGGCAACGCTCTCCGAGGATTACGCTGCAACAGGCTTCAGCCTTGCCAAGCATCCTATTCAATTGCTGGATGAAGCCGCGCTGTTAGGAAAATATACCCCGGCCGCTCAACTAACCATGAAGGAGCACAGAAAACCCGTGACTGTGATAGGCATGGTCACAGGACGACAGCGTCCAGGCACATCCAAGGGAGTGACCTTTATCACCTTAGAAGACCACACTGGCAATATTAATGTAATTGTCTGGCTGGCCACCGCCAGGGCACAAAAGCAAGCCTACCTGAAGTCCAGTATTCTTAAGGTCTCAGGCCTGCTTGAAAAAGGTGACGGTGGTGTTATCCATGTAATTGCCGGCAAGCTAGAAGATCTAAGCCATTTATTGGATAAGCTGAGGGTTACGTCCAGGGACTTTCATTAAGGTTTGCGGAGTGGGCAGTCAACGTGGGCTGCGTTGATTGAAGGTAAATCGCGAGCAATAAAAAAGGGCTATCCACTCGGATAGCCCTTCTTCGTATTGGGAGCCTGGCGGTGTGCTACTCTCACATGGGGAGACCCCACACT
>NZ_JAFKCS010000299.1 GCF_017255015.1 Bowmanella yangjiangensis | reverse complement strand
CCAGTACTCCACGCCAGCAGCCGCATCGATGCCGTGAACCTCGGCCTGTATGTCCAGGCTCAGCAGACGCTGCTCGACGACCCGGGCGCGAGACTCTTCCTCGAAGCTCCCCAGGAAAAGACACACCGCCGCCTCGGAGGCAGCCGCCTGTGGCTCGACCTCCGGCTGCCTTGCGGGCAGACGAGGCGACTCGGCCTCGCTGAGCAGGCGTATGTCCTTGCGCGCCCCCTGATAGGAGCTGGCCGGCGCCACCTCCTTGGCCCGCAACGGCGCCTGCTGTTGATGCCAGACGTAGTAGAACGCGTTAAGAAGTAGCAGCAGTAGCAGGAACCAGCGCATGCCTTGCCTCAATTCAGGGGGCAGGCGATCGCCAACCCGACAAATACCAGATCCGCGACGACCTGAGCGCCCGGCACGACATCACGCACCAGGTCCGCGTCCCCACCCGTCAGGAACACCTCGAAGCCATCCGGAAAACGCGCCGTCGCTTGTGCCAACTGCTCGGCGACGAACCCGCGCAGCATCAGCACGCAACCACGCTCGACCGCCTCCGCAGTGGAACGCCCAGGATCCAGCTCCTGCAATGCCGCGAGTGCCACCTGGCGGTCGTAACGAATACGCCGGGTGTGCGTGCTCAGCTGATCACGCATCAACGGCAGCCCCGGACAGATGAAGCCGCCCAGGTGCGCACCGTCGGCAGAGATGAAATCGGCAGTGACGGCCGTCCCCAGATCCACCACCAGACAGGCGCGCTGACCGAGATGGTAAGCCCCGAGCACAGCCAACCAGCGGTCCAGGCCCAGGCGCTGGAAGTCAGCATAGCCATTGCGTACCGCGCCGACCTGACTGGCGGACTGAGCGCAAACCGCCTCCACGCCCAGAGACGCACGCAAACGAGCGACCAACTGCTCGGTCTCGGCATCGCTGCGCACACTGACCATGCGGCAATGCTCCACTTGCAGATCAGGGACAGCC
>NZ_JAFKCS010000298.1 GCF_017255015.1 Bowmanella yangjiangensis | reverse complement strand
ACCAAGGATGCCTTCATCAAGCGCGGCTTCGGCACCAACTCCGACGGCTCGATCCTGCGTGACGGCATCCGCTCGAACCTGTCGAAGAACTTCACCGCCACCAGCGAACGGGTGGAGGTACTCAAGGGGCCTGCCGCACTGCTCTATGGCGCGATGGACCCGGGCGGGCTGATCAACGTCATCAGCAAACTGCCGCAGTACCAGCAGCGCACGACCCTGAGCGGCTCCCTGTTCAGCGAGGGCGGCGGCTCGCTGTCGCTGGACACCACAGGCCCGCTGGGTGACAGCGGCCTGGCCTACCGCCTCATCACCGAGCGCCAGCACGAAGACTACTGGCGCAACTACGGTAGCCACGAGCAGGTGCTGATCGCCCCGTCGCTGACCTGGACCGGCGAGCGTGCCAGCCTGACGCTGTCATACGAATACAACGATTACTCCGCGCCGTTCGACCGTGGCACCGTGTTCAGCGACGGCCACCCGGCCGCTGACGACTATGCCAAGCGCCTGGATGAGCGCTGGGCCGAAACCCGGGGCATCGCCGAGAGCGCCCGCGCGGTATTCGAGTATCAGTTGAACGACGACTGGAAGACCCGTTTCACCCACGCCTGGAACAATGACACCTACGGCCTCTCCATCGCCCAGCCGGTGGCCAACTCGCTGAATGCCACGACCGGCACCTTCAGACGCGTCGGCAACGGCGCGCACTACGACGATGAAACCCGCTACAGCAGCCTGGACTTCATCGGCCAGCAGCGCCTGTTCGGCCAGCGGCATGACCTGCTGATCGGTGTCGAGCACGAACTCAATGATCAGTACCGCGGCAAGACCTACCGCAACCTCGCCAGCATGCGGCGCGACATCAGCATCCACGACCCGGTCTACGGCAACCTGCCGGAACCCTGCGTGGTCAGCGCAACGCAGAGCAACCGTCGCAACGAGCTGACGTCGAACTCGATCTACCTCAAGGACAACTGGCACCTCGACG
>NZ_JAFKCS010000297.1 GCF_017255015.1 Bowmanella yangjiangensis | reverse complement strand
AACCACCGTGGCCATGCCCTGCGCCATGGACGCGTCTCGGACCCCGGCCGCGCCTACCTGCTGACCACGGTCACCCATGAGCGACATCCCATCTTTCAGGACTGGCAGCTGGCCAGGCTGCTGATTGCAGAGATGCGCCGCCTGCATGAGCGGCAACTCGTCCAGTCACTCGCCTGGGTCGTCATGCCCGACCACCTGCACTGGCTCGTCCAGTTGCAGGAGACATCACTGGCCAAGCTGGTACTGCAGCTCAAGTCCCGTAGCGCCATTGCCATCAACAAGGCGCGTGAAACCAGCGGCCGTATCTGGCAGAAGGGCTTTCACGACCACGCCCTGCGCCTGGAAGAAGACCTGACCGCTACGGCACGCTACATCGTTGCCAACCCGCTACGCGCCGGTCTGGTGAAACGTGTCGGTGACTATCCCCACTGGGATGCGATCTGGCTGTAGTGCCTCTCCTGTAGGAGCCGGCTTGCCGGCGATCATGGCGACGAAAGCGCATCGCCCGCAAGCGGGCTCCTACCAGGAGTGTGGCGTTACCTGCAAGCGATCGAGGTTGCAGGTACAGAGCAATCGCGTCGTGCTCGGTTCTGCCAGCAGGCACTCGGCAATCGCCGGCTCCAGCTCGGTACGTATTCGACGCGCCAGGGCGCGGGCGCCGAAACGTACATCGTGCTCACGGCACAACCAGGCGCGGGCGCTCGGTTCCAGATGCAGCGAACGGCCCTGGCGCGCAAGGCGCTGGTCCAGCTTGTCCAGTTCGATCTCCAGCAAGGCGTCCAGCCAGCGCTCGTCGACCCGCTCGAATACCAGGATGCGGTCGATACGGTTGAGCCATTCCGGCTCGAAACGCTCGTGCAGCACCTGCTCCAGCAGCGCCGCCTCCCCCTTCGGTGCCAGGCCCAGCCAGCGCCGCCAGCCACGACCGAAGCGCTCACGGTAGCGCTGCGCCTGCTGCGCCCCGACATTGCTGGTCATGAAGATCAG
>NZ_JAFKCS010000296.1:457-995 GCF_017255015.1 Bowmanella yangjiangensis | reverse complement strand
ACCGGGCAACTGCCGGCCTATCACGGCCTGACGGTCGCGGTGGACTGGCAGGCGGGCCTGGTGCCACGGCCCACGGCCATGCAACGTGCCGCCCAGTTGCTGCGTGACAATCTGGGCCTGGCCCTCGGTGCGGCGTTGCTGGTCGGGCTCGCGCTGTTCTACCTGATCGCCTGGTGTCGCGTCGGGCGAGATCCGCGCAAGGGCGTGATCATTCCCCTGTTCGAGGCGCCGCAGAACATGACGGCGGTGCAGGTGGGCTACCTCTGGCACCGTGGCCTGCGTGGCGATTTCTCGGCGGCGCACGCCTTCGGCGTATGGCTTACCGACATGGCCATCGGCAAGCACCTGCTGATCAAGGACCGGCCGCGCAGTGGCTTCATCCTGAGCCGCAGCACCGAGGCACATGGTGAGCTGACGGCGCTCGACGCCGATGTGCTCGAGCGCCTGCTGCCTGCCGATAAGGCGGATGCCTCGCTGCAGGTCGGCAGCAAGTACGAGCCGCGCATGGCCGACGCCCTCGGTGGCCTCGGTGAACACC
>NZ_JAFKCS010000296.1:0-447 GCF_017255015.1 Bowmanella yangjiangensis | reverse complement strand
ACCGGGCAAGGCCGGGTTCAGCAACAACCGTGGGATCTGGACGCTGGGCCTGTTCTGGGCCTTGCTGGCGTGCCTGACGATGCTGCTGGTCGACGCCAGGGGCGACGATGACTGGCCCATGGCGCTGGTTGGGCTGGCGTTCAGCCTGGCCTTCGCCGTGGCGTCGCTGATCATGTTCACGCTGGCGCTGCACCAGCCGTCGTTCGGCAAGAAGCTCGGCGTGGGCTTCGGCGCACTGATGTTCTTCTGGCCGGTTCCGATGGGCCTGCTGATGATCGCCGAGGTGACGTCCTGGGCGGCCATTCTGCTGATCGCGCTGTATCTGTTGCTGCTGGTGGTGTCCTACATCCTGCTGCCGGCGCCGACGCTGCTCGGGCGCCGTCTGCTGGACGGCCTCGAAGGCTACCGTGACTACCTGCAACTGGCCGAGCGCGACGTCCTGGCGCT
>NZ_JAFKCS010000295.1 GCF_017255015.1 Bowmanella yangjiangensis | reverse complement strand
CCAGGACACACCGTCCACCCCCAGGTGATGGATCACCAGCAACAGTCGACAGCTGCCATCGGCCAACTGGCTGTAGACAGCCCGCAGCAAACGCCCCTGACCGATATCCAGGCTGCGCTGTGCACTGTTGGCCAGTGCCAGCGCCTCGTCGGCATCTCCCGGTTGCTGATGCCAGAGCAGCGGGTTGGTCTCCAGCCCCAGTTCATCGAGATTGCAGTAACGCTGCCGCCACTGGCCGTCATCGTCCCTGGCGAAGGCCAGGCGCAGGCTGCCATGCTCGGCCAGCAGCAAACGCAGCGCCTGCTCCAGGAGGCTTGCGTCCAGCGGTCGATGGCAAGCCAGCAGCAGGGCCTGGTTGAAATGATCGGGCTCAGGCAGATGCTGGTCGAACAGCCACTGCTGGATCGGCAACAGGCTGAAGTGCTCTCCGTCCTCGGTCGCCTCCGTCACCAGCGTTGGCGTGGACGCGCTGGCCTGCTGCGGGCGCTCCAGCAAAGCCGCGATACTCTGGTACTGCAACAGGTCGCGTAAACGCAGCTCCAGGCCAAGTCCCTCGGCCTGACGGGCACGCGACACCACCTGCAGGCTGAGAATCGAGTCGCCCCCCAGGTCGAAGAAGTTATCGTGGATACCCACCTGCTCGACCTGCAGTACCTGCGCCCAGATATCGGCCAGGATACGCTCGGCTTCATTGCGCGGAGCGACATACCCCGCGCCCTGCCAGCTCGGCTCTGGCAGCGCCTTGCGGTCGATCTTGCCTGCCGGTGACAGCGGCATGCGCTCGAGTCTGAGGATCTGTGCCGGCACCATGTAGTCCGGTAGCTGCGCCCGCAGATCGCTGCGCAACGTGTCGCCATCGACCTCACCGACCACGTAGCCGATCAGTTGCTTGCCGCTGGCGCCTTCGCGAGCCACCACCACCGCTTCGCGCACCTGCGCGTGAGCCTGCAGGCGCGCCTCAATCTCGCCGAGCTCGATACGGAAACCGCGGATTTTCA
>NZ_JAFKCS010000294.1 GCF_017255015.1 Bowmanella yangjiangensis | reverse complement strand
CGGCAATACCTATGGGCCTGCTGCCCTTCCTGATCATGAAGTAGCGCCGGTTGCCCTTGCGCATGGAGCGGCGGCTATCAGTGGCGTTGGCGTTGTAGCCTTCCTGCGTGAAGAGCTGAGCGCCCGACAGCATCTTGGTCAGCCTGCCCTTCCCTACGTTGCCGTACTGATCCAGGTCCAGCTTGTCGCCTGGCACCACGTACTGGCCCGAGCCGAGCACACCACGACGGCGCAGCATCTTCTCGAAGCCCTTATCCCCTCGCCCACCACCGTAGATCTGGGGTGTGAGCCAAGTGGAGGCAGCGCGCCCTTGGCCCCACTGGCCTTCCTGCCCCACAAGGTTGCCAGCACCGTTGGTGCTGCGGCCGTCCTTGATCCACACCCTCGCCTCCATCTTGTCCTTGGTGGCGGGTTGGATGAACAGGCTGTTGAGCGTGGCCCGGGTTGGCCTATCGAATACCGTTTCCATCTCATCGCGGACGCCCTTCTGCACCTCCTGCGCAGTGCGCGTCAGTGCGAGGGCGGCGGCGAAAGGCAGCTGCTCACGCTCCAAGCGATCCAGAGTCTGCAGGCGCTCACGCAGACCACTGAATGTGACCTTGAACGTCATAGCCTGGGCTGGCGGCGCTCTTTCCCATCCCATCGCCACTCGTACACGAATATCTGTGGGTAATGCGCCAGGGCATACAGACTGACACCGAGATGCAGCAGCACCTCCCAGAACGAAGGCTGCTTGCCGGCGTACAACGACACCAGCATGCCGAACGCCCCGACCACCACCAGGTAGAAGGCCGAGCACACCAGCGGCTGATCCATGAAGAACACTGCCCGTAGATAGTCGAGAGCGGCCAGAACGATCAGAAGGCACAGCAGTGCATCAACGCTGATCAGAATGGTTGCCATGTCAGGCACCTCGCAGTGCGAATAACCGCTCGAGCGCCGTCTTCACAGCAGGGATCAGGTTCATCGCCAGCAGACCGATCAGGAAGGCTACGCCGTAGCGC
>NZ_JAFKCS010000293.1 GCF_017255015.1 Bowmanella yangjiangensis | reverse complement strand
GGCGAGCAGGGCAGGGCTGATGGTCAGGCGGTCGCAGCCGGCCAGGGCGAGCACTTCGCCGATGTTGCGAAAGCTCGCGGCCATCACCACCGTGGCGTAGTCGTGCTGCTTGAAGAAGCGACAGACCTGGCGCACCGACAGCACGCCGGGGTCGTTCTCGGCCTCGAAGCGGACGTCCGGGGTCTGCTGCCTGTGCCAGTCGAGAATCCGCCCGACGAAAGGCGACACCAGGTAGATGCCGGCCTCGGCGCAGGCACGGGCCTGGGCCAGGTTGAAGATCAGCGTGAGGTTGCAGCGAATGCCCTCGCGCTCCAGCTGGCGCGCCGCCTGGATGCCTTCCCAGGTGGCGGCGATCTTCACCAGGACGCGGTCGCCGGGGATGCCCAGTTGCAGGTAGCGCTGGTGCAGCGCGCGCGCCCGCGCCACGGTGGCGGCGCTATCGAAGGACAGCGCCGCCGGCACTTCGGTGGACACCTTGCCCCGGATGGTCGCGAGAATCTCCACGCCCATGCTGACCACCAGGCGGTCGCAGGCCTCGGCGATGATCGCGCGGGGCGCTGCGCCGCTGCGGATGGCCTGGCGCAGTGCGTCGTCGACCTGACGCTGGTACTGCCCCGCCTGCAGCGCCTTGAGGATGATCGACGGGTTGGTGGTGGCGTCCTCGGGCTGGAAGCGGTTGATGGCGACCAGGTTGCCGGTGTCGGCGACCACCACGCTGTGCTGCTTGAGTTGGCTGAGCAGGCTGGGCATGTGCGTCTCCGGGGCCTAGGCGTGCAGCAGGTTGTGCAGGGTCTGGCTGACGCCCCGCTCGCGCAGGCTGGTCAGGCAGCGCTCGAAGGCGGCGACGAATTCCAGCGAACGCCCTGGCGCGCAGCCGAAGATCGTCTCCTCGCCGAGCACCCGCGCGGTGAGCTGGGCATCGTCGGCGACCAGTGCCTGGCAATGCTCGGCCCTCGGGTCGGGAATCCGGTAGCGGGCACCGCTTTCGTCCTCGCCCTTGAGGTACAGCG
>NZ_JAFKCS010000292.1 GCF_017255015.1 Bowmanella yangjiangensis | reverse complement strand
ATCCTGACCCTGACCCGCCAGGGCAATCAGACCCATTACCAGGCCAACCCGGATTGTCCGATCTATGCCGAGTTGCAAGGTATCGTACGCAAGACCTTTGGCATCGGTACGCCGCTGCGCGAGGCGCTCGCGCCGCTCTCCGCGCACCTGACGTGGGCTTTCGTCTATGGTTCGCTGGCCAAAGGCCGCGAACATGCCGATAGCGATGTCGACCTGATGCTGATCGGCGACAACCTGCGCTATGCCGAGGTGATGGAACACCTGCTGCCGGTCGAGGCGCAACTGCGGCGTACCATCAATCCGACGCTGTACACTCCGGACGAGTGGCAGGCCAGGAAAGCCGCTGGCAACAGCTTCGTGCTGCGCGTGGCGCAGCAGGAAAAGATCGAGTTGATCGGCCACGATCCGGAGGGAACCGAACATGGTCAGTAACGACAATCTTGAAAACCTGCTGCGCACGGGTGGCCTCAAGGCCGAACCGCCAGACCGCAGGGAATGCGAAGGACTGCTACGCTCGGCCATTGATCGCCTGCAGGATGCCCATGCACCCAAGCTGTCATTCGCCAGCCGCTTCGACCTCGCCTATAACGCTGCGCACGCACTGGCGTTGACCGCGCTGCGTCTGCGAGGCTATCGCTCCGACCGTCGATACCTGGTGTTCCAGTGCCTGACGCACACGCTGGCGGTCAGCAAGGCACAGGTGCGCCTGTTTGCGCTGTGCCATGATCGGCGCAATCTGGCGGAGTACGAAGGGTACATGGACATGGATGAGCCGCTGCTGGCCGAGTTGGTCGCGGCGACCGATGAGCTATTACCTGTGGTCCAAGAAGCCATGGCGACGGCTTGGCCGGCATGAGCGCTCAGGCTGGCTCCAGCCTGGCGAATCCTGTCGGTCAGTTCCTGGCAACCGCAGCTCTCCACTCGGGTGCCCGTGCCAGAGAAAAAAGCCGCCGACGGATCGCTCCGCCAGCGGCTTCTTCACTTGCCGGAGATGGGCTCAGCGGCGTGCGCC
>NZ_JAFKCS010000291.1 GCF_017255015.1 Bowmanella yangjiangensis | reverse complement strand
GGCGTTCTCGGTGTGGCTGTAGTAGAGGTCGTAGTTGAACAGCGCGCCGAAGGCACTTTGCGCCGGCATCGGTTCGCTCAGGCTGCTGGGATCGAAGCGCTGGTGTGGCAGCCATTCGCTGGGCAGGGTCAGCAGCAGGCGCTGGCTTTCCTGCTGATAGTCGCTGTGCAGCGCGTCGATCCGGTCCAGGGCGACCCAGGGCGGTGGCTCGGGGGGCAGGCGAACGCCGGCGGCGAGCAGATCCTCGCGCTGGACGAACAGCCGGCCCTGATGTTCTCTCACTTCCGTTACCTTGCCGCTGGGCAGTTGATTGACGATCAGTTCCAGATACAGCACCTGAGCCTGGGCCAGTTGCTCGGCGTCATCGGCATGGGCCGTGCGTATGCAGAGCACGGCTGCCAGCAACAGCATCAGGGGCAGTGAGCTACTCAGTGGCCAGTACCTGCGCTTGGCGACTCTCGTTGATGCGTGCCTGTATGCGCCCGCTGCGAACCCCGCTCGGCATCGGCCAGCGCATCCTGGCGCCGGGCAGGACGTAGCCGAGCAGTCCTTCGGCGACGGGCTGGGGGCCGTTGGCGCGCAGCAGTTCGGCCAGGTGCAGCGCATGGTGCGTGCTGTCGGCCAGGCCACGGGCGCAGGCGGCCGATCCGGTGCAGGCGACCAGCCCGAGCAGTGGGTCGCCGGCCTCGTGCAGCAGGCCGAGTTCGCCCAGCGCGTTGCTCAGGGTTGCCGCCTCGGCCTGTGGCACGTTGCCCAGCAGCAGGCCCTGCCAGGGGGTCAGGCGCAGTTCGCCGCCGGCATGCCGCTCGCTCAGCTCGGCGAGCGCCAGCAGCTGTTCGGCGTGCAGGCGGCCCAGCTGGGCCCCGGCGACGACCATGCACAGGCCGGCCCGCGCCTGTGGATAAATCCCTGCGGGCGCCCGCTCGACGCCAGCGGGCGTCTGCCAGTCGGCTGTTGGCGGCTGCAGGGGGAAATCCAGGCGCGCCTGCAGGCGCTGCAGCAGTTCGCTGGCC
>NZ_JAFKCS010000290.1 GCF_017255015.1 Bowmanella yangjiangensis | reverse complement strand
ATCGAGCCGGTCGAGCAGAATCTCCCTGCCGTCGGCCTGGACATCGCGTCGGAAGACAACCGCCGCAGCGCAGCGCTCGCCGCACTGACCAGCGGCGAGGTGCGTATCACCGGGCCCATCACCCTGGTGCAGGCGACCGGCAATCCCCTGCAATCCTTCCTTATCCTGCTGCCGATCTATCGCGGTGCCGTCACCCCGGACAGCGTCGAGGAACGCATGGCCAAGGGCATCGGCTGGAGCTACGCCCCGCTGCTGACCGAAGAGGTCCTGCAAGGCCTGAAACTGAGCAACGACGGCTTGCAGTTGCAACTGAGCGACGTCACCGACGCCGCGCATGTCGTCGATTTCTACGCCAGCGAAGCCAGCGACGATGCCCCCGTCATCGCTCGGCATGCGGTATCACGGCATATCTACGGGCGCGACTGGCAGGTTGAACTGCTGGCCCACCCCGGTTTCGTCGGTGGGCTGCACCAGGCCTCGCCGCGCCTAGTGATGCTGGTCGGCAGCCTGGTCAGCCTGCTGCTGGCGACCCTCGCCGGCGTGCTGCTGGTCAATCGCCAGCGCCATCGGCAGATCCTCGCCGAACAGGCACGCTCCGCCGCCATCGTGGAAAGCTCCAGCGACGGTATCATCGGTCAGTCACTCGATGGCACGGTGATCAGCTGGAACCACGGCGCAGAACGGATCTTCGGCTACACCGCGCACGAGGCCATCGGCCATACGCTGATCGAACTGATCGTGCCCGAAGCCCTTTTTCAGGAAGAACGAAACATCCTCGCCAACGTTGCGGCCGGCAAGCCGATCGGCAACTTCGATACGCAACAGCATCGCAAGGACGGCAGCCTGGTGGACGTTTCCGCATCGATCTCCCCGCTGATCGATGCCAGTGGCGTCTTGACCGGCCTGTCGAAGACCGTGCGCGACATCTCGGCGCAGAAAGCCGCCGAGGCACGCATTCTCGAACTCAACGCCAGCCTCGAAGAACAGGTGGGCAAGCACACCCAGGAGCTGCGCG
>NZ_JAFKCS010000029.1 GCF_017255015.1 Bowmanella yangjiangensis | reverse complement strand
CCAGTTCAAGAATAGGGAACAAGTCTGTCAGATAGTCACGCAGCACGTTGCCAGTTACGGAAATAGTATCCAGACCACGGATACAACGCTCCATGCTGTAACGAATTGCGCGAACCGGAGACATGATTTGAATATCCAGGCCTTCGGTATCGTGCTCTTGGAGATAGGTATTTACTTTTTTGATCAACTGAATGTCATGGGCACGCTCATCGTCCAGCCAGAACACGGCCGGCATACCAGATTGACGGGCACGAGTTACCGCCAGTTTCACCCAGTCACGGATTGGCGCGTCTTTGGTCTGACACATACGCCAGATGTCGCCTTCTTCCACATCATGCTCGATCAGTACGTTTTCGTCTTGATCAACGATACGCACAGTGCCGTCAGCCTTAATTTCAAAGGTCTTGTCGTGCGAACCGTACTCTTCGGCTTTTTGCGCCATCAAACCCACGTTAGGTACAGTACCCATAGTGGTAGGATCGAACGCACCGTGAGTCTTACAGAAATTGATCACTTCCTGATAGATAGTGGCGTAAGTACTTTCAGGGATCACGGCTTTGGTGTCATAAGGCTTGCCGTCAGGTCCCCACATTTGACCAGAGCTTCGGATCATGGCAGGCATAGAGGCGTCAACAATCACGTCACTAGGCACGTGCAGGTTGGAAATACCTTTGTCTGAGTTCACCATGGCAATAGGTGGGCGGTCAGCATAACAGGCGTTGATATCGCGTTCGATTTCGCTACGCTGAGACTCTGGCAGGCTGGCAATCTTATCGTAAACACTACCCAGACCATCATTAGCGTTCACACCTAGTTCGGCAAACAGGTCAGCATATTTCTCGAACAAATCTTTGTAGAACACTTTTACGCAGTGGCCAAACACAATGGGGTGCGACACCTTCATCATGGTTGCCTTAACGTGCAGCGAGAACAAAATGCCCGTTTGTTTGGCATCTTCAATTTGTTCTTCGAAGAACTTGCACAGGGCTTTTTTGCTCATGTACATGCCATCAATCACTTCACCGGCCAACAGGTCAATACGAGGCTTAAGTACCGTCTTGTTGCCCTGCTTGTCTGTGTGCTCGATGCGAACAAAGCCAGCTTTGTCCACTGTCACTGACTTCTCACGAGAGTAAAAATCACCACCGCGCATGTGCGCTACGTGCGTGCGTGAAGCCTGGCTCCAAGCTCCCATGGAGTGCGGATGGGTTTTGGCGTAGTTTTTAACCGCAGTAGGTGCACGACGGTCTGAGTTACCTTCACGCAGTACAGGGTTTACCGCGCTACCCAAAATCTTACCGTAGCGAGCCTTGATGCTTTTCTCTTCATCGTTTTTCGGCTCTTCCGGATACTCAGGCAACATAAAGCCTTTGCTGCGCAATTCTTTAATGGCTGCTTTAAGCTGAGGAATAGACGCACTGATGTTGGGCAACTTAATAATATTGGCATCAGCGTGCTGAGTCAGCTCGCCCAATTCTGCCAGCGCGTCTTGCACTTTCTGATCATCAGTTAAAAATTCTGGGAAAGCAGCCAACATACGGCCAGCCAAAGAAATATCGCTTAACTCAACTTCAATATCCGCCGTTGACGCGAATGCCTTAATGATAGGCAGCAAAGAATACGTAGCAAGAGCCGGCGCTTCATCGGTCTTGGTGTAAATAATTTTTGACTTGCTTGTCATGTGATACCTCTGTTGTTACGGCTGGATGCGGCCGGTTGGAACATTCCGGGGCAACAGGGGCCACTCACTATCTCCTGCTGTAAAACCCGGTTCCAACGTGACCGGGCCACATCCCCACCATGGCATCGGGAAGCATGCTTCCCGCAAAAAAGTGTCTGAATCATATATGGCCGAAACCGCCAAGTACAAGTGCTACTTGGGTATATACCCGCTAAAAGACTCAATCCAAACGCCTGTTTTAATTAGCTAAAGGCTTAGTTGACTGGCCGCTGGGCACCCGGATAATAAAGCCAATCACGCCAAGCAAAAGAAATCTTTCCTTATAGGTTATGCATACTCGAACTCTGTTACTTAATAAACCGTACGGCGTACTTTGCCAATTTACCGACCAGGAAGGCCGCCAAACCCTGAAAGACTATGTCGATATTCCAGGGGTGTATGCAGCAGGAAGGCTGGATATGGACAGCGAAGGCCTACTGGTACTGACCAATGACGGCAAACTTCAGCATAAGCTGGCTCACCCCAAAAGCAAAACCAGCAAAACCTATTGGGTGCAGGTAGAAGGCGCACCTGAAGAAAAGGCCTTGCAAGCGCTGCGTGACGGCGTGCAGTTAAAAGACGGCATGACACTGCCAGCGAAAGTGTCGTTAATGCCGGAACCAGAGGTATGGCCACGTAATCCGCCCGTGCGTTTTCGCCAGTCCATTCCTACCAGTTGGCTGTCCATTAGCATAAGTGAAGGACGTAATCGCCAGGTTCGACGCATGACGGCCCACATTGGTTACCCTACCCTGCGCCTAATTCGCTATCGGGTGGGAAGCTGGACCTTAGATGGCATTGCCCCTGGTCAGTTTTTGGAGATTTAAGTGTTTAAACCTAATGTCACCGTGGCCTGTGTCGTAGAAGCCCAAGGCCAATACCTACTGGTTGAAGAAAATATTAACGGCAAGCTGGTGTTCAATCAGCCAGCTGGCCATTTAGAGGCAGGGGAATCGATACCAGATGCTGCTCGCCGTGAACTGCGTGAAGAAACCGGTCTGGATTTGCTCCCGACGGGTCTGGTAGGTACCTACCTGTATCCGGTGGAAAGAGAGGGTTTGACGTTTTTACGCTTTTGCTTTGCCCTGAAGCTCGATACGCCCCTGGCAACCGCCCCTCAAGACCGACAAATTCAGGCCTGTCATTGGTTAAGCCTGGATGATATCAAACAACGTCAATCCCAACTGCGCTCCCCCATGGTACTGCACTGTATCGAGGACTACCGGCAAGGACAAATCACGCTCCTTAATCAATTCCACTATCTGCCCTAAGCCGTCCATAGCAGATGCGTCCGCCGGACAAGTCTGCTAGAATTCGCGCTCCGTAATTTAAGCGCAGCGTCAAGTTAATCAAGCCCATGCAGCAGAACAGCCAAATTAAAGTCATCGTCGGTATGTCCGGTGGTGTGGATTCCTCCGTTTCAGCCTATTTGCTTAAACAGCAAGGCTACCAGGTGGAAGGGCTGTTTATGAAAAACTGGGAAGAAGATGACGATGCAGAATACTGCGCTGCTGCCGAAGACCTGAAAGACGCCCAGGCCGTTGCCGACAAATTGGGCATCAAGTTACGCACTATCAATTTCGCCGCCGAATATTGGGATAACGTTTTTGAATATTTCCTGGCCGAATACAAAGCCGGTCGCACACCGAACCCGGATATTATGTGCAACAAGGAAATTAAGTTTAAAGCCTTTCTGGAGTTCGCCTTAGAAGATCTAGGCGCTGACTATATTGCGACCGGACACTATGTGCGACGTCGCGAGCAGGATGGTCATTGGCAGCTATTGCGCGGCCTGGATGACAACAAAGACCAGAGCTATTTTTTGTATACCCTAAACGAGCAGCAGGTCGGCCATACCTTGTTCCCTATCGGTGATATCGAAAAGCCCCGAGTGCGTGAAATCGCCGCTGAACAAGGCCTTATTACTCACGATAAAAAAGACAGTACCGGTATTTGCTTTATTGGTGAGCGAAAATTCAAAGATTTTCTGGGTCGCTATCTTCCTGCCCAGCCAGGCAAAATTGAAACGACAGAAGGTGAAGTTATTGGCGAGCATGAAGGGCTGATGTATCACACCCTGGGCCAACGCAAGGGGTTGCATATAGGTGGTCTGAAAGATCACGGCGAACAGCCCTGGTACGTCGTGGACAAAGATGTCGCCCGTAATGTGCTTATCGTCGGTCAGGGCGATGATCATCCACGTCTTTATTCCAAAGGGCTAATCGCCAAGCAACTGGACTGGGTTGACAGACAAGGCCCCACCACGCCCCTTCGCTGTGTGGTCAAAACCCGTTATCGGCAGCAGGATATCCCCTGTGAAGTAACCCCCTTGGCAAACGGCCAGTTGCAGGTGCTGTTTGACCAACCGCAAAAAGCCGTAACGCCAGGGCAGTCAGCCGTATTTTACCTGAACGAAGTCTGTCTGGGCGGCGGCATTATCGAGAGCTACATTCGCTAATATGAACGACAGAGAATTTGACAAAAGTCTGGCCCTGGCCGCGGTTTGCCAATCAGCCGCCCTGGTGCAACAATTTGCCCGTAAAGGCAATGGCGATGACGGGGCCTTCGTTGCCAGTATTCAAAGCTTGGTGGTCACTGATCCCCAAAGCACCGAAGAGATTTATGGCAATCTGGCCAATTTAAGGCTGGGATTTGTCACCCTTGAGGGACAGCTATCCAATAAACCGGTAGCCAAAGACGCCGAAATCACCCGCTATATTGCCAGTATCCTGGGGCTGGAACGTAAGCTAACCAAGCAACCAAATAAGCTGGCCGAACTGGGTGAGCGTATAGACCATATCAAGCGTCAGCAAAGCCTGTATGCCCTTACCGATGAACCCATGCTGGCCAATATGGCGCGCATTTATTCTGATGTTATCAGCCCTATCGGACCACGTATTCAGGTCGCTGGCGACCCCAATCTGTTAAAACAAACCGCCATTCAGCACAGAGTCAGAGCTTTGTTGCTGGCCGGTATTCGTTCCGCGGTGCTTTGGCGTCAGTTAGGTGGCAAACGTCGCCATATCCTGCTCAGCCGTCGCAACGTATTGGAAAACGCCGAGAAGGCGTTCAAACGCATTAACCACTAATCAGGAGCCACAGCATGGAACTCTCTGCATTGTCAGCTATTTCCCCGGTAGACGGTCGATATGGCAGCAAAACCCAAGAACTTCGCGGTATTTTCAGCGAGTTCGGTCTGATCAAATACCGGGTTCAGGTAGAAGTCCGCTGGTTGCAAAAGCTTGCCAGCATTGACGCCTTACAGGAAGTTCCTGCTTTTAGCGCCAAAGCTCAGGCATTATTAGATGCTATAGTGGCCGATTTCAGCGAAGCCGATGCGGCCCGCGTGAAAGAAATAGAGCGTACGACTAACCATGACGTAAAAGCCGTTGAGTATTTCTTAAAAGAAAAAGTCGCCGACAACGCAGAGCTCAGTGCAGTTAGCGAATTTATTCACTTTGCTTGTACCTCAGAAGATATTAACAACCTGTCTCATGCTCTGATGCTAAGCGAAGCACGTAGCCAGGTGATTCTGCCTTACTGTGACAAGCTGATTAGTGAATTGCGCCGTTTAGCACTGGAATACAAAACCATTCCTATGATGGCTCGTACTCATGGCCAGCCAGCCAGCCCTACCACTATGGGCAAGGAAATGGCTAACGTTTTAGTGCGTCTGCAGCGTCAACGTGAGCAGATTGCCGGTGTGGAGCTGCTCGGTAAGTTAAATGGCGCAGTTGGCAACTATAACGCGCACCTGTCTGCTTATCCGGCGCTGGATTGGCCAGCCATTTCCCGCGAGTTCGTAGAAAGTCTGGGGATTGTCTGGAACGCGTACACCACGCAGATCGAACCTCACGATTACATTGCTGAACTATTTGATGCGGTAGCACGCTTTAATACCATACTGATCGATTTTGACCGGGATGTTTGGGGCTATATTGCGCTGGGTCACTTTAAGCAAAAAACCGTGGCAGGCGAGATTGGTTCTTCCACCATGCCACACAAAGTAAACCCCATTGACTTTGAAAACTCCGAAGGCAACCTGGGACTGGCCAATGCCATTTTTGACCATCTGGCCGCCAAGCTTCCGGTTTCCCGCTGGCAGCGTGACCTGACTGACTCCACCGTGCTGCGCAATTTAGGCGTAGGCATGGGCTATAGCCTGATTGCTTATCAGGCTACCTTAAAAGGTATCAGCAAGCTGGAAGTGAACGAGCAAAGCCTGCTCAGCGAGCTTGATGCTAACTGGGAGCTGCTAGCCGAACCCATTCAAACCGTGATGCGTCGTTATGGTATTGAAAAGCCTTATGAAAAGCTCAAGGAACTGACGCGCGGCAAACGGGTAAACCAACAAATGATGGCCGAGTTTATTGACGGCCTGGCATTGCCTCATGAGGTAAAAGCCGAGCTTAAACAGTGGACACCAGCGGGTTACATTGGCCGCGCGGTTGAACTGGTTGAGCAGCTGGTTGGCTAACCATCAAGGCTTTTAACAGCTACACTTAAATGCCCGGGGAACCGGGCGTTTTTATTTTCGATAAGGGGTACAGTTTTCCACGCAGTTTAGGAACGAACAGCCATAAGGAGCTTGGCATGATCACCGCGCTGTTGAAGACCTGGATTTGGGCCGGTATTCAAAAAAACGGCTGTAAAAATATCAGTCCTGCCCGCTTAACCAATCTCATTTCCCTGGTATTGTTTTGTGTCATGTTGGTGCATTTGCCTTTGCATCTGTTTTATTGGGCAGAGGGCGGTGATGTGCAAATTTTGATATTGCTGTTCCACGCTATGCTCTGCCCATTAGTGCCGCTTTGCAGCAATATAGGCCAAACCAGATTAGCGCGCCGGGTGCTTATTGGTGGCTATGCCAGCTTTATATCCCTGACCAGCCTTTACCTGGGCTATCAAAGTGCCAGCCACTGGTTTCTGATATTGGGCTTTCTGACCGTACCTTTTCTGTTTTACCGCGAAGAAACTGTGCTCCTGCTACTCGCAGCAGGCAGTTTTGCTCTGGGTTTTTATCTGCTCGAGCATTTTGAAGTGGCACCTCTGCTCGGATTAGAGCAAAACTACCAACAAAGGGTTAAGCAGATCACCAGTCTCACTTTCCCACTAACTTGCATGCTGTGTACCTACCACATTTTTCTGGACCACGCTAAAAGTTGGACACGCATTGCTAACGAACAACGCCGTTCAGAAAACCTGCTTTTGAACGTGCTGCCTGATCCTATTGCCGAGCGCCTAAAAGATTCGAATAAACCCGTGGCCGAGCACTTTGCCAGTGCCACAGTGTTGTTCGCTGACATTGAGGGATTCAGTGACATTGTTAACAACAGGGCACCGGAAGCCGTGGTGAATTATCTTAACGATTTGTACAGTGAGTTTGACCAACTGCTCAAGCGCTATGACATGGAAAAGATCAAAACCAATGGTGATGAGTATATGGCGGTATCCGGGGTGCCCGTTCATCACCCCAATCACGCCCAACGTGCCTGCGCTTGCGCCTTACAAATGTTACTCACCTTTGAACAGGTTAACCAACGCCATCATATCAACAAGGGATTGCGAATTGGCCTGAATAGCGGTCAGTTGATTGCAGGTGTCATAGGTAAGCATAAGTTCAGTTACGACTTATGGGGAGATAGTGTGAATCTGGCCTCTCGAATGGAAAGCCAAGGTCAAAGCCATAAGATTCAGGTGTCAGAGCACACTTATAGACTCAGCCGACATGACTTTGTCTTTGAACCTCGCGGCAGACTCAGCGTACGGGGCATGCAAGACTGTGAAACCTATTGGCTTATTGGTCCAATAAAGACATCAGACCAAACAGGCGATTGACTATTTTTTGTTCAAATCATAGACTGAAGTTTCGGCACAATGAGGTGCCGGTTTTGGAGGCAATACAGATGACGTTTACCGTTAAAAACGTCGACTGGAGAAGCGCCAAAGACAAGCTCACAAAGCTCAGAGAAAAGGTATTCGTTTACGAATGGCGAATTCCCAAAGATGTGGAGTTTGATCGCCAGGACAGTGCGGCCTGCCATGTTTTACTGTTGGATGACGCGGGCATAGAGATAGCAACCGGACGTATCACCGCTGACGGTGAAATAGGACGGATTGCTGTATTAAACAACTGCCGTAAACCTGAGGTATATCAACAACTGCTGACCGCTTTGCTGGCGATTGCTAAGCAACAAGGTATGCAGACTGTCTCAGTGCAGTGCGAGTTGGAAGGTGTCAACTACTACCAACAACAAGGATTTCGTCCTGTCGGTGCAGTTTATATGGATGCAGGCATAGCTCGTCAGAGATTAGCTTGTAACATAGAACAGTTCTCACTCCCGAAAGTGGAGTTTACCCACTAGGGTGCCCCCAAAGGGCGCCCTAGGGCGTATTTTCAGCCTGTTTGCCAGAGATCAGAGCGTTCAGCTAAGTCGTATATTCCTTCTGCACGACTAATCAATATATTTACAAAGTCCCGCTGTGTTTGGTCAGGATTTTCTGCTCGCGACAGGTTCTTCGCTTTCAACTGCCAGCGCAGCGAAAAATGCTTAAGTGCCCCGCCACACCGGCTGGTGCGACATCGGAGGGTAAATCGCCACCTTTTGGTACTGATCCCTTATCCGATAGTTGCTCTGCCATACTTATTTTTCCTCTATCAATCCAAGCAACGCCTGCAGCGGGTGCTTAGGTTTAACCCCTTGCATTCTGGCCGTTTGGCTGCGACAGGAATAGCCGGTGGCCAATACCTGTTCAGCTCTAAAACCTGCCAACGCTGGTTGCCAGCTCAGCTCAAATATTCCTTTGGAGTGCTCCAAATGCGACGTCTCGTGTCCATAAGTGCCGGCCATGCCACAGCAACCTACCGATACCGGGGTCAAATCCGCCCCCATTCGTTTAAAAATTTGCTGCCATTGCTTTTCCGCAGAAGGCAATGCGGTTTTTTCCGTGCAATGGCCAAATAAAGCAAATGACCGTAAAGGTTGAGCAGTAGCTTCAGGCAACTCCACGCTTTCCAGCCACTCATGTATCAGCTGCACGTTGAAATCACCACGGTCGTTGCCCAGGGCTTTTTTATATTCATCCCGATAACAAAGTACTAAAGACGGATCCACACCAATCATTGGGATGTTAAGCGCCGAGAGCTGGTTAAAGAATGCGGCAGCATTTTTAGCGGTAGCGGCAAACTCGGCTAAAAACCCTTTTACATGCTGAGGTTTACCATTGGGTTTAAAAGGCAGTAGCACTGGGTGCAAACCAAGTTTACGGATCAGCTTAACTAAATCTTCAATCAGTTCCGCTTCATAAAAACTGGTAAAGGGATCTTGTACAATCAAAACCCTTTTGCTCAGTTGCTCGGGATTAAGGGATGTCAGCAGGGACAAGTCAAAAGCCTGCACTTCCTTGTCGAGCCGCCCGGCCAGCGTTGGATAAGAAAGTGTTGGCGCATCCACATAGCCCACCCACTTGCGCAAAGGCCACTCGCCTAACACCAGTGCGGCATTGACCAGGCGCGGAGCCTTGGACAATAGCGGCGCCATCTTCTCAACATTCGCGACCAGGTAATCTTTGAACGGTCTGGCATAGCGGCCATAATACATATGCAAAAAGCGCGCTCTGAAGCTCGGCACATCTACATTCACCGGGCACTGGTTGGCACAGGCTTTACAGGCCAGGCAGCCGTCCATAGCTTCCATCACCTGATGAGAGAAATCCCCCCTGTTGTCTTGCTTGTAGGTGTTGTACATGCGGCTGAACCAGCTTTGCTTTGTACCTACTTTATCCAGCTTGGCAACATCAACCCCTTGCTTGCTTAGCAATCTCAGCCACTCGCGCATCAATCCCGCCCGTCCCTTAGGACTATGGCGCCTATCTTTGCTAATCTTGCTGGAGGGGCACATGGGGGAAGTGCTGTCATAATTAAAACACAAGCCGTTACCGTTGCAGCTCATGGCTGGCTCAAAGGCCTCGCGCACCTTCAGAGGGATCTGACGGTCATAAGTGCCGCGTTTGGTATCCGATACTTTTACCAGCACTTCATCTGACTCATAAGGCGTGCAAATTTTGCCTGGGTTCATGCGGTTAAAGGGATCAAAGGCCGCTTTAATTTTACGTAGCTCAGTAAAGAGCTCTTCACCGAAGAACGCCGGGCCGTATTCGCTACGATAGCCCTTACCATGCTCGCCCCACATCAAACCGCCGTATTTAGCCACCAAGGCCACAACTTGATCGGACACTTCGGCCATCAGCATTTCCTGCAAAGGGTCAATCAAATCCAGTGCCGGACGCACATGCAACACCCCCGCATCAACATGGCCAAACATGCCATATTGCAAACCTTTGGCATCCAGCAGCGCTCGAAACTCCATAATAAAATCGGCTAGTTTCTCAGGCGGCACAGCCGTGTCTTCGGCAAAGGCGATGGGTTTCTTACTGCCTTTGGTTTTCCCCAGCAGACCCACCGCTTTTTTGCGCATGGCATAAATTTTACCGATATCGGCGTTATCCGAGGTAAGCTGATAACCAATCACCCCAGACTTGCCGGTGGCAATACAATCATCCAGCATGGCCACTAAGCCGGTGATTTTATCCTGCATATCCTGCTCGGCTTCGGCGTTGTACTCCACCATATTCAGGCCTTGCAGGTCTTTACCCGGCACATCCTCAATCAGCGCTTTTACCGAGTGCCAGATAATATCTTCCCGGGCCAGATTCAGGACTTTGCTATCAACAGTCTCCACCGAGGTTGCTTGGGCCGCCACCATCGCCGGGGCATGGCGAAGGGCTGATTCAAAAGAATCGTATTTGACGTTTATCAGCGTTTTATAGCGCGCAATGGGCGTGACATTCAGCTTAGCTTCGGCCACAAACACCAGTGAGCCTTCTGAGCCGGTAATAATACGGCTGAGATCAAAGTACTGCATATCAGCATCGAACACATGCTCAAGGTCGTAGCCGGTCAAAAAGCGATTCAGTCGCGGAAATTTCGCCAGGATCTGTTCACGCTTTTGCTCACAGCTTTGCAACACCTGTGCTACCACTTGGCCGATAACACCGCTCTGCCCCGCTAGTTCCCGTGCTTCATCAAGTCCCATGGGCGCAGTATCCAGCAAGCTGCCATCAGCAAGCACCGAACGCAGCGCCAACACATGGTCGCTGGTTTTACCGTACACCAAGGAGCCTTGCCCTGATGCATCAGTATTGATCATGCCGCCAATGGTGGCCCGATTACTGGTGGACAAGTCCGGGGCAAAGAAAAAGCCATGGGGACGCAGGAAATCGTTAAGCTGATCCTTGATTACACCAGCCTGCACCCGAACCCAACGTTCCTCGGCATTAAACTCAAGGATGTCGCGCATATGCCGGGACAAATCCACCACTAAACCATCGGTAAGGGACTGTCCATTAGTGCCCGTGCCGCCGCCGCGGGCCGAGAAGCGCACCTTATTGTGGCTTTGCGTTAACTGCCCAATCAACTGCAGGTCAGCGACATCCCTTGGAAAAACCACCGCCTGAGGCAGACGCTGATACACGGAATTATCCGTGGCTACGGCCAAGCGGCTGGCATAGCTGGTTTCTATTTCACCTTTAAATTGGGAAGTGCGTAAAGCATCCAGGTAATCAAGGTAATCCTGTTCAATACTGGCTTTGGAATCGACTAGCGGTAACATCCGAACAGACTGGCTGGAAAAATGTGCCGCTAGTATACACAAGGGTGCAACCTCCTGTAACAACTTGGCAGCTGAATATCTATTCCCTTTCTCTATACTTGATAGCCATATGCTGAATCAGGTCACAGGAGCTGAAATATGAAAAGTCTGCGAATTGGTTTGGGTGTGACCTTTACCTTGATAGGCACTGTGCTGTTTATTCTGCCAGGCTCCATCTTGTTCCTGCTGGCGGGTTTAGTGCTGTTAAGTGTGGACTTTCCGGTTGCCCGTCAGTGGTTGAAACGCTGCCAACGTGGCATGCATAAAGGCGCTAGCAGATTAGACAGCGCATTACTGAATCGTAAATTAAGTCGCTAGACGCTTTAATCCTTGCTGAATACAAAATCAGCAGTCAGACATAAAAGCCGAAAAAGCAGTTGCGCCGGGAATTAGGCGTCGTTATTATACGCGCCGTTCTCAGATGCGTCGCAAATCTGAAACAAATCATCAAAGTGCGTCCGTAGCTCAGTTGGTTAGAGCACCACCTTGACATGGTGGGGGTCGGTAGTTCGAGTCTACTCGGACGCACCACTTTCCTTATTAAATTCCCGATTATTAATAGCTGGTGCGAGCACCACCGCCCTCTATGACCCGGTCCAATGGTCGGTAGTTCGAGTCTACTCGGACGCACCATTCTTCTGATTTTCCCATAGTATTTTCGTCAAGTTGGTGTAAGCACCACCGCTCTCTATGACCCGGTCCAATGGTCGGCAGCCCGAACTTACTCAGAAGCCCCATTCTTTTGATTTTCCCATAGTATTTTCGTCAAGTTGGTGTAAACACCACCGCTCTCTATGACCCGGTCCGATGGTCGGCAATCCAAGTCTACTCGGACACACCACTTCTATATGATTTATCCCAAAATCTTTTCGTCAAGCTGGTGCAGGTATCGCCGTTCCGTATAACCGGGTTCAGAACTAATAACGCCTTTTTCAGTCCACAGCAGGATGTTCAGCAACTAGATTTTAACGATCCGCCAGTGGGTTCATAACACTAGGGTTACTTCATACCCAGGCGTTTTGCCAATTTGTGCAGATTACTGGGATCCACTTCAAGCAACTTGGCGGTTTGCGCCCAGTTTTGTCCATTGGTGTCCAATGCCGCCTGAATGGCATTTCGCTGGGTCTGGTCCAACAGTGTTTTTAAGGGCATCAGCAGTGACCCTGGTTGCGTATCGCCAATATGGGTTGTTGGGCGGCTATGCTCAATATCCAAATCCATCAGTTCCGGAACTAGTGTAGAGATATCACCACGAGCGGGATTACGCCCCAGACATTTGATGGCGGCTCGACTTATGACATGTTCAAGCTCGCGAATATTACCCGGCCACTGATAGGCAAGTAAGGCGGATTCTGCCTCAGTGGAAAGACGTAAACTACGAAGCCCGAGACGGGCACGATTTTGCTCCAGAAAATGGCCGGCCAGCAGCAACACATCATTGCCCCGCTCCCGAAGGGGGGGAATAGGTACAGGGTACACGGACAAACGATGATACAGATCAGCGCGAAAGTCCCCCTGCTTAACGCTGTCTTTTAGCTGGCGATTGGTCGCCGCGATAATACGTACATCCACCTTACGTGGTTTATCCGCCCCCAGTCGCTGTATTTCACCGTTTTGCAGGGCGCGCAGTAATTTAGCCTGAACCGCTAGCGGCAACTCCCCAACCTCATCTAAAAACAAGGTACCGCCATTGGCCGCCTCAAATTTGCCAGCGCGCTCCTGATGCGCACCAGAAAACGCCCCTTTGACATGGCCAAATAGCTCACTTTCAGCTAAGGACTCAGGTAGTGCAGCACAATTAACATGAATAAGGGGTTTGTTGGCCCGGCGCGAATGTTGGTGCAGACGTCGGGCAAACAGCTCTTTGCCGACCCCGGTTTCCCCCAGCAATAGCACGGGTAATTCCGAATCTGCTACCGTATCCAATTCCCCTAACAACTGTTGAAGAACCTGGCTACGTCCAACAATTTCAGCATCTTCTGTGGCACTTCCTTCCTGTCGCACCGCCGCATTGATCCTCGATTGCCTTAAACTGCGGTTCTCTATCTCCAGTCTGGTGGTGCGTACCGCTGCTTCCAGCAACAGTTTTTGTTGCTTGAGAGTGCTTTGGGCTGACGTGGAAAAGGTACCAGGAAGCAGGCTGTCGAAGGTGATCACGCCCCAGACCTTACCGTCCTGCTCCAAACGCATTCCCATACAGTCATGCACGGGTAAAGGTTGCCCTTCTATCTGATCCAGTAAACCGTCGTAGGGATCCGGTAAGGCGCTGCTGTGTTCGAAGCACACCGGCTGATGCTCGCTGGTCAGAATCGCGGCCAAACGAGGATGTTGTGCTGGCAGAAAACGTCGTCCCAGGGTTTCCTTGACCAGGCCTGTTACTGCCAAGGGTTTCAGTACCTCGCCTTCCAGCTTCAGCAGGGCTACGGCGCCACACTGAAATTCGGCCTTAAGGGTTTTTACCAGTCGTTCAAGGCGCAGTAAGTCGGGCAGCTCAACGGCTAAATCAGCAACAAGAAATTCATTCATCATGGTATTAATTACCATATAAAAGGTTAATTACACCCTATCACGATAAGGTTAAAACAACCACACAAAAAATTACCTCTTTTTATTCAATTGGTTATGTTGTGGCATAGGGTTTGCGAAGACGGGAGGCACATCAAACAACAGGAAGGAGTTATTCCATGCAAATTCACTGTGCTCTCAGGGTTTTGCTTTATCCACTTCATCGTTATCCAAAGGGGAAAAACCATGGCTAATTATCGTCGCTTGTGGTTTTTACTGATTGGTATTCTCGCCATCACCTTTGCCCTACTCGGCTATTTTGGCCGGGAAGTTTATCGACAGGCGCCGCCTATCCCAGAACAAGTGATCTCGCCAACCGGCGAGGTACTGATGACCGCCTCAGATATTCTTGATGGCCAGACCGCCTGGCAGTCCATTGGTGGCATGCAACTGGGATCGATCTGGGGCCATGGTGCCTATCAAGCGCCAGACTGGAGCGCAGATTGGTTACACCGGGAACTGACGGCCTGGCTGACGTTAGCTGCCGATGCAATCTATGGTCTCGACTACAGTGCGCTTAGCCCGGAGCAGCAAGCTTTACTGACCTTCCGACTCAAGCAGGAATATCGTAGCAATGGCCCGGACGCAGGGAATATTCTGGTGGTAAGCGAGCGTCGCTCCCAAGCCATGGCATTGGTCGCCAGCTACTACGACAAACTGTTCAGTGACCATCCAGAGTTGCAAAGCAGTCGTGAAAGCTTTGCCATGAAGGAAAATACCCTGCCAGATGCCAGCAAACGTGAACGCATGGCAAATTTCTTCTTCTGGACAGCTTGGGCGGCCGCCACTGAACGTCCTGATTCAGATGCAACCTATACTAACAACTGGCCCCATGAACCGTTAATTGGCAACCAACCCACAGGTGAGAACATATTGTGGTCGGTGGTGTCAGTGGTGCTACTAATTGCCGGTGTCGGCGGATTGGTCTGGGCCTGGGCATTTTTGCGACGGGAAGAGGCCGAGCCTCATGCACCGGCGCGGGACCCGCTAAGCCTGGTAACGCTAACTCCGTCGCAAAAAGCCCTGGGGAAATATGTTTTTCTGGTTGTCGCCCTTTTCACCTTTCAGGTGTTTCTGGGTGGCTTTACCGCGCACTACACAGTGGAAGGCCAGCAATTCTATGGTCTGGATGTATCTCAGTATTTTCCCTACTCCCTGGTCAGAACCTGGCATATTCAATCGGCGTTATTCTGGATTGCCACCGGTTTTCTCACCGCCGGCTTGTTCCTGGCACCGATAATCAACGGTGGCAAGGATCCTAAATTTCAGAAACTCGGTGTAGACATTCTGTTCTGGGCGCTCGTAGTGGTAGTGGCAGGGTCCTTTATCGGGAATTATTTAGCCATTGCGCAGATTATGCCATCTGAGTGGAATTTCTGGCTCGGTCATCAGGGTTATGAATTTGTTGATCTGGGCAGGCTATGGCAAATCGGTAAGTTCACCGGCATTGTATTCTGGTTATGCCTGATGCTGCGCGGTATCGTGCCAGCCCTGCGCCACCCAGGTGATCGAAACTTGCTAGCCTTGCTTACCGCGTCGGTCGTGGCTATCGGCTTGTTCTACGGTGCTGGCTTTTTCTATGGCGAACGCACCCACCTTTCCATCATGGAATACTGGCGTTGGTGGATAGTCCACCTGTGGGTAGAAGGTTTCTTTGAAGTATTCGCCACTACCGCATTGGCCTTTATCTTCTGCAGCCTGGGGCTGGTATCGCGCAAAATGGCCACCACGGCCAGCCTGGCTTCAGCTTCCCTGTTTATGCTTGGTGGTGTCCCTGGCACCTTCCACCATCTGTATTTTTCCGGTACCACCACCCCGGTGATGGCAGTCGGTGCCACCTTCAGCGCATTGGAAGTGGTGCCTCTGGTGGTACTGGGTTATGAAGCCTTTGAGAACTGGCGATTGAAACAGCGAGCCCCTTGGATGCAACAAATAAAATGGCCGCTACTGTGTTTTGTGGCCGTGTCGTTCTGGAACATGCTGGGGGCCGGGGTATTCGGTTTTATGATTAACCCGCCCATCTCTCTTTACTATGTGCAAGGTTTAAACACCACCGCCACCCATGCCCATGCCGCCCTGTTTGGTGTTTACGGCTTTCTGGCTCTGGGCTTTGCCCTGCTGGTGCTGCGTTATATCCGGCCAGGTTTAGTCTTTAGCGAGAGACTGATGAAAATCGGCTTCTGGTGGTTAAACGGCGGTCTGGTATTGATGCTCTTCACCAGTTTGCTACCCATTGGCGTACTGCAATTTTATGCCAGTGTGTCACAGGGATTCTGGTATGCCCGCAGTGAAGCCTTTATGCAGACTCCGTTGCTGGAAACACTGCGCTGGGTCAGAACCTTAGGCGATGTAATTTTTATCATCGGCGCCCTCGCCTTGTCCTGGCAGGTGGTTAAAGGCTTATTGGCATGGGGACACAATTCGGCCCTGACGCAGCCCGCCACCGCGGAACAAGATTAACCCCTTGGGGCAGGCACACGTCCTGCCCTATTGCCCAAACAGTTTCTGGAGGTATACATGAAATTTCCGCAACTGACCCGAATGGCTGAAGGCCTGCTGGTTTTATCTGTGAGCATTATACTGCTGACAATCTGGGTAGGTTACCTGGCCGCCGATCACTTCAGCATCACTGTGCAGGTGAGTGCCCATATCAGTCTGATTTTTGCAGCCACCCTGCTAAAAATCGCCTATGTGCTCAGATGTATTGGACGCCATGCACAAAAACTGGAGGTTTAAATGCTGCTTCACTTCCTACAACAATATTTCGGTCAGCACTACAAACAGCAATGGTTGCAAGCATCAGAAACACTGCGCACAGAACAACAGGCCAAGTGCGATATGCAACAGCAGCTATATCTGTGTCAACAGGAAAACCAGCGTCTCAAACAAAAGGACAGCCTACGCCATGAACAGCAGGCCATATTAACCGGCTTTGCTGATTCGCTGGATGGCTACCGGCAAAGCTTTCAGTTACTGCAGACATTCCTGGCCGACGAAAGAGACAATATGGAATCTCTGAACAAACGCTCTGTGCATGTTCAGCATGCACTCAGTCAGGTGCTGGGCAATCTTGGCGACATTCTCGGCCGAACCCGGCAAATGGCAGCAGATATCGTCGACTTGAAACAACACACCGGGCAAATTCAGGCAATTAGCGAGCAAGTCAACGACGTGGCTCGAACCACCAATCTGCTGTCTCTCAATGCCAACATTGAAGCGGCTCGTGCTCAGGAACACGGGCGGGGTTTTAGCGTAGTGGCCAACGAAGTGAGGACACTGGCACAAAAAGCCGGGCAGCTTACCGGCCATATAGGTGACAAGGCAGAGGAAATAGAGCGCAAAGTGGAGCAAACCCACAAACAAAGCCAGCAGGATATCGCTCTGACCCAACATCAGCTTGGGCACGTGGAGCAGCATATCGGAAATATCAGTGAGCAACTGCAGGATATGCGGCATATTCAGGCCAGCCTGGTTAAAAGTGCCCTATTGGCAGAGATTGAGCTGGGCAACATAGAGGAATTGCAGTTGGTCGTCACCGTACAACGTATGGTGCTCGGCCTGTTGCCCATTGACCTGACGCAGGCGATTGGCAAAGAAGAGTGCGGCATTGGTCGCTGGTATTACAACCCCATGTTTCGCACCCACTTCGAATCCATTCGGCAATTCCGGCAACTGGAGCAACCGCATGAACAGGTACATGAATTTGCCCGCCTGGCTTTGCAGGCAGCAAACGAGAAACAGTTCAAAACCGCAAAAACCTGTTTGCTCAGTATGAACCAAGCGGCTGTGGAAGTGGCCAGTCTGATTAAGTGCCTGACCGAAGCGCTGATTCACGGACAGAGCAATCATGTCCTATCGACCCGGGTGGCCTGACAAGCCGCCCCGCATCTATCCGACATGCATATCAGCCCCCGGGCTAACACAAAAAAAAGTGACCACAGATAAGATACGAAGATAGAAAAAATCGGGTGGGCAACCAAACCACTACGCCCACCCGATGGCTGGAAAGCCGCGTTTAGTGACAACTACCGCAACAGCTTCCTTCACCGCTGCTGCGATCAACAAACAGAATGTTATTTTCCAGGTGAATGTGATCCATTAAATCTTCTTTGAGTTCACGCAATCCCAGATATAGGGCCGTCCAGGTATTGCAGGCACCGGGCGGTAATTCCAGATCATGGGCCAGCACCAGCATTTGCTCTAAGGCTTCCCCATGCTCAAGATGCTCCTCCTGCATCACAGTGATAGGGCCAGTTGGCCGCATACCGCTGGACAACATAGGGAAGAGAATTTGCTCTTCTTTCATCATGTGGTTTTCCAGCTCCAACTGCATTTTTTCCAGATGCTCCGCCAAGCCGTTCGGGCAATCCGGCGATTCAGCATGTACCTGTTCAACCCGTCTGGCCAAACGTATAAGTTCAGGCAGCTGTATTCTGTGCTTAGCGTGGAATCGTTCCAGAATATGGGCGATTAACGCCTGATTACTGGCCGATGCCCAATTCTGCCCCGTCTCGCTTTTTTCTGACAGACGGGTCAGCTCCTCAACAATAGGCTGTGCATCCAAACCTTTTTTATGCAGGGCTTCCGCCAAAGTGCGATGCCCTCCACAACAAAAATCCAGTTTATAGTGATGAAAAACCCGGGTTGCCCCAGCAATTTGCGTCGCAAGATTTCCCAGAGATTGGTACAGCATTTCCATAATGTCTCCTGTTGGCTGTGTACTGATCTACGTAACCAGTAAAGCAAACCCCAGGCCAAACATAACTCAATGTTTTAAATGAATATTTTAAAAACACGGTAGTTTTCACCCTAACTTCAACAGGGTAAAAATCACCACCAAGGTAAAAAACACCACTAATCAAAAATTCGTACCAATCGGCTGGGGTCTGGGGCTACCAAACTGCGGCATTTCAGGATCTCAATATTGTCGGTATTTACCGGCAGCCCCTCACTTAGCCGATATTCCAGGCGTTCGCGAAGCGCCTTGTCATTGTGCAAGTACATAGGTAATGAATAATCACGGTAATGGCAGCTGCGCTTGGCAATCCGACCAGATACCAACAGCCAGCGGATGAGTTCAACCGACAGGCCGGGCATATCCGGCGGAACACAAAGCACATGGGAGTGTGTTTGATAAAAAAGTGCCGCGTGCAATGCCGATAACACCCCTTGCTGAGGGTAAATATCCGGCAAATGGCCGGCCGTAAAGCAGTTGCGACTGATCTTGATATCTTTGATACCACATTGGTTCAGTATGCTTTTAACTCTGCACAGTGCCTTATCAAATGCTTTAGACGCCAGCCAGACATCGCTGCATTGGTGGGTAACAACCATCCCTACCGTATTCATGCCTACCTCCGAGCTTTTGGTCATCAGTTCACCAGTTAGTTATGCCGGACGCCATACTTCCAAATAGGTAGTATCCAAAGCCAAGTTGGTATTGCCAGCGCTGACGGGCAAGGTTAAAAAGAACAAAACCTACGGAGTATTTCAATGCATGACAGTCTCACCCGCCAGCAAGCACTGCGCTATAACCGGCAAATTTTGTTACCCGGTTTTGATCTGGAAGGCCAGGAAAAGCTGCTGGCAGGCAGTGCACTGATTATCGGCGTTGGCGGTTTAGGCAATGCGGCGGCGCAATACCTGGCAGCATCAGGCGTTGGCACGCTGACCTTATGCGACGATGACAAAGTGGAGCTGAGTAATCTGCAGCGTCAGGTACTTTTCGCACAAAGTGATATTGGCAAAAACAAAGTCCATGCCGCAGCAGCACGTTTGCAAGCCTGTAACGCAGAAACCAGGATTGTGCCGTTAGACCGTCGAGCTACGCCAGAAGAACTGGCAGAACTGGTTATCCGGCATGATGTGGTGCTGGATTGCACCGACAATCTGGACAGTCGCAACCTCATAAATCAGCTATGTGTAAAGCATAGCACTGCCCTGATATCCGGTGCCGCCATCCGCATGGAAGGACAAGTATTTTGCTACCTTCCCGGTGCGAATTTCCCTTGTTATCACTGCCTTTCCCACAGGTTCGGTGAACAGAGGCTCAGCTGTGTGGAGTCCGGCATTCTCTCACCGGTAGTCGGCATCATTGGCGCCATGCAGGCTCTGGAAGCGGTAAAATATCTAGCGGGAGTGAAAATCCAGGCCGGGGTGCTGAATCTGTTTGATGCCAAAACCGCCCAATGGCAGCAGTTTCGTCTCGCCGCCAGACCTGATTGCCCGACTTGTGGTCAAGCTACCCCGTAGCCGCCAACCAAGCTTCCCTGGCCTGCTCGTCGCCATTCTGACTGCGGATATATAGATTTAGCAGGGTTATCTCTCGACACTGATACTGACTTTCTATACTGGCCTGAACCGAAATCACGGTCATTCCCTGATTGTTTGTTACCGCCTCAGCAAAAGCCTGACAAAACTGACCAACATCATGACAATGGCTAACCCTGCCGCCATAAGCCGAAATCAGCTTATCAACATCAAAGGCCGGATCATTACAATAATATATTGGCGCATCACTGCTTTTGCCCAGATGGAACAGGTTGTTGCGCATATAAATGATAATGACCGCTGCCTTATCTTTTTGCAGCTCAATCAACTCATTGAGTTGAAAATGCAGCCCACCGTCTCCCACTATAACAACCACCCGTTCATCACCTTGCTTGTCTTTGATACAACGAGCAGCCTCACGGGCATAAGGTAGACAGGTGCCCATCGCACCATACCAGGGATTGGTCAGCCAACCCCGGCCGACAATACCAAGCCGGTTACGCAATCCATAGCTGGCAAAATAGCTGTTGCCTACCTCAGGAAGATAGAGAAAAGGGTGAGGATCCCGAGTCTGCAGGTAATTAAGGGTCTGGGCCAGATTGTGAAAGTCCAGCTTCGCTTGTGGCTCCACTGTCAGCGCAGCCCAGTCTGGCAGAGTTAAGTCAAAAGACGGCAAGGGACAGGCTGCCAGACAATCAAATAATTCAATCAAGTCTCCTTCACCAACCGATGTACCTTTTAATACCGTCTTGTTGTGCATGGCGTGGATAAAATGGCTGCCGGTGGAAAACGCGGTGTTGGTGTCCTGACTGAAGATGTTGCTGCCAACATCCAGCACATAGTCTGCCTGTTGCTCTATATAGACACGGCTGGGATTATCAGAAAATACCCCGTTGTAAGCACCCAGACAAAGGGGATGAAACTCGTCAAACAAGCCTTTAGCAAACCAACTGGTGGCAAAAGGGATAGACAAGCGCTCACAAAACGCCAGTAACTGCGCCCTGAGTCGTGGGTTATGCTTGACCGCATCACCAATAAAAAGCACAGGGTATTTACAGTCACGTAAACGCCGGGCAATTTCCTCAGCAATAAGGCCTGCACCTGACAGCACTTGTTCGACTGGTCGTAATAACCCAGGATGCGCGGGCAGCGATAAGGCCTGAGTCAGGGCAAACACCTGATCGCGTGGCACCTCAACAAACACCGGCTGGCGATGCTGCCAGGCGTGATTCACTAACTGTAAAAAATGCTCGCCGGCCATATTCGGCTGGCCGCTGTTTCGTTGCCCCTGCAAGCGCTCTGCACGCATTCCCAGCCCGGCAAAGGCCTGCAAGGCGGCATCCAGTCTGGTTTGCCAGGCACTGCGGCCATGTACTGTATGATGAATTGCCACATCACCGATTTCGCTCTCCCCCGGCGCACCAGAAATAAATACCACAGGTAGGTTTTCTGCCATGGCCAGCGCCGCCGCTGACAGACAAGGTAAGCTGCCCACGGTATAGGTCGTCAAGCAGACGCCCAGACCATCCAACTCCGCCTGGGCACAGGCACTGAAAGCGGCATGCATTTCATTGCTGGAAGGGCATAGCTCCAGACTGGTTTCAAAAGCACTAATCAGGTTGGCGGCAAAATCGCCGCCTACACCATAGATGCGCTGTACACCAAAAAAGCCTAAAACCCCGGCCATACATTGCCCAAGAGTTGGTAAACGCGCAGCGTAGGCTTTACCTAAATTTTGCTCGTAACAATACATAGTTACACCCAAAGAGAGGTTAAGATCTCAGGTCAGCTCGCCCCAATTTTCCTACCTACCAGACAGAAAATCTTTAACCAGGCTTGCCATCGACACGCGGTCTTGTCAGCACCGGCCAATAAACAAAGGTAAAAATGGCAAAGCCCAAACACCACAAAATACTGGCCAGCACGAATACGGTCAGGATCTGCTGGTGCAACAGCCAGCTGCCCAGGACCCTCACTAGGGCGGCCAAAAAGATCAACGCAAATGCCAGACTCATAATGGGACGAGGTTGCAGCGGTCGGCCGGAATGGCCAAGCGACACCCTGGCCATCATGGCCATAATCATTCCGCCCATGCCGCCAACAGTGAGCAGATGTGCTGCAGTGCTTAGGGGCAGCCAATCACCCAGGTAGTGCCCGGCCAGTGCAAACAGACCAAGAGGAATAAATAAATAAGCGATATGCAGTGACCACAACAGGGGCACTGTCAAGGTCAGCCGTACCCGCCAGCGCCACCAGCGGAACAAATGCAAACTGCCAGCAAGCAGGCAAAGTAAGCCCAGCACATTGGCTGGCAGCAGGTTGCCAAACAGCACATTCAGCACCAACAACCAGATACAGAGTAAAGCGGCTTTCTCAAGCCAGGCAATGGGCACGACTTTGGTTGTCCCTGTGCCATTGGCGGTAAACATGGGAATGACCCGACCACCTATCACTGCCATTAGCAGCGTAACCAGCATCAACATTAAGTAACTGCCCTGTTTAAACCAATGCGCCTCGCCATTTATGACACTCAGGTGAGTAAGGAAGTTAGCCAAGGTCATCAGCGCCAGCACAGGAACAAAGAACAGATTACGCCATTGGCTGACCTTAATCAGTGGATAGGCCATAAACCCGGCTACCATGGGCAAAAACAACAGATCCAGCGAGGCCACCAGCCAATGTGGCCAGCCGGGTCCCCACCACATCAATACTCTGCCCACCGCCCAGACCAGTACCAGCAGGGCTAATGGCTTGCCCTTAAGGCCCGGTACCCCTGTCCAGTTTTGTACCGCGGTGAGCAAAAAGCCGGTTACCACGGCCGCGACAAAGCCAAACAGCATTTCATGGGCATGCCAGAAATAACTGCCGCCATAAGGGGTCAGCCCCCACCATCCGGCGAAGGTCCCTCCCCAGGCACCGATTGCCACTATGGCAAACAGCGCTGCTACCAGAAACATCGGCCTGAACCCTAGTCTGAATAGAGGTGCAGGTAATTCTTGTGGGGCAGAAACCGTCATATCAAAACTCCATTAACAAGGGATGGGAGCCTGCTTCCTGGCGTAGTACCACCAGGTAATCAGCACGCAGCTGATATAAAACACCACAAACCCGTATAAGGCCATGGCCACCGAACCTGTGGCCGCGATAGATGAACCGTACGCCTTGGGGATAAAAAAGCCACCGTAGGCCGCAATGGCCGAGATAAAGCCCAATACCGCCGCACTCTCACGGTTGCCTTCCACTTCTGCCCGTTTTGCGCCGCTGGCGCCCAGGGCGCGGCTTCGCAACGTCAGAAAAATCAGTGGAACCATCCTGAAGGTCGAGCCATTACCTATACCGCTGGCAATAAACAGCACAATGAAAGAGGCAAAGAAGCCCACAAAACTGCCACTTTGCTGCGCATCAGGTAAGAAATGCAGCACCGCCATCACCCCTAACGCCATGATGGCAAAGGTCCACAATGTCACTTTAGCACCGCCCAAGCGGTCGGAGATGATGCCGCCAAATGGCCTGGCTAGTGCACCAGCCAAAGGGCCGATAAAGGCGTACTTAACCGGGTCTACATCCGGGAACAACAAGCCACACAGCAGGGGAAAACCGGCCGCAAAGCCGATAAAACTGCCAAAGGTGCCCAGATATAACCAGCACATGATCCAGGTATCGTTGCGTTTAAACACCACCGCTTGTTCTTTGAAGGATGCCTTGGCATCAGCAATATCATTCATGCCAAACCAGGCCGCGATAGCGCCAAACAGGATAAAGGGGATCCAGATAAAGGCCGCATTCTGCAGCCACAGCGAATGGCTGGCACCGGTACTGTCGAGCAATACCAGCGGCTCGCCGCCCATCTCACCAAACAAACTGGCAGAAATCGCCAACGGCCCGATTAGCTGCATGGCTGACACCCCAAGGTTGCCGAGTCCGGCATTCAACCCCAGTGCGGCACCCTTTTCCGCCTTGGGATAGAAAAAGCTGATATTGGCCATACTGGATGAGAAGTTTCCCCCACCCAAACCGCACAGCAGCGCCAGGATCAACATAACCAGGTAAGGGGTATCGGTATCTTGTAAGGCGATCCCCATCCACAAACAAGGCAGAATAAGTGAGGCTGTGGAAATAGCGGTCCAGCGCCGGCCGCCGAATATAGGCACCATAAAGCCATAGAAAATACGCAAGGTGGCACCCGATAGCGCGGGTAAAGCCGCCAGCCAGAACAGTTGATTAGGGCTGTAGGTAAAGCCCAGCTTGGGCATTTTCACTACCATAATGCTCCAGATGGACCACACTGCGAAGGCCAGAAACAGGTTAGGAATGGAAATCCATAGATTCCGGGTCGCAATACTGCGCCCTTTTTCCTGCCAGAAGCCTTTGTCTTCTGGCCGCCAGTCTTCCAGCAGCCAGCTGTCTGTGGTCATTTCAGGCAAGTCGGTGACTTCCTCACCGGCCTGCCACTCACGACGTTCAGCGCGACGAATGGCGAAATGCATCCACCACAAGGCCAGCGCGCAAACCAGGAACAACAGCATAAAGCTGCTCTGCCAGATACCCACCACGTCGTTTAACATGCCAAAGGTCAGTGGCAGGAAGAATCCCCCCAAACCACCGACCATGCCGACGGCACCACCAACTACCCCGACGTGCTTGGGATAATAAACCGGGATATGTTTAAACACGGCGGCCTTACCCAAGGACATAAAAAAACCCAGTATAAAAGTCAGCAGAACAAACATCGGCAGACTGGTATGCAAGGAGAAGCTCAACTCACCGCGAATCCCCTGCACTTGATATTCGGTAGGTGGATAGCTAAGTAAAAAGGTACAAATGACCGAGGCGATCAGCGTCCAGTACATGACCTTCCTTGCCCCGTAGCGGTCAGACAGCCAACCACCTAAGATGCGAAACAATGAGGCGGGAATGGTATATAGCGCCGCCAATATACCAGCCGTAGCCAGATCCAGATGGTAAACTTCCATCAGGTAGTGAGGCAGCCATAACGCCAGGGCCACAAAAGCACCAAATACAAAAAAGTAATACAAGGAGAAGCGCCAGACCCGCAGTTCGGTCAGCGGCATCAACTGCGCCGTCAGACTGGTTGCGCTTTGTTGACGCTGATTGTGGCTGGGATCGGCCTTGGCAAACAGAATAAAGCCAAGTCCCATGGCAGCCATCACCGCAGCATACACCTGTGCGGTACTTTGCCAGCCTACCGCCAACAGCAAAAATGGCGCAGCAAAGTTAGTCAGCGCCGCCCCCACATTGCCCGCCCCGAAAATACCCAGCGCCGTGCCCTGTTTACCTTCCTCATACCAGTTGGATAGGTAGGCCACACCGACAATAAAACCGCCGCCGGCTAATCCGATGCCGAGTGCTCCCAGTAATAGCAGCACATAGCTGTCCGCCAGACTGAGCATAAATACCGCTACCGCGGTGGTGAGCATGAGCAGCCCAAACACCCAGCGACCGCCGAATCTGTCGGTCAACAGCCCCAGAAACAAGCGACTGATGGAGCCCGTCAAAATGGGGGTTGCCATCAGCAATCCCAGTTCGGTATCGGTCAGGCCAAGTTCATCCTTGATCTTAATGCCAAGAATAGAAAACAGCGTCCAGACCGCAAAACAAAGGGTAAAGGCCAACGTGGTCAGCCACAGGGCGTGACGTTGGTCTTTAGGGGAAACCGTACCTGCCTCAATCATGTTATTACTCCCGGTTATCTCTTCTTGATCATAGAGATAGGAAGCGTGCGGCACTATACAGACAAAGGGGCAGCAAGCAGGCCACCCCCTACCCCGCAAGGAGTAGCCCGGTTAGGTCAGGAGGCGCTGCTGGACGTTCTGTGCATACCGGCTATGGCGTGCCAGTAGCCATTGCAGCTTTTGGCTACTTGTTGAGGGTGTTGACCTTGTTCGTTGCCCCTGAATTGTTCAAGCCAGTCCAGGGTTTCCAATCCCAGCGGACTTAAGCGCACAATATCCACCAGTCCTTGCATGCTGCATAAGTCATTTATCAGGTTGTAGCACTGCCCGGATTGGGTCTGAATACCGTTTAAGGTGAATAGTGCCTGACCTTCCTGACTGCGAGTCAGACGACCGTTTGGATAATGGATACAACAAAGCTGACAGTCATCTTTGGGGCGGTTTTCTGAGCGGGCAGTAAAACAGCGCGCTGAATAAGCCAAAGGCAAATAGCCATAAGCAAAAACCTCCACCTCAAAGCGCTGTCTTACGCCAAGCTCTTCTGTCTTATTCAGCATATTCACCAACCAATCCCGGGACAGCTCAACCGGCATCACCCAGCGCTGCATGCCCATATCCAGCAAGGTTTTCAGTCCATAATGGTTGTAACAGTTGATGGCAGGACCTGCCACAAAAGGTTTGTTGTTTTCACGAAGGAATTGAATAGCCCCCATGTCATTGGCTTCAATAAGAATCTCGCCATTGTCACAATAGCTTTTCAGGGTCGTTACCTCTGAGGGGGCTTCCAGCAGCGCCATGGTAGACAGCACCACTTGTTTACCGCTAGCGGCCAAGGTTTTTGCCAATGCCAGCCAGTCGCGGGTGCGCAGCTCCCGACGTTTGGAGCAAACGGTTTCGCCCACATAGAGAATATCGGCGCTGCTGCTAAGCGCCGCTTGATAAAAGGCCTCCACATCGGCCTTAGGCCAGAAATAAAGAATAGGTCCCAGTGCGTATTGCATAATTTACTGCCATTTTCTGTGATAAGCGCCGAGTGACGTCTGACTGCCTTCGGACAGTCCCTGCAATTGCTGCTGCCAGGCTGCGGCCACCTGATATTGCTGCGGGTCAAGCAAACAGCAGTCAATGGCTTGTCGCCATACAGACGTTACCTGCTGCACATAAGCCGGGCTGCGCTGACGGCCTTCAATTTTGACCGCCTTGATCCCGCAATTAACCAGCTCGGGCAGCAAGTCGAGTGTGTTAAGACTAGTGGGCTCTTCCAGGGCATGATAGGTCTGGCCATCCACGTCAAAACGTCCTTTGCATAGCGTCGGGTAACCGGCTTTTTCCTGCTTGCCGTAGCGGTCAATCAGCACCCCGTTTAGGCGCGACTCCAACCCTTGCGAAGTTTCCTGCCAACGCACATGAGCCGCGGGCGAGCAGGCCCCGGCGGTGTTAGGCGATTCTCCCGTCATATAGGACGACAGATAACAGCGCCCCTCGGCCATAATGCACAAGCTGCCAAAGGCAAACACCTCCAGTTCAACCGAGCATTGACGCGCCAACTGTTTAACCTGATGAATAGACAGCACCCTTGGCAATACCACCCGGCGCACATTAAATTGTTGCTGATAGAAAGTAATGGCCGCCGTGTTGGTGGCTGACGCTTGCACAGATAAGTGCAGCTCCACATCAGGGTAGTGTTGGCTGATGTAAGATAACACTGCAAGATCGGCGACGATCAGTACATCTGCGCCATTTTTCACTGCCATATCTACAGCATAACGCCATCTTTCCCAGCCATCCGGATGGGCAAAGGTGTTGATAGCTATATGCAACTTACGCTGATGTTGATGCAAAAAATCGGCGGCCTGGCCGACCTTATCGTCAGTGAAATTCAACCCGGCAAAATGCCTGGCGTTGGTATCATCCTTTAAACCCAGATATACCGCATCCGCCCCTTGCTCGACGGCACGTTTCAGGGCCGGCATGCTGCCGGCGGGACAAAGCAATTCCATAACTACTCCAAAATAGCCAGCGCTTGCAGCCTTTGTACTCGGCAAGCTCCATCTAACTGACCAGGGTGTAACCGTCATTTAACCGGGGCCGAGTGTACGACCCCGCGCTTTTAATGCTATCCACCAAAGGGAGTACCCATTCTGCCCAGCGTCATCCTGCGCATCTTTGATGTAGATTAATTTTTACTGCCCAAGGTGGCGTAGTCTTAAGTCACAGAACAACCACGGAAAACACCATGCATGCATTGCTACGCCAATATGGCACGAGGTTACTAAAACCGGGCTTACAGTTATTCGGAAAGACCCCCGTAGCGCTGCAACGAGCCATCACCGAGCGCTTGTTCACGCAAGTGCTAAAGCCGCTGCTGATTGAGGGTGAATTGGACTTTATGGCCTCGGCCTGTGTAGAAGTGCATATCACCGATATCAACCAACGTTGGTATTTTCAGGTTGCTGAGCAACAGATTCAGGTACACAGGCGTGGGCAGGCACAGGTATGTTTCAGTGGCGATCTGGAAAGCCTGCTGCTCATGGCCAGTCAGGCGGTGGATCCCGATACCCTGTTTTTTCAACGCAAGTTGTCCATCAGTGGCGACACCGAATTGGGTCTGGCCCTTAAAAATCTGCTCGATAGCCTGGAGCTGACGCAATTACCGGTCTTTGTACGTACCCCTCTGGCCCATTACGCCAGTGCTTATCAATCTTTGCGCTGAGGTATTTATGTCAAAAATCATCACCCAACTGTTCAATACCAATTTACAAGGGCTGGAGCTGTTGTTTATTGCCTATCGGCGCTTAAAAAAGGACGATCCGGTGATGTCCAGACAACTGTTCGATAAGTTCAAAACCGGCCTGGAATTGCATATACGTCATGAAGAGCAGCGCTTGCTTCCCGAGCTGGCATTGGTATCTGCCGCGCCTGAGTTAATCAGCAAGGCACAACAGGAACACCAGCAGTTGCGTCAGCAGTTAGAGTGGATTGAGAACCTGCTGGACAAGCGCATTGATAGTTTGGAGGACGATCGCACCTTAGAGCTGATGCTGGTTGACCATATTGAAAATGATGAATTTGAGCTCTACCCCACTTGCGACAAAATGCTCAATACCGATGCCGTGACGCGTGTGTTAATGGAGCTTTATCCATGATGGAAGATCGCGCTCACCTGGTGTTGTGGTGTGAGGTCAATATGCCAATAGGGATCCCTGAGATTGACTGCCAGCATCGCCAGTTGCTGGATACTATCAATCTGCTGCACGCCGCCATCCGCGAAAATTGGCCGAACCCCAGGGTATTGCCGCTGGCGAACAACCTGCTGGAGTTGACGCAGCGTCACTTCGTCACCGAGACGCCCTATCTGCAAAAACTCAGTGACCAACAACAAAGGCTGCATCAGCTCAACCACAAGCATTTCTTACAAGCCATGCAAGCATTTATCGAGCGCCTGGGGTCAGATATTCATATGTCCGCGCTGTCGGTTAATGAACAACTGGCTTCGTTGGCAGAGTGGTACAGCTCCCATATTCTTAATTCAGACCGGGAGCTGCAGACGGCCTGATCCCTCAGGCCGATTGGCGATGATAGTGGCGCAGCTCATGCTCATGCCGGCGCCCCTGACTAAACGCCGACACCCGCTTTAAGTAGCCTATCACCCGGGTACCGTGATCCACATCTGTGGTACCGCAGGCACTGCAATGTTGCAAGGTACGCTTATCAATATGCTCACAAGCGTTGCAGATGGTAATACGCACGTTGATGCAGAAGTAATTGCAACCGGTTTGGGCCGCAATATTGTAAAGTTTAAGGAAGTTTTCCTCAGTTAAGCGCTCTTCCAGATTCAGATGCAGTGCCGAGCCACCATCCAGATAACGGGTCATCTGCTCACCATGCAACACAAACTTATCCAAATGGTTAATACGCTCGTCTTCCACAGCATAGAAATAACTGTTGTAGCAATCACGGGGCACAAAATAGCCGTCTTTTCGGTCCCATTTGGCATTCTTAATGCCCAGATTCTCAGCAGGCACAAACTCGGTATTAAACAAATAACCCCAGGTCTCACGAGCCCGGCGGTTTGCCTCGTATATCACCCGCAACTGGCTGTCGACAAATGCCTGATAATCAGGGTTTACACCGGCCTCTAAGCCTAAAAACTCGGCGGCTTCCACCATGCCATTGATGCCAATGGTAAGAAATTGCTTATCCAGGCTGATAAAACCCGCATCGTAAACGCTCAGTAAGCCATCCTGATGATACTCCTCCATTAACTTACGATAGGCCACCTGGTATTTATGCAGCTTCTCAACTTCCTGGGCCAAATCCCGACCGTCCTGAATAAGACGGTTCATATTCAGGGTGATCACGTTAATTGAGCCTGTGGCTACACCTCCGGCCCCCAAACTATAAGAAAAGGTATGGTCTGTTATTTCATTGCGTAACCTGCAGCAGGACGCCAGTGAGTCGGCACTTTGTGACTGATAAATAAAGAATGAACCGCCTTCACTCATATTCCGGGCACAGCAGCGGGCAAATGCTTCATCCTTCACCTTGCCTTTTTCTGTGAGCATGGCAGCCGTCACTACCGGAAAGGTCAGAATCGCCTTGCTGCGCTCAGCATTAAACCAGTCAAGGAAAAAGCCTTGCAGGGCATTGACTGACGTCCAGTTGGGTGCCGTCATATCCGGAAAAACAAAATTACCGAACATGGCCTCAAAATAATGGCGATCGTACAAAGATATGTTCCAGAAAACACTCTGATAGCCCCTGGCTGCCGCAGGCTGGTTGAGGGCATAGACCACATGTTGCAGGTGGTTTTCAATGGCTTTGCTGTGTGTGCTCAGATAGTCTTCGCCATAGTCGCGACGGGCAAAGTAGTCAAAATACGTCAGGAATTCCACCGTCGCCACAGCCCCGGCAAACTGCGCACTGATAGCAAACACCAGATTGACGAAACTGCCGCAGAAGGACTCCAAATGTTGCGGGGCTTTGGACTCGCCACCCAGCTTAGTCAGGCCATCCAATAAGAATGGGTACATAGTAATGGAGGTGCAATAAGGCTTAAGACTGGTTTCGTCGTGCACATAAATCTCGTGCTGCTCAATTTGGCGCACGTATTCCTCGCCTAAGGCATCCCCGAACAAAGCGGCAATTTTGTTTTTCACTAAGGCCCGATTTATCTGGATCACACAGTCTTTCATCAGCTCAGCTTCCAGCGTCGCGATGTTCTTGTGGGTAACATTGGCATTGGCATCCAGTTTTGAACCGTCTGCCGCATTAACGGCATGCTGGTAAGCATGGATAAAATCCAGTTTGTCTTGTAGTTGTTCATCATTAAGCTGCAGCATGCTCTCTCTCCATAAAACGAAAGTTAAGGAGGTTGCCTGAGGCAAGCTCCATGAAACGTTGATTGGTGTTGGGGCTGGACAAACCGCCCCGGTTGGCCAGCCAACGACCGGTTTTTAAATAATCCAGACGGCGGATTAGACGTGCAGGTACGTTATCCATACCGGTATACAGACAGGTTTTAAGCCCCTGCTGATGGGCAATATCCAGAAGTTCCTGTAGCGCACTTGGGTACCATTCACCGCCAAAGAACAACACGCAATCAATCAGGTGTTGATAACGTATAAGGTAAGCGCGAAAGCGCGCCGGTGTAAGCGCTTCTCCCACTTTGGGATCCCAACTATCCTGACTGTGACAGCCAGGGCAACGCAGTGGGCAGCCGGTTACGCTAAAGGCCAGTGATACCTGATCCGGCACTTCCTGAAAGCAGATTTGGGGAGGAAAGCTGTTAAACGGCTTCAACCATGCATCTTGTGTCATTTTTTCCACCAAGGCACAATATATTGTGTTTAAAGGTAGTCTCAGACACAAAATACACATTGATCTGGATCAATAAATCACACACCAGAGGTTTAGCTTATAACCAAATAAACCAAGAACTACTCCCTTTGCCCTTGTACACTGCCGCGTCTGTTGTTTACCTGGGCCGCTGCCATTTTTTGGATACCGGCCCAGCGGGTTAGGTTATGAGATTGATGTTGCGCAAAATTGTTAGCCCGCTGTTGACGCGGCTGGGCATTATCAAAGCAGATAGCCAGCGCTTATCCAGTATTCCGGTTGCTGAGCGTCTAAAAGTCGCAGGTGCCGCCTGTATCGCCCTGTTTGTGGTTACCTTTAGCAGTCAACACCTGGCGGATCCTGCCAGTACCGTGGTGCTATTAGCCTCTATGGGCGCCTCAGCGGTTCTGCTGTTTGGCCTGCCCTCCAGCCCACTGGCCAAACCCTGGTCATTTGCTGCAGGTCACTTAATTTCCGCCGCCATTGGTTTGCTGTGCTCACACCTTTTTACCGATATGGCGGTGATGGCCGCCGTAACCATTGCCTTGGTACTGTTTGCCATGTATCTGTTTGAATGTATGCACCCTCCCGGCGGCGCTACGGCCCTAGTACCGGTTATTGCTTCAAGCGAGCAACTGCTGGGCTATGAGTTTTTATTTTTGCCTGTGGCGCTGAATGTCATGGTGATGCTGATGATGGCCTTGTTGTTAAATCGTCTGCTACAACCGCGCCAACAACGTAATTTCGATCCTGTTCATCTGCATAATGATGTCAGCCCAATGAAGCGTGCCGGTCTGCAGCCAGAGGATTTGCTGCACGCTTTGAATCATTACCAAACTGTAGTGGATGTCAGTGAAGCCGATCTGGAGCAGATATATCAACAGGCGCAGTTACACGCCTATCAACGCCAGTTGGGCGCTATTTTGTGCCGGGATATTATGTCGCAGGATCTGATTACGGTGACGCCAAATACCTCTCTGGCGCACGCTTGGCGTTTATTGCAAAAGCATAAGATTCGTACGTTACCTGTGGTGACGGATGACCGACGGTTGCTTGGTATGCTGTCGGTCACTGACTTTTTGAAAGATATCAGCGTGCCCCACTACTGGGGACTGCTCAGACATATGATTAACCTCAGTCTGCACAGCAGCGCCAAACGTCAATGGCATAAGCATCATCGCAGACAGGTGGCGGATATAATGCGAAGCGCTGTGACCGCAATACGCGACGATGAACATATTATCGAGCTGATCCCAAAGCTATCAGAGCAAGGACTGCATCAGGTACCGGTATTAGATGCAAACCAGCAATTGGTGGGCATGGTCACACAATCGGACTTAATTGCCGCATTATATGCTAACAGTAGACAAAGCCAGGCCGTAGCCTGACATGCACTACCCAACAAGAGTTAAGCCACTGCCTCTTAGGGGGCAGTGCTGAGCACCACGACGAGCGCTACACTGGCCAGTCTCCACCGATGTGAGACAAAGTCATGCAGATTAACAGTTACTCAGCCCTGATCAGTGCGGCCCTGTCGCAGCCAGAGCCACAACGTTTGTTATTTGTATTTGCCAAGGCTGAACTGCCTACCGGCCATACAGATAAACAAAAGCAGCAATTTGAACAAGGCGACGGCGGCACCTTAAATCCGGTGCTCTGTGTAGACAAGCTACCCGATGAGGTTCGGACCTTTCAAACCTTAGTGGATGAGTCATTGCATACCGGCATCAGCTGGGATGTGGCCTTTGTGGCCGCCTTGGCAGGCCGCGCAGGACAGGTTCCTAATAGCGATGAAGCCGCACAGCCCTTGCACCTGATGATGAATAAAATCAATAGCGGTCAGATTACCGACTTTTTGGCCTTTAGTCGGCAGGGGGAGATCCTGAATTTGCTGCCGGGTTAAGGGGTGGCCTTCGCGGCCTCCCCACTCGGATTATTTTTGCTTGAGTTTTTGCTGACTGAAATAGGCAGCCAGATCTGCTGCATCCTGATCACTTAGATTCGCCGCCATAGGCGCCATCATCGCAGAGGTACCCCCGGTGCGTTGCCCATCACGATAAGCTTTAATGGCACTTTCCAGGTACTGAGCATGCTGACCAGCGAGATTCGGATACATGGGCGCTAAACTATTACCATCAGCCCCGTGACAGGCCACACACATACCGGACTTGGCTTTACCCGCTTCGGCATCACCTGCCGCAACAGCAGCCTGACTACCTAACACCAGCAGCGCTGCACCTAAAAAAATTCTCTTCATCACTACACCTCTTTGTTTTATTGGCTTAACTGTCTATATGCTACGCCAAGGCCTCGCATTACGCTGCAAGACCTTGTGAGTACCCCAAAAGGGGTAAGTCGTTATTCCTGATCTTTGTGCTCCAGGCTGGATGCCCGGCGAAAGCCTTTAATGGCACCGCCCAGGTCGCTACCGATATGGCGCAATTTACCGCTACCGAACAGCAACAATACAATTAACAGCACAATGGCTAGCTGCCAAATACTAATGCCCATACAGCCTCCTAGTGATGGCCGTGATGCGCTGCAACAGGTGCGGCGCTAAGTCTTGCGACCACTTCATCCAAGCTCAGCACCTCGCTGTGCTGCGCATCGGCAAACTGCTGCGCCGCTTGCTTATCAGAAAAACTACCCAGAGACAGCCCCATGGCGCCCGGCAAATCTGGTGCAGGCACATAAAATGCCTGTGCAGCAGGGATGAGATGCGCATCGTCGGGCTTATCCCACTGGCTTTTGCCCATATCATGTACATACAAGGTCAGATTGGCCTGACGATTTTCTGGTTGCATCCACCAGCTCAGCATCTCAGAGGCTGAACAAAATTTTCTTACCTGTTGCGCCGCAGCATCCAATGCCTGCCCCTTCGGCCCTGGGAAGCGGGTAATCACCATACCGCACACATGACATTCATCATCGCTGTGAAACGCTGTTGGCTGTATCATCTCGTTCTGGGCGACTTTATCACCGCAACCGCCGAGCAACAGGGATACGGCCGGTACCAGCCAGACTAAATTTGCTAATCGCACTGTGTTTCTCCTACATCTTTGGTTAAATCGGTCTGCGTATAAAACTGCGCTGTGCCAGCACCAGGCAAAGCACCATCCAGCCCAATAGCGCCGCCCATAACGTGCCACTGGCACCGGCCAAATCCTGTCCCAGCGACATCACGCCGCTTAGCTGCAGGGAGCCATCCAGGCCACTGAGATTCAGCTGGCGGAAAATATCGGCGGGATTGAGCAGTAATAACCAGGGCAGCCAGTCTGGATTAAGCTGGCCTTTACTCAGCACCAACAGGGCCAATAAGGCCAGGTCAAACACCAGCACAAATAAAAACCAAATACCCAGCGCCATACCCGCGGCGCTGGATTTCTCCCGCGCCCGACTGCTCAGCACATAAGCCATGGCGATAAACACCCAGCCGAGCAAAATGGCTGACGCGATAAAGCGACCAAAGGCCACAAATAATTGCAGCTTGTCGATATCGGGCACCAGCAAGCCGATGGCCAGCGCTGCACCACCAAAGCCAATCAAGGTGGCCAGCGCCAAAATCAAGCCTTGTCCGACAAACTTGCCCAGTAATAACTGACGCTTGCCCAAAGGGTAAGTGAGCAGGAGCAACAAGGTGCCGCCCTCGTCTTCCCCCACAATAGCGTCGTACGCCAGCAACAAGGCAATCAACGGAATGATAAAAGTGGCCAGGCTGGCCAGACTGGCGATGGTGGATGAGATGGAACTAAATCCCACTTGACCGGCGGCGGCCGCACCAAACCAGGCAATACCCGCCGCCAGCATCACAAACAGCAAACTAATGGCCAGTAACCAGCGATTGCGCAGGCCGTCTTGCAACTCTTTTAAGGCGATATAAAAAATGCTCTTCATGGCGCATTCCTCTGAGCAAATGGCTGGGTCATAAAATGGCTGTATATCTCTTCCATGCTGGCCTGACGCACTTCGATATCCTCGGCATCGCCCTGCTCTAACAGCAGTTTCAGCACCTGTTGCTTGGCACCGTTATGGGTGGCCACTTCAAGGTTATCCTGCCCCACCAGACGAGCCTGAAAACCTTCACTGTTAAGTTGTGCCTGCCAATGACTGGCCTGTAGCAGGCCATTGACTCTAATCAGACTGGGTAAACCTACTTGGCTGCGCAGCTCGCTCAGCGTGCCTTCAGCCTGCAAGCAACCGCTTGCCATAATCGCAGCACGGTCGATAAAAGCTTCCACACCAGCCAGCACATGGGAGCACAGAATCACTGCCGTTCCCCCTTCACGTAATTGCTGGATCATGGCGTACAACTCACGGGTGGCGATAGGATCCAGGCCCACCGTGGGCTCATCTAGCAGCAACAAGCGGGGTTTTCCCAACAATGCCTGCGCCAGCCCCAGGCGCTGACGCATGCCCTTGGAATAGGTTTTCACTTTACGCTTACAGGCCTGGGCCAATCCTACCTGTTCGAGTAAGGCCTCAACCTGCACAGACGGCGCGGATTTAAGCCGGGCGAAGTAACGCAGGGTTTCCAGCCCGGTTAACTGTGGATAAAAAGACACATTCTCCGGCAGATAGCCTAACTGCTGTCGCACCTTAGCTTGCTGTGGCGAGGCACCAAACACACTCACTTGCCCGGCACTGGCACGCAATAACCCCAAAATAAGCTTCATGGTGGTGGTTTTGCCTGCACCGTTATGCCCAAACAGCCCTAACACTTCGCCTTCGTTAAGGCTTAAGGTCAAATCATGCAGGGCTTGCAACTTCCCATAACAATGGCGAACACTGTGTAACTCAACCAGTTTCATTAGCCTTTATCCTGTTTTTCTGGTGTGGCAGACATCAGCGGATAACTGTCTCTGACACCAGGAGACTTAATCACCGGGAACATCTGCTGTACCCAGCGCAACAGCTCCACGGCGGGGCTGTGCATCAATAGCTTCATTTGCGGATACATCCACACCAGACGGTCAATATTGTCATTGGGCTCGTAGAGCACATCGCCAATACCGTCTGCATTGCGATCCCAGCCCAGATAATCGCTCCAATAGTTCCCCCGGCCATCCAGCGACCATTCCTGAGTGCGGGTCGCCACATATTTCACTTGCTGGCGATTGGCCACAAAGCGATTACCACTGAGCTGGTTGTCTTCTGAGCCTGCGGTAAGATGAATACCAAGGGCACTGTGGGCAAAATAATTGTCGGTAATACGGTTAAATACCGAGTTGTAAATAAACAACGCCTTGCCTTCAGCGCCCTGAATCATGCTGTCACCGGTACTGCCACTTTTCACCCCGCTGACATAATTACCGGCTAGTGTTGAGTAGGTAATGTAATTCATCAGGATGCCGTAGTTCTGGTCATCCTCTGAGCGGTTATCGACAACGGTTAACTGGCGGCTTTGCATCAGCGCATAACCGGTGCGGGTGCGCCGGGTTGTATTGGCAATCACCTGATTGTTATGGGAAAACATGTAGTGGATACCGTAGCGCACGTCTTCCAGCAGATTATGTTCCAGCAGGTTGTGATTGGATGTATCGATGTAAATTCCGTCCCGCCCGTCGCGCACTTCATTACCTATCACCCTGGCATCACGCACGGCATACAGGTGGATACCATTGCCTCTGTCCTGAGAACGTAAGCTGGCATCACCCTTGATATGGTTGTCCAGAATCTGCACCTGCGGCGCTCCATCCACCCAAATCCCAAATCCCGGGGTATTGATTCGGTTGCCTTGGACTACCGTACCCTGGGCTTGTGGGTGAATAAAGATAGCAGAGTGCATAGCGGTCAAATCACGGCCACCACCGCGAAGTTCACAGCCCTTAAGGGTGACATTGGCGGCACGGATTTCCAGTACATGGCCTTGCCCCTGTGCATCCAGAATCGCACCAGGCTGACACAGAACAACTTGGCTTTGCACAATCTGAAAATTGCCGCTATACACACCCGCAGGCAATACCCAAACACCCTCATCTGTAGCAACCAGTGGTAGAGACTTGGACGTTTGCTCAGTTGCCGACAAAGGCGGACTTAAGCTAAGCCCAAGTAAGCAAACGGCCAATAACGCTTTACGTCTGTTCATAGCAAAAGGCCGGTGGGTCACCCCACCGGCTCCCGTTGTTACGCAGGCTCAACCAACATACGGCCGACCATTTCCATATGCAGGGCATGGCAGAACCAGTTGCAGTAGTACCAATGCATGCCGGGCTTGTCCGCTACAAAAGTAACAGAGGCCGTTTGCTGCGGGCTGATTTCCATGCTGACACCGTGATTGGTCATACAGAAGCCGTGCGATACGTCCTCTATCTGGTCAAGGTTGGTGATCACCACAGTCACTTCATCGCCCTGCTTAACCTTAAACTCGGTAATGCCGTAAGTCGGTGCCACAGAGGTCATGTACACACGAACCTTGTTGCCGTCACGGATAACCTTGTTGTCAGTTTCCAGTTTGATGCCGTCTTTTTTGGCCATTTCCACTGTTGGAGCAAAGAAGGGGTCATTACGGTCCCAAATCTTGCGCGGGTGGATCTGGTCACGACGAGCCAGAATACAGTCATGGGGCTCGGCATAAGTCGGACCGTCATGCACCAGTTTCATTTCCTCACCGGAAATGTCGATAAGCTGGTCGTTTTCAGGATGCAAAGGACCGGTCAGCAGGAAGCGGTCTTTGGAGAACTTACACAATACCACCAGCCATTTACCGTCCGCATCGCGGGTTTCGGTCAAAGAGGCATGGTTGTGTCCTGGCTGATACTGTACGTCCAGCTTCTGGCGGATGTAGCTGACATTCTGTCCTTGGTAAGCCTTGATAGCATCGGCCATATTCCATTTCACCACCTGGCTGTCGATAAACAAGGTGGTGTATGCGTTACCGCGTCCGTCAAAGGTGGTATGCAGCGGCCCTAAGCCCAGTTCAGGCTCGGCAGCCACGGTATCACGGGGATCACTTATCTTACCGGCAAACAGATCGTCGAGTTTATCAATGGCAATCATAGTTACGGTCGGCGACAGCTTGCCGTTGGCGATAAAGAACTTACCATCCGGAGAGGTGTTCAGACCGTGGGGGTTTTTCGGCACCGGCACATAGCGGGTAAAAGGACTGTCCTTGCCGTCTTTTTTACGTCCGTCTACCACAGGCACCTTGGAGTCACCCAGGGTGACAAACTTTCCGGCTTTCACCGCTTTTTCAATGGCCGGAATATTGAACACCACCACCCAGTCGCGCTCGTTACGCATCATACCGCCCAGATCATAGGCTTTTTCTGAGTTATAGCAGGTGGAAGCGGCATACTTACCACTGTAATCGGCGTCACAGTTATCCAGATTACCGTCTACCATGACCTGAAACGCCACTTCCATCTTTTCCGCATCAATCACGTTAAACATGGTGTAGCTGTAGTCGGCCTGCAGGTCGAAGTGCTTGCCGTCGTTGGGATGCGGGATAACAAACTCGGCATTGGCAAACACATATTTGGTATGAGGCATTTTTTGCAGCCTCAAGCCATGAATTGCCTGCACATTAGGTACCGTCAGCATCTTATCGCACTTCATAATATCCAAACGGATACGTGCTACACGACTATTGGCTTTATCGTTGATAAACAAATACTTACCGTCATATTGACCATCAGTCATTGAGATATGCGGGTGGTGACAGTCACCGTTTAAGAACTTGGCACTCTCACCCATAATGGCCTTACTTTCATTGGTAATGCCCCAACCGGTGGCGGAGTCAATATTAAACACCGGAATGCGCATCAGCTCACGCATGGACGGAATACCCAAGACTCTTACTTCGCCCTGGTGGCCGCCGCTCCAGAAACCGTAATATTCATCCAGCTCACCGGGCGCAATATGGGCTTTTTGCTTGGCGTCCTTTACTGCCACTGCCCAGCTTTCCTTGCTCATTACCGTTGAACCAATACCCACTGCCCCCAACACGGCGGCACCGGCCCCCGTCATGGCGGTCGCACCTAAAAAGCTGCGGCGGCTCATACCTTGCTTGTCGTTGTCTTTATTACTTGTCATGGTTGTCTCCTTTAGAAACAGGGTTAAGCTTGTGATTCAATCTGAACGACCGGGATTTGCCCCGCCTCCTGTTTGGCGGCGCGCTGGCGTTTCTTGTTCTTCGCGACCAGAGGCGGGCATTTACGTTCGTTGTGATAGGTCATTTGGCAATCCAGGCAGTAATGGCACTCGTTGTGGTTGATATGCCCGTCAGGATGAATGGCCTGGATTTCACATTCGATGGCGCACAGCTTGCAGGGGTTACCACAGTCTTTGCGGCGTTTCAGCCAATCAAACAACTTAAGCTTGGTGGGAATAGCTAGCGCCGCGCCTAATGGGCAGATATAGCGGCAGTAAACCTTGCGGGTGAAAATATTGATAATCAGCAGGATGGCCGCATACAACACAAACCACCACTGACGGTCGAACTTCAAGGTTATAGCGGTCTTAAAGGGCTCAACTTCAGCAAAACGCTCGGCAGTGGCCAGGGATTCCAGCGAAATACCGAACAACAGCAGCAGAATAATGTACTTGATGGCCCAGAGTCGCTCATGCACGGCGAACGGCAGTTCAAACTGACGGATTTTTAATTTACGCGCGGCTTCGTTTATCAGTTCCTGCAGGGCGCCGAAAGGACATAACCAACCGCAGAACACCCCGCGCCCCCATAGCAATATACAGGCGGCCGTGAAGGTCCAGAGAATGAAGATCACTGGGTCAATCAGGAACAGCTCCCAGCGAAAATCCTGCATCATAGCGTGGACAAAGGTCAACACGTTCACCACCGACA
>NZ_JAFKCS010000289.1 GCF_017255015.1 Bowmanella yangjiangensis | reverse complement strand
AGCAGCAGCAATACCAGCCACCTGCCGGCATCCGGCACCACGCTGACCCTGGCCTACAGTCACCAGTGGTAGGCCCTGGGCGCACAGGGACGTGCGCCAGGCGCTCCGGTTCTCCGCGAGGTGCAGCGGGCTGCGTCGGGTAGCTGCAGCCTTGGGGTCATGACGGTTACCTATACTGGAGCTTGCCCGCTGTCAGCCGGGGTTCGTCCCGCCAGCGAGGCAGCCAACCGGGAGCGATACAAGGATTGCCGGAAATGATTCCTGAAAGTCTCAACACGCAGTTCGAACAATCCGCCAATACCCTGCAAACACTACTGCTCCAACCGGAGACCTATACGCAGATCGGCATCGTCCTGGCGATCTACGTCGGCGCGTGGCTGATTGCCAAACGCATTCAGAAACATACCGCGTCGCTGGGGGCGAGCAGCCAACGGCTGCACGTCTTCATCAAGAAGCTGAGCGATCTGATCTTCCCGGTAACGGCCATCCTGATGCTGCGGGTATCGCTCGAGATCAGCGAGAACCTGCTCAGCCAGGGCTGGCTGGTGCAGGCCGCGCTGATCATTTCGGTGATCCTCATATTCCGCTCGGTGATCCGCAATTTCGTCACCCACAAGCTGCTTGCGACGATGCTCAGGTGGCTGGGCATTCCGCTGTTGTTCCTGCACATGGTCGGCCTGCTGGGCGGCCTGATCCAGATTCTCGAATCCATTTCGGTCAATCTCGGCAACATCGAGATATCGCTCTACGGCATCGCCCGCGTGGCCATCTTCGGCTCCATCCTGTTCTGGCTCGGACGCGTCAGCAGCCGGACGGGGCGCGACTTCATTGCCCACCAGGAAAACCTCGATGAACGCACCCGGGAAGTGGCAGCCAAGCTGTTCGAAGTGTCGATCTTCTTCCTGATCTTTCTCCTGCTGCTGCAGATCATGGGGATCAACCTCACCACGCTCGCGGTGTTCGGCGGGGCGCTGGGGGTCGGCCTGGGCTTCGGCCTGCAGGCGATTGCCTCCAACT
>NZ_JAFKCS010000288.1 GCF_017255015.1 Bowmanella yangjiangensis | reverse complement strand
GATGAGTTCGTGTCCGTACAACTGGCGTAATCATGGCCCTTCGGGGCCATTGTTTCTCTGTGGAGGAGTCCATGACGAAAGATGAACTGATTGCCCGTCTCCGCTCGCTGGGTGAACAACTGAACCGTGATGTCAGCCTGACGGGGACGAAAGAAGAACTGGCGCTCCGTGTGGCAGAGCTGAAAGAGGAGCTTGATGACACGGATGAAACTGCCGGTCAGGACACCCCTCTCAGCCGGGAAAATGTGCTGACCGGACATGAAAATGAGGTGGGATCAGCGCAGCCGGATACCGTGATTCTGGATACGTCTGAACTGGTCACGGTCGTGGCACTGGTGAAGCTGCATACTGATGCACTTCACGCCACGCGGGATGAACCTGTGGCATTTGTGCTGCCGGGAACGGCGTTTCGTGTCTCTGCCGGTGTGGCAGCCGAAATGACAGAGCGCGGCCTGGCCAGAATGCAATAACGGGAGGCGCTGTGGCTGATTTCGATAACCTGTTCGATGCTGCCATTGCCCGCGCCGATGAAACGATACGCGGGTACATGGGAACGTCAGCCACCATTACATCCGGTGAGCAGTCAGGTGCGGTGATACGTGGTGTTTTTGATGACCCTGAAAATATCAGCTATGCCGGACAGGGCGTGCGCGTTGAAGGCTCCAGCCCGTCCCTGTTTGTCCGGACTGATGAGGTGCGGCAGCTGCGGCGTGGAGACACGCTGACCATCGGTGAGGAAAATTTCTGGGTAGATCGGGTTTCGCCGGATGATGGCGGAAGTTGTCATCTCTGGCTTGGACGGGGCGTACCGCCTGCCGTTAACCGTCGCCGCTGAAAGGGGGATGTATGGCCATAAAAGGTCTTGAGCAGGCCGTTGAAAACCTCAGCCGTATCAGCAAAACGGCGGTGCCTGGTGCCGCCGCAATGGCCATTAACCGCGTTGCTTCATCCGCGATATCGCAGTCGGCGTCACAGGTTGCCCGTGAGACAAAGGTACGCCGGAAACTGGTAAAGGAAAGGGCCAGGCT
>NZ_JAFKCS010000287.1 GCF_017255015.1 Bowmanella yangjiangensis | reverse complement strand
GATACCCTGACCGATACGGTTAGGGCCACCGCCCAATACCATGATCTTGTCGCGGCTGGATGGATTGGCTTCACATTCTTCATCATAGCTGGAGTACATATAGGCAGTGCTGGTAGCGAACTCGGCTGCACAGGTATCTACCCGTTTGTAAACCGGCACAATGCCCATCTTACGGCGGTTACCACGTACGTCTTCTTCCGCTACGTTGGTCAGGGCTGCCAGGCGGGCATCAGAGAAGCCTTTACGTTTAAGCTTACGCATCAGCTCTTCATCAATACCTGACAAGCCACGCTCGGTAACCTCGATTTCAAGCTGCACCAGCTCTTCAATCTGTACCAGGAACCATGGATCGATGTTAGTCAGGCTGAATATTTCATCCACCGTCATACCGATACGCATGGCATCAGCAATGTAGAACAAACGCTCGGCCCCGGCTTCGCGCAGTTCGCGGATAATCTTGGTTTTGGCTTCCGGGTCGTTAATGTCAACCACAGAGTCAAAACCGTGTGAGCCGATTTCCAAACCGCGAATGGCTTTTTGTAAAGACTCCTGCTGGTTACGGCCTATAGCCATTACCTCACCTACCGACTTCATCTGCGTGGTCAGACGGTCGTTGGCGCCAGGGAATTTCTCGAAGTTAAAACGTGGGATCTTAGTCACCACATAGTCGATAGCCGGTTCGAACGAGGCAGGGGTCAGACCGCCGGTAATATCGTTAGCCAGCTCATCGAGCGTATAACCCACTGCCAGCTTGGCGGCCACTTTGGCAATAGGGAACCCTGTTGCTTTGGAGGCCAGCGCAGACGAGCGAGATACCCTGGGGTTCATCTCGATAATCACCATACGGCCAGTTTCTGGGTCAACCCCAAACTGTACGTTGGAGCCGCCGGTTTCCACACCGATTTCACGCAATACCGCCATGGCTGCATTACGCATTATTTGGAACTCTTTGTCGGTCAGCGTCTGCGCTGGTGCAACAGTGATGGAGTCGCCGGTGTGAATACCCATGGGGTCAAAGTTTTCGATGG
>NZ_JAFKCS010000286.1 GCF_017255015.1 Bowmanella yangjiangensis | reverse complement strand
CAGGGGAATCTGTGCGAGGCTCTGCGCCTGCTCGGCGCCGGTGACCGGTGCGATGCTGCCGGCCGCCTGCTGCAGGTGGTCGGCCCGGGCGATGACGCGCAGGCTCTGCTGGTCCTCGAGCAGCCAGTCGTGTTCGCTCTGGTGTTGCTCGCGCAGCCAGTTCCTCAGCGCCTTGGTGCTCATGCGCAGGACGCGATGGCTGCCGTCGGCCTGCCGCAGCAGCAGGTACAGGGCGCCGCCGTCCTGGGCACTGAAGGCGAAATGGTAGGCAGCCGAAGCGCTGCGCTGCAGCTGGTTGCGAATGAAGCTGCGGTCATTCGCACTGGCGAAGCTGTCGCTGAGCAACTGACCGTTGGCGTCGAACCAGGCCATGCTGCTGAGGGTCGGGAAAATGCTGCGCAGCGTGCCGAGCAGTTCGGCGTCACTGTGCTTGGCGTCCTCCGCGCTGTGCAGCATGGCCTGCCCGGCCTGGGCCTTCAGGCGCATGCTCAGGCTCAGGTGCTTGGCCAGCTGTTCACCGTAGCTGAGGCTGAGCTGCTTCTGGCTGCCGAGCAGTTGCCGATGCTCCTGCACCAGTTGCCAGGCCAGCAGACCCAGAATCGCCAGCACCAGGACCACCAGCGCACGCCGCAGCGCTTCGCGACGCCTTGGCGCACGCGACTCGCCCGTGGGGGAGTTCGGCTGGGATGAGGGAGTCGACACGTTCTATGAGCCTGCAGCCAGTGCGGGGTTGTATCTGCTATGACAAGCGCGAGCGGGCCTCTGCTCACGTCAGCCGGCTAGAATGCCTGTAAATGTGGCCAAGTGCCAGTTCCGCTCGACGAGCGTAGTTTGCCCTGTCGCCTGCATTGCGGTAGCTTTGCGCCGCGTGTGCGAACTGTCCGCGCCATACTTGGCGTTCCTCTCCGTGGCGGCTAAGGTCTCTGCACGTTGTCAGGCTGCGGAGGTCGCGAAAACGGCCGCAGACGGCAAACGACGGTTGCGCATCGCACGTTCAGCGTCCCCACGACGTTTTCGCCACGCGTGCCGG
>NZ_JAFKCS010000285.1 GCF_017255015.1 Bowmanella yangjiangensis | reverse complement strand
CGTGATCCAGGCGCGCTGGCCAGGAGCTTGGCGGTCCTGGCCACCCGCCTGCGAGCAGACAATGCCGGTCGTATGACCGGCATTGTTCATCTGACGGCCACAAGACGGGCTGCTCGTTCGCAGCGGTGTCACTCGTGGGCGAGTTGTGCACAGATTCTCGGTGCCGCGGCGTACAGGCAGGAATAGTGGGACAGCCCATCCAGGCGCTCGACCTGTGCCCCTTTCGGAAAGCGCTCGGCCAGGTATTCCGCCATGCCGATGGGCGCCCAGTTGTCCTCAGTGCCGTGCCACAGGAACACAGTTCCCTGGCGGGCGAAGAGATTGGCTGACCAGGGTTGCAGGTACTGCCGAACATCCCGTGTGTAGCCGGTGACGCCCCAGGCGAAGCCTCGCCGCAGCACGCGCTGGATGAAAACGCTGAAGTCGGGCGATTGCACCAGCGCTTCGTCCTGGCCTCGGGCACTGGCGAACAGCATTCGAAACAGCATGTGCGGTGCTCGCCTGGCCAGCAGCGCCTGCCACCTGGCCAGCCAGCGGAACAAGATCGGGCTGTGCCTGGCCAGCGAGAAGACGGCCTTGCCGGCCATCTCATCGACGAAATCCCCGGCATCAAGAGGAGCCGCCGCCGCAACGAGATGCAGCCGAGCAACCTGTCCGGGCATGAGTGCGCTGACCTCCAGTGCGACATGAGCCCCGAGGGAGAACGCGATGAAGTCGACCGGGGCGCCTTGCACGGTCTCGTCGATCGACTGGGCGATCTGCCGGTAGTAGTCGGTGCCGGTTGTCGAGCGGTCGATAGCGAAGCGATCGAAGCAGAGAACACGCAGTCCCAGTTCGCGCGCCGGTGCCTCGAGGATCGCACTCTCGTACGGTGAGCCGGGCACCCCATGGAAGTAAACGACGGGTTTGCCAGCAGGTGTTCCGTATTCCGTGAATTCCATTTCGAGTACCGGGCAGTGTGAGAGCCCTTTCTATCACTGTCGTGAAGACTGCGCGCCAGGGCGAACGGCCGCACTGCGACGATGTCTTC
>NZ_JAFKCS010000284.1 GCF_017255015.1 Bowmanella yangjiangensis | reverse complement strand
CTTTCGCCGCGCCGCAGGTTGCCATTCAGTCCGTCGCTGCCCCTGTCGTCGCTGCAGACGGCGCTGACCGCGTGGGTGCGGACCGAGTGGCCGAAGGGGGCGCCGAACGCACCCTCGAGCGCTTCCGTGTCGCCGAGGATGGTGCTGACCGCATTGGTGCCGATCGTGTCGCCGAGGGCGGTGCCGAACGCGTAGGCGTCAACCGCATTGCAGAAGGCGGGGCCGAGCGTACTCTCGAGCGCTTGCGTGTCGCTGAAGATGGCGCTGATCGTGTCGGTGCCGATCGTGTCGCCGAGGGTGGTGCCGAGCGAGTGGGCGCCAGTCGCACTGCCTGATCGACGCTTCACTCCGCTTCGACTGAAGGCGCCCATCCGGGCGCCTTCGTCGTTTATCGATAGCGTCCACGTTCTGCGTGGGCGCTATCCTCGGGTTGCTGTAGCGCCATGGCCTTGCCCGCCGATCCCTTCAGATGGCCTGGCCCAGCGCGAAAACAGGCAGGTACATCGCCAGGATCATGACGCTGATGGCCAGCGTCAGGCCGATGACGCCCGTCAGGCAGGCGGCCAATGGCCGGCGTTCGGCCTTGGGCCAGAACATGAACGCCGCGATCACCAATATCGGCAGCACCCAGAGCCACAGGTGGTAGCTCAGGGCGAGCTGCGTCATCAGCGGTAGTTGGGCCCCGAAACTGTCGAAGACCTGCTGAAACGAAGGGATGACCAGCATCGGCAGCGCCGCCGCAATGAGTGCACAGATCAGTCCCACGATCAGGCGGGTGGCCGTGGTGGCGCTGCCACCCTGATCCGATCCGCCTTCGAGGGTCGACTGAGGGGGTTGGTATGGATTGGTCATAGGGCCATGGCGTCTGGGGGAAGGGGAGGGTTCGATGAGCGAAGCGACTCAGGTGTCAGGCGTTTCAACGCCGTTCGTCATTCAGGAGTCTTCCGCTTCGGGCGCTCGGAAAGCCTTGCTGTAGTAACCCGACTGATCGAAGCAGCAGACCCGTTTCTTGCCGGATGCCAGCATGTCGCAAGC
>NZ_JAFKCS010000283.1 GCF_017255015.1 Bowmanella yangjiangensis | reverse complement strand
GAGCCACTTGCCCAGGCGCAGATGCAGCGCACCGGCATACGCGGTGTCATGCACCGCCACGCCCGCCGCCCGGTAACGTGCCAGCACCTGCGGGTGCGGATGGCCGAAAGCATTGTGCCGGCTGCGCGTGATCAGCACGTGCTGCGGCCCGACCGCGTCGATGAAGGGCTGGCTGGAGGAACTGCGGCTGCCGTGGTGCGGAGCCAGCAGCCAGTGCGACGCCAGCGGGAAGCCCGATTGCACCAGCGCCTGTTCGGCCGCAGCATCGATGTCGCCGGTCAACAGCAAGCGTTCCCCCTCGGCCTCCACCTGCAAGACGCAGGAACGCGGGTTGCCTGGTGCCGCCTGCGGCCATTGCCACAACCTGAAGGTCACACCATCCCACTGCCAGCTGCGCCCGGACTCGCAGGCATCGGCAGCCAGGCTTCGCGCGAGACGCGCCGGCTCGCCACTGATGACCCGCGCCACCGGCATGCCAGCCGCCACGGCCGCCGCCCCACCGGCATGATCGTTGTCGGCGTGGCTGACCAGCAGCAGGTCGAGCCGCCGGAGGTTCAGCGCACGCAGCGACGGCAGGACGATACGTTCGCCGCTGTCGAAGTCGCCGAAGCGCGGCCCGGCGTCGTACAGCAGGCTGTGCTCGCGGGTCCGCACCAGAACCGACAAGCCCTGGCCGACATCCAGGACCCAGACGTCGGCCTGCCCGTCCTCGGGCCCTTGCGCCGGTACCAGCAGCGCGGGCAGCAGCAGCGCCAGCCCCGGCAAGCGCAGTGGCACACCGGCAGGCAGCAACAGCAACGCGGCACCCAGCGCCGCCAACGACCAGACCCACCACGGTAACTCGCTGGGCAGCCAGGCGGGCAACCAGCCGGCGATCAGGCCGAGCAGCGCGAAGAGCAGCTGCAATGCCCCGCCGGCCAGCCACAGCAAGCACTCGCCGAGCAGAGGCACCGGCAACAGCAGCGTACCGAACAGCGCCAGCGGCACCACCACCAGCCCTACCCAGGGCACGGCGAGCAGATTGGCCAGAGGCCC
>NZ_JAFKCS010000282.1 GCF_017255015.1 Bowmanella yangjiangensis | reverse complement strand
CACTGCGCAGCGGGCGTTGCAGCCCTGGTTTGCCTGCTGGTACTCGGTGCTTGCCTGCTGGGCATCCTCACCCGCCCGATCGGCCACCTGGCGGCGCTGTGGCCGGCCAACGCCGTACTGCTCGGTGCCCTGGTCCGTTTTCCCCGCCTGGCTCGTCCGGCCGGCTGGTGCGGCGCGCTGTGCGCCTATCTGCTGGCCGACCTGCTGGCCGGCAGCAGCCTGCAGCAGACCCTGCTGCTGAGCGCCGGCAACCTGTCGGGGGTGATCGTCGGCTTCCTCCTGCTCAGGCGCCTGCACGCCGGTCATCGCAGCCTGCGCACGCCCGCTTCGGTGCCTTACCTGGTGCTGGCCATCGTCGCGGCGGCCGCTGCCTCCGGCTGCTTCGGCGCAATCACCGACCCGCTGCTGTATGGCGGCAAGCCGATGGGTGGCTGGGTGTTCTGGTTCATGACCGAGCTGGTCAACTACATGCTGTTCCTGCCGGTCATGCTCACCCTGCCCGCATGCCGGGCCGTGCGCACCGAGCGGCGGCAGCGCCCGCTGTGGACGGCCGAACAGGCGCGCAAGCTCCTGCCACTGCTCGGGCTGCTGGTCTCCGCGGCGCTGTGCCTGCTGATCGGCGGCCCCGGCGTGGTCGCCTTCCCGGTGCCGGCGTTGCTGTGGTGCGCCCTGAGCTACCGACTGTTCAGCACCGCCTTGCTGACGTTCCTGGCCAGTGGCTGGGTGCTGGTGTCGATCGCCCTGAACGGCCTGTCGCTGGCGCCGCTGGACGTCAACTCACGGCCGGTGCTGCTGTCGCTGCGCCTGGGCGTGTCGCTGATCGCCCTGGCACCGCTGACCGTGGCCAGTGTGATGTCGGCGCGCAACGAACTGCTGCAACGCATGCGCTACCTGGCCAGCCATGACCAGCTGAGCAGCCTGCTCAACCGCTGGGCCTTTCGTGAGCAGGCCAGCGAACAACTGAGCCTGCTGGCTCAGCAACAGCGCCCCCTGGCCTTGCTGATGCTGGACATCGACCATTTCAAGCGCATCAAG
>NZ_JAFKCS010000281.1 GCF_017255015.1 Bowmanella yangjiangensis | reverse complement strand
ATCAGCGGTGCGCTAGCGCTCGACCTGCGCAATACCGGCGGCCGCTGGCAGGCGTATCAGGCGCACGGCGAGTTGCAGCTGGACAGCCGCGACGCGGCCTGGCTGCAGAACGTCCCGGCCGGCCTGCGCCCCGAGCAGCTGCAGCTGGGGATAGCGCCCATGGACAGCGCCACGGACGATGAGCTGGCCCTGCGTCTGACGCTCGCCGCCCAGGGGCCACTCGAACTGCAGGCCGACGCCACGCTCAGCCTGCGCCAGGCCGCAGAAGACTGGGCGCTCGACGTCGGCCAGCTGCAGCTCGATGCGCGCAGCAAGCGCCTGACGCTGGCCGGCAGCCGCCTCGATGACCTGCACCTGCAGCTGAACCTGAGCGGCCATGCCACGGCGCAGCAATGGCAGTTCAGCCTCGGCAGGAGCGCAGGCCTGGCTATCCAGCGCCTGCGCGTGGATGAACTCGACCTGCAGCATGTCCAGGCCACGCTCGACGGCATCGACCTGAGTGGCACGCCAGGCTCCACGCGCCTGTCCGGGCCGTTGGCGCTACGCGCACGACGCCTGCAATACCCGCCACTGCAGGCGCAGGGTTGGCAGTGGCAAGGCCGCCTCGACGCCAGCGAGGCGAGCCAGGCGCTCGACGGTGCGCTGCTGGCGGACTCGGGCCTGAGCATGGCGCTGAACCTGCGCAACCAGGCCGATGAACTGAGCCTCGCGGCCAAACTCGATGAACTCTTCCTGCGCGCCGGCAATCCGCTGGCCCAGACCCTGGCCGGCTGGCCGGGCCTGCTGACGCTCGACAACGGCCGTATCCAGGGCGACGCCACACTGCGCCTGGCCAAGGGCAAGCCGCTGGCGCTGCTGGCCACTCTGAGCGGCCGCAACCTGGCCGGCATCTATGACCGCAGCACGCTCGGCGGCGTCGATGCGCAGGCGCAGCTGCGCGTGAACGGCGACCGCCTGACGCTGGAGCTGGCCAACCTCAGCGCCGGGCAGATCGACCCCGGCATCCCCCTCGGCCCGCTGCACCTGCAAGCCAGCTACCAGG
>NZ_JAFKCS010000280.1 GCF_017255015.1 Bowmanella yangjiangensis | reverse complement strand
AACCAAACGTTAGGTTTAATCAGTACATGATAGAAGTACATATTCCAGGATTTAGAGATCTACAGATTAGCCACATCGTATGTGACTATAACGGGACTCTCGCATTAGATGGCGTGCTGTTACCTGGCGTGCGCGACTCACTTACCGCACTTGCACTTGATGTAGATATTTACGTTATCACAGCCGACACTTTTGGCATTGCAGAAAACCAGCTTTCCGAGCTGCCAGTGAAACTAAAAATTATCCCGCTTGAATACCAGGCAGAAGCAAAGTTTGAATTTATCTCTGCACTAGGCGCAGAAAACGTTTTCGCAATTGGCAATGGCATGAACGACAGGAAAATGCTGCAATCAGCTGCTGTCGGTGTTGCATTAATTCAAAGAGAAGGTGCTTCAGCAGCGACACAGGCCTGCGCTGACGTTGTTTCTTTAAGCATTCTGGATAGCCTGGATCTACTACGTAATCCTAAACGCTTAATTGCAACGCTTCGCTCATAACCCATTGGCGTATTCCTTAGAATCGGGACCAGGAAAAGGGGACAGATTTATTTATGGTACAGCGCCACTGGTCTAAAAATAAATCTGTCCCCTTTTTTCTACTAGGCGTTATACGTAAGGAGCAATCATGCAGTGCCACAACCATGAAATTCAGGCCGTAGCAACTTGTAAGAATTGCTACAAGGCAATATGCCGTGATTGCCTTTCCCTAGTGAACGGAATCTGCGCATGTAAAAATTCATGCGAGCAAGCCGTCACTGACCTTGAAGAATACCTATCCCTATCAAAGCAAAGCATTAAGAAAATAAGTAACACATACAAAAATGGCGCAATCTTTAACTTCATATGCGGCCTAGTGTTTTTCATCATTGGCATCGCACCGGTCATCACTGGAAGCAATTATGGCGTCACTATTTTTGCAGTACTGGGCCTTGCTTTCTTCTACGGCTCATATGCTTCATACAAAGGCGGAAAGCGGCTAGAAACCAATGAAAAAGCGCAGCGTCGAACTGGCGTATAACAATGCGCTCAACTGTCGCTCACTCCG
>NZ_JAFKCS010000028.1 GCF_017255015.1 Bowmanella yangjiangensis | reverse complement strand
TGCTGGGCAACTTTAGCTTCGGCGACTATTTCAAAAAAGAAGCTATTGCCCTGGCGTGGAATTTCCTGACCGACGAGCTCAAGCTGCCCAAGGAAAAGCTGCTGGTCACTGTGTATGCAGAGGACGATGAAGCCTTTGCTATATGGGAAAAGGATATCGGGATACCTAAAGAGAAGATAATCCGTATTGGTACCTCAGATAACTTCTGGTCAATGGGGGATACCGGCCCTTGCGGTCCGTGCTCCGAGATTTTCTATGATCACGGCGAGCATATCTGGGGCGGCCCTCCTGGCTCCCCTGAGGAAGACGGCGATCGCTTTATTGAGATTTGGAACTTGGTTTTCATGCAATTTAACCGTCAGGCTGACGGTAGCATGGAGCCTTTGCCTAAGCCTTCTATTGATACCGGCATGGGTCTTGAGCGTATTTCGGCTATTTTGCAGCATGTGCACAGCAACTATGAGATTGACCTGTTCCAGGCCTTGATTAAAGACACCGCCAAGGTGACGGGTGCAAAAGATCTGGAAGACAAGTCACTGCGTGTGGTTGCTGACCATATCCGCTCTTGTAGCTTCCTGATTGCCGATGGCGTTCTGCCATCCAATGAAGGTCGCGGCTATGTACTGCGCCGTATAATTCGTCGTGCTGTGCGCCATGGCTACAAGCTCGGCGCCCAGGATATTTTCTTCTATCAACTGGTGGCGTCTTTGGTTGCACAGATGGGCTCTGCCTATCCAGAACTTAAATCTCAGCAAGCCACTATTGAACGGGTGCTGAAAGCCGAAGAAGAACAATTTGCCCGCACTTTGGAGCGTGGCATGCAGATTTTGTCCGATGCGCTGGAAAACCTGGATGGAAAGGTTATTCCGGGCGAGTTGGTGTTTAAGCTGTACGACACTTATGGCTTCCCTTCCGATTTGACCAACGACGTGGCCCGTGAAAAAGGCTACAGCATCGATGAGCAGGGCTTTGAGGCGGCCATGGCTGAGCAGCGTAAGCGTGCCCAGGCTGCCAGCAACTTTGGTGCCGACTACAATGCACAACTGACCAGTGAAAATAGCTCGGAGTTTACCGGCTATGAGCAGGAAGAAGGCATGGCCGAGGTGGTTGAACTGTTCAACCTGCAAAATGCCGTCAGCAGCCTGGCTGCCGGTGAGCAAGGTATTGTGGTACTGGATAACACGCCGTTTTATGCCGAGTCGGGCGGTCAGGTAGGTGATACCGGGGTGCTGAAACTGCTAAATGGTGCATTCAGAGTCACTGATACTGTTAAATTAGGTAATGCTATCGCCCACAAAGGTGTGGCAGAAGCGGCTATTTCGGTTGGTGATAAGGTTGACGCACAGATTGATACGGCGCGTCGTCAGGCCATAAAACTAAACCATAGTGCCACGCACTTGCTGCATGCTGCGCTTAAAAATGTACTGGGTGAGCACGTTAATCAAAAGGGGTCATTGGTTCAGCCTGACAAACTGCGTTTCGACTTTTCGCATTTTGAAGGAGTTACCCGTGAGCAGTTGGTTGAAATTGAAAATATGGTTAACCAGCAGGTACGAGAGAACCACGACCTAACCACACGCTTGATGGCTATTGATGATGCCAAAGCGGCCGGTGCGCAGGCTCTATTTGGTGAAAAGTATGATGAAGAGGTGCGCGTGGTATCCATGGGCACATTCTCTATGGAACTGTGTGGTGGTACGCACGTCAAACGTACAGGTGATATTGGTTTGCTTCGCATTGTCAGCGAGAGCGGTATTGCCTCAGGTGTACGTCGTATTGAAGCTGTGACTGGTGCTGCAGCATTGGCGTACAGCCAGCAACAAAGTCAGCAACTGCAGGGCATGGCCAGCCAATTAAAGTCTGATGTGCAAAGTGTTCCGGAGCGGGTTGGACAGTTACTCGAGCAAGCCAAAGGCCTTGAAAAAGAGATCCAACAGCTTAAGCAGAAACTGGCCAGCCAGGCCGGTGCCGATATGCTGAGTAACATTGTTGAGATCAATGGCGTGAAATTGCTGGCTGCCAAGCTTGAAGGCGTTGAAGCTAAGTCTCTTCGCGATTTGATGGATAGCCTGAAAAATAAATTGGGATCCGGCGTTTTAATGCTGGGTGTCGCTGAAGGCCAGAAAGTCAGCTTGATCGCTGGCGTAACCAAAGATTTAACCGATAAAGTTAAGGCTGGTGAGTTGGTTAACTTTGTTGCTCAACAGGTTGGCGGTAAGGGCGGTGGTCGCCCTGACATGGCGCAGGCTGGTGGTACGCAGCCAGAAAATCTGGACGCAGCACTGGCTGGCGTGTCGACATGGCTGGCGGATAAGCTATAATCCGCCGCTCACTTTTTGAGTTATTCGGGCCGGTTTTCTGAAGTGACACGGAAAACAAGGAAGGGCTACTAGGTAATCTCTTGTGATAACAGAGAATTACGCTAGGTTTAAGTAAGGACTTGTTGGAAAAACGGAACAGGAGCAAGCGAATGCTTATATTGACCCGTCGTGTAGGTGAGACTCTTATGATTGGTGACGAAGTGACTGTCACTGTATTGGGTGTCAAAGGAAACCAAGTTCGGATCGGCGTAAATGCCCCGAAGGAAGTATCTGTGCATCGTGAAGAAATTTATATGCGTATCCAGGCTGAGAAAAACTCTCAGTACCCGGGTGAAGACGCATCTGACGACGCATAAAAAAACAGGCTGGGTAACCAGCCTTTTTCTTATCTGCTTTATTGTTTTAGGTTGCCACTCCATTTTCCTGCTTTCGCATAAAAAACTGTCAAAAACCTAAGCTTTTGAATGAAAATTGTCTCAATTGCTTAAATGCTCAACGAACGACACTTTTGAGCATAAAAAAGGTTTGACTTACTTCAGTGAATCATTAAACTGCGACCCCACATTGAGGAGAGATGGCCGAGTGGCTGAAGGCGCACCCCTGCTAAGGGTGTATAGGTTAACCCCTATCGAGGGTTCGAATCCCTCTCTCTCCGCCATTTACTCTAAGAGTGAATGCAGGATTCAAAGTTTACGCGTGTGTAGCTCAGCTGGATAGAGTACCTGGCTACGAACCAGGCGGTCGGAGGTTCGAATCCTTCCACACGCGCCATATAAAGAAAAAGGCCCCAGCTCTTTCGAGCTGGGGCCTTTTTCTTTATATCCCGTCGAGGGATGGTGTGAGAACCTCCCGGGTTCGACAAAAATGCCAGGAGCATTTTTGAACGTCGCGTTTTACAGCGACGGCCCGCAGGGCGCAGGGCAGGATAGCCCGGCGTAATCCTTCCACGCAGTTACGCGAGCACCGCTGTCAGAAAGCGCTAGGGCCTTTTTCTTTTATATCCCGTCGAGGGATGGGGTGACTAAAACACCGGGAGTGTTTTAGAACCGCTTTAGCTGGCCCAAAGGGCGTAGGCAGGATGCCGAAGTAAAACCTCCCGGGTTCGACAAAAATGCCAGGAGCATTTTTGAACGTCACCGCTCTCTGGCGACGGCCCGCAGGGCAGCCCAGCGTAATCCTTCCACGTAGTAGTCTAAAGGGAAAAAGCCATGTTTAATAAAGCGACTTGTCGAACTTATTGTCTTTTATGGCGTTGGTAGTTTCATATGCCAAATGGCATATGTTTGCTGAATCTTTTGGCGATAGCTCTTCCATAACCTTATCCTCTTTCGGCTAACGGGTAATTTCACAGATTCCAAAGTAACTTTTTGTCATGTCGTCTGTGTTGTATTCTCGGAATTCTGAGCTTAGTTCACATCTCAGTTTCAGAGGCGATTTTTAAAAAAATCCCATGGCCTGCGCTCCCAAGCTGCTTATCAATAAGCCTATCAACAAAAGAGTGATGTTCGTTTTCATTCATTGCTATCCCTTCTTCGTCTTGGCTCAGTCGAGAATATAAGCCGCTATTTCGCATAAGCCGAACAGACCTTAGCCAGTTAGCGCGTTGCCACAAATAAAATCACCTACTACTATTGCATTTCCCTGCGAGCCATGTAGAATTCGCGCTCGCTGTGACAGGGAAGTGAATTTATTTCCGCTGTGGATAGCAAAGAATTTAAGTATCACGCGTGTGTAGCTCAGCTGGATAGAGTACCTGGCTACGAACCAGGCGGTCGGAGGTTCGAATCCTTCCACACGCGCCATATAAAAGAAAAAGGCCCCAGCTCGAAAGAGCTGGGGCCTTTTTCTTTTATATCGTCGGGGATGGGGTAAGAACCTCCTCAGGTTCGACAAAAATGCCAGGAGCATTTTTGAACGTCGCGTTTTACAGCGACGGCCCTTAGGGCGGCGGGCAGGATAGCCCGGCGTAATCCTTCCACGCAGTTACGCGAGCACCGCTGTCAGAAAGCGCTGGGGCCTTTTTCTTTTATATTCCATCGTGGGACGGGATAAGAACCTCCTCAGGTTCGACAAAAATGCCAGGAGCATTTTTGAACGTCGCGTTTTACAGCGACGGCCCTTAGGGCGCTGGGCAGGATAGCCCGGCCTAATCCTTCAAAGTCGTTGCGCGGCCCCATAATCTGCCAGTGGAAATAACGAAGCCCTTCCTTCGTGCCTATCTGTATTCTCTTTACCTTTCTGTCGCGCCTGTAAGCTTGTTGTCATCTAACCCCTGATATTCTTGCTTTATCAAAATCACAGCTGCCGATCTTAAGGGGCAGGCCCATATCCAGCGTTTAAGGTCTCGCTAATAATCACTATAAGCACAGAACCCGTTTTGGCTGGTTTTTAAGCCTTAAATGATTAAATATGCTGAATATCTGAATAAATAGTGATTTCTTATAGCGTTTTGACCGGTTGGTTTGGTTGTTTTTTGATGATCCCCATGATACTTATCTGCACTCTTTAAATCAGGGATACCACAGAATGAATGCTGAAGTTCAACAGCTACTGCTTGATGCCGGCCTATTACTATTGGTTGGAATGGCGGTAGTGTTTCTGTTCTTGTCCTTGCTGATTGGCGCTGTGAGTCTGATCAGCAAAGTATGCCGTCGTTTCCCCGAGGCTGTATCTCATGTTACGACGGCGGCTACACCAAGAAAGCCTACTGTCGCAGCCGGAATCTCAGCGGCTGAAGTGGCGGCAATCAGTGCTGCTATCCATCAACATCGCAATTCAAAATAAGCCGGAGCCCCCATGTCTAAACCCCTTGCCATTACAGAACTTGTCCTGCGCGATGGTCATCAATCCTTGCTGGCCACCCGTATGCGCTTGGAAGATATGCTACCGATAGCACAGAAGCTGGATAAGGTTGGCTATTGGTCCATGGAATCCTGGGGCGGTGCGACTTTTGACGCCTGCATCCGCTATTTGGGAGAAGATCCCTGGCATCGTATTCGTGAATTAAAGAAGGCGATGCCGAATACTCCGCAGCAAATGTTGCTGCGCGGTCAAAATCTGTTGGGTTACCGTCATTACGCCGATGATGTGGTACGCAAATTTGTTGAGCGGGCGCACACTAACGGCGTAGATGTATTCCGTATCTTCGATGCCATGAATGATATGCGTAATCTGAATACTGCCGTGAAAGCCGCTATTGAAGTGGGAGCACATGCGCAGGGGACCATTTCCTACACGGTCAGCCCGGTGCATAACCTGGAATTGTGGCTGACAATGGCGCGTGAGCTCGAAGATATGGGCGTGCATTCTATTTGCATCAAGGACATGGCCGGCCTGTTGAAACCTTATGAATGTGAGGAGCTGGTCACCCGTCTTAAAGAAACGGTTGCCGTCCCTATTGCCATGCAGTGCCATGCCACGACAGGTCTGAGTACTGCCACCTATCAAAAGGCCATTGATGCCGGCATTGATATGCTGGACACCTCCATTTCATCCATGAGCATGACTTATGGTCACTCTGCAACTGAGACTATGGTGTCTATCGTTGAGGGAACAGAGAGAGACACCGGTTTAGATTTGGTTTTGCTGGAAGAAATAGCCGCCTACTTCCGTGAAGTGAGGAAGAAATATGCCAAGTTTGAAGGCAGCTTGCGCGGTGTAGATTCGCGTATTTTGATTGCTCAGGTGCCGGGTGGCATGTTGACCAATATGGAAAACCAACTTCGCGAGCAAGGCGCTGAAGATAAGCTTGATGATGTGCTGCGTGAAATCCCATCGGTACGTGAAGATTTGGGCTTTATTCCGTTAGTGACGCCGACTTCACAGATTGTGGGTAGCCAGGCGGTACTAAATGTATTGACCGGTGAGCGCTATAAGAGCATCACCAAAGAGACTGCCGCTGTACTTAAGGGTGAGTATGGTGCGACCGCGGCACCAGTCAATGCACAGCTGCAAGCCCGTGTGTTAAATGGTGGAGAAGCGGTGACCTGTCGTCCAGCTGACCTGATTGAAGATGAACTGGATAAACTGTCTGTCGAACTGAAGGACATTGCTAAACAAAAAGGGCTGCAACTTGCCAATGAGCAAGTAGATGACGTGCTGACTTATGCATTGTTCCCTCAGATTGGCTTGAAATTCCTGGAAAATCGCAATAACCCTGCGGCATTTGAGCCAGCGCCTGGCACGGAAGCGTTGAGTGCACCGGCAACTACGCCTACCACAGCTAAAACCAGTGTAGGACCTGCCACTTACTCAGTACGCGTTGACGGTAAGGTTTATCAGGTTGAAGTGGCTGAAAGTGGTGAGTTGGCAGACATTAAAGTCGGCAGTGAGGAGAAAGTGCCGCAAACTGCTTCAGTTCACGCTGGAGAAACCCTGAATGCGCCACTGGCCGGTAATATTGTTAAGTTACTGGTGAAGCCTGGTCAGCAGGTTGCTAAAGGGGATGTGGTACTGATTATGGAAGCCATGAAAATGGAAACCGAAGTGCGCGCTGCTCATGATGGAACAGTGACTGAGCTGTTGGTGAGTGACGGTGATGCCGTTCAATCCGGTCAACCGCTGATGATGCTGGGATAAGCCGTATGGAGAAGTTGACCATTTTGTGGCAATCCACCGCCCTGGCGAACTTTCAGGGTGGGCAGTTGATCATGATGGCAGTAGGACTACTGTTGCTGTATCTGGCCATTGTGCGTAAGTATGAACCTTTGCTGTTGTTGCCGATTGGATTTGGCGCCATTCTGACCAATATTCCCTTGGCCGGCTTCAGCGAACCTGGTGGATTGCTTTACTACATTTATGAGGTGGGCATTGAGTCTGGTGTGTTTCCACTGCTGATCTTTATGGGCGTGGGCGCAATGACAGATTTCGGTGCACTGATTGCTAACCCTCGCATGCTGTGGTTGGGCGCGGCTGCGCAGTTTGGCATCTTTGCTACCTTGTTCGGCGCTATTTTGCTGAATCTTATCCCTGGCTTTGATTTTAGTCTGAAGGATGCTTCCGCCATTGCGATTATTGGCGGAGCCGATGGGCCTACAGCAATCTTCCTTGCCTCCAAGCTAGCGCCTGAGTTGCTCGGTGCTATCGCAGTGGCTGCTTATTCCTATATGGCGTTGGTTCCCATTATTCAACCGCCGATTATGAAGGCGCTGACGACCCAGGCCGAGCGTGAAATTCAGATGGAGCAACTGCGCACGGTGTCTAAGCGAGAGAAGATTATCTTCCCTCTGGCGGTACTGTTATTGACTATCTTGTTTCTACCAACTGCTACACCCTTGGTGGGCATGTTCTGCCTGGGTAACCTGATGCGCGAATGCGGGGTGGTGGAGCGTTTAAGTAAAACGGCTCAGAATGAGCTTATTAACATCGTTACTATCTTTCTTGGCTTGGCGGTGGGTTCCAAACTTTCCGCGGATAAGTTCTTAACGCTGGAAACCCTGGGTATATTGGGACTAGGTGCGCTGGCCTTTTCTATCGGAACCGCTGCTGGTGTGCTAATGGCTAAACTCCTTAACCGTATGAGCGGTGGCAAGGTTAACCCGTTAATTGGCGCTGCTGGCGTGTCTGCGGTGCCTATGGCGGCCAGGGTGGTGAACAAGGTCGGCCTGGAAGCGAATCCACACAACTTCCTGTTGATGCATGCCATGGGGCCGAATGTAGCCGGTGTACTTGGCTCGGCAGTGGCAGCAGGTATTTTGCTAGCCTTAGTTGGCTAAAGCAGGGTCTAAATTATGAACCTGTAAGGCCGTTTGTCAGACAGCAAACGGCCTTTTTTTATTCAATACTAAGTCGTGTCTGTGATGTTAATCTGGTCGATTAAGGATACGAGAAAACTACAGATGGGTTAGCCACAGCAGCAGGGTATAGAAGCCACCGATAACGGCAGAGAAGATCAGAATATACTTAAACCCCTGTTTGCCTTGAGATACGGTATAGCCGTTGTGACGCAGATACAGATACCAAATCAAACATAGAATTGCGGGGATCAAAAATAACAGTCGCAGCAATGGGCTCTCCTTTGGCTTGCCGACATTAACGCTTTGATTCTATTCCACTCGTCAACATTGGCAAGGGCTAAGTGTTAGTCCTGTCATCGGCTTGTCTTATCTTTGCCATCCCATTGTCATCTATGGCGTTTGTAATAAATACAAAAGCCAGTGGATATTTTCTTATGACCATAAAAGCTTTGTCCCCGGCCCATCAGGTATTCCGTTCTGTTGCCTATGGTCAGGAGCTGATTCGTCGGCCTTCTATCACTCCATCAGACCAAGGTTGCCAATTGTGGTTGGCTGACAAACTGAGTGCCCTTGGGTTCCACTGTCAGCATATCAATGTGCATGGCGTAAGCAATCTGGTTGCCACATTGGGGCAGGGGGAGAAAACCCTGGCCTTTGCTGGCCATACCGATGTTGTGCCCCCCGGTCCTATAGACAAATGGCAGGTAGACCCATTCAGCGCGCAGATTGTTGATAGTGAAATGATTGGGCGGGGTGCCGCCGATATGAAAACCGGTATTGCCGCCATGCTCGCGGCTACCGAGCGCTTTCTGTCATCAGGCAAAGCTGTTAATCAGCGCTTTGTGTGGTTGATTACCAGTGATGAAGAGGGTGAAGCCGAGTATGGCTCCAAGGTATTGAGTGCTTATCTGCAAGAACAAGGTATTCATCTGGATTACTGTTTGGTGGGAGAGCCTACTGCCTCTCATCATACGGGGGACACTATTAAAATTGGACGACGTGGTGCGATTTCGGCACGCCTTCACGTGCGAGGAAAACAAGGGCATGTGGCCTATCCGCAGTATACGGACAACGCAATCCACAAAATGGGCAGGGTGCTTACTGCGTTAAATGGCATAGTCTGGGATTCGGGGAGCGACGACTTTCCTGGCAGCAGTTTGCAGATAACCCATATTGATTCGGGGGCCTTTACAGACAATATTGTACCTGCTCAGTGCAGCTTGTGTTTTAACATTCGCTATAGTCATCGCTATGACCTTCAACGCTTGCAGCAGTTACTGAATGACACCTTAAAGTCTGTGACAACTGACTATGAACTGGAATGGGAACGCCCTTGTGAGCCCTATTTTACTGAGCAGGGAATAGCTAACAGTCTTATTTATGAGGTTGAGCAGGCGATTTTCCACAACACAGGTAAGTTTCCCTTACTGTCTACCTCAGGGGGAACTTCTGACGGTCGCTTTTTTGCAGGAGAAGGCACTCAGGTGATTGAGTTAGGTGTGCCAAACCGAACCATACACCAGGTCAATGAACGCGTACATGTCGCTGATTTGATTGCGCTTGAGGATATTTATGCGGAGATATTGGAGCGTCTGCTTGCTTAGCATAAATTCACGTAATGCTTGTGAGAACAGAAAAAAACGCCGCTTAAGCGGCGTTTTCTTTTGTGGTACTTGCCATATAACGGGCGCGTTTGTTGGCTTTTAGCTTGGTAATGTCGACTAACACCAGTCCATCCACACAGTCATTAAAGTCGGGGTCCACGCCGAAGCTTAGGAATTTCACCCCTTCAGGTTCACAGACTTCAGTGTACTGTTTGTAGAGAGTAGGGATGGCCGCACCCATATTGGCCAGTAAGTGTTTAAGCTGGACAAAATCGGCTTTGTAATCATCGCCCCGAAAAGCGTCCTTGAGATCCTGCGGGATCAGATAAGGGCGATTGGAACGGGCAATTCCCACTTCTCCGCCAAAATAAAGTTGGTAGAAATACACCAGTAAGTCTTTGGCTGCGGCTGGCAGGCTGCCGCTGATACTAACCGGCCCAAACAGATAGCGATATTGCGGATGGCGAAGTAGAAAAGCGCCAATGCCATACCAGAGGTAGTCAAGGCTGCGTTTTCCCCAGTATTTGGGCTGCACAAAGCTGCGGCCAAGCTCCAGACCTTGCTCAAAATATTTATCCATGTCCTGGCCGAAGTCGAACAGGCTGGCGGAATATAAACCGGGTGAATGCTCTGCCGAGGTAAGGTGCTTTGCATCTCCAAAACGATAAGCACCTACAATTTCCAGCTCTTCTTTGTCCCATAACACCAGGTGATAGTAATGGCTGTCATATTGATCAATGTCCCGGCGTTTATTGCTGCCTTCTCCTACCGCTCTGAACGCCACTTCACGTAACCGGCCAATTTCACGCAAGATGGGGGAGCTGCCGTTGTAACGGTACAGGTAGATGTCTTTGCCATCAGCGGTGGTGCCCAAAAGTTCGCATTCCTTGCGCATCGCTTTGGTCAGTTCACGGCGATCTTCTGGCAGTGCAATGGCTTTTTGGGTGGGGAAAATCCCTTCTTTGTCGAGGCCAATACGATACAGGTGTTTCTTAAACAGTTTGACCTGCTGACGCATGGAAATCTTCTGCCCCTGATAAGAGCCAAAGGGGATCATCTCACCAACTCGCATGGGGAGGTGTTTTTGTCGTTGTTTAAACATCTCTGCTACCAAAAACAAGGTAGCGAGAGGCTTATAGAGCATGGACACGCCATAAAACAGTGGGGAGTTTTTACCATCGATAAAAATCGGTAATACCGGCGCTTTGGCACTGGCAGCAATCCGCAAAAAACCACTGCGCCAGCGGGTATCTCTGACCCCTTGGGGGCGCAGCCGGGATACTTCGCCGGCAGGGAAAATCACCACTACGCCTTCATCTGCCAGATGGCGTTGAATATTCGCCAGGCATTCTTTTGCCGTTCCACCATTCATATTGTTTACCGGCAGTAGCATGGGATGCAGTGGTTCTACTGCCATCAGCATCTCATTGGCGACAATTTTAATGTCTTTTCGCACTTCACTGATCAGCTTTACCAGCGCCAGACCATCGAGCGTACCTATGGGGTGGTTGGCAATGATAACCAGTCTGCCCTGGGTGGGAATGCGCTCTTTCTCACTGTCACGTACTGAATAGCTAAAATTGAAATATTCCAGAACCTGTTCAACAAATTCCAGCCCCTGTAAATAGGGGTAGTCACGGGCAAACTCTTGGAATTCTCGTTCGTGTAGCAGGCGTCTTAGTACAAACTTGGCGGAATTGAAGACCAGGGGGTTAGTTGATAGTTTGGGATAGTGTTTTTGTAGGACTTCATCAACAGTGAACATAGGCAATATCTCGGCCAGTTAGTTGAACCGAGTTTAGGAGCCCACAATGACGATTTTGTGAGCTTTTTGTTGCGGTTTAATGACGGTGTATCGCCACGATGTCAGGTCAGGCGGCACGCCTGGCATTCGCCTTGCGGGGTAAAGGCTGAACCTGATTTTGAATTTGTGTCCAATACACCAGACTCAGTTTGCCTTGCTCGTTCTCGGTGAGGGCGGAACAGTTCTCTATCCAATCTCCGGTATTACAATACAAAATATCCTGTCTGCGGGTAATTTCAGGATGATGGATATGGCCACACACCAGACCATCCATGCCCATTTCTTTCGCTGTTCTGCAGCCGATGTCACGGTAGCGCCCTATGGCTTCATTGGCGCCTTTAACTTTACCTTTAATGTAGCCAGCGAGTGACCAGTAAGGCTGCCCTAACCAGCCGCGGGCACGGTTGTACCAACGGTTGATAAAGAGCAGCAAGTCGTATGCTTTGTCACCTATCCATGCATGGAATTTGCCGAAGCACACTTCCTGATCAAACTGGTCACCATGCAGCAGCAACAATTTCTTACCGTCAGCTGTGGTATGAATGTATTGGCGATGAATTTCTACCTCGCCGAATACCATGCCGTCATATTTCTGTGCGGGCTCGTCATGGTTGCCGGGCAGATAGATGACTTTAGTGCCGTCGCTGGCCAGAGATATGAGCCTGTGGAACAACTGATTATGGGATTTGGGCCACATAAACTGCTTGCTCATCGCCCACATATCGACAATGTCGCCGACCAGATAGAGGGTATCTATGCGGCTGTGACGAAGGAAATCCAACAGGTATTCGGCTTTACAATCTTTATAGCCAAGATGAATGTCAGACAACCAAACGGTACGATAATGGCGTTTCTCTGTCATAGCGGAGCCTGCGTTGTTGCGACTTTTAGGCCAAGACTAGGAACAACCTCTTACAGAAAGGTGACGTTAATTTGAAAAGGTGATGACAATTACATCAATATGGCGGGGAGAGTTACAGCAAATGGCGGATAACGGCGCTCAGTCCCTGAGTTTCAATCACGCGGTAGTGTTGACACATTTCACCATGCTCAAAACGATGGCATACATGTAGATTGTTGGTGGCTTTGTCTACTTTAACAAAGCTGGCGTGGGCATCCAGCAACTGCCCAGCTTCACCAAAGCCTCGCCAGTAAATGCCCTTTGAGACAATATTGGAACGCTCGTAAGTGATGAGCTGTGGCATAGGTATAATAGTGGCAGCCAGCAGAAACAAAATGCAGAATGTCACGGACAGCAAAGTGACTTGTTGTGCTTTGTTCATCTGAAACTCACGATGCCCTGTTAATTAAACAACGGCAGGTTTGAAGAGCGGTAGATTCTAGCAAAGGGGAGAGGGGCTGTCTTGATATGCCTAAAGCGAATAGCCTGTTTCCGTGTAAGAATTTGTAACCGACAAAAAAAGCGCCATCAGGCGCTTTTTTGAATAAATCCTGGAGGAACCAGGATTTCAGAAACGGGCGTATCAGGCCAAAGCGTTGATCTTAGCAACCAGACGGCTCTTATGACGGGCAGCCTTGTTTTTGTGGATCAAGCCTTTGGTAGCCATACGGTCCAGAACTGGAACCGCAGCAGCGAAAGCGGTCTCAGCAGCAGCTTTGTCGCCGGTAGCGATAGCAGCAAGCACTTTTTTGATGCTGGTACGCGTCATGGAGCGACGGCTGGCGTTGTGCTGGCGACGTTTTTCGGCCTGGATAGCACGTTTCTTAGCAGACTTGATGTTAGCCAAGGTGAAACTCCCAAAAGATTCTTGTCAAATTTAAGGGTGCGGATTATTCCCATTATTAGCGCAGTTGTCAAATGCTTTTGGCGCTTTATTGGGCAACAGCGGCACAGCATTTTGTCTGGGTATTTGTGTTTTTCTTAGCGCGTAGAATCCCTCATAATAGAGCGCTGTTTTTTGCCTGGGGGCGCATGTGTCGGTTAAGTTGCTGAAATCCGGATTGATTGTCAGTTTTATGACGTTGGTGTCCAGAGTGCTTGGGTTGGTCAGGGATATGGTGGTGGCCAATCTGATGGGCGCAGGCGCTGCGGCAGACGTGTTTTTCTTTGCTAACAAAATCCCGAATTTCCTGCGTCGGCTATTTGCCGAAGGGGCATTTGCTCAGGCATTTGTGCCGGTGCTCAGTGAAGTGCATGCCCAGGGAGACCAGCAGAAGCTTAAACTATTTTTAGCGCGCACCGCTGGCACCCTAGGTACCTTGGTGCTGGTGGTTACTTTGTTTGGGGTGATTGGTTCTCCCGTGTTAGCTGCACTATTTGGCACAGGGTGGTTTCTGGATTATTGGCAGGGCGGCGAAAATGGGGCCAAATTTGAACTGGCCGCCTTGATGCTGAAAATTACCTTTCCTTATTTATTCTTTATCACCCTGACAGGATTAGCTGGTGCGATTCTCAACACGCTGAATAAGTTTGCGGTGGCGGCTTTTACGCCTGTGCTGCTTAATGTCTGTATTATCGCGTGCGCCTTGTACTTATCTCCACAGCTTGATGAGCCAGCGATTGGGTTGGCATGGGGGGTGTTTTTCGGTGGCGTGGTGCAGCTTGCATTTCAATTACCTTTTTTATTGCGCACTGGACTGGTGTCAAGGCCCAAGTGGGGATGGCAAGACCCCAATGTAACTAAGGTTCGCAAGCTGATGATACCCGCATTATTCGGGGTGTCGGTCAGTCAGATTAACCTATTGCTGGATACCTTGATTGCTAGTTTTCTGGTCACCGGCTCCATCAGTTGGCTCTACTACTCTGACCGTTTGTTGGAGTTCCCGCTTGGACTCTTTGGCATTGCAATTGCGACGGTCATTTTGCCGACTTTGTCGCGAAATCATGTCAGTGCCGACAGCCATCAATTTAAAGCCAATATGGATTGGGCGGTACGTATGGTCTGCCTGCTGGGGATCCCTGCGGCGGCGGGGCTAATTGTACTCGCGGAGCCACTGCTGAGCGTGTTGTTTGTGCGTGGCGAATTCGATGCCTCTGATGCGCGTATGGCCTCATACAGTTTGATGGCATATGGATCAGGCCTGTTGAGTTTCATGTTGGTCAAAGTGTTAGCGCCCGGCTTTTTCTCCCGCCAGGATACCAAAACGCCCGTGCGTTATGGCATTTGGGCCATGGCAGCGAACATGCTGTTTAACATTATTCTGGCGATTCCTTTTGGCTATGTGGGTTTGGCTATTGCTACCGCCATGTCGGCCAGTTTGAATGCGGGGTTACTTTATCAAAAGTTGCACCGCAGTGGGGTGTATCAGATGGAAACAGATACACTATGGTTTTTGCTAAAAGTGCTTAGCGCGACACTGGGCATGGTTGCTCTGCTGATTTGGTTAAAGCCAGATGTTAATACCTGGTATGGGTTATCGGTCAGCGGCCAGATTGGTCAACTTGTGATAATGATTGGGGGCGGGGTAGTCTGCTTGCTGGTGCTGGCTGTGCTACTAGGGCTAAGACCGGCCGATTTAAATAAATCACCCAGATAACAGCTTGACACTGGGCTTTAATTAAGCGGACAGTCGGTTATAATCCCGTGATTTTTGCACGGGCGAAAGCCGCAACCAACAAGGGGTAGCTGGTGGAATTGATTCGTGGCCTGCATAACATCCGCGATAAACATAAAGGGTGTGTGCTGACCATTGGCAAGTTTGACGGTGTGCATTTAGGCCATCAAGCGGTGCTGCGTAGCCTGATCGAAAAGGCCAGAGCCATGCAATTGCCCGCAACCGTGATGGTGTTTGAGCCTCAGCCTGAAGAAGTATTCAGTCCTGAGCACGCACCGGCCAGAATCAGTCGTCTGCGAGACAAGTACGAACAATTGCGTTTGTTGGGTGTCGACCGGTTACTATGCATTCGCTTTGACCGTGCATTTTCACAAATGTCGGCCTGTTACTTTATTGAAGAACTGTTGGTCAGACAGTTAGGTATTCGGTTTCTTGTGGTTGGCGATGACTTTCGCTTTGGTAAGGCGCGTTTGGGCGATTTTACCATGCTGCAAGAAGAAGGACGCCGCTGCGACTTTGACGTGGTCAGTACTCGTAGCTTTCGCCTGGAGGACTGCCGTATCAGTTCGACCGAAGTGCGAAGCGCTCTGGCGCTGTCTGAATTTAGCCGAGTCGAGGCGATGCTGGGCAGACCGTTTAGTATCTCAGGTAAAGTGGTGCATGGTGATAAGAAAGGCCGCACCTTGGGCTTTCCTACCGCTAATGTATTGTTAAATAGGTGTAAAGCACCCTTGGCTGGGGTGTTTGCCGTGCGAGTGAATCTTAACGGACAAACATACGATGGGGTGGCTAACATCGGTAACAGACCCACGGTGAATGGCCAGCGTAGCCAACTTGAAGTGCATGTGTTCGAGTTTACCGGTGCGCTATACGGGAAGCGTATCGAAGTTGTGCCGGTAGCAAAGATCCGGAACGAAATGAAATTTGCCTCGTTAGAGGCGTTGCAACAACAAATCAGGCAGGATGCCGACAAGGCCAGGGAATTACTCTTGGCTTAAGGGCGACTTGCCCCAAACGGCGTAATGCCAACAGCGCGATGCGCCTGTTCTTATAGTGGAATTGAGGATCGATGAGCGATTACAAACATACCTTGAATTTGCCGGAAACCGAGTTTCCTATGCGTGGCAACCTGGCGCAACGCGAGCCAGAAATGCTGAAGCAGTGGACGGAAGATGGGCTGTATCACAAGATACGTGCCGCCAAAGCGGGCAACAAGCCGTTCATTTTGCATGACGGCCCTCCTTATGCCAACGGCGACATTCACATTGGTCATGCGGTAAACAAGATCCTCAAAGATATTATTGTTAAGTCAAAAACCTTGTCTGACTTCGACTCGCCATATGTGCCGGGTTGGGATTGCCATGGTCTGCCTATTGAGCTGCAGGTTGAAAAGAAAATTGGCAAACCCGGTAAGAAAGTCAGTGAAGCTGAATTCCGCCAGCATTGCCGAGAGTACGCAGAGAAGCAAATCGCCGGGCAGAAGAAAGACTTTATTCGTTTAGGTGTGTTGGGTGAATGGGATAAGCCATACAAGACCATGGATTTTCAGTCCGAGGCTGACATTATCCGAGCTTTAGGGGCGATCATTGACAAGGGCCATCTGGAGAAAGGCTTTAAGCCTGTGCACTGGTGTACCGACTGTGGGTCAGCGCTGGCCGAAGCGGAAGTGGAGTACAAGGACAAAAAATCGCCTTCTATCGATGTTGCTTTTCGCGCGGTCGATGAAGCCGCTATGGTTGCCGCTTTTGCGCATCCGGAAAATCATGTGGGAGAAGGGCCAGTATCTGTGGTTATCTGGACCACGACCCCATGGACCTTGCCTGCAAACCGCGCGGTGGCCGTTAGCCCGAAGCTGGAATACGTGTTGGTTCAGGCCCAGACCGAACAAGGTAAACAGCGCTTGATTGTTGCGGCTGAACTGATGGATGCCTGTTTGGATAGGTTTGGTGCCAGCCATTATCATGCGCTGGGTTATTGCAAAGGGGCTGCGCTGGAAAACCTGCGTGTTCAGCATCCCTTCTATGATTTCGATGTGCCGGTTATTTTGGGTGACCACGTCACGACAGAATCAGGTACCGGCTGTGTGCATACCGCACCAGGCCATGGTGTGGACGACTTCAATGTCGGCCGCGGCTATGGCTTGGAAGTGGCTAATCCGGTTGGTGCCAATGGCGTTTATCTGGAAGATACGCCATTGTTTGCCGGTGAGCATGTCTTCAAGGCCAATGACCATGTAGTTGAAGTGCTTAAAGAAAAAGGCTGTCTTCTGCATCATCATGCTTATGAGCACAGTTATCCGCATTGCTGGCGCCATAAAACGCCGATTATCTTCCGTGCTACTCCGCAGTGGTTTATCAGCATGGATAAGAATGGCCTGCGTACGAATTCTCTAAAAGAAATCGCCAACACCCAGTGGATTCCTGATTGGGGGCAAAGCCGTATTGAAAAAATGGTGGAAGGTCGTCCTGACTGGTGTATTTCTCGCCAGCGTACCTGGGGCGTACCCATTCCATTGTTTGTGCATAAGGATAGCGGAGAGCTGCATCCCAACAGCCAGGCGCTGTTAGAGCAAGTCGCGAGAGCTGTTGAACAAAAAGGCATTCAGGCTTGGTGGGATTTGGATGCCGCCGAGCTGTTAGGCGCAGATGCCGAGACTTACGTGAAGGTAAAAGACACGCTGGATGTCTGGTTTGACTCAGGTGTGACTCACTACTTTGTGGTGGACAGACGGGATGATATCCCCGCTGGTGCAGACTTGTATCTGGAAGGTTCAGATCAACACCGCGGTTGGTTTATGTCTTCTCTGATGACTTCGGTAGCCGCCAAAGGACACGCACCATACAAGCAGGTGTTGACCCATGGCTTCACCGTTGATGCCCATGGCAAGAAAATGTCCAAGTCGCTGGGAAATACGATTTCCCCGCAAGATGTGATGAATAAGCTGGGGGCCGATATCCTGCGTTTGTGGGTGGCCTCCACCGACTATCGTTCAGAAATAGCGGTGTCTGATGAAATTCTCAAGCGCTCTGCTGATGCATATCGTCGTATTCGTAACACCGCTCGTTTCTTGTTGGCTAACCTGAACGGCTTTAATCCGGTCACAGATTTAGTGCCGGTAGAAGATATGGTGGCACTGGATCGCTGGATGGTTAGCCGGGCCAAAGCCGTGCAGGAAGAAATCGTGGCGGCTTATAACCGCTATGACTTCCTGGTGGTGGTACAAAAACTGATGCAGTTCTGCTCTATTGAGCTGGGTAGTTTTTATCTGGATGTTATCAAAGACAGGCAATACACCGCTAAGGCTGACGGTATTGCACGCCGCTCTTGTCAAAGTGCCATGTATCATATTGCCGAGGCCTTGGTACGTTGGATGGCGCCAATTATGAGCTTTACTGCCCAGGAAATCTGGCAGGCCATGCCGGGAGAACGGGTTAAGTACGTCTTTACCGAGAGTTGGTACAGCGAGCTGGACAACATGCAGATCGAACAGCAGCATGGCGACAGCTTCTGGCAACAGGTTCTGAGTGTCAAAGACGCCGTGAATAAAGCGTTGGAAGACGCCCGTCGACAAGGTCAGATTGGTGGCTCTTTGGAAGCCGATGTAGTGTTGTATTGTCAACCGGCTTTGGCAGGACAATTAGCAAGCCTGGAAGATGAGCTACGATTTGTACTTATCACCTCTGCCGCCCGAGTTGAGGCGGTGGATGCACGTCCTGAACAGTTGGAAGATACCGAAGTACATGGTTTGTGGGTTGAAATACAAAAGGCAGGTGGTCAGAAATGCGTGCGCTGCTGGCATCACCGCGAGGATGTAGGTAGCCATGAAGGTCATGAAGAGCTGTGTGGCCGCTGTATTGAAAACGTAGATGGTGAAGGTGAGCAGCGCCACTATGCTTGATATGTTTAAAAATACCGGGCTGCGTTTTCTGTGGCTAAGCATAGTGGTTATTTTGCTAGACCAGGTAACCAAGTTGGCGGTGTTGGATGCGATGCAATTGTATCAGTCCATCCCGCTGATGCCGTTCTTTAATCTGACCTACGTACACAATTACGGTGCAGCATTCAGTTTCTTGAGTAGCGCGGGAGGTTGGCAACGCTGGTTTTTCACCGCCATTGCGGTCACAGTCAGCCTGCTGATTTTGCATTGGCTCAGACAAAGCAAGAAAACTCAGGTGATGTTACCTTGCGCCTTTGCCCTGATTCTAGGCGGCGCATTGGGTAACCTGATTGACCGTTTAGTGCATGGCTATGTTGTAGACTTTCTCGACTTCTATGTTGGCAACTGGCACTGGCCGGCGTTCAACATTGCCGACAGCGCCATTTGTGTTGGTGCCGCGTTGTTGATTGTGGATGCGTTTCGCAATAACGGAGTAAAGTCAGATGAGTGATGCGATAGTGAGCGCTGACAGTGAAGTAGTGTTGCACTTTGATCTTAAGCTCGAGGACGGTTCCGCCGCTGACAGCACCAGAGTGCACAATAAACCGGCTAAGTTACGCATTGGTGATGGCAGTTTGACAGCCAGCTTTGAAGCCTGCCTTATGGGTATGAAAGTCGGTGAGCGTAAAGCCTTCACCCTGGCACCCGAAGATGCTTTCGGGATGCCCAATCCGGACAACATCCATCATATGGATCGCAATAAGTTTGGCGCGGATACGCCGCCTACGCCTGGTATGATCATTGCCTTTACACAACCTGGTGGTATTGAAATTCCTGGAATTATTCGTGATGTCGCTGGGGATTCGGTAACGGTGGACTTTAATCATCCACTGGCAGGTCAGACGGTGATTTTTGATGTAGAGATTATCCAGATCGCCAGTGTTGCTGGTTAAGCTGATAGCACAGCGATTAATTTTGCTTATTGCACTATTGTAGAGAGAAAGAACGATGCAAATTCATCTAGCCAATCCCAGAGGCTTTTGTGCCGGAGTAGATCGGGCCATTACCATAGTGGAGCGCGCGCTGGAAATTTTTGAGCCGCCCATTTATGTGCGCCATGAAGTGGTACATAACAAGTTTGTGGTGGACGGTCTGCGCGAACGTGGTGCGATGTTTGTGGATGAACTGCACGAAGTGCCGGACGACAGCATAGTGATTTTTTCTGCTCATGGTGTATCTCAGGCCGTTCGCAAAGAAGCTGAACAACGTGGGTTGAAAGTGTTTGATGCAACTTGTCCTCTAGTAACGAAAGTACATATGGAAGTGACCCGTGCCAGTCATAAAGGCATCGAATGTATTTTGATTGGTCACCAGGGGCACCCTGAGGTGGAAGGTACTATGGGGCAGTATGACAACCCCAACGGTGGGATCTACCTTGTGGAATCCGTCGACGATGTTGCGGCATTACAAGTGAAGAACCCCAGCCAGTTGCATTACTGTAGCCAGACCACCTTATCTGTTGATGATACGGCCGATGTGATTGATGCTTTGCGTCTGAGGTTTCCGGCTATCGAAGGGCCTCGTAAGGATGATATCTGTTATGCCACCCAGAATCGCCAGGATGCGGTCAGGGAATTAGCCGGACGTTGTGATGTGCTGCTGGTGGTCGGTGCACAGAATAGTTCTAACTCAAATCGCCTGCGGGAACTGGCTGATAAGATGGGCGCGAAGGCCTACTTAATTGCGAATGCTGACTGTATTCAGGCCGAGTGGCTTGCTGACGCCCAGCATATTGGTGTAACCGCCGGTGCTTCTGCGCCTGAAGTGCTGGTCCAAGGTGTGGTGAATCGTCTGAAGGAGCGGGGGGCCAATAGTGTTATTGAAACACCAGGGCGTCTGGAAAATATAGAATTCGCCGTACCTAAAGAACTTAGAGTTAGAGAGATATCCTAAGTATTCACCTCTATACTTATACATGAGTTTCAGGCGCCGAGTGGCGCCTGATTTTATTCCGGCTGATACGGTTTAACCCTTTACTACAAGTCAACTCAGCCAAGAAGAAGGAAAAACCAGCCCGTGTTTTTTCTCTCATCTACTGTTTTATACTTATCTGATTCTCATACCCATCGCCAAGCGAACATAACCAAAACGCCAAGTATATGCAGTACCTTGTACTAAGCTGAAATGGCGTCCAGAACAAGATAATGTTGGATAATTCATGTGCAATACGAAGGGGGCCGTGTGGAGGTTCTAGTCAGACGTGCTGAACACATAGTGCCGGTTAAACAACTCGGGGTCGGGATGATTGAAATCCTGGTCACCCTGTTTATTTTGTCCATTGGTTTACTGGGCGTGGCATCCCTGCAATTTATCGGCTCATTCTCTAATGCTGATGCGATGAATCGCTCTCAGGCTGTGATCATCACTCAACAGCTGGCAGAGCGATTGCGGGCCAGTGCTGATGTGTCACCCACTGACAGTAGTATGGTGGTTGATAATAGTTATTTTGCTAATAATATTTATAACTTCAATAATTTAGGCGCTTGTGCCAGTGGTAATACCTATAACTGCTACTGCCTTGAAGTGCCCGCTGCTGTACCTGATTGTAGTAATGGTAACTGTACAGCCGCCGAGTTTGCCACCTTTGATGCCTATGAAGTCTCCTGTTCTCTAGCCGGTACGAATCCTGCGGCAAAAATTTCATTAACCTGTACCGACAATGATGCCGCAGATGCTGATGCTTGTAGTGCCGGTTCGTTACACCGAATTATGATCAGTTGGCCTGCTGAAAATTGGCAAAACATTGATAGAAAGCTAAATGCGACATGCAACCCAAGTGGCAGTGCTGAGCCGCAGGATTGTGTAGTGTTGGATGTTACCTTATGAAGCAAAGAGGATTTAGCCTGGTTGAACTGATGATTACTCTGGTGCTGGGGCTGCTTATCTCCGGCGCTATTGTCCAGGTGATGGTATCGAATCAGGTGACTGAACGTTTGAATCGCGCTATTGCTTCCGCACAGGAAGGGGGACGATTCTTTATCGGTCGTATGCGCGGTGATTTAATGATGGCTGGTTTGTACGACCCTAACTCTCCCAATTTGAGCCGAATTGTCGACATTGTGGATGAAAGTGCATTTCTGAAAAATCGCCCGGTGATTCTGGCTGGTGATTTTGTTAATAGACCTGCCCTTGGTTCTGAACAAGGTATAAATGGTGCCAGTGATACCTTAGTGGTGGCTTTTCAGGGAACCCGTGATTGTCGAGGCTACAAACTTGGCTATGCAGAGAATGAAGAATTCTTTGTGGTGAATGAGTACTTTCTTGACGGCGACAGCCTTAAGTGCCGCGGATTTGATGGCCGGGTTTTGCGCGGGCAACGTATTGCGGTGGGGAATAATGGTGATGCCGCTTTTACCTTGCTGGACCAGGTGCAGAGCTTTCAGGTGCAATATGGCATTGCCGATCATCAGGTATCCAGTAACTACTCCGGCAAACCTGTAACTTACGTGACGGCTGACCAACTGCCAGCAATGCGATTACGCAATGCGGGTATTGTTGCCATTCGTATTGCCGTACTGGTGAAGGGCGATGGTGAGGTACTCATTGAGCCCACTCCGAGTTTTAAGTTGTTAAACGAAGATCCTGTTACTCCAGCAGAGAAGCGGTTGTTCAAGAAGTTTGAGTCGACCATTTCTCTTCGAAATGTCAAAAACCACATGCGAAGTAGAAAGATATGAGACAGCAAGGTTTAGTGCTGGTTCTGGCCCTATTGGTACTTATGAGTTTGACCATTTTAGGTGTGTCAGCTGTCAGCAGCAGTTTGATGCAGAACAAAATGGCGGTGTCTATGGAGAAGCAACTCGTTGCGTTTGACGCCGCGGAAGCCGCTATCGCCGGCGTAGTATTTGAGGCAGAAGATCCCGTTGTGCTTAACGACGCCGCGCTGGTGGATCCTATATCCGAAGCCAGGCAAGGCAATCAGATCGATTTAGCTAATCAGGAACTCAGCTGTTTTGATGGCCTTAACTGGACCAATCGCCAGTTGACCTCTACCGGCTTATCCACAGGTACTGTCCACCAGGCTGTGGGCCATTATACCGATCAGCCTGCTACTGACAGTTGGTCCAGGACGGCTTACGTTGGTCAGGAGGCCTGTTTAGGGTCGAGTAATGTTATCGGCGGCAGCAATATCAGTTGTCATGTCTTTCTGGTAAAAGGTTGTGGCCGGGTTGATGGCCAATCCTTTGCTATTGCAAATACCCTCAAAGCAGCGGTGTTTGCACCGTCAGAACAGTAATGGAGGCGTAGCCCATGAACAAGTTCGGCTTAACCGTATTCAGTGCGCTGATGTCAGCCATGATAAGTATGTCTGCGTTTGGCGATGATCTTGAAATCTATCTTGGTACGGGTAGTAGTCAGGTCAGCTACCGTCCAAATGTACTCTTTATCATGGATACCTCAGGTAGTATGACCGATAAAGATGGCGGCTACACATCTAGGATGGCTCGCGTACAACAGGGTCTGAAAACCGTGCTGCAGTCTGTAACCAATATTAATGCCGGGTTAATGCGGTTTTCAGACTATGGTGGACCTGTATTGTACCCGGTGAGAGGGATTGATGAACCGGTAGAGCCTGAGTTTGTTACCTCTATCTCCCAGCCTGGTGATGATGCTTATGAACGTAACGGGGTTGTAACTTTAAACAGCACGACCGTCAAATTGGCTGAAGGTACCGACAAGCTCGTTACCGGATTAAGATTTACTGATGTATCTGTTCCGCAAGGTGCTGTGATCACCTCCGCGTTTTTGCGTTTTACTTCTGCACAGCTTAATACGGCCTCAGTAGCCATAAGTTTCCAGGGGGAATCCATCGCGGACTCACCGACTTATACCTCCACCTCGAACAATATTTCCTTGCGTAGCAGAACAACAGCATCGGTGGATTGGACGGTTGATAACGACTGGCCCATCAGTGGCGAGTTGGTGAATACACCCGACATCAGTCCTGTTATTCAGGAGATTGTTGATCAGAGTGGTTGGTGTGGCGGCAACAGCTTAAGCATTATCATCACCGGGCAAGGTACAGGCGCCGCAAGTACAAGATTGATAAAAGGCTTTGAAGAGGGGAGTGGCTTGTCCGCTCAGTTGGTATTGGCTTATGACCAAACCACGGCCACTGGCTGTGTGGCAGGCGAACATACATTCCAGGTTAATAGCAACTCGGACAACGTTGAGGAACGGTCTGATGGCTATGATGCTACAGGGACAGAGCTGACTTTTGACAATGATTACAACCGCTATATCGGTATGCGTTTTGAGAACGTGTCCTTACCACAAGGCGCCGTTGTTAAGGAAGCGTACCTGGAGTTTACCGGGGCCCAGAAACGCTGGGAACCCGCATCATTCAGAATATCGGCGGCCAATATGGATGATGCCCCCGATTTTAATCCTCACTACCGCTATATGGTCAGGAATATGGCTAAAACCAGCAGTGTGTTGTGGTCTGATGTACCGAATTGGAGTAAAAACCAAGTTTATCAGAGCCCATCACTGGTTAGCATAGTACAGCAGATCGTGAACCGCAGTGGCTGGCAGCCAGGCAATGCTATGGTGTTTATTGCCTCTGATTTTAATGGCGAACGTGCCGCATTCAGTTACAAGGGGAAACCTTCAGAAGCACCGCGTTTGATTGTTAAATATCAAGGTAATGCGACGCCTGAAACTGCTTCAACCGTTCGTGAGCATTTACTCAATAAAGTCGATGAGCTAAGCGCCAATGGCTATACCCCTATTGTGGACACCCTATATGAGGCCGTTAATTATTACGGTGGCAATGGTGTTGATTATGGATTGAGCCGAGGTAATTCCAATGTTTCAAGCAGTGTGCGCCGTTCAACCCGAGTTAGTCATAGGATGTCCTACATAGGAGCAGATTCGGTTTTACCTGTGGGCTGTAACTCAGATGATTTGTCTGGTTATGACTGTATCAATGAATATATTCCTTCCCCGGCAACTTACATTTCACCTATCACAGACATGCAGTGCCAAACCAACAACCATATTGTGCTGTTGTCAGATGGCGAAGCGAATAGCAACCACAGCGTAAGCAAATTGCAAGCCTTACTGAACAAAACTTGTGAGGCTGGATACAGTGCCGGCGAGACCTGTGGTATCGATTTGGTTAAGAATATTTCCAAGTCCGCAGATTCAGTTATTGGCACTAAAATAGTCACTCACACCATAGGTTTTGCTGCCAATGCCACGGCAAATAACTATTTGAATCAGTTAGCTATAAATGGTGGTGGAGGTTTCTATACCGCGGATAGTTCAGAAAATCTGGTTGAGGCATTCCAGAGTATCTTGAAGACAGTGAAAGATGTGAATGCGACCTTTGTTTCACCTGGCGTTGCGGTTAACCAGCTAAACCGTTTAACTCACAAAGACGAATTGTATTTCGCGTTATTTAAACCTGCCGAGGGTACGATCTGGCCTGGTAACCTTAAGAAGTACAAGATCAGTGGTGACGTCATTCTGGATAGTCAGGGCCAGGATGCGGTAGACGACAGTACCGGCTTCTTCCATGACAACTCGCATAGCTATTGGTCAACGTTAGCGGATGGTAATGATGTGCGGGAAGGGGGGGCGGCGAGTCGCATGAATTTGCCGCGCAATGTCTATTTCTTTAGTGGCACCGGGACTATTACCACCTCAGCTAATCAACTACATGAAAACAACACTAGCATTGTGCCTGCTGATTTAGGGATCCCGGTCAGCGCGCAACAAGATGCTCTGCGTGATTCTGTTATGAAATGGACTCGTGGCGTAGATGTGCTTGATGTTGATGCAGATGGCGATACCACAGACATCCGTTTGCAGATGGGTGATCCTATTCACTCTCAACCAGTGATTATCAATTATTCCAATACGGATGCTGCGATTCTGGTGGCGACAAACCAAGGGTTCTTGCATTCCTTTGATGCCGAAACCGGCGTTGAAAATTTTGCTGTGACACCCAAGGAACTGATGAGCAATCTGTATGACTTCTACGAGGACAATTCCACATTCAGCCATATTTATGGCTTGGATGGTGACTTGGTGCTGCGCCAGCATGAAGATAATCGAAAACTGCTTTATGTGGGGATGCGCCGTGGCGGACGTAATTACTATGCCTTTGATGTCTCAACTAAAACTGCGCCGTCGTTGCTGTTTAAAATTGAAGGGGGCAGCCCAGGTTTTGAAAAGTTAGGGCAAAGTTGGTCACGCCCAACAGTAACCAAAGTGAATATGGGAGGAACCAGCAAAACCGTACTGATTTTTGGCGGAGGCTACGATGTTGAGCAGGACAACAAAGTGCTGCGTAGTCCTGATGTAGTTGGTAATGCAGTGTATATGGTTGACGCAGATACCGGCGCATTGCTGTGGTCTGCCAGCAGTGACAACGCGGATCTCAATCTTTCTGCCATGCAATACAGTATTCCAGCCAGAATCTCGGTCATCGACCGGGAAAATGATGGTTATGCTGATCACATGTACGTGGTAGATACGGGGGGGCAGCTTTTCCGACTGGATATTCATAATGGTCAAAGCGGCAGCGACTTTGTTACCGGCGCGCAACTGGCAAGCTTCGCTTCTGATGGCAGCGCAGCAGACAACCGAAGATTTTATTATGGTCCCGATGTATCTGAGATTAGTTTGGCCAACGAACATTACTACGCTGTCGCCCTGGGTTCCGGATATCGGGCTCACCCCCTGAATACTCAGATTCAGGACAATATGTATATGATCAAAGACAAAGGTGTATTTACCCTGGACATTGAGGGGAACTACGGACTACCTGCGACGCCAATTACGACGGCGGATTTGTATGATGCAACGGATCACTTGCTTACATCGTCCAACACCGCTCAACGAGAGTTGGAGGCGGCGGCTTTTGCAGAAAAACAAGGGTGGTTTATTCGCCTCGGCTCGGGTGGCGAAAAAGTTTTGGCATCGCCTCTAATTTTGAATTACAAGTTGTTCTTTACGACTTACTTACCTGCTTCAATCAGCCAGAGTGTATGTGCTCCACCGACGGGAAATAGTCGCGCTTACCTGGTTGAGTTGATCAATGGTAATGCGGTGAAAGACTTTAATAATAATGGTGACAAAGAGCATGTTGACCGCCATGCCGATTTGAAACAAACGGGTATTGCACCAGATACTAAGATCTTGATAGAGGATATTGTTAAACCTGTGGTGTGTCTGGGCACTGAGTGTACATCAGCGGTTATTGATGAAAACCAACCTTGTGGCTCGGCATTCGAATGTTTGGCAGAGAACATATATGGCCGCTTCGAACGCGTACAACGTGGATATTGGAAAACGGAACATGAAAGAGAATAATAAGGGATACACCCTGGTTGAGCTGATGATCGTGGTCGCTATTGTCGGCATCATCGCGGCGGTGGCGTACCCTTCATACATCAATTACACCATTAGTAGTTACCGAAGTGCTGCACAGGCGGATTTGATGGCACTGGCCGGTGCCATGGAACGTCACCGTGCGGCAAACTTTTCGTATAAAGGTGCGGCGACCGGTGGAGCTGATACCGGTAGCCCCGCCATTTTTCATGCTCACTCCCCCTCGTCGGAACCTGTGACAAACAAGAGATATTCGTTAACCATCGATGTGGTAAATGCCAGTGGTAGTAACTTTGTTTTAAAGGCAACGCCCGTATCCGGAACAAACCAGGCTGGTGATGGTGCACTGTTTTATTACAGCGATGGCCGAAAGGCATGGGATAAAGACAATGGCGGTAGTATTTCGGCAAGTGAATATTGCTGGCGTTGCTGAGGCTAATTCGACGACGGAAGTCGTAAAAGGTTGTAGACACTAGAATGGCGCTTTATGCGCCTTTCTAGTGTCTGATGAAATGTCATTCCGAAGCTAATCAAGGCAAGTGGGTGCTTAAAGGATAGTATGTTTGAATGTTCCGGTAATTTTTGTGATTGTCATCCGAACAAACCCTAGACTCTGATGCAGATATACTCTTAGGCAGCGTTGTAGATAAGCAACATCACCCCCTCCCTTTAGATACAGCTCAGTGAATTGCCCGCACTATCTTCATGAATACCATTATTGTCCGTATCCTCGCTCAACCTCACGCGGCCCTGCAAGCTGATAAATAGTGCCCTGGCAAATTTAGCTTCACCATCCTGATGACAGATTTTAATGGTTGCTGGGGTAGATACAGTGCCATTGCCATTAAAACGTACCGTGATCCCAGGCCCTGTTACGGTCATACTCTTGGGCGGAAGACTTGTTGCGGCAAGCAACTCTTCGTCTTCGCTGCGATTACCATTGCCATCCAGATCATTGAATACCATTTTAGCTTGGTCCCAATTGGTACTGCAGTTGGAAAAATCCGGAGTGGGACAGATGATGGCGGTATTTTGCTCATCGATAGCATTACTGCGAGCAAATTGAACAATGCCGCTGATTTCATTTACCTGAGAGGTAACATTGTTGCGGATAAGTATGTCTCTAACGTTCGGCGCAACCAGCGTCAGAAGAATACCAACGATAGACAAGGTAATCATAAGTTCGAGCAAGGTTAGTCCTTGCTGAGAATATAAAGAGTGGAGCTTGTTTTGCCTTTTCATTGCGCTAACTCGGAAGCTGTATTTATCTAGCATAACGATTTCCATGCAGTTTTGGGTATGCAGGCTATGTGTTAGTTATTTATCAATTCGGTTGGTTTGGCTAGCAGACTAACAGTTGGCCGTATAAACACGAGCAAGTTGTATGTTTTTTTCTTATGATAGCGGAAAAACCAAATGAGCAGGTTAATGGACGTAAAGTCGATATTAGCGGAAATGCGGGTGTTACCCGAAATTGATCCCGCGTTTGAAATCACACGCAGGGTAAACTTCATTAAATCCCATCTTCGTCAATCTGGCTTGGATACCTTAGTACTGGGTATCAGTGGCGGCATAGACTCTTGTACGTTAGGCCGTTTAGCGCAAATTGCGGTAGATGAATTAAATGACGAACATCATGAGCACTATCGCTTTGTTGCGGTGCGTTTACCCTATGCCACTCAGGCTGATGAGGTAGATGCTCAGGATAGTATTGAGTTCATTAAGCCCAGTGTATCCCTGACGGTAAATGTGCAACCAGGAGCAGATGCCGTCCATCAAGAAACCTCAGTCGCCCTGGCGGCCCAGGGTTTGTTGCCAGCCGATTTAGGGAAGCAGGATTTTGTTCGAGGTAATGTCAAAGCCAGAGTGCGTATGGTGGTGCAGTATGAGATTGCTGGCATGATGGATGCGCTGGTCTTAGGCACTGATCACTCGGCGGAGAATATTACCGGTTTTTACACCAAATGGGGCGACGGAGCTTGCGATTTGGCTCCTTTGTTTGGACTTAACAAACGCCAGGTGCGTTTGGTTGCCAGAACGCTGGGCGCACCAAGTAAGGTGATTGATAAAGCACCGACCGCCGATTTGGAAAGTCTGAGTCCACAAAAGGCCGATGAAGCTGCGCTGGGGCTCACTTATGATCAGATTGATGACTTTTTAGAAGGGCGGGCTGTCCCGGCGAGTGTTTCTGAAAAGTTAGTGTACATTTACCAGCGCACGCAACATAAACGCCGCCCCATTCCAACAATTTACGATGCTGATTGAACAGGTGACTGCTGATGAAGAAAATTGAAGCGATAATCAAACCCTTCAAAATGGATGATGTAAGGGAGGCGCTGGCTGAAGTGGGAGTGACGGGCATGACGGTTACTGAAGTAAAAGGTTTCGGTCGTCAGAAAGGTCATACCGAACTTTATCGAGGCGCTGAATATCAGGTTGATTTTTTACCTAAGATAAAAATTGACCTGGTATTGCCGGATGAACAAGCAGAACGGGCGATTGAAGCAATAATGCAGACAGCGCAAACCGGCAAGATCGGCGACGGTAAAATATTTGTTTATGATGTCGAGCGGGTGATTCGTATTCGAACCGGAGAAGAAAACGAAGACGCGGTCTAGCTTTCCTGTGTTTCGAAAAAAAAGGGCTGATACCAGCCCTTTTTTTAACGAAAGTGGATGCCGGTGATATCGTACTCATAGATATACCAGGGATAACCCTTTTCGCGCTGTCATGCTTACTTCCTTATGCAATGCGAATAACGTCTGAGACTATGCGACCTTGTCATGTATGGCAATGTGCATCACCTTCCATAACGCCGCGGTTGGCGATGCAGACATTAACAGCCAAGCGGCCTTGTATCAATTTGCTAAAGGAAAGTTTCCTGAAGTTATTCAGCAAGATACCGGGCAATGACCTAGCTAGAGATAGGCGGATCGAGCGACGCTGGGTTGTAGTTGAAAGGAACAGACAATGCTTGGCTTATTAAGATGCGCCATACTAGGGCTCGCAAGGGACATTTACAGGTGCCTTGCTAAAGAACAACGTTATCTCAGCAAGAGTGACGCCAAACTTTTTCATGTATGAGCGATTCATAAGGTGATGATCGTCAAGCTGATACATCCAGTCATCGATAAAGAAATCATAACTTGTGTCGTCAATGGGAACTGTGAGTACATATTGCCAATTAAAGGCGTTGCCTGTTGCGCTTCCAGAAGCGAGGCCTACAACATCATCAGCAGTACCTGTTACCTGACCATCAGGGTGTATTTGTAGCTGCCACACTCTTACCTGAGTTTCACCATCTGAGAAGTAAAATGTCTCGTGCAGCCTTCCTTGATTTTCTTGCCAACTGGCATCTATATCCACACAAAACTGTCTGGTGAGTTTGTTGCTATAGTCCTGAACAATGCCTCTGGCCGTGATTTTTCCGTCAAAGTAGGTCTGCAAATCAAAAGGAGGAGAGCTAATGCTGTGGTCCTTAAGTGATGAAGTACAGGACATTAAGGTTAGGCTAAGCATCAGCACAAAGGTGTGTTTCATGGTGTATTCTCTCCTGTCAGTTGTGCTCGCAGCTCCGGATATTCGGTATCATTGGATAACCAAATCGCGAGAAAGGCGTTAGCGAAGGCGGGAGGCTCTATCTGACCGATGGCGGCGTTGTTAAAGTAAAAATGGCTGACCCCCTCTTGTGATACTTTCAGAACCAGAGTGTCACCACGACGAATGTCAGGCCATATTGCGGTGAGCTGGTCTAACCAATCCTGCGCTTGCTCTGACCAAAGTCCCTGACGTTGCCACTGCTCTCGGGTTGCGTTGATTAAGTCAGCGGATTTGATATCCCGAAGATAGGTAATGCTTAGTGCCTGCGGGTAATCACCGGCCTGATAAACACCATTTTGGCTATACAATGCGGACTCGTAGACATCCCAAAACCAAACTTTGAGCTTCGCCTGTCCAATTAGTTGAAGCTCACTGACAGGGCTTGCTAACAAAGAGAAACTGGTGAGCCAGAGCACTACCAATAGTTTAATTGGTCTCATCTTTTACCTCCTGAAAGTGTGATGCTATATAGCAGAACAGTGGCATCAGCAGTGCCCAGACCAGGGCTAACACAAGCATGGTAAAGAACAAGCGGTGTTCAAATTGCACCGCACCTAGTTGCATACCAGCGTAGTAACTCAGAGGGCCAAATACCGCACCGAGCATGGAGGCTAGAAAGGTGTGAGGTTGCAGCCAACGTAATCCATAGCTCAAGGTACCGGCAAAGGCGAGCCATAACCCCATCAGCCAAACAGGAATGGCTAGAACTGGAGAAGGCGAAAACTCAAAGAAGGCCAGTTTCGTCAGCAGTATGTCGGTTGATATGCCGATGGCGGCACAACTAATCAGCACAGGCCAGTCCCCCATTTTGGGTGACTGGCTCAGCAGGTGTGCGATTAGCAACAACATGAGTAACCACACCCAATCGTTCTGACCCAGCACGGCAGTAAACCAACACACCTGAAACCACAGCAGGTTCTGCAGTGTCTGCCTGGTGGAATTAGCGGCGCGATATCTCATCCAAATGCTCCGGCTTGCTGAGCAACAATTGCACAGTACTGATACTGCGTTGCAAAAAGCCGCCTTCACAGTAACAGAAGTAAAAAGACCAAAGCCGAATAAAGCGCTCATCATAGCCATAAGTGGCTAGCAACTGCCGGTTTTGGTGCAGAGCTTGGTGCCAATGTTGCAGCGTTTTTGCGTAATGCAGGCCGATGTCCTGACAATCTCTAATTTCCATATCCGTTGCCTGTCGGATCTCGTCCGAGAGTAACGATACTGAAGGGAGAAAGCCGCCGGGAAAAATATAGCGCTGAATAAAGTCCTGGCCTTTTGCGTAACTGGCAAGCCTGGCTTCGCTGATCGTAATGGATTGCAGTAGCATCAATCCGTCGGCTTTCAACAGCTTGCTGCACTGGCGAAAAAAGGTTGTCAGATAAGCTTTACCTACTGCTTCAACCATTTCAATCGATACCAGCTTGTCGAATTTGCCACTAAGCTTGCGATAGTCCTGCTTAAGCAAGGTGATTTTGTCGGATAAGCCTTGCTGCTTAATAAGTGCAGCTGTGTAGCTGTATTGTTCTTCAGAAATGGTGGTAGTGGTGACTTTGCAGCCAAAGTGTTTAGCCGCAAAAATTGCCAGTCCCCCCCAACCTGTACCAATTTCCAGTAAATGATCATCAGCCTTGAGATTCAGCTTCTCGCAGATGGTTTGTAATTTGTGCTGCTGTGCTTCGGCCAGTGTGCTCTGGGCGGTTGGATATATGGCAGCAGAGTACATCATGCTGTGATCCAGAAAATGCCGGTACAGGTTATTACCTAGATCATAGTGGGCGGCAATATTCACTTTGGAGCGGGAAACCGAGTTGGCAGTGGCTAATTTGTGCAACCAGTCGGTTGGTAACCGCAGCCAACTCATCCTGCGTTCGATTTTATCCAGTAGCATCATATTGGCTGCAAATAGCCTGACAACCACAGTGAGGTCTGGGCTTTGCCATATGCCGTCTGTGTAAGTTTCCCCGGCCGCCACAGAACCCCCTGTGAGGACTCTGGTGTAGAACACCGGACTGAGAACATTGATTTCAGCCTGAAGTGGATGGGCGCCATCACCAAATCGCTCGACCAGTCGCCCTTCTTCCTTTATGACCAACCCGCCATGTGCTAGGTGTCCCAGTAGTTTCAATACAGTGGAACGGGCCACTTTGGTCAGCCAATTCGGTTGTACGGTTTGATTGATAAGTTGTTCGCCCGCTTGCATCAAGACTCCTTGTGACTGGATGTATGGTCGTATACCGGATTGCCCTTTAGGAAAATTTTGATGGCTTGCCAGTATATCGCGACCAGGGTTTTAAAAGTCATAGTGCTAAGCATTACGTTCAAAAGTGCACGTCGGTTCATTTTTTTCTCGCGCATTTGAATGCCGGCTTCGAAATCCGTCTGGGTGGTGGCACAACCAATTTTGACCCTGACGACATCAGAGGGCTGATTGAACTGCCATTGATAGCGCATAGCGATGGGATTAAATGGGGAAACATGAAAGGCTTTTTCAGTCTCCTGCTGATGTTGGAGGTCAACAAGATAGCAATGCCGTTCATTCCAGGGCGTGTTGCTTACTTCGGCCAAAACATGACTGAACTTGCCGTCTGCTTGACGCAGATAGTAGAAATTAACCGGACTGAAATAGAAGCCAAACCAGCGAAGTGGAGCAAGTAGATATACGTCGCCATTCAGACTGTTACCGGCGAGTTCGGACATTTTCTGCTTGGCGACCTCTGCTAAACAACGATGAGGTTGGGTGAGATAATCTTGCCGTTTAAAGCGAAGTACAGACCAGCGCTTGCTGGAAATCCCCCAATAACCCTCCAGTTGCTCAAGCTTCTGTAGATCCAGCCAGAACAGTTTTAGCCCATAACTGAATTGGTGTGCAACGGGACGATGGCGTTTGTGCCATACCAAACCCGTATACAGTCTGTGGCTCATAGGCCTACCCCAAATCGTCCACACACATCCAGAGCGCTTCGCACACCATCTTCATGAAAACCGTTGTACCAGTATGCTCCACAAAAATGTATTCCCTGTTGTCCGCAAATCTCCTGACGGCGCTGCTGGGCTTTGTGGCTGGTATGATTGAACTGGGGATGACTGTAGTTAAAACGTTGCAGTATCTTCGCTGACTGAATATCCGCACTATTGTTCAGGGTCACACAATATGTATGTTGGCTTTGCATGCGCTGCAGTATATTCATGTTGTAAGTGACGGAGGCCGGACGCTGCGCTTCGCCTTCTGTCCCTTTGATTCGGTAATTCCAACTTGCCCAGGCCGCTTTTCGCTTGGGTAATAGCTCAGTATCCAGATGTAGCACTACATCATTTGGTGCGTAGCGAATCGCACTAAGTATTTCCTGTTGATTTGGTGTTGCGTCTGCCAGCATGGCCAGAGCCTGGTCACTGTGACAGGCAAAAATGACTTGATCGACAGTGCGCTCGGGCTGCCCTAATGCCTGAATAAGGTAGCCGTCCGGCTGTCTGATAACCTGTTGAACTGGGCTACTTAGCAAAATGCGCTCTCGATATCCGCTGGTAATGGGGCCAATGTAGCTCCTTGACCCACCAATCAAGGTATACCACTGCGGACGGTTCACAATATTCAAAAGCCCATGGTTATTAAAAAACTGCAGGAAAAAACGTAAGGGAAAGGCTTTTACGTCTTCCAGGCTCGCAGACCAGATAGCCGCGCACATGGGGAGAATGTAATTCTGCGCAAAGTTTTCACCTAATCCCTGTGCGCGGATGAATTCGCCTAGGGTCGTATCTGGCACGGTATTCTGGCTGTGTAGCTGTTTACACGCTTTATTAAAATGAATGATGTCCCCGAGCATCTTGTAGAAGCTGGGGCGCAATAAGTTACGTCGTTGTGCAAATAAGCTGTTTAAACCATGCCCATTGTACTCAAGGTTTTGGGCTCGGTTCTGTACACTGAAACTCATCTCGGTGGGCTGCTTTGCCACCTTTAATTTGTCGAGCAGGCGAATAAAGTTTGGATACGTCCAGTCATTAAAGACAATGAAGCCAGTATCAACCGCCTGTTTTTCACCGTCGACACTGACATCCACTGTATGGGTGTGGCCGCCTATATAGTCATTTGCTTCGTAAAGCCATAAATCGTGTTCCTGATGCAGCAAATGTGCGCAGACCAAGCCTGAAATGCCACTGCCTATTACAGCGATACGTTGCTTCATTGATTTTTCATCCTTTGACATAACCATTGCTGTGCGCCATCTGGTAAACAGGACAGCAGCCGGATAATAAATGCAAAACGCCAGGGAAAATAAATGCTGGTCCGGGACGACCTGAGTCCCTCGAATATGTGCTCCGCCGCCTGCTCAGCACTAATACAATCAGGCATGCTGAAATCATTTTTGTCGGTCAGGGGCGTTTTGACAAAGCCGGGTGAGATACTTTTTACCTGAACACCACGAGAGTTTAGGTCTGTTTGTAAGCTTTTGGTCAGATAGTGCACTGCCGCTTTACTTGCACCATAGGCCTGGCTGCGGGTAAAGGGTAATAATCGCGCTAGGCTATCTACAATCGCCAGGGTTGAGCCTTGGCTAAGATTGGGGAGCAGGGCTGAGAGACAATTGACCACGCCAAAAAAGTTAGCGTCGAAAACCCGTCGGAACAGTTCTGGATCCCAGTCGTCGATATCCACGTATTCGCACGTACCGGCGTTTAGCACCACAATATCTGGCTTGATCTGTGCCAGAGCCTGTTGGCACTCTTGGGGGTTTGTGACATCGAAAGCCAGGATGGAAATGAGCGCGATTTTATCGAGTTCTGCCAGCTTACTGGCATCCCGACCGCAGGCAATGACATGCCACCCTGCTTGCGCACATTTCAACGCCAAGGCTTGACCAATCCCGGAACTGGCACCGGTAATTAAAATCTTAGTCATGAGCTAAGCCTTTGTTTCAGCCTGCGTATCGCTCTGCCCAGCAGAGGCACATGCTCATACATCATGGCTCCCAGGTCATAATAGTCACGCTGGAAGCTGACGAGTCCATCTTCAATGTGCAGCTCACTTATTCCATCCAAACTTAACAACTTTCCACTACTGAGCATGGGATGGGCATAATGCATGGTCCAGCGAATAAACAGCTTTTGCTCGCTCTGATCCTGGCTGTGAATATCAAACCGGCAGGTTATACAGTTGCTAAGCAAATGAGCGAAATAGCTTTTCAGCTGCGTTATGCCTTGATGCGAACCCACAGGGTCGACAAACTCAATGTGCTCGCTATAGATCTCAGCCAGCGAAACTAACGATTCATTGCTGAGTGATAGATATAATTCCAGCAGTTTTTGTTGTAACGGCGTCATCAAGCTCACCACTAGGTTTTGCAATTAGTACGGGTAAATAATTAAAAAGATCAAAAGCATCGGCTGATAGATCTTTATATGAAGAGGTTACGTATAAAACTGCAAAGTTAACAGCTAAGTGGAGATTCTCTTGGCCGGTGTACAAAAGCCTGTGGCTCTGTTTCCGTTGTCTGCACACTTATTGCCCGGAGGGCGTTTGTCGTTGCGGATCTTTGAACCCCGTTATGTGCGTATGGTAAAGGAAGCTTGCGCGGGTCAACGTGATTTCGCAATTTGCATGCTAGATCCTAAAGGGGACAAAAATACTAACCAGCATATTTTTCCTCTCTGTACCCTCGCCAAGATTGTCGACTTTAGTGCCTTGCAGGATGGGTTATTAGGTATTGTGGTAGAAGGTCAGGCGGGCTTGCATATAGAACATATTGAAACCGAGTCTGATGAGCTGAGAGTTGCCAGCTACTGCCGTCAGGAGGCGTGGGATTGGACGGCAAGCCTGGAACCGCAGGCATTACAGTTGGTGACAAGCAAACTGCAGGATGTGTTTGAACGCTTTAGCGACTTACAGGAACTATATCCCACACCAGCATTTCATGATGCTCAGTGGGTTATTTTCCGATGGCTGGAGCTGCTTCCTGTTGAGGCGTCTGTCAAACAATCACTTTTATCTGCAAAAGATTGCCGCAATGTGCTGATATTTCTGACAGAATTATTGCATTGATCTTTTTTCTGGCAGCAACGTAGAAGTAATTTAATTGAAAAGTAAATTACAAGGTTGCTGGTAGAGTCATGCTGGTCGGAATTGAGTTGAACAATCAACAGCCCCAAGTTGACATATCCAATGAAATGGTTCGTTGCCTGCAGCGTGTTGCCTCTCGGCGCTGTCAGGCGTCGTTCTCCAAGCTGTTTCATCATTTTGCGCCTCGATTGCGCTCTTATGCGTTAAAACAAATGGGTAATGATGCACTGGCCATGGAGCTTGTTCAGGAAACCCTGACCAATGTTTGGCAGAAAGCGCATTTGTTTGATACCGAAAAAGGCGCGCCATCCACGTGGATTTTTACCATTGCGCGAAACATTCGCTTCGATATGCTTCGTAAACAGCAACACCGCAAGGAAGACATTTGCGCCGACGATTTGTGGCCGGTGTTGTGTGAACAAACCGCAGATGCTGCACAGCCAGAGTTAGACCATCAGGTAACGCTGGAGCAAGTGGGGCAACTATTTGAAGCCTTGCCGGATAAACAAAAGCAGGTTATTGAGGCTATCTATATCCAGGGTAAATCACAACAGGAAGTGGCAGAGGCATTGGGGATTCCGCTGGGCACAGTGAAATCCCGCACACGGTTGGCATTACAACGGCTTAAAGAGATGTTGTCAGATGAAGATTAAGCTACACCCCACAGACCAGCAACTGGTGTTGTTTGCTCAAGGGCTTATTGCACCTGCACAGAGCCTGATTATTTCGGCACACGTTGACATGTGTGCTGCATGTCAAAAGCGGGTTGCCGGGTTGGAGGCTGCTCTGACTGAGCAGTTACTCAATGAACAGAGCGCACTGCCGGATATGCAAATGCAAAATATGCTGACCGAAATCCTGGCCAGCCCGGTAGCCGTTGCATTGCCTGCTGAGACGCAGTATTTGGAGTTGGATGGCCGGCAGTTTGCGCTGCCAAGAAGTCTTCAACGCTACGCTGGTAAGATCAGCGGCTGGTCACATATGGTGGGTAAATTGTGGCAGGCAAGGGTGGATCTTGGAATTGATGGTCGGGCCGATTTTATCTATATGGAGAAAGGCGGCACAGTACCAGAACATACGCACAGAGGAAGCGAGTTGACTTTGGTACTGGATGGTGAGTTTTCAGATGGGGTGGGGCATTACGACACCGGTGATTTTATTCGCTGTGACAGCCACCATACGCATACTCCCAAAACTGAGGCGGAGGAGGGCTGCTTGGTTTTCAGCGTGTTGGATAAGCCGCTTCATTTTACTTCCGGGTTGGCGCGCTTGCTTAATCCATTCAGTCATTTGTTCTTTAAATAAAAAACGCGCCATCGGCGCGTTTTTTCAAGAATCAGCGTAGTTGCTATCGGGGAAGTTGAGTTTCAGGGTTTTAAGGGTGTTTTCCTTTAACTCCGGCAGATTCAACTGTTCGTAACACTCTACCATTAATTCTAACGCTTCCTGCAGGTGAGGGGAGTCAGGGAAGTACTCCAGCACATACTGGCCGCGGTTTGCTGCTGCTACATAAGCTTGTCGTTTCATATAGTAACGGGCAATAGCCAACTCGTATTTAGCCAGACGGTCTTTAATAAACATCATGCGCTTTTGCGAATCAGCGGCATATTTGCTGTCTGGATATTTTTCCAGAAGTTGGCGGAAATCGTTAAAAGCTTCGCGGGCCATGCTGGGATCGCGATCGGAGCGATCGATGCCCATCATATCCTGGAACAGGTTTGTATCGGCATCCATATTGACAAGTCCGCGCATATACTGCACATAGTCAACATCGGAATGGTTGGGGTTCAAGCGCAAAAAGCGGTCTATAGTGGCCAAGGCCTGATCTGTATTACTGGTCTTGTAGTAGGCATAAATCAGATCCAATTGAACCTGATGAGATAATGGACCGAAAGGATATCTGGAGTCCAACGCACTTAAGGTTGTGGCAGCGCCATTAAAGTTGCCGTTAGACAGACTCTCTTTGGCTTTGTCATATAAAGCCTGTGGACCTTGATTGACTAACGCCAGGTCTTCCTCTTCTGGAGAACTGGAGCAAGCAGACAGCACTAAAGCGGCGCTGATCAATATACTTTTTGAAAAAACTCTCGTATTCATAACGCTCATTATCGTTTACGCGATTCTGCCGGGTGCAAAATTCCGCTAGAATAGACACCCTGTTTCAAAAAAAGTGCCCAACATATCGACGCATTCTACCCGACTGTGTTGGCCTATGCACATGATATTGCCGGTCGAATTCCAACTGGCTTCATGTAAGCCATTGTTCCACAAGACAGAAGACGGCTGTCTTGTAGTGAATCAACTGCCCGTCGAAGCTGATGATGCAAGAAAGATTAGAGTTACACGCTGAAGTTCCAGAGTCGTTACTTGGTAAACGCTTAGATCAGGCTTTAGCTGAATTGTTCAGTGATTATTCGCGTTCACGTATTAAAGATTGGATTCTCGCCGGGCATGTGCAGATTAACCAACAAGTGTGGGACAAGCCCAGAGAAAAATTGATGGGGGGAGAACTGGTTCTGATTCAGACCTCCATAGAAGTCCAGCAACAGCACAAAGCACAGGCCATGGCGCTGGATATTCAATACGAAGACGAGCACATTCTTGTTTTGAATAAACCGGCAGATCTGGTGGTGCACCCTGGCGCAGGCAACAGTAGCGGCACTTTGCTCAATGCACTGCTCAATCATGTGCCCAACATAGGTGCCGTGCCAAGAGCCGGTATTGTGCATCGTCTGGATAAAGATACCACTGGCTTAATGGTGGTCGCGAAAACTATCCCGGCCCAGACCAACTTGGTAGAACAGCTACAGGCACGTGAAATCAGTCGCGAGTATGAAGCGGTAGTCAACGGCACTATGGTGGCTGGCGGTACGGTTGATGAGCCTATCGCCCGCCATGAAACCAAGCGCACCAGCATGGCAGTTCGGATGGGGGGCAAGCCTGCGGTTACTCATTACCGGGTTATCCAGAAGTTTCGTGCTCACACCCACTTGCGTTTGAAGCTGGAGACTGGTCGTACTCACCAGATTCGAGTGCATATGGCGCACTTGCATCATCCTATTGTTGGTGATCCACTATACGGTGGTCGTCCACGTCCACCTAAGTCTGCCAGTGAAGAGTTGCGCGATATGTTGCGGGATTTCAAACGCCAGGCACTGCATGCCGCACAGCTTGAGCTGGCTCACCCTATCACTGGCGAGTGGTTAAGCTGGCAGGCGCCGCTGCCGCAAGATATGGTTGATTTGCTGACCACGTTACGCGCGGATACCAAAGCTCACGACCAAGGCTGGGATTAAGTGTTTATTCTTCCGGATTGGCCTGCACACAAGCGGGTTCAGGCTTTATCCACTACCCGCCAGGGGGGCATCAGCAGCGCGCCATTCGACAGTTTGAATCTCGGCCTGCATGTTGGCGACAGGGACGCTGACGTTTTAGCCAATCGCCGCCAACTACCCCATAACGAGCAGATCATCTGGCTTAATCAGGTGCACGGTAATCGCGTACATAGCTTGCGTGCTTACAGTGAGCAAGATGTGTCGGCAGATGCGTCTATTGCCTTGGATTCCGGGGTTACCTGTGCCGTGATGACGGCAGATTGCCTGCCAGTGCTGTTTTGTCATCGACAGGGACTGGCGGTTGGCGCGGCGCATGCAGGTTGGCGGGGACTGGCGGGCGGTGTGCTGGAAAATACCCTGGCGGCATTACCCGGAAATCCCGACGATTATTTAGTCTGGCTTGGGCCGGCTATTGGGGCGTCGGCTTTCGAAGTTGGTGAAGAGGTCTGTGCTGCATTTGCACAAGATATTAAAGCTTTCAGGCCAATCTCCAACACAGGTAAATTCCTGGCCGATCTCTATCAACTGGCCAGAGCGAGATTAACCAGAGTAGGCGTGATATCGATTTTTGGCGGTGAGTACTGTACTTACCAGCAATCAGAGCAATTTTTTTCCTATCGTCGTGATGGTCAGACTGGGCGCATGGCCAGCCTTATTTGGTTAGAGGATCATTGATCCAGCGCAACCTAGCCCCTCGCTTCACCCTTGAATCCTGCGCAAAAGATACCCATAACTAGAACAACTTGGTTCTGAATTGAAGGGTATTTCATGCGTTTAGATAAAATGACCAGCAAGTTTCAACTTGCCATTTCTGATGCCCAGTCATTGGCACTGGGCCGTGATCATCAATACATTGAACCTGCTCACCTGATGATGGCATTACTGAATCAGGAGGGCGGTTCCGTGCGTCCGTTAATGGAGCAAATCGGCGTTAACAACAATGCGCTGCGTTCTGCCTTATCTGAAATCATTGAGCGCCTGCCGCAAGTGCAAGGCGTGGGTGGCGACGTGCAACTTGGCAAAGACTCCGCTGTTCTACTTAATTTATGCGACAAAATTGCGCAGAAGCGAAAAGACGATTACATCACATCCGAGATCTTTGTACTGGCTGCCTTGCAGGACAAAGGAAAACTGGGAGAAACCCTGCGCCACTTGGGCCTGACAGAGCAAAAGATCGAGCAGGCGATTGAGAAGCTGCGAGGCGGCCAGAAGGTGACGGATCCTAATGCCGAGGACGTACGCCAAGCTTTGGAAAAGTTTACCACTGACCTTACTGAGCGAGCCGAGCAGGGCAAGCTGGATCCTGTTATTGGTCGTGATGAGGAAATTCGCCGCACTATTCAAGTGTTGCAGCGCCGGACCAAAAATAATCCGGTGTTGATTGGTGAGCCTGGGGTAGGTAAAACCGCCATAGTGGAAGGACTGGCACAACGTATTGTTAACGGCGAAGTCCCCGAAGGACTGAAAAATAAGCGGGTTTTATCGCTGGATATGGGGGCGCTGGTTGCCGGTGCTAAATACCGTGGTGAGTTCGAAGAGCGCTTGAAAGCCGTACTCAATGAACTGGCCAAAGAAGAAGGCCGGGTCATCCTGTTTATTGATGAGCTGCATACCATGGTCGGGGCCGGTAAAGGTGAAGGTGCCATGGATGCTGGTAACATGCTTAAGCCAG
>NZ_JAFKCS010000279.1 GCF_017255015.1 Bowmanella yangjiangensis | reverse complement strand
GCGGCGATACAAATCGTTCAGATCAGAGGTTGCAAAACGGCCGCCATCCAGTGGTACCAAAGGACGCAGGTCCGGTGGCAGCACAGGCAGAACAGTCAGGATCATCCACTCTGGGCGGTTACCAGAAGCCTGGAAAGACTCCAGCAATTTCAGACGCTTAGTGATCTTTTTCTTCTTGGTTTCAGAGTTGATGCTTGGCAACTCTTCACGCATGGAAGCAACATCGCCGTCAACGTTCAGTGCTTTAAGCAGATCGAATACCGCTTCGGCACCCATCTTGGCTTCAAACTCGTCGCCGTGCTCTTCCAACGCATCCAGGTATTCTTCTTCGGTCAGAAGCTGTGAACGCTCCAGCGTTGTCATACCGGGTTCAGTCACCACATAGCTTTCGAAGTAAAGTACGCGCTCGATATCACGCAAGGTCATATCCAGCATCAAACCAATACGGGACGGCAGTGATTTGAGGAACCAAATATGCGCAACCGGGCTGGCCAGTTCAATGTGCCCCATACGCTCACGACGTACTTTGGTCAGGGTAACTTCAACGCCACACTTCTCTCTGTTTTCACCGCGATGCTTAAGGCGCTTGTACTTACCACACAAGCACTCATAGTCTTTAACCGGACCAAAGATACGCGCACAAAACAAGCCATCACGCTCTGGCTTGAAAGTACGATAGTTGATGGTCTCTGGCTTCTTCACTTCGCCATAAGACCAAGAACGGATCATGTCCGGTGAAGCCAGACCGATTCGGATATTGTCGAACTCTTCGGTCTTATTCTGCTGCTTCAGAAACTTCAATAAATCTTTCACGATTTTCTCCCTGCGGAGTCATTAACCTTGGGGAGCCATCGGGCTCCCCACATGCCCTAAATACCCTGGTCGGATTAATTCTCTTCCAACTCGATGTTGATACCCAGAGAGCGAATTTCCTTCAGTAATACGTTGAAGGATTCCGGCATTCCAGGTTCCATACGATGGTCGCCGTCCACAATGTTCTTATACATTTTGGTACGACCATTCACATCGTCGGACTTGACCGTCAGCAT
>NZ_JAFKCS010000278.1 GCF_017255015.1 Bowmanella yangjiangensis | reverse complement strand
ACCCGACGAAGTCGGGCCGGATGTCAGGGGCAAAGACCTCTTGGTTACTTTTGGCGGGGCCGGCCATCCGGGCGTTTGCCAGAAGTGACCCGCCGTAAGGGCGGAACCGATATCAGGAACAACACAACAGCAGAGGGCTCACTCCAGCAGCAAGAAAGTAGCCCGGATAGCCATCACAAAAGAGGATCTGCTATATCTTCGTTGTGGTTCGTTGAATGACCTTCGCCGGAGGATGTTATGCCTGGATGCAAGAAGTGTGGGATCGAAATCGCCCCGAGCTTTCTTTACCGGCACTTGTCGAAGTGTGCTCCAGACACCTTCGCGGAACTCCCTCCGCACGCAAAGTATTGGGCTCCGCACGAGCTCGTCAAGAGAGGCTACTTCAACCAGTTCCCAGGAATCCAGGATCCGCTCAAGCTGAAAAAGGACGTCATCTGGGAGGCCCTTGGCGAGCCCTGGATTCGCAAGAGTGTCGATACGGCGCTTACCACAATCCTCTCATCACCCCACAAGCTTCAGGGCTTCGATCACGCCGCCTTCAAGACTCGCATATTCATCTCGCAGGACGTGATTCAGCCCTGCGTCTACTACCGCAAGATGAGCCAAGGGGAGTGGGACGCGGTTAAGAATCTCTCCAATCCATTCCAGGGCACGTTCAACCATATCAATACCGATCATTATCGGTACTGGATGTCGTCTTCTCTGCGAAAAGTTTCCGCATTCGGCAACGCGAACGCCACGGATGCTGAGGGCATAATCGTGAAAATCACGTTCAGCCAGGATCCGCTCCTCAAGTTCGCCCTCAGACTCGCTGCTCACCAGAAGCCCGGCGTCCAGGCAGATGCCAGCAAAGTAGCCGTCCACCGAGAAGGATTTGCCGAGATCGGCAACATGAGTACCGATACCGATCTGGCAGAGGTGCTAGGGCCAACGAGGTTGCACCACAATCTGGGCTTCACGAGTACGCAGGCAGCCGAGCTGAATGGAATCAAGCAGACATTTGTAAGCCTGTAATCACGGGTCTGTAGATATAACTCTGCCGTACCGTGC
>NZ_JAFKCS010000277.1 GCF_017255015.1 Bowmanella yangjiangensis | reverse complement strand
CCACATTGCGTAGCCACATCGAAGCCATGGGCGGTCAACTGGATGTCGTTGCCCGGTTTCCCGATGGTTCAGTGAAGATCAGCAATTTTTCAGACATCGAAAGCGATATCCACCAGTAGGCTCAACGCTTCGCGGTTTGGCCGCAAGACCAGCCAGCTCTGGATCGATTCATTTTTGCGCTGAAAGCCCTTCGGCATGCCCCACACCGCGAGCAAGCGCAGAGCATTGTAGAGAACGCTGCACGTGTCATGGCGTTGTTGCACGAGGCGTATGAGGCCAGCCGTGCAGGCGGGTTCGGTCGATGGGCTGCGCCAATCGTCTCCGGCTACGGCCGCTCACGTGGCGGTGAGCGGCGTTACTCGGCGATCTGCAGCCTGTAGGTGCGCTCGGCGCGTCGGCCGGCGCACTGCGTGCCATAGGTGAGGGCGACGAGATGAACCTCGTAGCTGCCCGGGCGGGTCGGCGTGCCGCTGATCCAGCCATGGTCGTCACGCTCCTGGTGCTCGATGCGCAGGCCCGGCGGCAGGGGCTGCGAATCGTTCACGTAGATGCCAAGCACCGGCGCCGGAGCGTCGCTGACCGCGAGCCTGACGCTGTAGGCCTCGCCCATTCGACCTGCCGGCAGGCTTTCAGGGTGCAGCACCGGCCCGGCATTCAGCGCACAGCCCATGCTCATGGCGCCTTGCAGCAGCGTTTCGCAGCCTGTGAGCAGCAGCGGGATGGATGCAATCAGCAATGACTTTCGCAGCATGGGAGTCCTTTCAGCCAGATTCGGCGAGTCGCTACTGCGGCCCGAGCAGATGGACGGCAACACTGCCGAAGGGGGCTGCTCATTCCCTCCTGTATCGTCGGCGCGCTGGCCGGCGACCCCTGCAACTTGCCTGGAGTGTGGCTGCCTGCCGCTACGACATCGAGCCGCCGAGGCGCGAGCATAAGTCGAAAGCGCCTGGGTGAACATGAATCCGTTCCCTTTGCGGGCAGGCCGCTCGGGTAAAATCGCGGCGCACCGACCCCGTCTGCAGAAGAGCCTATGCCATCGCCGAAACGAAAATACTCAGC
>NZ_JAFKCS010000276.1 GCF_017255015.1 Bowmanella yangjiangensis | reverse complement strand
GCGATCAATCAGGAGGCCCGTGAGCTGCTGGTCGAACTGGGCAAGCGTGGCACCGTTGGTGGACAGGAAGACATGATCGAGGACCTGGCGCTGACGCTGTCACGTCAGCGCGGTGTATTGCCGACTTGAGCGGTTCTTGACGCGCCGCTGCGTGCCAGTGTCACGCAGCGTTCTTGCCGGGTATGAATACAAGAGACACATTGACCGCCTTATGGCGGTCAATGTCTAAAACGATGCCGCTATTTCTTACAGCGCGCGTTCACTCAATAGCGAACCGGTACGGTCGATCAGTTGCAGGCTCTTTTGAAAACCTTTGTCCATTATCCTCATTTCGTATGTATTGTCCGCAGCAAAATCAGAATACTCGAGAGTTGCGAACATAGCGTAACTGCTTTCTTGCCCCGTTCCCGATGTAATCAATACCTCCAGTTTGTTGTTTCCCGGTGAAACACTGAAGTAGCGCCCATTGTCGACGCTGACTCCATTGACTTTGTTTGCCATCAGAAGATCACCGGCGCTGTTCTGAAACGTGATGATTGCCGTGGAGTCATTGGCCGACGGTATCTGGGTCGCACAGGCAGACAACAGTGCCGATATTGCAGCGAGGAAGAGGAATTTCATTGGTAATGTCCATGTTGATTCAGGGTGGAATCATCATCGCGCCAGCGAGTTAATCCACGATTAAGACGTTGACAATAAACGGCGAGATAACGCTCGAAATCTTAATTCGATCTTAATGTTGGCAATGTATGCTTCGCCGTGACAACGGGGGGAGGGATCATGCGCATACTGTTAACCGAAGACGACAGTCTTATCGCCGAAGGCGTGTCTGCCGGCCTGTCCGTTCAAGGTTTCACTGTCAGTCATGTCACCACCGCATCCGCTACCGAGTCTGCATTAGCGGCTGCAGAGTTCGATCTGTTGATTCTGGACCTGGGGTTGCCTGACCAGGACGGACTCATGCTGTTGCGGCGGTTGAGAAGTCGCAACTTCCACATACCGGTGCTTGTGTTGACGGCAAGAGACTCGATCAACGATCGGGTCGCTGGCTTGCAGTCGGGC
>NZ_JAFKCS010000275.1 GCF_017255015.1 Bowmanella yangjiangensis | reverse complement strand
ATCTCGGCATGAGAACAGCCCTCTACCTTGCGCATCAGGAATGCCTGGCGACAAACCGGTGGCAGTTCGTCCAACGCCCTCTTCAGCAGGCGCAACTGCTGCGCCTGGCAGGCCTGAACCTGTGGATCACAGGTGTCGTCGAGCTCTTCATGCCCCAGAGACTCGAGCGGCTCGTCGGCGCGCACCTGCGCCCGCCGGTATCGGTCGACACTCAGGTTGATCGCGGTACGAAAAAGAAACGCGCGCGGCTGCTCGATGGCAGCCAAGGACTTACGCTCGAGCAGGCGCAAGACGCTTTCCTGAGCCACATCTGCAGCCGCCTGGCGATCACCAAGCGTACGACTGAGGTAACGGACCAATTCTTGGTAATGGTGTATCACGACACTCTCTAAGCCCCCGAAGGAACCGCCCCGTGCAGGTTCCTGATGTGTCACGACAACAGACACTTGCTGACAGCCCCGGTCAGCGATACTTATAATCACTCGCATTTTGTGCAAATGAAAGCCTCGCAAAAGCCTGGGACGCCCGAATGATCGAGCCGCAATCCACCGACGAAGACGAGCGCCTCAGCGCCGAGGCGGCATACTGGTGCGCGCGTCTGCATGACATGGACTGCACTGCCGAGGAGCGCCAGGCCTTCGCTCGCTGGATAGCCACTACCCCCGACCACCAGCACGAGTACGACGCCATGCTGGCGATCTGGCGGCTGGCCGATCAACTACACCCAACCCACGCCTCCACGCCCAGCAACACGACAACTCGCCCTCGCCGCCAACGAACCCCCTGGCGCGCGACCAGGATTGCTGCTGCCGCCATGCTGGGAGGAGTGACTATCTGGATGGGCGGCTGGGCGGCAGGCCTGCTGCCAGCGCAGGTTGGTTACTACGCAGCTCAGGAAGCCCCGCGCAAGGTCATCCTGGCAGACGGCTCGCACGCTCAACTGAACAGCGACAGCAGACTGATCTTCGCCATCTTTCGCGACCACCGCAGTGCCTGGCTCAGTAGCGGTAGCGAAGGCTACTTCGAAGTCACTCACGACATAGAACAGCCTTTCAGCGTACTG
>NZ_JAFKCS010000274.1 GCF_017255015.1 Bowmanella yangjiangensis | reverse complement strand
TGTTGGGTGCCGAGCTGGTGTACGGCCTGTCGCAGCCTCGCCACTGGCGGCGTGAACCGATCGCCAAGGCGCTGATCCTGCTGGTGATCCTGCGCTTGCTGTTGAAGCGTCAGCAGAAGGGCGAAGCGCTGCACCACGGCGACCTGCAGCGCGCCGGCTGGCGCTTGCCGGAGGACCAGTGGGCCGAGGTGCTGAGCTTTCTCGAGCGCGAGCGCCTGGCATGCAAGGTCGGTAATGCGGGCTGGGTACTGTGCCGGGACCTGCACAACTTCACCCTGCATCAGTTGCTGGAACTCAGCCCGTGGCCGTTGCCGAACGTCTCGCAGCTGCCCGCGCAGCTCGACGAGCCCTGGTACCCGAGCCTGTGCAAGGGCCTCGAGCACCTGCAGAATGAGCGCGAAGAACAGTTCGGTATCAGCCTGGCGCTCTGGTTACCGGGCAAGGATTGAGCGCACGCTGTCACGTAGCGACGGCCCGAAGGGTCACCGCCGGGGATGGCAGGTGACAAAGGATTTCCGGGAGAAATGCTTGACGTCGCGTAGCGACGGCCCGGAGGGTCACCGCCAGGGATGGCAGGTGACAAAGGATTTCCGGGAGAAATGCTTGACGTCGCGTAGCGACGGCCCGAAGGGTCACCGCCAGGGATGGCAGGTGACAAAAAACGTCAGTTTGCGGCGTCACTACTCCGTGCTTTCATCAGTGCAGCAGGCGTGACGCCGAGTAACGGCGTGATACACAGGGCTGGCATGTTTCTGGCAACGGCAGTTTCAGTTGCTATCGAACTGCCAGCAGGGCAGGGATCGCTAAGGACGCATGCAGGAATGACTGGCAGAAACAAAGTAATCCATCTCCATCGACGCGACCCGCAGGACGCGCTGGAGCGGCTCAACCGCATCACCGGGCTGCGTTTCGCGCGCTGGCCCGAATCGCTGCTCGAACAGGTCGCCCCCGAGAATCTGCCGCAGGCTGCGGAGCCGGCCGTCGAGCAGCCTTCCGCCAATCCGGAGGTTTCCTCCGGCTGAAACGAAAACCCCGCGCAGTGCGCGGGGTTCTGGTCTTGCCG
>NZ_JAFKCS010000273.1 GCF_017255015.1 Bowmanella yangjiangensis | reverse complement strand
AGGTGCACGGTGGCGATGCGCCGGCCGTTTTCCGTGGTGGTATCGGGGCGCGGCAACGCCGGCAGCTTGAAGGCACGGGTGATGAAAGCGAACGGATCGAGTACCCAGCGCCGATGATCGAGCCCCTCCTCGAATACATAGGGCGCCATCGCGTAGCCGCCCCAGTCCCCGGTGGCCACCGGCACATAGACACGTTCGTCGCTCTCCAGGGACAACGCTGCCTGGGTACGCTCGGGCGCGGTCACGGTCAGCGCCGGCACGTCCCGCGTGCGCAGACGCAAAGGCGCTTCGAACCCGCCGACCAGCGTGGCGTCGTGGGACAGCAGCACGGCATCCTTGCCGACCGCCTGCGAACGCGTGCGGATGCCCAGGCGATCCAGCAGGCTGTCGTTCTCGGTGGGCATCCCGCCCAGGAAGGCGAGCGGCACCTGCTCGTCGAGGCGCTGGCCCAGCCAGTTCTCGAAGTAATCGCGATCCACCGGCGAGCCGCTGGTCATCCACACCACGATGCCCGCGTAGAGCCCTTTCAGCGGGCGCTGCGGCAGCGTGGTATCGGCCGGCCAGTAGTCGACCCGGTACCCCAGGTATTCGAGCAGGCCGCCAAGGTGCACGTGCCCCGGATTGTCTTCGAGCTCGCCCTCGCGCGTATCGTAGACCAGGGCGATACGCCGGGGCTGGACCTCCACGCCGCTGATGCCCATGGCATTCAGCGCAGGGGAGGTCACGTAGGGGATGAAGCCTTCCTCGGTCAGCCGCGCAGCCAGCTGGCGCGCCTGTTCGCGCTGCTCTGGCGGCAGATACTCGATCGCCACCACCGGAATGCCCTGGGCCCGCACCTTGTCGAGGTGCAGCTGCAACCAGTCACGATCGCTCTGCGACACCGACTTGTAACCACCGCCCGCATCCCACCCGGCATAGAGGGACTCGACGGCGACTGCGGCGGCAACGCCCGGCAGCTCTGGCAGCACGTCGAAACCACGGTTGAAGAACAACTTGAGTGTCGGTTCACGCCGGTGCAGTTCGTTCAGCAGGCTCTTCAGCGCCTCGCGCTGGCCGTCCTGAA
>NZ_JAFKCS010000272.1 GCF_017255015.1 Bowmanella yangjiangensis | reverse complement strand
TGGCGAGCGACAGGCGCAGACCGGTGAAGATCATCGGCAGCGCCGCTGGCAGAACGATGCGCCGCACATGGCTGAGCGGCGACAGGCGCAGCACCTTGCTGACGTTGTTGAGGTCCTTGTCGATGCCGGCCACGCCCACCGTGGTGTTGATCACCGTCGGCCACAGGCAGCACAGCGCGACGGTGAAGGCCGAGGTCAGGAACGACTTGGCGAACAGCGGATCGTCACTGACATACAAGGCGCTGACCAGCATGGTCACCAACGGCAGCCAGGCCAGTGGCGATACCGGCTTGAACACCTGGATCAGCGGGTTGAGCGCGCTGTACAGCGATTTGCTGAGACCGCAGACGATGCCTAGGGGGATGGCCACCAGCGAGGCGATGACGAACCCGGCCGCCACGGTATAGAGACTGGTGAAGATCTGCTGGATGAAGGTCGGCTTGCCGGTGTAGGGGCGGATCTTCACCTCGGCGGCCGGATTGCTGGCCAGCAGCCTGGCGTTGCGTTCGTCCTGGCGCTGGTAGAACGCGGCCGCCTTCTCCTGCTCGCGCTGATGGGCGGCGATCAGCCCGGAGAACTGCTCGCTGACCTGCAACGGGCCGGGAAACTGCCCCAGGCTGGTCTGGATGTGATTGGCCAGCCCCTGCCAGCACAGCAGGAACAGAGCGATGCCTAGTGCCGGCAGGATCAGGCTGCTGGCCAGGCGCTTGAGCAAGGCGCTGTGACGCGCCGTCTTGAGGGTCTGCTGAATCGGAGTGGCGACGTTCGGGTTGCTCATCGTCCTGTCCTCGGGTCGGTTGAGGCCGCGACCAGGCGCGGCCGCTGGTGGCTTAGAGCGTGCGGTCGCCTTTCAGGCCGATGCTGAACTGCTGCAGGTAGGCGTTGGGCTGATGGCCGTCGTAGACCACGCCGTCGATGGTGTCGGCCAGCGGTTCACGAAAGCCATCCTCATCGGCCGGCGGGAAATCGCTGGCCTGCGCGTGGCCTTCGGCGATCAGCTCGGCGGCGGCCTGGCGATAGATCTCCGGGAGGAACACGCGCTTGGCCGTTTGCACGTACCAGTCGTCCG
>NZ_JAFKCS010000271.1 GCF_017255015.1 Bowmanella yangjiangensis | reverse complement strand
GAATTGGAGGCTGCGCTTAAAGGCGGAATGATACTGGCAACCTGCCAACCTCCAGGAAATTCAGTATTGATCAGTCACTCAGTGGTCATTACTGATGTTTTCGTTGATCCGATAACGAAGCAAATTTCATACAATGTCTTTGACCCTTACCCAAGGCCAGATAGAGATTTATATGGCATCAGGAGACTAAGCAGTCATGATGTTGCCAAGGAAAAGCTGGCCGCAGATATATTTGTCTCCTCAAACTAATGCCGTTCCGTAAAATGGATCTCAGCAATGTAGGTGGACTTGTTTTTGGCAAGCGAACCTGCTCGAAAAGGGGTGAAGTTATTTATTGGCACACTTACATTCAATTACCAAAAATGAATCCGACACCTTTTCCTACGTGGGGGATTCCGTGATGATGTACACCTACACTTATGGGGACGAGAGCGAAATGGATATGTGGGTCAGCGACAACAAGGCCTCGACCCACGAGAAAGGCGGGAAGTTCAAATGATAGGCCGCTGACTGATACCCCCGTTGTCCCCCCGCCAAAGCGAATACCGACTCTCAAAGGAATGACTCATGTTTTTCTACTGTGTGGAGCCGCAACATCAGAATATTGGCACCGACTACTACGACTGGACGTTCACCATCCGACAGGGACTCGGCCATCACGTGATCTTTCCCCATGTGGACTCGTGCCTGGGTGTCATTTGCCAATTACCGGGCAACCGTATCTTCGCCGGCCATATCAATGGCTTTTACCAGAACGACTATTCCGCCAACTCTCACCAGAATGCATTCCAGAACCTGATTCAGCAATTGAACGGTGCTGTGGCTACCCGCGCTGCAATCTTCGGCAACATAGGCGACGGCGCCATGGAAATGGGTTGGCTGGATCACATTGCCTTTCCCTGGGCGAATCGCGTCGAATTCTTGTCCCTTAGCTGTGCCCAAGGTGTGGATGTCATGTTTGATGTCGACGGAGGGAACCTGACCGTGATGCGCTACCAGGCCAATCGAGACTATCGGCAGCGCCCCCAGCAACAGGTCGTGGCCAACACGAATCTCTATACGATCGTCGGA
>NZ_JAFKCS010000270.1 GCF_017255015.1 Bowmanella yangjiangensis | reverse complement strand
GATCGGCGATACGCCCAAGCCGGAACAGCTCGCCAGCAGCCGTGAGGGCTTCGTGGCCACCCTGGACCGAGGCCTCGCCGCCAACCTGGGCAAGCGCTACAGCCGTGGCCTCGAACAGGCGGCCGTGCTGCACCAGCAGATGATGCAGGCCGCCAGTGCCGGCACACCCGCCGGTCAGTCGCCCCATGGCCTGGCCACCTACGACCCCTTCAGCGAAGCCTTCCAGCGCCTGCGCCAGCACCTGTTGGAGCTGCAGAACCAGGTGATCGAGCGGGTCAGCGAGGCCGAGCAGCAGGCCGCCGAGGCGGCGCACGCCGTGCAACAGGCCCGGCAGCGCCAGGCCGACGCGGGTGATGAGCTGCAGCGCCTGGCTACCAGCGAGCCGGCCTCGCGCCTGCTGCCCCTGCACCAGGCCTGGCAGCAGGCGCGGCAGGAGCGCGAGCAGGCCGAGCACGACCTGCTCGCGCTGCGCGAACGGATGCAGGCCTGCGCCGAGCGTGAGCGGCTGGCGCTGTGGCAGGCCAGCCGTTATGCCGCGCACGGTTGTGCCCAGCGTCAGGCCGCGCTGACGCAACTGCAGCAGCAGTATGCCGAGGTGCAGGCCTGGCTGGGCGAGCGCAGCCAGCATGCGCGCCTGGGCGAGCTGCTCAGCGGCTGGGACGAGCGCTTCACCCAACGTTCCAGGGGCGAGCAGGGCGTGCAGGCGGCGCAGGCGCGGCTGAGCGAATCCGCCACGCAGCTCGCCGCGCTGCAGCGCCAGCGTGAGGCGCAGGGGGCGCGTCTGACCACGCTGCAACAGCAGCTGGAGCAGGCGCGCGCTGCCGAGGCGCAGCAGCAGGCCAGCGTGCAGGACCTGCTGGGCGCGGCGGGAGAGGCGGGGCTGTGGCAGGAGGTGCAGGGCCAGCAGGCGCGCAGCCGTGTGTTCGACCGCTTGCAGCAACTGGCGCAGCGCCGTGAGGCGCTGGGCGGGCAACTCGCCGGGCTGCCGCCGCGCCTGGCCGAACTGCAGCGTCTGCAGACGGACAAGAATGCCGAGATCGGCGCGCTGCGCGAACGCTACAAGGCGCTCAAG
>NZ_JAFKCS010000027.1 GCF_017255015.1 Bowmanella yangjiangensis | reverse complement strand
ATGAGTGCTGTGCTCTAACCAGCTGAGCTACGTAGCCATCTTCGGTACTCGTCTTGAGTGGCGCGTATTATGCTGATCCTCCCTTTTAGCGTCAACCCCTTTTTTGACAGCTTTGTATCGAATGCTCAGTATCTGTTCAGATTGATGGGAAATCACTGCATAACGATGAAAATATCAGCGAAATCAACAGAGTTTTAAGTAATTAAACAGGGGAATGGGTACCAATGGCCGGACATAATTATCCTGCAAGAGTAGGGCTGTTAATACTAAGTGGAGAAAAATTCGCCGGTTGGAACGCCCATATCTACTGTGCATCGGCTAAATTTATAAAAAAATAACGTCGCACATAGAGATCTGTGTCTGGATCCGGCACAACGTAAATTTGCGGCAATAAAAAAGCCCGGGTAAACCGGGCTCTTTTCGTCTTAAACGTTGAAACGGAAGTGGATAACATCACCGTCTTTGACGATGTAGTCCTTACCTTCCAAACGCCACTTACCGGCATCTTTGGCACCGGCTTCGCCTTTGAATTCAACAAAGTGATCAAAGCCAAAGACTTCGGCGCGAATAAAGCCTTTCTCAAAGTCGGTGTGGATTTTACCCGCTGCTTGAGGCGCGGTTGAACCGATAGGGAAGGTCCAGGCACGGACTTCTTTTACACCGGCAGTAAAGTAAGTGTTGAGGCTGAGCAAGCTGTAACCGGCACGGATCACACGGTTAAGCCCTGGCTCTTCCAGACCCATATCAGCCATAAACTCAGCGCGCTCATCGTCTTCCAGTTCGGCAATTTCGGACTCAATAGCCGCACATACTGCAACCACTACGGCATTCTCCGCCGCAGCAATGTCACGCACCTTGTCCAAGTAAGGGTTATTCTCAAAACCATCGTCATTCACATTGGCAATATACATGGTGGGTTTGAGGGTCAGGAAATTCATATAGGCAATGGCTGCCAGTTCTTCTTTTTCCAGCGCAACCATACGCAGCATTTTGCCTTCGTCCAGGTGGGGCTTAATTTTCTCCAGCACCTGCATCTCAAATTTGGCGTCTTTATCACCACCTTTGGCGCGCTTACCTACGCGCAACAGTGCTTTTTCACAGGTTTCCAGATCGGACAGGGCTAATTCGGTGTTGATCACATCAATATCACCGGCCGGGTCAACTTTACCGGCAACGTGCACGATATTGTCATTATCAAAACAACGCACGACATGGCCAATGGCATCGGTTTCACGGATGTTAGCCAGGAATTTGTTACCCAATCCTTCACCTTTGGACGCGCCTTCAACTAAACCGGCGATATCGACGAATTCCATGGTGGTCGGGATGACGCGCTGCGGATTGACTATTTTGGCCAAGTCGTCCAAACGTGTATCTGGTACAGGTACCACCCCAGTGTTGGGTTCGATGGTACAAAACGGGAAATTGGCCGCTTCAATGCCAGCTTTAGTCAGCGCATTGAACAGGGTAGATTTACCGACGTTGGGTAAGCCAACGATGCCACATTTAAAACCCATGGTGATTCCTCAAGTTATTCCGCTTTAAACGAATGCAGGCGATTCATCGCCTTAGTCATCCCGTCTTTTAATAGTATTTCCGTGCAACGAATGGCTTCGTCGATAGCCGCATCGATCAATTGCTGCTCTTCTGCACGTGCTTTACCCAGCACGTGCCCGGTGACCTTATTTTTGTCTCCCGGGTGACCAATACCAATCCGCAAACGGTGAAAATCTTTATTGTTGCCCATTTTGGCGACGATATCCCGAATACCGTTTTGACTAGAGCTGCCACCGGTTTTGAGTTTGACAATACCAGGAGGTAAATCCAATTCGTCAAACGCCACCAGTAGGTTGGCAGGTTCAATACGGTAGAAGTTCGTCATGGCTCCCACAGCTTGACCGCTGCGGTTCATAAATGTCATGGGAATAAGCAGGCGCACGTCGTGACCGGCAATGTTGCCGCGTCCGGTAAGGCCAGAGAATTTATTATCCAGACTCAGGGATATGCCATATTGGCGGGCGAGGGCAGTAACAAACCAGGCACCTGCATTGTGCCTGGTTTTTTCGTACTCGGGGCCCGGATTTCCCAGGCCCACGATCAGCTGGATATCAGCCAAGAGGATTATTCCTCAGACTTGGCTTCGTCCTCACCAGCAGCAGCGCCGCCTTTAGCAGCCTTGATGGTCACAACAGCTTGGTCGTGATCGGCACCTTTGGCCAGCTCTACCAGGGTTACACCCTTAGGCAGTTTCAGGTCAGACAAGTGCAGGGTTTGACCCAGTTCAACAGCAGTCAGATCTACCTCGATGAACTCAGGCAGGTTAGCTGGCAGACAGCTGATTGCTACGTCAGCAACGTGGTGCTCTGCGTGACCACCTTGGGTCTTGATAGCTGGAGCTGAATCTTCGTTGATGAAGTGCAAAGGTACGTGAGTAGTCAAAGCTTGCTTAGCATCAACGCGCAAAAAGTCGATGTGAGTCACTTTTGGCTTGAATGGGTGACGCTGCATGTCTTTAACCAGGGCTTCTACTTTTTTACCAGCGATGTTCAGAGTCAGAACGTGGCTGTAGAAAGCTTCGAATTCCTGAGCTTGCAGTACTTTGTTGTGCTCAAGAGTCAGAGATACTGGCTCTTCACCGGCACCGTACAGGATTGCAGGTACTTTGTCTTCACGACGCAGGCGGCGGCTCGCACCTTTCCCCAGGTCTGTGCGGACTTCTGCATCCAGATTAAAAATCGCTTCAGACATAATTTACTCCAAAATATTAAGTAGGTGAGATTTCGCGACCAAAATCCCACAAGAATTATCTACCCTTCAAAAAAGGGCGGCGAATTCTAACACCGGGGGCGGGGTGACACAAGACGTTAGCTATTGAGTCGCCGATGATTTATTGTCCGGTCTAACCTTGGATTACTGCTCGTTGCCTTTTTGGCTTACCTGAGTGTCGTCAATAATCCGAATAGACAGAATTTTAATCGGCGTACCATATTGTTGGATAGTCATTAGGTCTGTTATGGCTTGGGCTTCTACCGCGACAATCAGGCCATCACGACGGTATTCTTTAGCCAGTCCCATTGGGTGATACTTCTCACCATTTTGCGCATCAATAGCGTAAAAGCCGCCTTCAAAGCTTTTGTATTTGACCGTGCCCTGAAACACCAAACTGGTTTGTTTTTCATCTTTGGATGACATGGCTGGCTCCTGCTTGATAGTGGCGGCAGTGGTTTGACTTTCGGTCTGACAGCCTGCCATCAGGCCGATTAATAATAAAGCGGGTAGAGCGCGCATAAGCATCCTTGTAAAAGCTGTAGCATTATTGTCCAAGGTAGGGCTGAATCCAGTCTGAATCAAGTCGTTAGAATACGGGGCTACCCCTAAAATAAAAAAGCCGCTGTACTAGAGCGGCTTTTTGAAACGCATTCAGACTAGTATTCGAACATAGCCGAGATGGATTCTTCGTTGCTTACCCGACGAATCGCTTCTGCGAGCATGTTCGACAAGCTTAGTTGCTTAACCTTGTCTAATGCCTGAATTTCGGCAGACAGCGGGATACTGTCGGTTACAACAATCTCGTCAATGACAGACTCTTTAAGATTTTGCGCAGCATTCCCGGAGAAAATCGCGTGGGTAGCGTAAGCGAAAACTCGCTTAGCGCCGTGCTCTTTTAACGCCAGCGCTGCTTTACACAAAGTGCCGCCGGTATCAATCATGTCGTCTACAATGATGCAGTCGCGATCCTGCACGTCACCAATAATGTGCATAACCTGAGAGACGTTAGCCTTAGGGCGACGTTTGTCGATAATGGCCAAGTCCAGATCGTTCATTACTTTGGCCAGGGCGCGGGCACGGACTACACCACCGATATCAGGAGACACGACCACAGGGTTGTCAAACTGACGCTGGCGCATATCCTCCAACAGAATCGGCGTGCCGAAGGCATTATCCACTGGTACATCAAAGAAGCCCTGAATCTGCTCGGCGTGCAGGTCAACGGTCAGTACGCGGTCAACACCAACGTTAGACAGAAAATCCGCCACTACTTTTGCTGTGATAGGTACGCGGGCGCTGCGAACACGGCGGTCCTGACGGGCATAACCAAAGTAGGGCAGTACTGCCGTAATACGGCCTGCCGATGCACGACGTAGGGCATCGATCATCACGATCAATTCCATTAGATTGTCATTGGTCGGGGCGCAGGTCGACTGGATAATAAAGACATCAGAGCCGCGTACATTTTCATGAATTTCGACGCTGATTTCGCCGTCGCTGAATCGTCCTACACTGGCATGGCCCAGTTTGGTGTAGAGTCGATCGGCGACTTTCTGGGCGAGTTCTGGAATGGCGTTTCCAGCAAATAGCTTCATATCCGGCACAGTAGGATCCTCAGTAGGCTATCAATTACAAGGTTCAAAAAAATGGGGTCAGGGTAAAATTAACGCATTCACAGGTGTTTATTGAAAATCCCGGCTGTGTAATTTTACCCTGACCCCATTCTTCTGTATGGCAATAGGAACGTTTATCTAGTCTAGTCCGTTTTGCGCTGCTCAAGTTGACTGTGCAGAGGAGAGATGTTGACCCCTTGAGCGACAAACCCCATAAACTCATCAGGCAAGGTATCGAGCACCTTTAATGCCTGTGATTGGTCTGCAAAAACGGCAAAGACACTGGAACCCGTGCCCGTCATTCGCGACGGCGCGTATTCTAACAACCAGTGTAATAGCTTTGCAACTTTCGGATGGTATCGACAGACCAATTCCTGGCAGTCATTGGTTGTGTTGTCAAAAGTATAATCCTGCCAATTCATGACTGGTGTTTGTCTGGGCAGCTCAGGATGGCGAAAGATATCGGCGGTTGCGATATGTACACCCGGCGTGGCGACTAAGAACCAATGTTGTGGTTGCGGTGCATCGACAAACTGCTCGCCGACGCCACTGGCAAAGGTTGTGCGGCCATGCACAAACACTGGGACATCTGCGCCAAGTTGTAAGCCAAGTTGTTCAAGCTTTTGCAACGAGAGATTGCATTGCCACAGACTATTTAACACCAGCAAGGTGGTGGCCGCATTGGAGGAACCACCGCCAATACCGCCCCCCATAGGTAAGCGTTTATCCAACCAGATTTTGCAACCCGCATTGTCGGCAGCGAAGGGCTGCAGCAATCTGGCGGCCTTAACGATGAGATTATCTTCATCGGGCACACCGACCAAAGGCGTCATCAAGGCGATTTGATGATCTTCTGTGGGCTCGAAGGCCAGCCTGTCCCCGCAATCCAGTAATTGGAAAAGGCTCTGAAGATTATGATATCCGTCTTCCCGTCGTCCGGTGATATGCAAAAACAAGTTGAGTTTGGCCACGGACGGCCACCACGTTAGTTCACTAGCCATTTATCTACTCGAATTTTTATCAAATCACTGGGGGTTTTCAGTTCTAGCTGATAGGGCAGAATGTAGTTCTGGGTTTGCCGATAATCACTCAGATTCACTAGCCAGCCTTCCTTGGTGCGTATTTGTTGTAGTAAACCATTTTCAGCAAATATAGCCTGGTTATTAGCTGATACCTGACCCTTTAGCCAAGCCGGAATTTGCTCAACTGGAATGGACCAACCTGTCAGGTCATACAGCAAGGCACTGGCGTCATGGTGCTGATAAGTACGATCTTCGTACTCAAGGCTAATTTGCTCATCAGACCTTTGCAGCGTCAGTATACGGGTGCCGATAAAGCTGCTCAGACCCAGCGAATAGTCTTCACGCTGTTGTTGCCAGTTGAGTGTGGCGCTGAAGCGCTCTTTCTCACCCCGATAGGCGAGCTTGCCGTTGATACGCCAATTCTGAAGTTGTGCTAATTGTTGCTGGTGCTGACGGGCGTTAACCGAATATTCCACTGTGGGGGGGGTTGCGCAGGCGCTGAGTAAGCTAACGATCAACAGGTAGCCAAACAGGCGCATACGGGTGAAAGGCATGATGTGTATCCAAAGCTTGAATGGCGGCTATGGGAACACAAAATGCCGGACGCTTTCAATAGGTTTGGCTTTTGCGTACAATGCGACGCCGTAATCCTTGGCATATCTGAAATAACTCGACAACCACATGGCCTTACTCGCACTCGGTATCAATCACAACACGGCTCCTGTGGAAGTCCGAGAGAAAGTGGCGTTTTCGGCCGATGCGCAGCTGGAAGCTTTGTTGTCCTTACAAAGTGAACTGGGCAGCCAGGAATCCGTGATTCTCTCCACCTGCAACCGAACGGAAATCTATACCCAATCGGAAAATCTCACCCATCCGGCGTTAATGGCCTGGTTGGCGCAATTTCATAGCGTTGAGCAACATACCTTGCAATCCAACAGCTATATATATGAAGAGCAGGATGCCATTCGCCATTTGATGCGGGTAGCCAGTGGTCTGGATTCTCTGGTACTGGGGGAGCCTCAGATTCTGGGGCAGGTTAAGCAGGCTTTTGTTTGTGCCAAAGACAGTGGCATGGTGGGAAGCCGTTTTGAACGGTTGTTCCAGCAAACTTTCTCGGTAGCCAAGAAAGTTAGGTCTGATACGGACATCGGCGCCAATGCGGTGTCGGTGGCGTATGCCTCAGTGCAACTGGCCAAACACATATTCTCATCACTGGACAAAATCAATGTACTGTTGATTGGTGCAGGAGAAACCATCGAGTTGGTGGCCCGGCATCTTAGTGAGCAAAAGGTACAGAGCATGATGGTGGCCAACCGAACGTTGGCAAGAGCACAGGAACTGGCGGCCCCTCTTGGCGCAAAAGTGCTAACCCTGGCGCAGATCCCCGAGCATCTAGCCGAAGCCGATATGGTCATCAGTTCTACTGCCAGCCAATTGCCTATTTTGGGTAAAGGGGTGGTTGAACGGGCATTAAAAAATCGTCGTCATCAGCCCATGTTTTTAGTCGATTTGGCTGTTCCCCGGGATATAGAGGCTGAAGTCGCCGAATTGGACGATGCCTACCTTTATACCGTGGATGATTTGCAGCAAATCGTGCAGCAGAATTTGGCGTCCAGGCAAAGTGCGGCAGAAAAAGCCGAAGCCATGATTGATGTTGCCGTACGTGATTTTGTCCAGTGGCATGACGCACAGGCGTCCATGGATTTGGTGCGGGACTACCGTGCGCAAAGTGAAGCGAATAAGCAAAAGTTACAAGAGCGGGCGCTCAAACAGTTGGCGGATGGCAAGAACCCTGAGGAGGTAATTGTTGAGCTGGCCAATAAGCTGACCAACAGCTTGATCCATGCGCCTACCCAAGCCATTAAAGAGGCCGCCCTTAGTCAGGACAATAACAGCCTCAGCCTGTTGCAACGGGCCTTGGGATTGGAAAAGATCTAGGAAAATTAAAACATTATGAAACCATCCGTATTAGCAAAACTGGAATCCCTGATGGAGCGTTTTGAAGAAGTTCAAGCGCTGTTGGGCGAAGCCAGTATCATTTCCAATCAAGAAAAGTTCCGCAACTTGTCCAAGGAATACGCGCAACTGGAAGAATTAGTGAAATGCTTCCGTGCCTTCCGCCAGGCCCAGGACGATATGCAAAGCGCCCAGGAAATGCTTAAGGAAGATGACGCCGAGATGCGTGAGATGGCGGAGGAAGAAATTAAAGCGGCTAAGCAAAGTCTGGCCAGCCTGGAAACCGAATTACAACTGCTGCTGCTTCCCAAAGACCCCAACGATGAGCGTAACTGCTTTTTGGAAATTCGCGCCGGCGCCGGCGGTGATGAAGCGGCGATTTTTGCCGGTGACCTGTTCCGCATGTACTGCCGTTATGCCGAAGGGCGTCGCTGGCGGGTAGAGATTGTCAGTGCTAACGAAGGTGAGCATGGCGGTTACAAAGAAGTCATTGCTAATGTTATAGGCGACGGGGCATACGGTGTACTTAAGTTTGAGTCAGGTGGCCACCGTGTACAGCGTGTGCCTGAAACCGAATCTCAGGGGCGTATTCATACTTCGGCCTGTACGGTGGCTGTGTTGCCCGAGTTACCTGAGTCAGAAGCCATTACTATTAACCCGGCAGAGCTGAAGATTGATACCTTCAGAGCCAGCGGAGCCGGTGGTCAGCACGTTAACAAAACCGATTCGGCTATTCGTATTACCCACTTACCAACTGGCTTGGTGGTGGAGTGTCAGGATGAACGTTCGCAGCACAAGAACCGCGCTAAGGCTATGTCGGTATTACAGGCCAGACTTAACCAAATTGAGCAGGATAAACGTGCATCTGAAGAAGCCAGCACCCGGCGTAATTTGGTCGGCAGCGGCGATCGCTCTGAACGCATTCGCACCTACAATTTCCCGCAGGGCAGGGTAACGGATCACCGCATTAATTTAACCTTATACAAGCTAGATGAGATTGTAGAAGGTGACCTGAACGGTATTCTGGATCCTATTCGTCAGGAACATCAGGCTGATTTGTTGGCTTCTCTGTCAGATGAGGCTTGATTCTCCGACTATCCAGGATGCATTGCAGTGGGCCAGGTCAGAGCTGACCTGTTCCGACTCTGCCAGCCTGGATGCCAGAGTGTTACTCTGCCATTGTTTGCAGGTGTCGGCGGTTTACCTGCACACCTGGCCGGAAAAATTATTAGACGAAAACACCTGGCAACAATTCCAAGACCTGATTCGTAAGCGCGTTCAAGGTCTTCCTGTTGCCCACCTGACCGGAACCCGGGATTTTTGGACCTTAAGTCTGACGGTCAACGAGCATACCCTGATCCCACGTCCAGAGACCGAATTACTGGTTGAAACGGCGTTATCCTTGTTTGACGATACACCAATAGATGCGTTGGATCTTGGTACCGGCACCGGGGCCATTGCCCTGGCGCTGGCTAGTGAGAGGCAAAGCTGGACAGTAACCGGCGTTGACCGCATAGACCAAAGTGTCGAACTGGCCAGGTTGAATGCCAGGCAAAATAACCTCGAGCAGGTGCGCTTTTTTGCCAGTAATTGGTTCGACGCCATTGACCAACACCGCTATTCGCTGATTATTAGCAACCCTCCCTATGTTGAACCGCACAGCCCCTACCTAACACAAGGGGATGTCAGGTTTGAACCCCTCAGTGCACTTACCGCTGAAGATCAGGGTTTGGCTGACCTGCGCAAAATAATTTCCCAGGCAAGTCAATATCTTGTTGATTCTGGCTGGTTACTGCTGGAACATGGACACGCACAAGGGCAGGCGGTAAGAGACCTGATGCAACAAGCCGGTTTTATGGGGAGCAACACCCTAAAGGATCTGGCCGGTCTGGACAGGGTTACCCTGGGGCAATGGCCTGACATGGTATAACTTGCCGTCTTGCTCAGACAGACTATCCTGCTAACGGGTAGCGTTAAAAATATGAGCACAGCTAAAGGGTAGACGCGGAGGCGCCATGATGTCAGACGATCTGTTGTTCCTGGATGAGTCGGAAGAGGATGTTGTAGAGGAAAGAAGTACCTGGAAGGTGCTGATCGTTGATGATGAACCTGAAGTTCATGCCGTCACCAAACTGGCATTAAGCGACTTTGTTTTTCAGGATAAGGGCATAGAATTTATCAGTGCCTATACCGGTGCCGAAGCTAAACGTGTCTTCCTCGAACACGATGACATTGCCATTGTTTTATTGGATGTGGTGATGGAGACCGATGATGCCGGCCTGCAAGTGGCTGAGTTTATCCGCGGCGAAGCAAACAATCATTTTACGCGTATTATTCTCAGAACTGGCCAACCTGGTCAGGCGCCCGAAAAGCATGTCATCATCAACTATGATATCAACGATTATAAATCCAAGACTGAGCTGACGGCACAGAAACTTTTCACGGTTGTGATTGCTACCTTGCGCTCTTACCGCGACATTATGGTGATTGAAGAAAACCGCAAAGGGTTGGAAAAAATCATCGCTGCATCGGCGGATTTATTCAGTATTCACTCGTTGGAAAGCTTTATCGACGGCATAGTGCAACAGCTTTCCTCATTACTTGGGGGAACACAAGATGCAGCCTATATTACCTCCGCCGTGGCAGGCCCGCGTCCCATCGACAGTGACCCATCCTCTGAGTTTTACGTATTTACTGGTAAAGGCGACTTTGCTAATCAGGAAGGATTGCCGCTGGATAAAGTGCTAAGTGGTAACCAGTTGGAGTCTTGCCGACAAGCGCTACGCGAGCAGGAAATCGTTTATGCCGACGAATACCTGGTGGCTTACTGTAACAGTAAGAACATGCGCGGCTCGTTACTTTACCTTTCTGGCTTGCCACGAAGATTGACCGATACCGACAAGCACCTGTTGGAAATTTTCTCGCAAAATGTGCAGATCGCTTTTGACAATGTGCTGTTGACTAAGGATATCGAAGATACCCAGCGAGAAATAGTCGAGCGCCTTGGCCAAATCCTGGAAAAGGAGATGGGTGGTGGTAAGCATATTCAGCGTATGACCCTGATCAGTGAGATGTTGGGCAGGGAATATGGCTTAAGCCAGGACGATATTGATGTTTTAAAACTGGCGGTACCACTGCACGATGTCGGAAAGTTAAAAGTGCCTGAGTCAATCCTGCTCAAACCCGGCAAGTTGAACGAAGAAGAACAGGAAATTGTGCGTAGCCATGCTGAGTTTGGCTATGAATTGCTAAAGGACTCCCGCCGCCCTATTATCAAAGCGGCGGCATTACTTGCCCGCGATCACCATGAATACTGGGATGGAAATGGTTATCCCCGTGGATTGAAGGGGGAGGAAATCCATATATTTTGTCGCATTACGTCTCTTGCTGATGTGTTCGATGCCTTGCATGCAAAACGCTGCTACAAGGAAGCCTGGCCTTTGGATAAGGTCTTAGACTTGATTGAGTCCCAGCGTGGCAAACAGTTTGACCCCTTACTCGTGGATATATTGCTGGCAAACAGAGACAAATTGGAAGCTATCTGTTTCGCTTATCCGGATGACTTGCCCTGTCATTAGGTTAATGACCCCAATTAAAGGAAATTTACTCCTTGCTCATGGGCTTAGATTTGGCGCCGCACTTGGCGCTCGCTTTTCTTGGCAAGGCACAGTAAAGTTTACGCGCAGCGGGGCCCTGTGCCCCTGAGACTATAATTACAATAAGCGGAATGCGCTATGTACACTTTGGTAAAACACCTTCATCTCACCGCCATCGCAATTAGCATTGCGTTGTTCATCTTACGCTTTTTCTGGCTGCAACGAGGCTCCTCAATGTTGCAGAAGAAGTGGGTTAAAGTTGTTCCTCATGTCGTTGATACGGTTTTGCTGGCCAGTGCTATCACTTTGTGTGTGCTGATTGCCCAGTATCCTTTCGTTAATGCCTGGGTAACAGAAAAACTGATGGCTGTACTACTGTATATCCTGATGGGCTTGGTTGCCCTAAAACTGGGACGCACTAACAGTATACGCTGGATAGGTTTTGTCGGCGCGATTTGCTGGTTGTTATTTGCTGCCAAAGTAGCCGTATTTAAGCAACCCTTGTTGTTTTCCTGACAGTTGATCATCTGTCGACCTTGCAGTAGTTGCCGCCAGAGGTAGAGAGTGTCGTCTTTGTTATCGCGTATTGAGCAAGCGCAGCCACTTGAGGCTGCCTTGTTGGTGGGGCAAATGTTTGCGCCCATCGATGTCGAAATGCATCTTAGCCAGGTGCAAGAGTGGGTAGACATGGGCAAGCAACGGCTGGAAGGCGCTTTTGAGCCGTTTGTTGCTTATCAACGTTTCTTTTATACCGAGCTGGCATTTGGTCCGGGACATGACTTAATGGCGTCTGATATGGTCAGAATGGATAAAGTTATCGCCTATCGTACGGGGGGCTGTATTAGTCTGGCCCTGCTGTTCTGTCATATTGGCCGTGCATTGGGTTTTGACTTACAAGGCATCAACTTACCCGGCCATCATCTTGTTCGTCTGCGCTTAGCATCGGGAAGAATGCAGTTTTTTGATCCTCTAAATGGTATCGCATTGAAATGGTCTGAGCTTGAACATCAATGCCAGGCATTAATGTCAGATTTTGAAGAAGAGGATGCAGAGGAGTCTTCGCAATGGACCAGATGGCTGGAGCCTGCCAGTCACAGGGAAACAATATCCCGTCTGTTGTTGAACATGAAGAGTGCATTTATCCATGAGCTCAAGTTTGAACAAGCCTGGCAAGCCAGCGATATGTTGGTGCAATTGCATCCGGATGACCCTTATGAGCGTCGTGACCGGGGCTTTTTGTCGCAGCAACTTGATTGTCACAGTGGGGCGCTGGCAGACTACCGCTATTACATCAGCCAATGTCCGCAGGACCCTGCGGCCATGCTGTTGAAGCTCCAACTTAAGCATTATTATAGAGAGCCGGCCGTGCTGCACTAAAAAGTGCAAGCTTACCGACTTGCCAGAAATAATAAGGAGGTCTGAATGACCCATTCCGCATTGATCACCAACGACGCCGTGGTGATCGGCTTGCTGGCCCTGATCCTGGGGGGCGTATTTTACACGTCGCACAGCAACCAGCCATTTTTCAAAAAGTTTTACCGATATGTTCCCGCTTTGTTGCTTTGTTATTTCATTCCTTCACTGCTGAATACCTTCGGCATTGTGGATGGACATACGTCCAATGCGTATTACATGGCATCCCGATATTTATTACCAGCCTGTCTGGTATTACTGACATTGAGTATGGATCTTAAATCGATCATTGCGCTTGGCCCTAAAGCCCTGATTCTGTTTTTGACCGGTACTGTGGGTATTGTTATTGGCGGACCCATTGCGTTATTGATTATGTCGGCTGTCGCCCCTGATGCCATGAATGGGCAAGGGCCAGATGAAGTCTGGCGGGGACTGACCACCATTGCCGGCAGTTGGATAGGTGGTGGTGCTAACCAAGCTGCCATGAAAGAAATATTCGAAGTGGGTGGGGGAATTTTCTCTACCATGGTCACGGTCGATATCATTGTGGCTAATTTGTGGATGGCTGTTTTGCTGATCATGGCCGCCAATGCTAAACAATTGGATGCCAAAAGTGGCGCTGATACTTCGGCTATCCAGGATATCATCGTCAAAGTTGAAAAATACGAAGCTGAGAAACGCCGCATTCCACATTTGAATGACCTGGTTGCCATATTCGCCATCGGATTTGGTGCATGTGGTATTGCGCATTTCCTGGCTGATGCTATTCAGCCCTGGATGGTGGAACATGCTCCCTGGGGCGAGCAGTACAGCTTGCATAGTCAGTTTTTCTGGTTGGTGGTAATTGCGACCACTATCGGTATTGCTTTGTCTTTCAGCCCATTGCGTCATCTGGAACAAGTCGGGGCGTCAAAGGTGGGTAGTTTGTTTGTGTATATTCTGGTCACTACTATCGGTTTGCATATGGACGTGACCAAAATTGCTGAGACCCCGGTTTTCTTTGTGTTGGGTATCATTTGGATGTTGGTACATGCCTCCTTGATGTTGGCTGTGGCAAAACTTATTCGCGCCCCCATTTTCTATATGGCAGTTGGTAGCCAGGCTAACGTCGGCGGTGCAGCCTCTGCTCCTGTGGTGGCTGCCGCTTTCCACCCTTCACTGGCGCCGGTTGGAATATTACTGGCGGTGATGGGGTATGGCCTGGGTACCTATATGGCCTATCTTTGTGGTTTGATTATGAAAGGAGTAGCAGGATGAGTAACCTGCAGCAGGTAGAATTCGCTGGTGTACAAGTCGCGAATGACAAACCTTTTGTCTTGTTTGGTGGGATGAACGTACTGGAATCCCGAGAGCTGGCGCTACGTATTGCTGAGCATTACAAGGAAGTGACCACACGTTTGGGTATTCCTTACGTATTTAAAGCCTCTTTTGATAAGGCTAATCGCTCCTCGGTAACTTCATATCGAGGTCCTGGTATGGAAGAAGGGCTGCGAATCTTTGAAGAAATTAAGCGTCAGTTTGAGGTTCCGCTTATTACCGATGTGCATGAACCATACCAGGCCGCGCCCGTTGCACAAGTGGTTGACGTGATTCAATTACCGGCTTTTTTAGCCCGTCAGACCGACTTGGTGGTGGCCATGGCTAAAACCGGTGCGGTGATCAACGTCAAGAAACCGCAGTTTCTGGCACCGCATGAGATGCGTCATATCATCAACAAGTTCATGGAAGCGGGTAATGATAAGGTGATTTTATGTGAGCGGGGCACCAGCTTTGGTTACAACAACCTAGTGGTTGATATGTTGGGTATGGATGAAATGAAAGCCTTTGCGCCAGTGATTTTTGATGCGACGCACGCTTTGCAAAAACCCGGTGGTCGTGCAGATTCTGCTGATGGACGTCGTGCACAGGCCGCGCAGTTGGCGCGCAGTGGTATGGCACTAGGGTTGGCAGGGCTGTTTATTGAAGCCCATCCGGATCCTAATCAAGCTAAATGTGACGGCCCTTGTGCGCTGCAATTGGACAAATTGGAGCCTTACCTGCAGCAGATGAAGGCCTTGGATGATTTGATTAAAGGTTTTGCACCACTGGATACCAGCGCCAGTTAATGCAGCTATTGCTGATTACGGATATTTTTGGCGACGGCCCGTGGCTAAACCCAATTAGGGCCGTTTTTCCTGCTGGACAGATAAGATGCTTGTCGCCTTATACAGATAAAATGGATTTTATTGACGAGCAGCATGCCTATCAGTCTTTTATGCAACTCTGTGACCATGAGTGTTATCAGGATAGGGTTAGCGCATATATTCGTGACCTTACTGAGGAGACGCTGATCGTGGCCTTCAGCGCCGGGGCCTCTGCCTGCTGGCGGGCGCTGGCCGAATATCAGGGTAAACAGATTAGTCATTTTATTGGTTTTTATCCTGGACAGATTCGGCATGCTTTGCATCTCACGCCAAAGGTAGACACCACCTTAGTCTTTCCATGTCATGAAGCGCATTTTGCTCTGGCGCCGGTTATGCAGTCTTTAGCCGGGCGGGATCGTATTCAGCTCATGCAGATGGAGTGGATGCATGGTTTTATGAATCCATCTTCAATGGGGTATGCACCGGCTGGAGAGAAGACAGGATTGGCACTGATTGAGCGCAGATTGAGTTTATCAAGCGGGAAGTGAAAGACGGCGCAAGAAGACGGGGTAATGCACCCCGTCATCAGGGCGTAATTGTTAACACTGGGCAAAGGCTGCCTTATGTTTGGGGGAATTGCAGGGTAAGAATTAATCTGCCTTATTCAACAATTCCTGTTGCGAAGTTGCTTTAACGATAAGCTCCGCGTTGTTATCCTCGTTTGTCAGTGACAGTACGCTTTTGACTTCTTCGATAACGGGTTTGGCCAGAGGCAATTCGAGACTGGCAACGGCAGCTTGAACTTGGGCCAGTGTTTGTTGTGCCAGAAATTCTTTGTCGAGTAGTACGTTGGCACTAGCGCTTTGGCTACCTAGCAATACTAGGCCGAGGCTAAGAAATTTGATAGAGTTTTTCATCTGCAATACCTTAAGTAAAAATAATGTTAAAATTACGCTTTAGTGAGATTTTTGTTACAGAAATGTTTTGTTGAACGTCTGTAACTTGTTGCGTATAAAGTGATTTTTTATTTCACGGTTAAAATATAACCTAATTGTTGCAAGCGTTAAATTGACATTAATTTAGGTAAATAGATTAGAAAAACTAATGAAAGAGTCATATTGATGTCACGCCGTCTACCCCCTTTAAATTCCCTCAAGGCGTTTGAGGCTGCCGCGCGGCACTTGAGCTTTACGCGTGCGGCTGATGAGTTATTTGTTACTCAAGCCGCGGTCAGCCACCAAATTAAGGCCCTGGAGGAATTCCTCGGGATTAAATTGTTTCTGCGTAAGAACCGCTCGTTACTGCTGACTGAAGAAGGCCAGGGCTATTACCTGGATATCAAGGATATCTTCAGCTCTTTGCAAGATGCCACGCAGCGCTTGCTGGCACGCGGGGCAAAAGGCGCCATCACTGTTGCTCTACCACCGAGTTTTGCTATTCAGTGGTTGGTGCCACGTATTCATAAATTCAGTGCTCAGTACCCGGATATTGATGTGCGTATCAAGGCCGTGGATTTTGATGAAGGGCACCTGACCGACGATGTGGATGTGGCTATTTATTATGGCCGCGGTAAATGGCCTGGCCTGCAGGCGGATAAGCTGCATACCGAGTATCTGACGCCTATCTGTTCCCCCTTGCTTTTCCAGTCGGATAAGCCGCTGGATACCCTGGATGACCTGCGTTATCACCAGCTTTTGCATGATGCCTCTCGAGAGCCTTGGAAAAATTGGATCCGCGAGTTCAATGTATTGGGAGTCAATGTTAACCAAGGGCCCATTTTCAGCCACTCGATGTTGGTGTTGCAGGCAGCGGCACTGGGCCAGGGGATAGCGCTGGGGCATTCGGTTCTTGCTCGCCCTGAGATCCAGGCAGGGCGATTGATTTGTCCTTTTCCAGAAAAGTTGATTACCAAAAATGCTTACTATGTGGTGTGCCACGAATCGCAGGCCGAGCTAGGTAAAATTGCGACCTTTCGCGACTGGGTGTTAACACAAGTTAAAGAAGAACAAGAACTTGATGATTTTAGTTGATAAGGCCGAGCAGCCCATTGCCAGTTTGCTGCTTGCGCATGGTGCCGGTGCCGGCATGCACAGTGATTTTATGCAGCAAATAGCGCAAGGGTTGAGCCAGAAAGGTGTTGATGTCTATCGTTTCAATTTCCCTTACATGCAAAAAGCTGAGCAGGAAGGTAAAAGGCGCCCGCCTAATCCCATGCCAGTATTACAAAATGCTTTGTTAGAGGTGTTAGACAGTGTGCCGACTAACTTACCGCGTTTTATTGGCGGTAAATCCATGGGCGGCAGGGTGGCATCCATGATGGTCAATGATCTGTCTGTCTCAGGCTGTGTGTGTCTGGGGTATCCCTTTCATCCTCCTGGGAAACCCGAAAAACTTCGCATAGCGCATCTTCAGGACGAGGGGAAGCCTGTGCTTATTATACAAGGCCAGCGTGACACCTTTGGTCAGGAAACGGAAGTTACTGATTATCAGCTTAACCCCAGGGTAACCATAGCCTTTCTACACGACGGCGATCATAGTTTCAAACCCCGTAAGGCATCAGGTGTGAGCCTGAACGACAATATGCAAATTGCCTGTCAGCACATGGCAGCGTTTATCGGAGCACATTTATGAAGTGGATCCTGGCACTCGGGGCGTTTTACGGCATGACCGGCGTAATGCTCGGCGCCTTTGCCGCACATGGTTTGAAAGGTCGCTTGTCAGAACCTTTGCTCAGTGCCTTTCAAACTGCTGTGCAGTATCAGTTATGGCATGCATTGGCGCTGGTACTTTTGTTCGTACTTTATCGCCAGCAACCACTGGCCTTGATTAAATGGTCGGCGCTGAGTATGGGTGTTGGTGTATTGCTGTTCAGCGGTAGTTTGTATTTGTTGGCTGTGACAGGCATAAAGTGGTTTGGTCCGGTTACTCCCATTGGTGGCGTGGCCTTTATTCTTGGTTGGTTACTGCTGCTTATTGCCGCATTGAAGGGGGAGTCAGCCTGATGGCGGGACTATTAGCTTATTGCCGGGCCGGTTTTGAAGGTGATCTTGCCAATGAGTTGCAGGAAAAAGCCGCACAACTAGAAGTGTTTGGTTTTGCTCGTACCAAAGCAAACAGTGCCTTTGTTTTGTTTGATTGTTATCAACAAGATGATGCCGAACGTTTAGCTCGCCAGCTACCCCTTAGTCAGGTTATCTTTTCCCGTCAGCAGTTCGCCTGTCTGGCTGTATTGGAAGCGCTTGACCCAACAGACAGGATCAGTCCCATTTTGGCAGCCTGTGAAGAGTTTCCATTATGCGGTGACTTACGGGTTGAATATCCGGATACTACTGAAGGACGAGAGCTGTCTAAGTTTTGCCGTAAGTTCTCGGTGCCGCTCCGTCAGGCTTTACGTAAAGCTGGTAAGCTGACCCAAAAAGAAAACCCCAAAAAGCCGGTGCTATTTGCCTTTTTTACCAGTAGCCAACAGCTGTTCCTTGGCTTTGCGGAGCCTGCTTCTGTGAGCCCCCATGCGCTTGGCATTATGCGTCTGAAGACGCCGGCCGATGCGCCAAGTCGTTCAAGTTTGAAACTGGATGAAGCCATTCAAACCTTCCTGACGCCAACAGAGCAGGAGAGCCGTTTTCAACCCGGCATGCACGGCGTCGATCTCGGTGCTTGTCCTGGTGGCTGGACCTATCAGCTGGTGCGCCGTGGACTCTTTGTACAATCGGTGGACAATGGTGCTATGGCACCGAGCTTGATGGAAACCGGACAAGTTCGTCATTACGCAGAGGATGGGTTTAAATTCAGACCCAAGAAAAAGAATGTCCATTGGCTGGTCTGCGATATGGTTGAGCAGCCGGTCAGAGTGGCCAGATTGATGGCCGACTGGGTAACAGAAGGCTGGTGTAAGGAAGCCATTTTTAATCTTAAACTACCTATGAAAAGGCGGTTTGAGACAGTGCAGCAAGCCTTACAGGCGATTGAGGAAGCAATGGGCAGCCGTGCCTATCGGATTCAAGCCAAGCATTTGTATCATGATCGGGAAGAGATCACCCTGCATTTGCGCCTGAAAAGCTAAGGCTAAACATCCAAACGCAGGCTGCGCCTGAGTTTGGTCAGTAAATCACGCATCTGACGAAGTTGCAGTTTGTGTTGCTGAGGTGACAGCGGTCGGAAGCATAAATTGGTATAGCAGCGCGTCAGGGCAGTGAAATGCTGAGCGCTTAATGGCGGCACCTGTTTCTCCACCTGTGCACAGAAATCTGCTGGCCCCTGGTTCTTAGTGCGCTTTATGCCGCTGTGGGCAAGCAGTGCCAGTGCTTTTTGATAGTACCAGTTTGGCAGGTCGCGCTTTACCAATAACCAGCGTTTTATATGATAAAGCGCCAGCAACATGGCAATAGTTGCCAGGGCCCCCAGGCCAAATAAGGCGAGTTTGGCAGGGCTCAGATCACCCAGCAGGGCTTTAAGCAAATCCTGCTGGTTTTTGCGGTCGAAACCCAGGATCCAGCGACTCCACAGATAATCCATGTCGTCCAGCCACCCTCGTAATGCCTGAAAAACGGCCATGCCGCGCAGTCCAGAGAGAGGCATATCGGCAAGAAAGCTCTGCTCGTGGGCAACCGCTTGCTCGAGACCATATTGAATGCGCATTGGGGCTACCCAGGCCGTGGGATCCAAGCGCTGCCAGCCATCTTCCGACAACCACTCCACCCAGGCATGGGCGTCGTACTGATAAACACTCATATATTGGTCGGTACGCATTTCACCGCCAAGGTAGCCGGTTACCAGGCGCGCGGGGATCCCATTCAGTCTCAGCAAGTAGGCGACAGTGCTGGCATAGTGACTGCAAAAACCAGCCTGTTGCTCAAACAAAAAGGTGTCTATGGGGTCAACCGGCATCGGCTGAGGTTTCAGTGTGTAACTGAAACCCTGCTGGCGCATATGCGAGGCGATGGCACGGATGTATGCTTGGGGAGTTGGATTGTCCCGCCAAAGTTCAGTGGCCCAGGCTTGGGTTCGCTGATTTCCGCCTTCTGGGAGTTGCAGGTTTAAACGCCCATCTACTTGTGGCAGCGCAGGCGGCAATTGATTGTCATAATAGGATGTTACCCTATAGGCTAAAGCCGATTGCAGCGGAATCCTGCTTTGCAAGGTGTAATCATGGTTTTGCCAAAGGTGCTGATCCTGGCTGACCGCTGTATCTAACGCAAAAAGCCAGCGCTGTTGAGTCGGCTCGGCAATCACCTGATATTCGTAGTAGGCGCCACTCACCTGCGGAGTAAAAGGCAAACCAGCCCGCCAGAATCTGTCGGTAATGCGTTGCCGGTATGGATGCACCTGCCAACTGCGGCCATCAAATTCTTCCATTACCAATGCTCGCCAGTAACGCTGATTAGCTGGGGGGACATCCTGCTCGAAGGTTACTCTGAAGGCTAAGTCAGCGGAGCGGGCCAGTTCAGCAATATCTCCCGGTGTAACCTTATCTGACAAACCCGTATGGGCACCCTTTGCCGTGGGCATTTGCCACAGAGGGCCAAGTTTAGGTAGAACCAGTAGCATCAAAATGGCAATGGGCAGGGCCTGAAGACAAAGCGTCGCCACCCGTTTGGACAATATCAACCAGGAAGCGGATGGATTGATGTGAAATGCCAGACTCATTAGCAAAAGCAGACATAGAACGGCGTAGAACAGGCTAAATGCAATGTTCTGATTGAACACCAAAGCGGCACCTAGCAGGAAAAACTGCACGCCAATCAGTTGAAAGTAATCTCTGCGCGTGGCCAGTAACATGAGCTTAAGACTGCTTGCCATCACTAACAGGTTGAGCATGCCAAGCAATAACCCCAGCTCCCAGCCAAAGTAGGCCAGAACAATAGCGCATAGGACCGCCATTAGATTGAGGGTACGTACAGATAACTGATGCTTCTGCCAGTTCATATACAAACTAAAACGCATCACTGCTGCGCAGGTTACCAGGAGCAGTACCCAAAGTTGCAAAGGGGCATAGAGACTTATGCTCAGAGTAAATAGCACAAAGGTCAGTAGCAGGTGAGCGCGGTTTTCTGAGGATGGGTTTAGCCTTAACATGTCAGACTGCCCGGAACATCGCGAGTGCGGTCAGGCAGGCTTGCAGGTGGGCCTGGCCTTTCCCCGGCGGTATTTCTTTGCCGGGCAATTGGAGACCGAATACCCAACCTTTCGCATCCAGCTCTAAGCAGCTAAAGCATAGTCGGGACAAGTTTTCTTCCAGATCTTCTTCTGTCGTTGCTAATACTAGCCAACCGCTTTGTTGAACTTGTGCAGCAAACTTTTTGCTAAGTAAACCCTGGCCTTTGGCTGCTTGCTTCCAGGCCACGTGATAAAGGGGCTGGCCCTGTTGATACTCAGTTAAAGAATCAAAATCATCTTGACCTAATCCCTGGCTGGATTGCAGGGCAGCATGCTCGCCCTGAGTCTCGCTGTGCTTGGTAGTAAGAGGCCATGGCTTGGCTATAGGTGTGGGATAAACAACAACCTGAGCGTTAAAGGCAAGATGTGTCCAGCAGCGGAACAAACCCAAGGGGTAGTAGCTACTCAGGGTTAGCCTTGGAGGTGAAAACACTCCTCTTTTGTACGGTGTAATACTCAAGGTGACAGGATTGGTTAGGCTGTCCAGCTCTGCAGCGCTTTCGGCCTTGTTGCCATACCAGGCAAAGTGGATTTTACCTGCCTTTGACTGTTCCTGAGTGTCTAACCATATAGGGAAGAGTATAGGTGTATCTGCATAGCTGTTATTGAGTTTCCCCAGTTGCAGAATCAGTCCTGAAAAGTTCAGATAGCTGGCAAACAAACTGACTAGCATCAGGGCGAGTAGGAAAAATCCTAATAGCAGGATCAGGTTGTTCTGATAATTGGTGCCAAGCACGAACAAGGCCAGGCAGAGACTAAGATAGAGAAAGCCAAATCGGGAAGGGAAGATAAAAATGTTGCTGCGGTTGAGGAAAATTTGTTGAGCTGGCGGAATCCGTCTGCTCAGCCATTTATTCATCCTGCGCTGTATGTAGCCAGCTATCATTATGCCGCCATCGTATCAACGCATTCCAAGAGCTTTCGGCTCAGGCTGGCATGGGCTAATCCATCAGCTTGGGATGAACGTAATCTGTGTTCAGCCACGGCAGGTAATACCGCCTGGATATCCTCGGGGATAAGATAGTCCCTGTTATCTGTTACTGCCCAGGCTCTTGCTGCTAATAGCAGGGCTTTGCTGGCTCTGGGTGATAAAGCATTGGCGAAAAGTTCAGACTCTCGACTAAAGGTGACGAGGCGAAGTATGTACTCCAAAATGGCATCTGATGCATGCACGTCTTGGATTTGTTTTTGCAGGGACACTCTAAGTGTGCTGTCAATCATGGCTGGCAAGCTTTCACCTCGATCGTTATATGCTTGTTGCAACATGGCCTTCTCGGCTTGCCAGTTGGGGTAACCTAATTGGATGCGCATCAAAAATCTGTCCAGTTGCGATTCTGGCAGGGGATAGGTGCCAGCCTGATGCAGGGGATTCTGCGTACCTATAACAAAAAATGGTGATGGCAGAGCATGAGTTTGTCCGTCCAAGCTCACCTGGCGCTCTTCCATGGCTTCAAGCAATGCACTTTGGGTTTTGGGGCTGGCGCGATTTATCTCATCGGCCAGTACCACTTGGCTGAATATAGGGCCGGGATGAAAATGAAATTGTTGCTGTTGAGTATCGTAGATATTGACTCCCAACATATCGGCTGGCAGTAAATCAGAAGTGAACTGGATACGAGAAAAATCCAGACCAAACACTTGAGCTAAGGCGTGAGATAACGTGGTTTTGCCCATGCCAGGCAGATCTTCTATTAATAAATGGCCACCGGCCAGCATACAACTCAGGGCAAGGCGTATTTCCTGCTGTTTGCCAATAATGAGTTGTCCGATCTGATTAATGGCTTGTTGAATTTGTGGCTGCATGCCGGTGCTTCCTTTTTGTTACTGGTTACCAATAAGGTGTGACAGTGATGTATCTCAACTTTGCTCATTCTCATTATAGGCAAAGCATCCAATGTCTGACGTATGAAGCGATGAGTGCAGAATGCCACAGAAAACATGGGGATGGATTATCCGTGGAAATAATCAGGTATAAATAAAAAAGGCCGGAATACCGGCCTTTATTTTATGCTGCTGAGCAGATTAAACGGAATGCTTGTCCAGTTTACCTTGCTCTTTTAATTCAGCGAATACTTTGGGAATACGACCAATGCCCGTCCAGGTATGCTCTTTACCGGACTTATCAGTGAAACGGTATTTAACTGGACGCTTTTGGCCTGAGCGCTTGCTGGTGCTTGCTTCCGCACCTGCCAAATCTTCCAGACCTAAACCGGCTTCCTGCATTTGCTTCAAAATAGCGTCTTTCAGAGCCTGTTTCTTTTCCTGTTCACGCTCTTTCTCGGCTTCCTGTTCTTTCTTGTTTTCAATAACAGCGGCCAATTTTTCAGCAACCTGTTCCAGTTCGGTAACAGATAATTCTCTTACTGCAGCTTGCAATCTGCGGGCGTGCGTTAAAATATTGATGAAGTCGCTCATTCGTCCACCTTGTATAAATTCTGAGTCACAATGGTTGATAGGGTAGGCATACAAAAATAATGCTTAGTTAATATATTTGCAATACTAAATTAAATTATCAGGCCAAGTTTAGGCACGAATAAGACAATTTTTATAGAACACTTTGAAAGTGATTACTTGGATATATTACGTCAGCAATTTGAATTTAGCTTAACTTATTTAAAGTGCCAAAATATTGACGCTCCAACTTTGCTTAATTATTCCGTTGCGGGTTTGTCAATCCCACACAGGCACAGGGGAATATTACAAATTTTAACACTTTATTCATGATTGAATACGGCGGCGAAGTTGGGACGCAATTATGACCACAAGGTAATTTGGGGCGATGAACAACCTTGCAATGGTTATTTTAGGTTAGTCGTTGATTTCTGCAGTTGGGCTAATTCCTGTCTCGTAAAGTATGAGTTATATCATGACCAAATCCCACTATAGAAAGCGCCAGCCAAAAATCAAACAGGTAGAACATATTTCAATGGTTAATCGACTCTTGCTTTTTCGAGTATGAATCATAGGTCATTAAGCTGATGAATGCAGTTAGGCTCTATAAAGCACTGTATCCCTAGTGGCTTTTTGGCATAATTGCGCGCCTAGAGGAGACAGCATGCCGACAATCAAGCAAGTATTTGCCAAAGATGGTGCCTTATCTACAGTCATCAAAGGCTTTATTCCGCGAGCAGCGCAAACCAGTATGGCTGAAGCTGTGCAGCAAGCCATTAAGGATAAACAGCAACTCGTGGTTGAAGCTGGTACAGGAACGGGAAAAACCTTTGCCTATTTGGCCCCGGCCTTGTTAAGCAATAAAAAGGTGATTGTTTCTACAGGTACAAAAAACTTGCAGGAGCAGCTATTTCACCGGGATTTACCTTTGTTGAAAAAGGCGTTAGCCACTAATAAGCAAACAGTATTGCTGAAAGGGCGGGCAAATTATTTGTGTCTGCACCGATTGTCGCAACATTCTGCCGGCAGTGCCGTTACGGATAAGAGCTTACTGCACGAGTTTAGTGTCGTCAGGCAGTGGGCCAGCAGCACTAAGTCAGGTGATGTAGGCGAATTAAAGGAGCTGGCAGAAGATGCCAGGGTGCTGCCTTTTGTCACATCTACTCAAGATAATTGTCTGGGTAAGGATTGTCCTGACTATGAAGACTGTTATCTGGTTAAAGCCAGACGACAAGCGCTGGATGCCGATCTGGTAGTGGTAAATCACCATTTGTTCTTTGCCGATATGGCGCTAAAAGATACTGGTTTTGGTGAGCTTATCCCTGAAGCCGATGTCATTTTGTTTGATGAAGCACATCAGATCCCGGATATTGCCACTGAATACTTTGGCGAAGCTTTGTCCAGCCGTCAGTTACAAGAACTGGGTATGGACATGGAATTGGTTTACCGAACAAAACTTAAAGATGCGCAACAGCTGAGTAAAGTTGCTGAGAAGCTGAAATATGTGACCTCGGATCTGCGCCTGCTGTTCCCTGAAACTCCGGAGAAGGGTAATTGGCGTCAGGCATTGGAAGTTGAAGCAGTAACGCAGCAAGTTGATAAGCTGCGTGGAATTCTGGATGTGGTTTATGAGGTAGTAAAACTGCATTTGGGGCGCGATAAAGATCTGGATGCAATTTATGAGCGTTGCGCGCAGGCGCGAGGTGAACTGGAACGTCTCACCGATATTGACAAGAAAGGGGTAACCTTGTGGTATGAAACTACCCCTAAACATATCATTTTGCATTTAACCCCATTGTCTATTGCCCGAAAGTTTGCCGACTATATGGCCGAGCCTAAACGTACTTGGGTGTTTACTTCGGCCACGCTGATGGTAGGGGACGGATTTGAACACTTTACCCGGCAATTGGGGCTGGGTAACGCCAAAACACTGGCGTTGGACAGTCCTTTTGATTATGCCAATCAGGCCATGCTCTGCGTACCCAGATACTTGCCCGAACCCAGTGCTTTTGCCATGCGTGAAACTCTGGTGAAAGTAGCCAGGCAACTAATAAAGGCCAGTGATGGACGCTGTTTCTTGCTGTTTACCAGTCATGCAATGTTGAGAGAAGTTGCTCAGGCCCTTGAGGGAAGCATAGACAATCCAATATTAGTGCAGGGCACAACCAGCAAACGTGCCTTATTGGATAGTTATCTTGAAGCCAAAAATGCAGTGCTGTTGGGGACCGGAGCGTTTTGGGAAGGCGTTGATGTTCGTGGTGATGCGCTAACCTGCGTCATGATTGATAAATTGCCCTTTGCTGCCCCTGATGACCCTCTGCTCGAAGCTAGAATTGAAGATTGTCGTAAGCACGGCGGTAATCCGTTCGGGCAATTGCAGATTCCTCAGGCGGTTATTGCTTTGAAACAGGGGGCTGGGCGTCTTATAAGGGACTACGCCGATCGTGGTGTGTTAGTGATATGCGACAATCGCCTGGTTACCCGAGACTATGGCAAGATCTTCCTGGCCAGTTTGCCCGCTATGCGCCGCACTAGAACTTTGCAGGATGCGTTGGCCTTTTTAACCGAAATACAAGAGAACCTGGTTGCATGAATATATTGGTTATTGATACTGCCACTGAGGCATGCTCGGCTGCCCTTAGCTATCAAGGGCAAACCTTGTCGCGCTTTGAGGTCTGTCCTCAACAACATAGCCAACGACTGTTGCCTATGGTTGATGAGCTGTTGGCCGACGCTGGCATTGGCCTGACACATTTAGATGCCCTGGCCTTTGGTCGTGGGCCGGGTAGTTTTACCGGGGTGCGCATTGCTACGGGTATGATTCAAGGATTGGCCATGGGCGCTGACTTACCTGTTGTTCCAATCTCTACCTTGGCCACTATGGCTCAACAAGCATTGGACATATATGGACATGATAGGGTCATTGCGGCCATTGATGCCAGAATGGACGAAGTGTACGTCGGCCGTTATAAAAGTTATCAGGGCATTATGCAGCTTGTAGACACAGAACAAGTGATTGCACCTGAACTGGCAGTGCCTGGAGCGGAACTATCTGGGTGGTATGGCGTGGGAACGGGGTGGCAGGCATATCCGCAACTTGATCCCAATAAAGATATCCGCCCTCTAACGGATATTCTTTACCCAACTGCCGAGTACATGCTGCCGTTGGCTCAACAAGCCATGAGGTTGGGGCAAGCATTAGCCGTTGAGCAAGTGGAACCTGTCTATCTGCGCGACAAAGTCACTTGGAAAAAATTACCGGGTAGAGAATAGTGTGCTCTACGGTACGATTTTTGCCTATTGATAGGCTGGATATAAGCAAAGCTGTTCACTAATCTAGTGTTTTATTCAGCAATGTTAGGGTTAACTAAATAGTCCATGGTAGTTAAGTGGAAATAGAATCCTCAATTATTGCCCAGCAGCAAGGGCTAGTGGTAAATCCTGCGATCAGGGGACCTGCGCGGGAGGAGTCCGCGCGTAAGCCGCAAGATGATGCACCTACTGAATATCCACGCAGTCAGGTCGTAGTGCGTCAGGGTAATGAAGATGCGCGAGTACAGGCAGACAAATACCGTTACCAGCAACAACAATTCTACGAACAGCCCAATTCACGGGGGCAGCAGGCTATTGAGGCTTACCAGAGTTTGGCGCGCAACCAACTGAAAGATGAAATTCAGCAGTCTATGGGTATAGATACCTACGTGTAATGCAGTAGTTCTGGAACAAAGAGCCAGCTTGAGAGTCAATTCATCTAAATCGACAACATCAAACTAATTACAGCCAGGGTTGACCTTTGTCATGCAAGTTCAGTAGCTGTTCAGTTTACTGACAGATAATGAAGTAAAGCCCGAACTAGAACAGAGGTAGTTATGAAAAAATTGATACTCGCCGGCATGGTATTGTTAATGGCCGGATGCTCTTCATTACCAAAAGAGTTGCAGGTGGCAGAGGGTGCCAAATTACTCAGTTATCAGGATGTGACAGGGAATCCTGAACAAAGTACCGGGCAACAGGTCATGTGGGGTGGGGTAATTGCCGATATTAAAAATCAGAAAAGTGCCACCTTAATTGAGATGGTTCACTATCCCATTCGCAGCTACGGTCGTCCTACTTCTGGCGATGAGAGTGTTGGACGCTTCCGTGTAAGAGTTAATGGCTTTCTTGATCCTATGGTGTACAAGCCAGGCAGAAGCTTGACCGTAACTGGCACGGTAACAGGTATCGAACAGGGACAGGTTGGTGAGTTTGAATACCAGTTTCCTGCAATACAGGCCAGTGGCTATCATCTATGGAAAGAAATTCAGGAAGTAGAAGTCACAACTCTTGGCTACGGCTTTCATGGTCCCTATCCTTACGGCTGGTACAATTGGCATATGTGGCCATATCATGAAAGGGTGATTATCAGAGATAAATCACCTTCTCGTGCTGACAGTCCCCAGCCGGTTAAACCCACGTCGGTGCCTAAAAAAATCTCTCGTTAGTGGCAAATTATTGCCTCATTGAGTGGTGAGGCGGTAAAGTCAGGCATGGTAAGCGGCAAAGTATTGCCGCTTTTTTGTGTCTATTCAGCTCGAATGCGTCTTTACCTCAGGTCTTCGACAGTGCTCAGGAGTAAAATGTGCAGGAAATAAATCTAGTCTTAAAACATCTGCGGTTATCGGCCCTGAGATTTGGTAATCCTGACGGCCCGAAAGTATTAGCGCTGCATGGTTGGCTGGACAATGCCGCCAGTTTTATGCCTTTAGCTGAGCCTTTGTGTGAATGGGATGTGGTTGCATTGGACTTGGCTGGCCATGGTCATTCTGAGCATCGAAGTGCAGATGCACATTACCATTTGTTGGATTGGGTGCAGGATATTCACGAAGTGTTGAACGTATTGGGATGGTCATCCTGTCATATGCTCGGCCATTCCCTCGGCGGAATAATTTCGTCTTTGTATGCCGCTACGTTCCCTAAGCAGGTGCTGTCATTGACCATGATAGAAGCCTTTGGTCCATTAGCGATGGATCCCGAGTCTAGTGTTGACCAACTACGCGAGTCTGTTTTAAGTCGTTTGGCTATTGATGAAAAGCCTGCCCGACATCCACCCAATACAGCCAAGGCTGTTACTGCAAGGTTGTTAGCCGGAGACTTAAGTAAGTCTTCAGCGCAAACCTTGGTGGAGCGAAACTTGGTTCAGAATGACGGTGTCTTGATGTGGCGAACCGACAGACGCTTGCGGACTATTTCATCATTGCGTCTGACTGAACCCCAAGCTCAGGCGTTTCTTGGGGCGATAAGCTGTCCTGTGCTGGCTGTTACGGGGGAGCAGGGGTTTGAGAAAGTCCGTAATAATATTTTGAAGCGGCGGGGACTGGTTGCCCAGCTTGTGGAGGCTAGCAGCCCGGGCGGACATCATGTTCATATGGACAATCCTGTGGCTGTAGCTGAGCATATTCGCTGCTTTTGGCAGCAAGTCGCGTCCCTTTAGCCGCAACTTTTATCATTTATCTTTTTCCGGGGTTTGGCTACTATTGGGGCTAATTGGTTCCGGGGGCGTCCCGGAGATGAATATAATAAATAAAAAGAATGCCTCAGGAGGCAAAGTGGATAAGATTTGGCTAGAACACTACCCTGACAATATACCCTCTGAAATCGATCCGGATCATTACGCTTCATTGGTGGATATTTTTGAGCAGTCTGTTCAGAAGTACGCTGACCGGGTTGCCTTTATCAACATGGGCAAGGAGATGACTTTCAGGGAGCTGGATCAGTACTCCAGGCAGTTTGCTGCCTATTTGCAACATCAAGGGCTGAGCAAAGGCGATGCAGTTGCCATTATGATGCCCAACTTGTTGCAAAATCCTGTGGTGATTTTTGGTGTGCTAAGGGCTGGCTTAACCGTCGTTAATGTTAACCCGCTATACACCGCCCGCGAGTTAAAACATCAGCTAAATGATTCCAGTGCCAAAGCCATTATTATTGTTGAGAACTTTGCGCATACATTGGAAAAAGTTATTCAGGATACGCAGGTTAAGCAGGTTTATTTGACCCAGTTGGGTGACATGCTGTCTGTGCCTAAAAAGTGGATAGTCAATCTTGTCGTTAAGCATGTGAAAAAAATGGTACCGGCATTTTCACTGCCAGGCAGTCAGAGTTTGATGGCGGCCATTCACAGCGGCGCAAACCTGAGCTATCAGCGCCCTGAGCTAAGTGGCGAGGATATTGCCTTCTTACAGTATACGGGCGGCACTACCGGCGTATCTAAAGGCGCCATGCTGACACACCGTAATTTAGTGGCAAACCTAGAACAAATTTCGGTGATATTAGAACCCGTGATTAAAGACGGAGAAGAGTTGGTCGTGACTGCCTTACCGCTCTACCACATCTTCGCCTTGGTCGCCAATTGCCTGACCTTCGTTAAGTACGGTTGCCGCAACCTTTTGATTACCAATCCCAGGGATATGCCTGGCTTTGTGAAAGAACTTGGGCGCTATCCTTTTACTGTCTTGACCGGTGTCAACACCTTGTTTAATGGTCTGCTCAACACGCCAGGGTTCAAAGAGTTAGATTTTGCCAATCTGAAGTTTGCGTTGGGTGGCGGTATGGCTGTGCAGCGCCCGGTCGCCGAGAAATGGGCCAAGGTTACCGGACATGTGCTACTGGAAGGCTACGGATTGACTGAGTGTTCACCTGTAGTCAGCATTAATTATCCGACTATTACCAATGAGTACAATGGTTCAATTGGCATGCCAATTCCATCCACAGAAGTGAAACTGCTTGATGACAGTGGTAATGAAGTTGGATTCGGTGAGCCTGGTGAAATGTATGTGCGTGGTCCACAGGTTATGAAAGGCTATCTGAACAGGGAAGAAGCTACCCTAGAAGTACTCAATGACGGTTGGTTAGCAACTGGAGACATCGCCAAAGCTGATGAGATGGGGCGTTTTTACATTGTTGATCGCAAGAAAGACATGATTCTGGTGTCTGGTTTTAACGTGTTCCCTAATGAAATTGAGGAAGTCGCGGCCATGCATGATGGTGTCGCCGAAGTCGCGGCGTTGGGAGTTCCCAATGAAGCGACCGGTGAAATGGTCAAGCTGTTTGTGGTGAAAAAAGATCCAAACTTGACGGAAGAGGAGCTTATCAGTCATTGCCGTAAGCACCTGACGGCATACAAAGTGCCACGCAAAGTTGAGTTTCGGACTGAATTGCCGAAAACTAATGTTGGTAAGATTTTGCGCAGAGAGCTTAAAGAGTAGCTTTTGTTGTATGATCTATCTGCGCTGGACAGGGTTGATTCCATCCAGCGCGGTGTAAGCCTGTTTTCTACCTTGACCGAGGCACCTCTTTTCGCTGATGAGTTATCAAATGATTACCCAATCGTCGCAGTTGGCAGAGTATTGTCGGCGTGCGACGACTAAACCTTTTATCGCCGTTGACACAGAATTTGTTCGCACCCGCACTCTTTATCCGCAGTTGGGTTTGATTCAGCTTTATGATGGTGAACAGCTGGCATTAGTCGATCCTCTGGCTGTTGAGGACTTGTCCAAATTGACGGAGCTGCTTGTTAACCCTTCGGTTGTCAAGGTATTGCATTCCTGCTCTGAGGATTTGGAAACCTTTTGGACGGCCATGCAGGTCATTCCAACCCCTTTGTTTGATACGCAGTTTGCCGCCGGGCTTTTAAATCTGGGAACTTCGCTTGGATACGCTAAGATAGTGGAGCAGCGCCTAGGTGTGAGTCTGGACAAAGGCGAATCTCGCACCGACTGGCTGGCACGCCCGCTTAGCGAACAACAACTGGACTACGCTGCTAACGATGTTTTGTATTTGCATGGTCTGTATCCGGAGTTGGCCAAAGAGGTCGATGCACTGGGGCGCACCCAGTGGATCTATGATGAAATGAATCAGTTGGCGAATAAGAAGCGAAGCGAGTTACCTGACGAGTACGCCTATCTGAACATCAAGAATAATTGGCAACTGAAAGGAAAGGCGCTGCTGGTGCTTAAAGAATTGGCTAGTTGGCGTCAGCAAAAAGCCAAAAGCAAAAATCTGGCACTGAACTTTGTGTTTAAAGAACAGTTTTTGGTTGAGCTGGCTAAGCGTCAGCCCTCGCAGAAGAATGCGTTGTTTGCTACGCCTGGGATACCGCCTCAGGATGTGCGTCGTCATGGAGATGAATTATTGGCGATTATTCAACGCTGCCAGGTTATCGACTCGGAACATTATCCTGCCAAAATTGAACGCCTTGTTGATTTTTCCGCGTATAAGCGAGTGTCTCAGTCGATTAGACAGCTATGTGAAGAGATTGCTGGCGGTTTGTCATTGCCGGTTGAGATGTTGGGTTCAAAAAAACAGATCAATCAATTGTTAAAATGGCTGTGGTTCGACCTTGAAGAGGGTAAACTGACCAGCCTGAAACCTGATTTGCTGTGTGGCTGGCGAGGTCCTCTGTTGAAGGATGGCCTGAGCCAAATTGTCGGTGCTATTGAGCCGTAAAAGTTATAGTACCAAGCCTATACAGTCGTTACCGGAGTGTATGTCGCCGCTATGTTGTGCGCCATTTATCGTAGTAGTAGAAAAGACGAAACTTATCTTTTTGTTCGCAATCGAGACGATTTTTCTGATGTCCCGCAAGCTTTGATGGAGCATTTTGGTGCGCCCTCCCTCGTCATGGTTATGTCCATTACACCAACCACCAAACTGGCGATTAGTGACGCCGGAAAAGTTTGCCAAGCTTTGATGGATACTGGCTTTTATTTGCAGTTACCCCCTCCCAAAGAAAATTTGCTGGATGAACATCGTCGTCAAATTCATCAGTCAAAGGAGCAAGATGATGCTTAGACGTTTATCTGTCGCAGCGCTTGCGTTATGCAGCCTGAGTGCTGTTGCCAAGCCGGATTTTAATCAATATGTGACAACACTTAAGCAGGAAGCGGTAGAGCAGGGGTTTAGTACTGAGTTTGTTGAACAGGCTTTTGCCAATGTAGAGTTTTATGAGCGAGCCGTCAGCTCAGACAAAAATCAACCGGAATTTAAACTGACTTTAGATAAGTATTTGTCTACCCGCGTGCCTGATTGGAAAGTGAAACAAGCCGTTGATAAGTACAATGAAAATAAAGAAGTGTTGGAAGCCGTTGGCAAAAAGTTTGGTGTTCAGCCGCGCTTTATTATTGCCCTGTGGGGTAATGAAAGTAATTTCGGTCGAATTCAGGGCAAGTTTCCCGTTGTTTCCGCGCTAACCACGCTGGCGTATGAAGGGCGTCGTGAAGCCATGTTTAAAAAGCAGCTCTTTGCCGCACTCAAGATTCTTAGTGAAGGCCATATTGAGCAAGAGAAGTTTGTTGGTTCCTGGGCTGGTGCTATGGGACAAAGTCAGTTTATGCCAACCTCCTTTTTAGCCTATGCCTATGATTTTGATGGTGATGGTAAGAAAGATATTTGGGGCAATCAGGCAGACGTATTTGCTTCTATTGCCAACTACCTTAAGACCGTTGGCTGGGATGACTCTCAGACCTGGGGGCGACAGGTTAAGATTCCCGAAGGTTTCGATACCAAACTCAGTGGCTTAGACAAAAGTAAAATGCGAACCTTGAGTGAGTGGCAAGAATTAGGCGTGCGTCGCTATGATGGCAATGACTTACCAAGCCGTGAGTTGAAAGCCAGTCTTATTATGCCTGATGACGCAAAAGGCCGAATTTATCTGGTTTATGAAAATTTCCATACATTGATGAATTGGAACCGTTCAACCTATTTTGGCAGTGCGGTGGGGTATTTATCGGATCGGATTAAAGCGGAGCTAAGAGATAGTCATGTATCAGCACCAGGACAATAGAGGTAAGCCTATCGACCTACCGGTAGGTAAAGCAGTTTGTGTTGGCAGGAATTATCTGGATCATATCCACGAGTTGAACAATGAAGTGCCGGAACAAGCGCTGCTATTTATTAAGCCGAGCTCGGCGCTGGTTCCTTTTGAGGGTGAAATTACCATTCCCACTGAACTCGGAGCTTGCCACAATGAGCTGGAAATTGCCGTACTGATGGCGAGCACTGTACGTAAGGTTTCTCCCGAGCAAGCCATGGCGGCCGTATGGGGCTATGGCTTGGGGTTGGACCTGACACTGAGAGAAGTACAGGACAAAATGAAGGCCAAGGGGCAACCTTGGGAACGGGCTAAAGCCTTTGATGGAAGTTGCCCTTTGACTGGATTTGTTGCAGCGTCGGAAATTAGCGATCCACAGGCTCTCGAATTCAGATTATCTGTCAATGGTGTGGAGCGTCAGCGTGGCGATGCAGCGCTTATGATTCATCGCATTGCGGATTTGATTAGTGAAATTTCCCAGCACTTTACCCTGTTACCTGGCGATGTGGTGCTGACGGGTACGCCCAAAGGGGTGGGGCCTTTATCCGCTGGCGATGAGCTCAATGCCGAGCTAATTGATTACTTTAAGGTGAATGCGCAAGTGGTGGCGGATTGTTAACCCCTAACTTTTGGCAACAGAAGTCGCTTGAAGACATGACTGATACAGAATGGGAAGCCATTTGTGATGGTTGTGCTAAGTGTTGTTTGCACAAAATTATTGATGATGATGAAGGCGACGGCGGTTCTACCGACGAGTTGCATCCTGGCGAGCAGTTGCATTACACCCGGGTTGCCTGCCACTTGCTCAATACCAAAAGCTGTGAATGCACTCAGTATGCAAAGCGTTCTGAACTGGTGCCAGATTGTGTAAAACTGACAAAAGACAATCTGCAGGATATTTTCTTTATGCCGCCGAGTTGCAGTTATCGGCGCCTGTATGAAGGGAGGGGATTACCTTCCTGGCATCCGCTCCTTAACAAAGGCAAGAAAACGGCAATGCACAAGGCGGGCATGTCTGTCAGAGGAAAGACCATCTCCGATGACGGAATGTCGGTGGATGAATTGGAAGACTATATTGCTATTTGGCCATTAGCTGACCTTGATTAGTGGCAATGTAGTCAGTAATGCCAGCCATTACTTTAGGTTAAGCCATAAAAAATCCCGCGTTAAGCGGGATTTTTTATGGGAACTCAATTAGCTGATTCGGTCTAACAGCTCTTTGCCGATGTCTGAAGCCAAGTGACCATTACTTTCAGCCCATTGCTGAAGTGGCATGCCGTCTTTTTCAGCCTGGCTCAGATCCGATTTGCTCATTTTCTTAATCATAAACACACCGACTTCAACGGCATTATTTTCCATTGAATAACGGATCAGGCTATTGCCGCCACAACTGATACCTGCGTAGTAATCACCAAGGCGCAGGTTGTAATCATCTTGTACTTTTTTCAGTTTTTTACGCAATTCTGACTTGTCATCGTTTTTAACGATGGTGCAAATATTCTGCAGATCTTCGTTAATGTCAGCAAAGCTGGCAGGTGCAAATGCTAAGGTGCTCAGGGTGGTCAGAATAGCTAAAGTTGACTTTTTCATAGTAGTTGCCTCTAAGTTAAAAAATAGTTAACGGTCTTGACTAGAGGCAGTGTATGAAAATTGATCTGGCGCAAAAAGACCGTAAAATCGTACCTGGGTATGGAGACTTATACCTATTTGCACCAAGTCTATAATTTGGGGATCAGCGCTCCTTGAGTTCAGAAAGAACCGCAGTGCCTGACGGTAATTGTTGGGGAGGCGGTTGTTCCCCGACAAGTTCGCTACCCCAGCGCCGCAGTTTTTCAAAGCCGGCTAGGCAGGCAAGTACCGCAATAATTGCAAACAGCATACCGGCAATGCCGAGGAGATTGCGCTCTGCGTACAAGGTCCAGATAAACTGTCCGACACATAAGGTCGCTACCACTAATAAAGTGGGTTTGCGGCCGATTTTGGCGACGATAAATACCCCTAATGGGGCTCCTAATGCTACAACCGGAGCTGCGGCTAACCAGTTCTCAAATACCCCGCCTTGTAACCCTTGTCCGGAAAGAAATTTGACGGCCACACCCAGGACTGAGGTATAGGCCATAATTAATACCGAGGTAGGGATGGCTATTTTTAAATCTGCACGACATAGCAATACCAGCGCAGAATACACCACCATATCTATTCCAACCCCCGTAACGGCCGCTACCGTAGCCCCTGAGAGAAAGCCTAGCCAAAGACCAAGACGAAAATCCCAGTTTTCGTCAAACTCTGTCATACCGCTGTGGCCGGCTATTTCATCCAGACGATAAAGATGTAATAGACCGAAGCTGGCCCAGATCACAGCAAACACCAGTTTGATCCAAAGCTCAGGAATGTAGGGGGCGATAAAAAATATGCCTAGCGGTGTGCCAACCAGTGCGCCGAGCATGGCGCCTTGCAAAATAGCCCAAGCGATAGGTTGTCGTCTGGCCAGGATAAATATACTGGCACTGGTCATACCGATGCTTTGAATCGCAAAACTAAAATCCCGGCCTAAACTGGCGGGTAACTCAAAAAGTAAAACCAATACTGGGAAGCCAACTGTACCGCCCCCCATAGGGGTGGAGCCTGCTGCATAGCTGCCGATTGCCATGGCCAAGGCCATAGGCCAATGAGCAACTGCCTCTGACCATAGCCCTTTACCTGCGACCAGCCATAGCCACACCGCATAAAAGCCTGCCAGCCACAGAAACCAAACCCATAGTCTTTGTTTAGGGAGGGGATGCATCGACATCAACTCAAACTTCTCAAGGCGTTTTTGCCGATTCTACCAGTTAATACCTGTTCGCATAGGTTAATTGTGGTTGTGCCATGGGGAATGCCGGTGTGTTGCTTGCCAGGCAAAAGAAAACAGCGTCATTTTCATTCGGCTGACAAATATCTAGGTTTTTGCTCTACTTAGCCAGACCAATTACAGTTTTAACACACTTCAAGCAGAACTTATGGACAAGGTATACAGACAAGCCGTCTTAGCACATCATGTCTTTGAGCCGTTCTTCAAGACTAAGGTCATTAATTAACATATAGTTACATTTTTGTCTGTTTATTGAGCTTTGCCAGTAACATAGTATGGATTGAATGCAACTAAATCCAATATGGTGTAGAAAGCAGATTCTGGAACTTATTCAATAAAAAGGAAATATGATGAAATTCAAAATTCTAATGGGTTGCTGTGTACTGGTGCTGAGTGGATGCGCATCTACCGATAGCCGTTCAACTAACGACATTAACAGTGAAACACTGTATGAGGACTTTATTGCCAATCAAGAACTTAAAAGTATTGAAAAGGCAGACCCTTTCATCCTCGCTGACTATATGATTTTAGATAAGCAGCATGTTGCATTAACGGCAAGGAACCGTAAATACTTCCTAGCCTCATTATCAAACGCCCCTTGCGCCGATCTTGAGTTTTCCGAGCGGATCGGACTACTGCAGCTCGAGAAGGAAGCTGTTACGGCCGGAGATCAAATTGTCAGAATCGGTTTCGAGCAACAGGGTTGTACAATTGAAACGCTTTATAAGTTAAACCGCGTGCAATATGAGGAGTTATCAAACCTGAATATTAAGCGCCGCTACAATGCTGATATTAACGCCCCAGCCCGGTTTTAAAGAATCCAGCTCACGTTAAGGGATACTCACTGTACAGTTAAAAGCCGCCTGTTTAGGTGGCTCTGTGCTGGCCGCAAACTTCAGGGGCTTAGTTACAAAACTCTATTCAATAAAAAACCCCGCACCTTTCGGTGCAGGGTTTGTTATTGGTGGAGCTGGCGGGACTTGAACCCGCGTCCAGAAAGCGTCAACCGTTGGTACTACATGCTTAGTCTGTCTTTTATTTAACTACGTTGGACCCCGGCAGACAGGGTTCCTTGTAGCTGTCCTGATACTATTTCGCGGTTCAACCTCAGGAAGTTTCCCTCGCTAGTCCATGATGATGACCTTCCGAACCTCTACCCATGGACGAGGCCAGAGTGGAAGGGCTCTAAACCGGTTATTAAGCGGCTAGAGCGTAGTTTTCGTCGTTTGCGACTACTTTAAAGTGGCTTTTTTAAGAGGCCAGCCACAACCTCTGCATGCACCTCGGGCGTCCAGAATCCTGTCGAATCCAAAATCAGCCCCGAAAAGCGTATTGCCCTTTAAGGACAAGTGCTGACATCATAGCACAAGCAAATCATGTTTGTCTCTCAACTTATCGCAAGTGATTGATTGCTAATCAGCTTTTGTGTTTCATCAGGCGTTCTTTCTGACGCGCCCAGTCTCTGTCCTTAATGCTGTCGCGCTTATCCTGACTTTGTTTACCCTTCGCCAGATAAATCTCAACTTTTACCCAGCATTTCTTCCAGTACATGGCGGTCGCCACTATGGAATAACCTTTTTGTTCCCTGGCACCCAACAGACGATTTAATTCGCGCTTATTCAGCAGTAACTTACGGCTGCGATCCGGGTCACAAATTACGTGGGAGGACGCTTCCTTCAAGGGCTGGATTTTACAGCCCAGCAGAAAGGCCTCTCCGTTCTGAATAATCACGTAAGCGTCGGAGAGATTAGCCTTACCGGCACGGATACTCTTAACTTCCCAGCCCTGCAAGGAAACACCTGCCTCGAATTTGTCTTCAAGGAAGTATTCATGCCTGGCTTTTCTGTTCAGCGCTATGGTGCTGCTTTGATTTGATTTGGTGTTCTTCTTTTTCATGGGCGCGTATTATACTGCAACGAATTTTTTTGTCTGCGACAGCGCATAAAATATTTCTTTGCAGACATTGGCATACCTGAGAAAAGGTAGACAGAGGAGAATCGATGCCAAACGTGAATCGTAGTGCACTGGTTGGTTACAGTGCCGAATCCATGTTTGATCTGGTTAATGATGTGAATGCTTATCCCCGTTTCCTACCCGGTTGTGCTGATACCCGCATCTTAGAAGCAGATAGTGACTTTATGAAAGCCTCGTTGCTTGTTAGCAAAGGCGGGCTGAAGCAATGGTTTACTACCCAGAATCACCTAAAACGTGGCGAGTTTATACAGATGCAACTTGTGGACGGTCCATTTACGCATTTGCGCGGAGGATGGCGTTTTATCCCTCTGTCTGAGCAAGCCTGCAAGATTGAACTTAACCTGGAGTTTGAGTTTTCCAGCAAACTTGCAGAAATGGCTTTTGGCAAAGCTTTTTCGGCTATTGCGAGTAATATGGTGGCTGCATTTACCGAACGCGCCAAGGAGGTTTACCGTGACTGAAAAGCAGATTCGTCTGGAAGTAACCTACGCATTGCCTGATAAGCAAGCCCTACTGGAAGTGATAGTAGAGAGAGGATGCACAGTTGATGAAGCTATTAAGGCTTCTGGAATACTAAAGCGCTTTCCTGATATCAATCTGGATGAAGCTAAGGTTGGCATATGGTACCGGACTTGTAAGCTCACTGACGAACCAAAGGATGGCGATAGAATCGCCATTTACCGTCCATTAATCGCAGATCCCAAAGATGCCAGACGCCGCCGGGCAGAGAAGGCTAAAGACGAGGGCAGGGCAGATAAAGTAACAGGTGGGAGGGTTAATTCGCTTCGCTCTGGACAAGAATAAGTTCTCATACGATGCGTTTAGTGTTGCGCTCACAATCAAAGACAAGGAAGAGTATGGACGTATCGTTACGTACTGGCACCACAAAGGCATAGTCGATGGAGTGAAAGAATATGAAATGTGGCAAAAGCTGGAATAGCGTTATTAGCTGAATAGCAACACATCTTCCTGCCAACATTGGCGGGAAGATGTGCTATTGATGATCATTGATCTAGGGGCGTATTAAACGTCTCAGGTAAGTCAAAGTCGCCTTCAACTTTACTTATCTTACCCGCATCAAAATAGATGATGAGCTCTTTGCGAATATGTTCATCACTCATGCCACGTTTCATTGTATAGACGTAGTACCATTTATCCTGATTGAAGGGATCATTCACCACAGGTTGACCAAGAATGTAAATTACCTGTTCTTTGGTCATCTGAATACGCAGCTTATCTACGTCTTTTTGATCCAGGTAGTTACCCTGAGGAATATCAATACGGTAAATCCAACTACTGCAAGCCTGCAGGCTGGCCAACACTATAAGGCTGATGGCGAGTTTTTTGTACTTCATGTTGTTCTGGTTCTCTGAGGAAGGCTGCATCCTAACGTAGTTGGCTTGTAGCTGTCCAATTCCATACATCAAAGTTAGTCGGTTTTATGCTCAGTCTTACACTGAAATACCGGATAAAGAAGCGCCCGAAACAGCATCAACCTGTTCCAGGCTCCTCCACGCACTAAACTGATAATTCACTGGTTGATAAATGGGGATCATCAGCAAATTTTCAATGCATTGGAAAAACTACAGACCCAAAAGTTCCCTGGCATTAGCCAACGCGGTGTCGGTTAGCTTATCACCTGCCAATAGCCTTGCCAGCTCCTCTATACGTTGCTGCTGCTCTAGTGGAATCATGTGTGTTTCAGTGGTTTTGCCATCACTAAATTTTGTCACCAACATTTGATGATGAGCACAAGCGGCTACCTGAGGTAGATGAGTCACACACATCACTTGTGCATCCTTGCCCAGTTTTCTGAGTAGCTGGCCCACTACCGATGCTGTTGGTCCGCTAATGCCCGTATCTACTTCGTCGAATATCATGGTGGGCACTTTATGGTTAGTGCTGGCAATAACCTGCACCGCCAGCCCAATACGGGATAACTCCCCACCGGAGGCGACTTTTTCCAGGGCATCTGCTGGCTGCCCGGGGTTTGTGGCAACCATAAACTCTATGACATCCTGCCCGTGACGACTGATCGCTAACTGCGAGTCAAAGCGTACTTGAATGGAAAAACACGCCTGACTCATGTTCATTTGGCGGATTTCCCGCTGTACTTTATCAGCAAGCTTTGTCGCCGCTTTTTGTCGTGATTGGCTTAAGGTTTCTGCTGCTTGAAGGTAATCCTGCCTAAGTTGCTCCAGGGTAGCCGCTAATGCCTCTAATTGATTGTCATCTTGCTGTAATTGTGAGAATTCCTGCGCCAGTGACTGATGATATTCATACAATCCTTCTGGCATAACCTGGTGTTTTCTGGCCAGTTCCATGGCTCTTGAAAAACGTGCTTCTACTTGCTGCATTCTGAAAGGATCAACTTCCAGGTCATCTATATAGTCGCGAAGTTGTTGGGACGCTTCATCCACCTGGATATTGGCTTCAGAAAGCAACTCAATAATAGGTGTCAGACTGGCATCGTGAGCTTGTAGTTCTGACAACCTGTCGATAGCGTGTTGGATAATAGATAAGGCATTAATATCGTCAGCATCATAGAGCTGATGGAAGCTAAGCTGAGATTGCTCCAGCAGAGATTGGCTATGGCTTAAACGCTTGTGCTCGATTTCGAGCTGTTCAAACTCACCATCTTCAATGGCAAATTCGTCCAGTTCCTGAACCTGGTATTCCAACAGCTGTCGCCGAGCTTCCCGATGCTGCTGATTATCCTGCAATTGCTGATATTGTTTGCGGGTATCCAGCAATAGTTGGTAACGCTTGGTCAGCTCTTGCTGCAAGTTAGGGTGGTTGGCATAACTATCCAGCAATTCTCTTTGCACGTCTGCCTTTAGCAATTGCTGGTGGGCATGTTGGCCATGAATACTTACCAGATATTGCCCCAGATTCTTGAGCTGCTGTAAGGAAACTGGTGCGCCATTGATATAAGCCTTGGAGCGGCCTTCCGCAGAGATGACCCGGCGAATTACGCATTCTGGCTCATCTTCTTGTAGCTCTTGCGTGGCAAGCCATTGCTGCGCTAAGGGGAGATTGTGCAAGCCAAAACAGGCGGTAATTTCAGCTTTATCGGCGCCTTTTCTTACCATGCTGGCTTCTGCTCGATCGCCGAGACACAGACTTAATGCATCAATGGCAATAGATTTACCTGCACCGGTTTCGCCTGTAATGGCGGTCATTCCGCTTTGTAGTTCTATATCCAGCGACTGGACAATAGCAAAGTTGCGTATAGAGAGTTGAAGCAGCATATAGTCACCTGTTTATCCATACAGTTTGCTGTAACTATATACAGTAATTTTGGCTTGTCCAGATGGTGAAGGAAAAATATTCCGCATACCATCTCTCGGCCTAATAGAGCTTACTTCCCCAACCGAGTTTGGTACGTAGAACGTTAAAATAGTTATAACTTTTAGGGTGGATTAAACGCAGCGTATAGGGGTTTTTACGCAGTTGAATTTCGTCCCCTGGCAATACACTGAGTACTACGTGGCCATCACAACTGACTTGCAATGCTTCGCTGTTGTCGTGGGAAACCACCAGGCGTACCACACTGTTTGCATCCACTACAATGGGACGGCTGCTAAGAGTATGAGGAAACATAGGAACCAAGGACAGCGCATCCAGATTGGGCGTCATAATAGGGCCGCCACCTGACAGAGAGTAGGCGGTTGACCCTGTAGGAGTTGCCACAATTAAACCGTCAGAACGCTGACTGAATACGAACTGTTCATCAATATGCACCTCAAATTCCATCATATGCGCCACTTTGCCGTGGTGGAGCACGGCTTCATTCACGGCGGCATTGCTGCTTTTTAGCTGCCCATGACGGAATACTTCCACTTCCAGTAAAAAGCGTTGCTCGGTGGCATAGTCTCCGGCAAATATGCCATCTAATTCTGTGGTGATGTCATCGGGGTGAATATCGGTCAAAAAACCCAGATTACCGCGGTTAACACCGACCACCCCGATATTAAAGCGCGATAATACGCGTGCCGCACCCAGCATATTGCCATCGCCACCCACAACTATAGCTAAATCGGCATGCTCGCCAATAGCAACCAAGTCCATCACTTCCGGTGTTTGCACATTCAATTCGCTGGCAACACGTTCTTCCACTAGTACACGTTTGCCTTTGCTGCGCAAATACGCATAGAGGGCTTGGAGGGTCTCACTCGTGCCCTGATGGTGGGGTTTGCCGATAAGGCCGACACAGTCGAAATGTTGGTGCATGCTTGGAAGTTCTAAAATGGGATGCTATCTACTTGAAAATAATAAGGGTTAGCCAGCAAAAAGTCGCTGTTTAAAGTGCATAACCGGATAATTTGCATGGAAATGTTGAATTACCCCTTGAATCACAACCTGCCACCCCCATTTACCCAATCGTTTTTGGCATTCTTTTAGGTATTACGGAGAGGCGAATGAGCACCGAGCAGCAGCCACAACAAGAACAGCAGGCGCAAGAAGAGGTTATTCAAGAGCAAGTTCAGTCAGAACAAACTCCTGAGCAACAGCGCATTGTTGAATTGGAAAATGCCCTGGCACAAGCAGAATCGAATCTGGCAGAGCAGAAAGATTCTGCACTGCGAGCCAGAGCGGACATGGAAAATGCCCGTAAGCGCGCTGAGGCTGAAGTGGACAAAGCCAGAAAGTTTGCGCTTGAGCGATTTGCCGGTGAACTGTTAACCGTTATTGATAATCTGGAGCGCGCGCTGCAAGTTGCTGATGCCTCCAATGATGCGGTTAAGTCACTGGTTGAAGGGGTCGCCATTACCCACAAGTCCTTTATTGCGACCATTGAAAAATTCGGCATGACGGTAATTGATCCGCAAGGACAGCCGTTCAACCCGGAATTGCATCAAGCCATGGGCATGCAGGAAAGCGCCGAGCTTGAGCCTAATTCAGTTATAGCGGTCATGCAGAAAGGTTATGAAATTAATGGTCGCTTGTTACGTCCGGCTATGGTCATGGTGTCTCGTGCACCTGAAGGTGGCGTGGACGTACAAGCGTAATTATCTACGAATAAACACATTTTATTTGGGGATTTTTTTTCGCCCGCTTGTTGAAAACAATCGAGCCAAACCCCACAAAGAAAGCATAAGTTTTTAAACGAATTTTCGGAGTAACGTCATGGGCAGAATCATTGGTATTGACTTGGGTACAACCAACTCTTGTGTTGCCGTGTTAGATGGTGACAAACCTCGTGTAATTGAAAATGCGGAAGGGGATCGTACTACCCCCTCCATCATCGCCTTCACTAAAGATGGTGAAACCTTGGTTGGTCAGCCAGCCAAGCGTCAGGCGGTCACTAACCCTAAGAACACCTTGTTCGCTATTAAGCGTTTGATTGGTCGTCGTTGGGAAGATAAAGAAGTTCAGCGCGATATCGACATCATGCCATTTGGCATTATCAAGGCCGACAACGGTGACGCC
>NZ_JAFKCS010000269.1 GCF_017255015.1 Bowmanella yangjiangensis | reverse complement strand
AGCGGGCCGCGCGAAATCATCGACGAGATCGCGCGACGCTTCCCGCTGCAGACCGCCCCCCAGGCGACGCCTGAGGGGCCGCCTCAGAGTTCCTCGCCCAGGTAGTCGCTCACCGTTCGCGGCCATTGCGGATCATCCATGATGCCCAGCACCGCGCGGCTGATCGGCTCGCGCAGCGGGCTGCCACTGCGCACCAGGAAGCCGTAGCTCTGGTTCTCGAAGGTGCCGGGCAGCACTTGCAGGCGCGCACCGACCAGCTCGCGGTTGCGGTATTGCAGGATGGGTTTGTCGTAGACGATGGCGTCGGCCTCGCCCTGCTGCACGGCCTGCAGCGCCTTGCCCAGGCTCGGGTAGTCGCTCTGGCGAATGCGCTGCTCCTGCAGCCAGTGCGAGCTGGCCGTGCGCTGCACGCTGGCGACATGCGCGCCTTGCAGGTCGCCAGGGCCCTGGATGGCGCCCTGCAGATTGCTCACGGTCAGGGCCGTGGTCATTGCTGCGGTGAAGGTCGAGACCATGATCAGTGCGGCGAACATCCACACCACCGCGACCAGCCGGCCGCCCAGCGTCACCGGCGACTTGTCGCCGTAGCCGACGGTGGTCATGGTCACGGCAGCCCACCAGAAGCCATCGCCCAGGCCGCGCACCGGCTCCTCGGGAAACTGCTCGCGGTTGCGCCGGCGCTCGAAGAACCAGATCAACGCCCCCACCAGCATCAGCACGGCGGCCAGGCCCAGCACCACGCTGATGAACCGCCAGGAGAACAGGCGCTTGAAGGTCGTCCACCAGCCCGCCGAGGCGGTGGCCGGCACCGCGATGGCGAGGCCGGTGAAGTAGAACGGATGGGTGAAGTCGAAGCGCGCCTCGCGCTCGGGGGTCATGGTCATCGCCCCGACCACGACATCGACCTTGCTCTGCTCGAGACTGTCGAGCAGGCGATCGAAGGGCATCGCCTCGTACTGGAAGGCATAGCCGTTCTTTTCGGCGATGGCATTCCACAGATCGATGCTGATGCCACTCCAGCTGCCGTCGTCGTGCTTGATCACGAACGGCGGCACTTCGGTGATGCCGACCC
>NZ_JAFKCS010000268.1 GCF_017255015.1 Bowmanella yangjiangensis | reverse complement strand
GGCGTGTTGCGGGCGATGGACACCCAGGTATTGGCGAAATGCCGCAACGCCGGGTTCTTCATCTGCCGCATCACGGTCAGCAACAGGGCGATGAGCGTGCCGAGAAGCATCGACAGCGCGGCGGTCTCCAACGTGACCCAGGCGCCGGCCAGCATGTCCGGCAGGGCCTTGAATGCTGAGCGCCAGTGGAAGGAATAATCGAACATCGATCAATGGGTTCCTTGCGGTTGAGGTTGTCCCAGCCAGGCCGGGAGTTGTCCCTGGTTCTGCCCGCTGCAGGCCGCGTCGACACACGCGGCAAGGCTGCCGAAATGCACCTGGCGTCCGGCCAGCCCGGGGGCGTAGTGGGCGTACTTGCCCGAATTGGTCATCAGGTTGCGGCTGTCCGGCGGCACCACCGGCTCGCCGAGCATGCACCAGCAGGTGTCCGTCAGCAGGCGCACGCCGAAGGCCTGCAGGGTGGCGACATGGCCGCTGGCGCTGGCCTGGTCGTGCACGGCACGCCCGCAGGTCACCACCACGGCGGTATGCGGATGGCGCGTGCGACCGGCGCAGAGTTCGGCCAGCCTGGCCAGCTCGCTGGCCGAGGCGTGCGGGTTGCCGAGGGCGACCAGGCCGACCTCGCTCGAATCGGCGCTGTTGAGCTCGGCCCAGCTGCTGCGCAGGTCCGCCAGCGTCACCTGCAGGGTGTGCCGTGGTGCCTGGCCGGCGAGGGCGCGGGTCACGTCCGGCGCCTCCGGGGTGATGCCGGCGATATGGAACATCGGCGCTGCCGAGGTGGTGGCGAAGGCAGCGCTGAAGGCCTTGAGGTCATCGCGGCTCGGCTGGCTGTGCTCGAGGCCGGCGAGTACCGGGATGTCGACGGTGGCGAGCAGCCCGACGTGGTAGCCCAGCAGCGGCCAGAAGCTGTCGTCGGCCTCTGCGGGCGCCTCGACCTCGAGCAACAGGCGCGCCTGGCGGCCCGCGTCGAGATGGCTGCCGGTGCGCGGCGCGCGGCCGGTGAGGGCGATGCAGATGTCGAGAAAGTCCGGGTACTTGAGCGTGCGCGCGCCGATCACGCTGTTGGCGTAGGCCACC
>NZ_JAFKCS010000267.1 GCF_017255015.1 Bowmanella yangjiangensis | reverse complement strand
GCAGAACTGCGCATCGGTGTGCAATGTGACATCGATAGGCCGCACCAATGCGCCGGTCTGCAGATAGTTGTCCACCAGATTCGACCAGGCCAGCGCAATACCCTGCCCACTCAGCGCCGACTGGATCAGCATCGAGTAGCTGTTGATGTTGATCCTATGCCTCGGCTCACACGCCTTGTAGCCAAGGCGCTGGAACCACTCCGGCCAGCTGATCCAGTCACGCTGCGGGTCTTCCAGCCATAGCCAGGTTCCAGTGGCCAGCTGCGCCGGGTCGCAGAAATCCGGGTGTTTGGCCAGGTAGCCTGGACTGCATACAGGGAACACTTCTTCGGCGAACAGAGACGTCACCTGCATGTTCTTCGGCGGTGTGCGGCAGTAGTACAACGCCAGATCACAATCCAGGCGCGAGAAGTCCTTGACGTGGTCGTAGGCGATGATGCGCAGATCCACTTCTTCGTTGTCACGCTGGAACTCGGCGACCCGCGGCAACAACCAGAGCGAGGCCATGGCGGTACTGGTCACCACCGTGACCTGCTGCGCGCCGCGCCAGTGACGGATTTCGCCCGTGGCGTGGGCCAGTTGCAGCAAGGATTCGCGCACCGTGTCGTAGTAGTGACTACCGGTCGGGCTGAGGTTGATTTCACGGGTGGTGCGCTCGAACAGGGTCTTGCCGAGGTAGTCCTCAAGCAGGCGCACCTGTCGGCTGATCGCACCCTGGGTGACGTTCAGTTCCTTGGCCGCGAGGGTGAAACTCAGGTTTCGCGCGGCCGACTCGAACGCCACCAGGCTGTTGAGCGGAGGCAGAGGTTGAATCTTCATGCAGGCAATTCACGCAGGCGTTGTTGTTATTTGACCGCTGTCTGGAATGCGGCTCGACCTGAAGCATGTAGCATCTAGCGTTAAACCGATACGCGCCACGAGAGAAAAGTCACAGCTCTGGTAAACTGGCGCATCGCCGCCCGCAGCTACATCACGTCAGCGACCTGTACCAGTAGAACAGCGCCGCGCCAAAGTTTCTTGTCTGAAACCCCAGTAAATACGTCAGAACGCGTCATCCCAAATGTCTTTAGAAAACGC
>NZ_JAFKCS010000266.1 GCF_017255015.1 Bowmanella yangjiangensis | reverse complement strand
GTGCCGGTGAAGGCCGGGGAAAGCCATGACCTGCGCATCCTCAGCGAAAACCGCGGCGGCTTCGATATCCGCGCCGATACGCCCTGACTCGGCTGGCCTGATCCTGGCGGTTCAAGCCGCGTCGAGTTCCTCGGCCAGCAGCTGTTCCAGCCAGTTCATGAAGGCGCGCACCCGCCGTGGCAGATGACGCCCGTGCGGGTGCACCAGGTTCACCGGCATCGGCGCGGCGACCCAGTCATCCAGCAGGCGCAGCAGACGCCCCTCCCGCAGGTGCACGCGCATGCCGACCAGCGGCGCCTGGATGATGCCCAGGCCACCCAGGCAGGCCCCTTCGTAGGCATCGATGTTGTTCACCGTGACCCGGCCCGCCATGGCCAGCGAATGCAGCTTGCCGTCGCGCTGGAACTCGAAGCCGTCCGAGCGTGCGCCAAAGGCTGTCACGTAGTGAATCAGGCTGTGTCCGGCGAGGTCGTCCAGTTGCTCGGGCATGCCGTGCGTGGCCAGGTAGGCCGGGCTGGCGCAGTTGACCATGGACAGATGCCCCTGTGGCCGGGCGACCAGGCTGTCGTCTTCGTTGACGCCGACGCGCAGCACGCAATCGAAGCCCTCGCGCAGCGGATCGACCCGCCTGTCGCTGCAACCCAGCTCGATCTCCAGCGCCGGGTGCCGGGCGAGAAACTCATCGAGGCGCGGTGCCACCAGGCGCCGGGCGATCGCCGTGGGCATGTCCACGCGCAGTCGTCCACTCAGGGCATGGGCGTCCTGGCGAAACAGGTTCTCCAGTTCGTCCATCTGCGCCAGCAGCTCGCGGGCGCGTTCGTACAGCATCTGGCCATCCTGCGTCGGACGTACCCGGCGTGTGGTGCGGTGCAACAGGCGCGCATCGACCAGGCGTTCCAGGTCGCGGACCTGCTCCGATACCGTGGAGCGAGGCAGGCCCAGGCTGTCGGCGGCCTGGGTGAAGCTGCTCAGTTCGGTGACGCGCTGAAAGGTGCGCAACAACTCCAGCTTGTTCATGGTGGCAATCCCAATTGTTCGCTGATGGCGATCAGTATTTCCTGTTTTTCTGGATTTATCA
>NZ_JAFKCS010000265.1 GCF_017255015.1 Bowmanella yangjiangensis | reverse complement strand
GGGCCGCTAGCCAGCGGCTGTGCTCCGATCAGCATGGGTCAGGCCTCTTGCCAGGTGGTCTGCCAGCTGTGCACGTTGCCGCTGGAGTCTTGGTTCTCGCTGGGGCGCTTGCAGAACACCGAGAAGACCGGCATCCAGCAAACACGGTAAGCCGTTGCGCCGGCAACAGCGGTGAGCGTGGCAACACCATCGACCACGCTGCAGGCGGTGGGCACCCAATCGCGCCCGACCAGGGCCAAGCCCCAAGGGGAGAAGTCCGGGCGCGGCGTGCTGGTCAGGGTAAAGACCAGGCCAGCACCGGAGATTGCCTCCACCTTCGTGAGGCGCAGTTCCAACGGCAGGCTGAAATCCAGGCCCGACCAGCCGGGCGGCATCCAACCCTGCCCGCTGATGGTCCCCGTCATCTTCTCGTAGTGGGTCTGATTCACTGCAGCCCCGTCGCTCATGCGCAGCAGGCTGCTACCAGCGTCGAGCGGCTCCAGCGTCTCCACTGGTGCACCCGCGTGCAGCAGCAGCTCGACGCCATCGAGCATGATCCGTGGTAGAGACATTCAAGGGCTCCAGATAAAACGAAGCCCGCACGGGGCGGGCTCAATTTGGCTTGCCAAGCTTCAGCCGTAGGCGGCGCATGTTCTGCTGCTGGCTGGCGGGGATGGCCACCGTGATGGACTCGCCGCCAGGCAGCACGAAGTTCATGTCTCCCAGGAACTCCCTGCCGCCGCCATCCAGCTGCTGCTGAAGCGCAGGAGCCAGAGAGGGGATGGATGGCACCGGCACATTCCCCATCACCCCGCCCGTGGCGAAGCGCGGGGTGCGCAGGTTATTGAGCTGGTGGATCAGGTCCGCGCCGTAGTACTGCACCGCCCGAGCGTTGATCACGCCCTCCCCGTTGGAAAGGCGCGCCAGGATGCTGTCGCTGGTGCCGGTACCCGGTCCACGCAGAATGCCCCCGGTTGCGAGCCCCGGCGACGGCGTGGAAGGCTCGGTAGTGACCGTGCCAGCCTGGTCCGGCATCAGCACCCGAACAGGAATCACCACCTCCTTCTGGCTCAACTGAGCAACCAGGTTCTCGATGGTCGAGCGCACCTG
>NZ_JAFKCS010000264.1 GCF_017255015.1 Bowmanella yangjiangensis | reverse complement strand
CTTGATTGAACCAGGCTTAAACAGTACCTGACAACGCTCTACGTCGTCACGCTTAGTTCCACGCAGCAGTGCACCGATGTTCTCACCTGCACGACCTTCGTCAAGCAGCTTACGGAACATCTCTACACCCGTTACTGTAGTAGTAGTAGTAGGGTTGATACCTACGATTTCTACTGAGTCACCCGTGTTGACAATACCACGCTCTACACGGCCTGTTACTACAGTACCACGACCAGAGATAGAGAATACGTCTTCGATTGGCAGCAGGAACGGCTTATCGATGTCACGCTCTGGCTCTGGGATGTAAGTGTCCAGGGCTTCGCCCAGCTCTACTATCTTCTTCTCCCACTCTGCGTCGCCTTCCAACGCCTTCAGAGCTGAGCCACGGATTACCGGCAGGTCATCACCTGGGAAGTCATACGCTGACAACAGCTCACGTACTTCCATTTCTACCAGTTCCAGCAGCTCTTCATCGTCTACCATGTCACATTTGTTCATGAATACGATGATGTAAGGTACGCCTACCTGACGACCCAACAGGATGTGCTCACGCGTCTGTGGCATTGGACCATCAGTCGCCGCTACTACCAGAATCGCACCGTCCATCTGCGCTGCACCGGTGATCATGTTCTTAACATAGTCAGCGTGTCCAGGACAGTCTACGTGTGCGTAGTGACGGCTAGGAGTATCGTATTCTACGTGTGACGTAGAGATAGTGATACCACGGGCCTTTTCTTCTGGCGCGTTGTCGATTTGGTCGAATGCTTTCGCAGAACCACCGTAGGTCTTCGCCAATACAGTAGTGATTGCTGCTGTCAGTGTAGTTTTACCGTGGTCAACGTGGCCGATAGTACCTACGTTCACGTGCGGTTTCGTACGTTCAAACTTTTCTTTTGCCATGATTCCCCCAGCTTAGGTTGGCTGCTACTTTGGTTAAACGCAGAATGAGCTGGGGAGAGAAGTGGTGCTGATAGGCAGATTCGAACTGCCGACCTCACCCTTATCAGGGGTGCGCTCTAACCAACTGAGCTACGGACGCACTTTGATGATTTGTTTCAGATTTGCGACGCATCTGAGAACGGCGCGTATA
>NZ_JAFKCS010000263.1 GCF_017255015.1 Bowmanella yangjiangensis | reverse complement strand
GTCGGTGCTGGACTGGAACACCCCGGCCATCGATTTCTACGAATCCTTCGGCGCCCGTCCACAGAGCGAATGGACCACTTATCGCCTGACCGGCCAGGCCTTGCTGGATTTCGCTGCCGGCTGACGGCAGCCCGCTGGCCGCGTCCCGCCCCCTGACCTATGGTGATTACATCTCCCGCCACCGAGTGCAGAGCATCATGCGCACCCTACTCGCTCTGATCAGCGTCCTCGCCCCTGCACTGTCTCCGGCGAGCCCCATTCCCATTCCGGCCGATGCATCCTGGCACATGCAGCTCGACGGCAAGCTGCAGACGCCGGATCGGCAGGTCTATGACATCGACCTGTACGACACGCCGACGCAGACCATCACCGCACTCAAGGGTGGTGGTCGCATCGTGATCTGCTACTTCAGCGCCGGCACCTGGGAAGACTGGCGCAGCGATGCCGCCAGCTATCCGCAGGAAGCCCTCGGCAACGAGCTGGCGGACTGGCCGGGCGAACGCTGGCTGGACCATCGCCGCGACGACGTGCGCCAGCTGCTGGCCAAGCGCCTGGACCTGGCCGCGGCCAAGGGCTGCGACGGCGTCGACCCGGACAACGTGGATGGCTACAGCAACGATAACGGTCTCGACCTGACCGAAGAGCAACAGATCGACTTCAATCGCTGGCTGGCCGAACAGGCACGCAGTCGCAACATGAACGTCGGGCTGAAGAATGCCGTGGAGCTGCTTCCCGTGCTCGGCGAGCATTTCGACTTCGCCATCAACGAGAGCTGCTACCGCTACAAGGAGTGCGACGGCTACGACCACATGCGCAGCCAGGGCAAGGCCATCTTCATCGCCGAGTACCGCACCTTCAACGACAACCTTTGCAGCAAGGCCGCCACCTCGGGCTTCCGCCTGCAATACTTCAAGCGCAGCCTCAAGACCGTCGGCATACCCTGCGACTGAGCCTGCCCACCCACACCAAGAGGCACCATGAGCGACAACATCGAGCAAGAAGACGAAGCCTTCGCCGAGGCCACGTTGGTCCAGGCCATCGAAAACCAGCTGGAGAACGGTGAGCCGGCGGCCGCCCAGGCGGTCTACAACAAGCT
>NZ_JAFKCS010000262.1 GCF_017255015.1 Bowmanella yangjiangensis | reverse complement strand
CAAGGTGTGCAGGTAGGCCGGCGCCATCAGGGCCGTCAGCAGCAGCGTCGCCACCAGATAAGGCTGCGACTGCCAGTACTCCGACATGCAAGCGGTCAGGATCAGGGACAGCAACGCCATCAGCGTCGCCCGCAACAGGTAGCCGAAGCCGTAGCGCAACCCGTAGCCGATCGTGACCCAGACCAGGATTGCATAGATCGGCAGCATCAACTGACCACCGTTGACCAGCGTCAGGGTGATCCCCGTGTAGTCGTTGAGCATGGTGAGCATGCGCCGCCAGGGGCGGTTTCCCGGACGGCGCATGACGTCGCAGCGAATGATCATCGCCAGCACCAGCAACGCTGCGTACAGCGCCAGCGCCTTCCAGACCGGGCCAGGCTCCATCAGCGAATAGCGGTAGAGCAGCACGGTATAGCTGCTGACGATCGCCACGAAAATCAGCCGTACTCCGGCCTGGGCGAGCTCGGTGTCGTAGGAAACGGGACCCTTCCTGGGCATGCTGACACTCCCTGCTGAAACAGCTTTCGTCGTTACCCCGACACCTTAGGCCCTGGGTAGCGAACGCGGCAAGGACCATAGGCGGGCACTAGTACACCCGTACTATTCCTGGCCTGGCAGCCCCTTCCTAGAATCGCGGACAACGCTTCGGCACTGGGCCGAGGCCTGGTGATCGAAGGGAATGTCCGATGAATATCAATGGAAGCCTGGGCTTGGTCCTGGGTGCTGCCGTACTGACGGCGCTGACCGGCTGCCTGCCACAGAACACGCAGAGCCAGGGCCTGCAGAATGCCCAGATGGCCAATGACCCATGCGCCCCGAGCGCAACCAGCAGCCTGATCGAAACCGGTCGCAGCCTGCTGGACATGGCCAACACGGTGCTCGAGACGCAGCAGAGTTTCAACGGCAACTCCGCCACCTACACCCAGCGCATGCAGGTCGCGGAGAACGCTCAGCGGGTCAACCAGGGGCAGAACGTGCTGAACAACGTCGAGAAACTGGCCGGTACCAACCAACAAACCTGCTTAGCGCCCGCACCAACCAGCGCGACGCGCTGAGCGCGCTCGCTCACAGGCGCACGTCGAACTTGTCCAGCAGCAG
>NZ_JAFKCS010000261.1 GCF_017255015.1 Bowmanella yangjiangensis | reverse complement strand
AAACGCAACTGCTCACTGGCGCAGCTGCACGTCAGGCATTCGCCGAGCGGATGGCGCGTGACGGCTTCGACCCGCAGGCAGAGGGCGTTCAGGTACTCGGGGACTGAAGCGAAGCGCGGGCTTCGACGGCGAGCAGCTTTGCCGTTCCCCTGTTTCAGCGCTGTTCTTGACGCAGTCGTTCGGTGGCCATGGCTAGTTTCGCTGACGTGCAGCATCCAGCGCTATTTGACGCAGTCCAGTTCGGCTACCTGCTCGAACGCCCCGGAGTCGATCACCGGCAGCGAGTGGGGCGCTTCAACCCGTTCCTTCAACTTGCTCGAGAACGCCATTGCAGACGGCTGACCGTTGAAGCTCATCTTCAGCGAGCCTGTACAGACGATCCATTGCTCGGTCCCCTTGCTCTCAACCTTTTCAATCGAGATATCCATGCTGCCTCCATCGGTATACGGGTTCAGATCGGCAGGTCGGGTAAAAAAAAGGCCAACCATGCGGTTGGCCTTGCCTAGTAGGTATGAGCAGCACCCACTTGCTCAGGGTGCTGCTCCAATCTCCCTCTACGACATTGCAAAAAAATGACGATAGCCGCGTTTCTCGGCCTGTCCACTCGTCCGACGCTGATGCGCTGCAACATTTCAGTAACATTCATTGCCTACCTTGCACGCGTCTAAACCGAGGGTTTCACCTTGATCCGCAACGTACGCAAGTCGCTAGACTCCATAGCAAGCAACAATGAAGACGCGGCATTCGCGCTGATGCGCGCCGCAGAGAACACTCGGGATGAGGTACTGCGCCAGCAGATGCTCCGCCTCGTCCACCGCCTCAATCAGGATGCCGTAGACCTTCGCATGCTGCGCGACGAGGTCTCCTACGTAGGCGAGAAACGCGCCTGAGCCGGCAATCATCCGCTACCAGGTACCGCCCCCCCTCGCAGGATCATCAGGCTCCTGTAGCGAGCAACGAGGGGGCGAACCTACGTCTTGAAAGTGGCGGAAGGCAGTGAGAGTCGAACCCGTTTGAACCGCTGCCCGTTGCTGCCCTTCCCTGCCCAACGCTAGAAAAATCGCGGCTTTCGCCCCTTCCTTCCTGCCCACTGCGGCCCTGT
>NZ_JAFKCS010000260.1 GCF_017255015.1 Bowmanella yangjiangensis | reverse complement strand
GCGGCTTTCGCTTCGGCGATTACTGGCGCCTGGGCCTGCCACTGGAGATTCTCGTGGTCGCGCTGAGCGTACCGATGCTGCTGTGGGTCTGGCCGCTGTAGAGGGTCTTCAGGGCGGCAGCGGCAGGCCGGGCAGCCATTTGTGGTAGATGGCGGCGAAGCTGCCATCGGCCTTCATCGCATCGAGCGCCTGTTGCCAGCGCGCCAGCAATCGCGGGTCGGTGTCCTGCGAAAAGGCGATGTAGGAATCACTGTGCAGGAACACCAGCAGCTGCTCCACCTCCCCCACAGCCAGCCCGCCACCGTCGAGCAGGGCATTGAGGCTGAGGTCATCCAGCGCCATCAGCTTGACCCGGCCACGCTTGAGCATGCGTATCACCTGGTCCGGACCCGCCACCGGATACAGGTTGGTGAAGCCATGCGCCAGCAGGTGCTGATGGCTGTACCAGTCACGCGGTACCGCGATCTTGCCCACCTGGCGAGCCTGTTCGAAGTCATCCAGCTGCAGCCCGCTCCTGCGCAGGGCATAGAAGGACGTGGTGTTGCGCGTCAGCGGCCCGACCCAGTGAAACAGCTTCTCGCGCTCGGGGATGCGCATCGTGACGAACAACCCGGTATTCGGCCTGACCTGCGCCTGCTGGTAACCCCGTGCCCAGGGCACGACCTCGATGGGCGCCGTGTCGCCGGTGCGCCGCATGATCTCGAGCACCACCTCGGTGGCCAGACCGGTCGGCTTGCCATCGTACCGGCTGAAGTTGATCGGCGGGTACTCTTCGGTATACAGCCGCAAGCGTTCGGCCTGCGCAACGCCCTGGAAACCGAAGCCAACGAGCAACGCCAACAACACATGCACACAGCGAGCGAACACGGCCGTATCCTCAAGCGCGAGATACCTCATTCAGCTTAGTCAGTGCACACGCCGCCTGCCGCCAACGCTGGCGAACGGCGCGACACAGGACGACATCCGCCGCGGCTAGAGCTGCTCGAGCAGGCTGGCCGGTGAATGGAATTTCAACCCGTGCGCCTCGGCGACGCTGCCGCAGGTGATCACGCCGCGCGCGACGTTGAGACCGGCAAGCAGATGCGCATCGTCCTCCAGCGCC
>NZ_JAFKCS010000026.1 GCF_017255015.1 Bowmanella yangjiangensis | reverse complement strand
AGTGTGGGGTCTCCCCATGTGAGAGTAGCACACCGCCAGGCTCCCAATACGAAGAAGGGCTATCCGATTGGATAGCCCTTTTTTATTGCTCCTGATTTACCCTTCACCGTTGTCTCGCAACATCAGACAGGTAGCCCTTCTTCAGAAAGCGCTAACGCACAAATTCCAAGCGCTGCTTGAATAACAATACCCTTCTGGCTTAAACGCTCGTCCTTATATGAGGCTGCCTAGCTCTTAGTCTTTTCTAACTGTTCAAGGCTAATCTTGGCTGCTGTGTTCAATCTTTCAGCTAAGCGTATGCGAAACAAAAGTTAAGCGAATAAGGCTTTTCTAAATGAACGCACCACCAATGCTCTCATTGTCCGATATTTATAAGTGTTAGGCCTCTGAGTCGATGCTTCGATGTCTCTGCGTGATAGACAGTTTCATTTATGTCTCTACGCTTCTGATTTTGAAAATAACACACGAAAGTGCACTGGCATAAAAAAGCCCAGCTAGGGCTGGGCTGCTGCTTAAACTTAATGTTATTGCCAGTTCAACTGGGCTTCCTTGTGATACTGGATGTTTAGTTGGTCAAGATGGCCGCGAAGTTCTGACAGTCGGCCAGTAAACTGCTCATAGTTGCGTTGCGCTTGTGGTGTCCAGGAAACCTCAGCAATAGCAGCCAGACGGGGCCAGTTTCTGTTATCTGCAGTTGCTTCGTCACGGACAAGCTCAGACCACATTGCTCCCTCTACACCAACTGCTTGGGCATAGTTTTCGGGCGTTAAGCTATATACCCTTTCTAGAGGAACGCCTTCTTTAGCACACCAGGTATAGGTTTCCGGCTGCCCGTTATAGTTACCATGATCAAGGTAGGTATAACTGCAGGGCGAAAGTACCAAATGAATACCTTTGTCCAAGGCTGGCTGAATATCGTAGTTATCGTTCCATAACTGCAATAACGAGCTAGGACGAATATCTCCCTTTGACGCTTCTTCCCAGGCTAATACTTCACGATCCAAAGAGGCAACAATCTTATCTACCTGGGTGATAAAACCGGCGAAACTAGTTTTCTCCTCATTCAGTACTTCATCTCCGCCTATATGCAGATACTTGGAAGGGAAAATCGCAGCTACTTCTGTTAGCACTTCTTCCACAAAGCGGTAGGTCAGATCAGGCTTCTCGCTAGTACATAGTGCGCTAAAGCCAACGCAGGTTCCTTCATAAAGACCTAGCCTGGCCTCTCCCACCATGTCTCTGCACTGGTTCTGAACCGGACTTTCTGTCACATAACCACATGCGAGCTCGTTGTAAGAGGCTATCGCTGCCTGGGTGTGGCCAGGTAAGTCGATCTCTGGAATGATTTCAACTTGATGCTGGGCTGCAAATTCAACCAATTCCCGCATCTGTTCCTGAGTGTAGTATCCACCAGGGCCACCGCCCACTTGGGTTGAGCCTCCTACCGTCGCCAGCTTAGGCCAGCTTTTAATTTCCAGTCGCCATCCCTGGTCATCGGTTAAATGCAGATGCAGTTTGTTAAGTTTGAAACTAGCCATCCGCTCGACATGTTGCTTTAGATAATCAAGGCTCTGGAAGTTACGGGCGACATCCAACATGCTGCCTCGCCATTCATATTGGGGTTGGTCCTCGATGCGAATATGCGGCAGAACATACTGTTCTTGTGCTTTAGCTGGTAATAACTGACGCAGGCTCTGTACTCCGTAAAATAGTCCTGCGTCGTTTGCAGCCTTAATCTCGATGCCTTGGTTTATAGCTAACTGGTACCCTTCATCACCTAGGGTCAAGGAAGGATCGATCACTAACCTGATGACAGCGTTGTCATTTTCGGTCTGCTTAATACCTAGCTGTGAGAGCAAAGCAGAAATGGCAGCTGCGCTATCTGGCGCATTGTCATCGGTAATCAGTTTAACGCTACCTGAAAAAGTAAAGTGACCAGCAGATTGCGTAATTGAGGTGGGGTAGGGCACTAAGTTTATTTGTGTATTTGCTACCTCGCTGACCGCTTGACCGGTTGCAGGTGCCTCATCATTTTGACAAGCCACGAGCAACACCGACATGGCAACGACTAACGTTCTTTTAATCATAATGACTACTAGCCTCAGTTGTTAGAAATTAGGTTTGCTATTCAAGCAGTTATATTTGAATAACGAATTTATTAAAGATTTTTTACACTACAGCAGGCTGTCTTTTAGTCAATGTATTTGAACGGATTTGTTATGCCTTCTGCCCATTGTCAGAAAACTACTGCATAGGAGGCCGGTCACTTACTCTCTGATAAGCGCGTAAGCCAAAACTCGGCAACATCGCGAGCAGATGGTCGAAAATATCTGACTGAATGCCTTCATAGTTCACCCAGTTCTTGTCGGCACTAAAGCAATAGATCTCTAGTGGCAGTCCTAGTTCTGTCGGTGCAAGCTGGCGAACCATTAAGGTCATATCTTGATTGATCTTCGGGTGATTCTGCAGATATCTGACCATATAGGCCCTGAAGGTACCTATGTTAGTCAGGCGCCTGGCGTTTAGTAGATCCTGCTCTGTGATGCTGTTGTCTTGATTGTATTTGGCAAGCTCACGCTTTTTTTCACTGATGTAATCTTTGATAAAGCGGATTTTTTCCCAATTATCCAGCATATCCTGGTCACAGAAACGTACGCTTTGAATATCTATGTTTATGGCCCTTTTTATTCTGCGGCCGCCAGACTCTTGCATGCCCCGCCAGTTTTTGACCGAGTCTCCAATCAGCGCATAGGTGGGTACCGTTGATATGGTGTTGTCCCAGTTGCGCACTTTAACCGTTGTGAGTCCCAGTTCTAAAACTGTGCCGTCCGCGCCATACTTAGGCAATTCTATCCAGTCACCGTTATTTACCATGCGGTTAGCAACGATCTGTACACCCGCTACAAAGCCGAGAATGGTGTCACGGAATACCAACAAGAGTATGGCGGCCGCTGCACCTAAGCCCGACATGATCAGTACTGGCGACTTTTCCAATAAGTTGGAAACAATCAGTATGATGGCGATAAGCGCAAGCGTGAGCTTGCCGACCTGAATAAAACCCGTAATAGGCACACGTTGAGCCAGTCTGGACGAGTCGTAAATATCCTCTATGGTGTTAAGCACAGCGCTCATCACCATGACTGTTGTAAGTAGGATATAGATGAAAGCCAGTTTCTGTAGTAATGCTAACAGCAGTGGAGCGTGGGCGAACAGCAATGGGCAAAGTACATAAAGCAACACCCCTGGAACAAGGTGCGCGCCACGCCGGAAAAAGTGATGCCGTTGTAATTCATCATCCCAAGTCGCCTTAGTGGCAAGAATCAGGCGGGCTATTTTGCCACTGAATAATCGGCGGGTGATCTTAAAGGCTAACCAACAAACACCTAACAGAATCAGCACAGAGAAGAGTGTAAAAAGCGGTGAGCCTGAATTAATCTCTATGCCCCATTTGCTGGCGCTATCTAAAATTAACTGGCTGATTTGTGTTGGTTTCTCTTTCATTTAGCTATCGTCCCTTAGTTGTTGGATAAGGCTATCCTTGTCCTGCCAGAGCTGATTAAGCCAGCCTTGAAATTGGGCTCGGAAAATATCGTCTTCTTGGTAATTACCAACCAATTGCCTTGCCAAAGGAATGGCCTTGGCTCTCAGTACCACCTTGGCTAACCTGCCACATAACATGTCCATCATGACATGTTTGCTATTGTGGGGGTAAATCAATGTAACATCGATAATGTCATCAAACAGGTTACCCATTGAAGCCAAGGTAAAAGCTACCCCCCCAGCTTTTGGTGATAACAGGTGGGTATATGGACTGGCCTTAGTTCGATGCTTTTGCTCGGTAAAGCGTGTTCCTTCTACGAAATTAATAACCGTAGTCGGAATCGTGCTGAACTTCTCACAGGACTTCCTGGTTGCTTCCAGATCTTTACCTTTAAGGTGAGGATACTTGGCAATAAACTCGGCGTTGTAGCGACGCATAAAGGGCATGTCTAAAGCCCAGGCGCCAAGCCCAATAAAAGGCATCCAAATAAGTTCTTGTTTGATAAAAAACTTCGTTGCAGGAATACGTCCACATGAAAAGTGCATCAGTAATATGATATCCAGCCAACTAATATGGTTGGCCATAACCAAGTACCAGCCATCCTGTCTGAGGTCGCCTTCTATCTCGTAATCCCATTCAACCCTGTTAAACAGATTTATCAGCCACACGCCGCATATCGCAAATCCCCTCAGTGCAGCGTTCAGTAACCGGTTTAGCAAGTGAGTCAAACTTTGGATTGGACAAATAAGCTTAATAACACCGAGTAGGATAATAAGCGAACCCCACCCCATCAGATTGAAGATCTGCAGCAAAGCGTGAAAAGGCAACAGCAATAAGCCGGGTAACATACTCAGCATTGTTGGCCTGCCGCTAACTGCTTAAGCGTGTTATCTTTATCCTGCCAGCGCTGGTTAAGCCATTGCTGAAACTCTTGTCGTTGCTCGGCGTTGTCAAAATAATTGGCCGGCATCAGGTTCTCTAAAGGCATAACCTTTACGCGAACCTGGATCTGTTTAACCTTGCCGCACACGAAATCCCAGAAGCTGGGTATACCTTGCGGATAATGAATGGTTACATCAAGCAGCTTGTGCAACTTGTCACCCATGGCATTAAGCACAAAGGCAATGCCTCCAGCTCTTGGTAACAATAAGTACTGGTAAGGGCTGGCTTGTGAGCGGAGTTTGCTTGGCGTTAAACGGGTACCTTCAACAAAGTTCATGACACTCACAGGAATGTGGCTGAATTTCTCACAAGCGCGCTGTGTGGTTTCGAGATCCTTACCCTTTAAGTGTGGGTGTTTCTCCAGAAAACTGCGCTTATAACGACGCATAAAAGGAAAATCTAATGCCCACCAGGCTAGCCCCAAAAAGGGCACCCACAGCAGTTCTTTTTTAAGGAAAAATTTAAGGAAGGGAATGCGCCCGCTGAAAACTCGTTGTAAGACCAGGATGTCGACCCAAGACTGATGATTAGCAATCACCAGATACCATTCTTTACGTTTTAGCCCTTCCAGCCCTTGAACATCCCATTTTACCCGGCTGCTGAGGTTTTGGTTAAGTGTATTAACCTTAACCCAATTAGATGCACAACCATCCAACCAACGACTTAGCGCACGTTGCCACGGAGCGATGGGAATAAGCTTGAGCACTGACAGCAACATAATGGGTACAAACCAGAACAGGGTGTTCAGGGTATAACCAACTATCGATAACACGCCTATAAAATTTCGCCACATTTGATATTGCCTTAGACCGAATAAGCAACGTATTTTATGCGCACCCTCGTCATATCTCAAAGTTAATCCAGGCAGGCCAATGAGTCAGGCAGAAGCAGTAGTAACAAAATTTAACTGGCAACGTGCCGTCATCAAAGTCGGGAGTGCGCTTATTGCTCCGGATGGCGCGGGCTGCAGAACCGAATATTTGCTGGCGCTGGCGCAGTTTATTAATGCCAGCCGTCGCCAGGGAAAGGAGCTCGTGCTGGTGTCGTCCGGTGCGGTTGCCGCTGGCCGGAATGCAATGAGTGCAGAGCAGAAGCCTACTCTGGCGCAAAAGCAGGCAATGGCGGCAGTAGGGCAGACCCGAATGATGGCCAATTGGGCCCGTTTATTTGATTTTCCTACGGCACAGATCCTACTGACCCATGGTGACATTCGAGATCGTGATCGCTATTTGAATATAAAAAGCACTATACGTGAACTGCTGGCGCATCAGATTCTACCCATAGTTAACGAGAATGACTCGGTAGCCACTGAGGAGCTGAAGTTCGGTGATAACGATAACTTAGGGGCCTTAGTCGCGCTGGTTGCCGATGCCGACACCCTGATTATCTGTACTGATGTAGACGGCTTGTATGACGCTGATCCCCGAAGCAACCCCCAGGCTAGGCTGTTGACCTCGGTTGAGTCGGTGAGCAAAGAGATAATGGCGCTCGCCGGTGGCAGTGGTTCGTCGGTAGGAACAGGTGGTATGCAAACCAAGCTACAGGCGGCTCAGAAGGCCAGTGCCAATGGCATTCAAACCTTAATAGTGAATGGCTACAAGGCGGCGTCTTTTGATGCTCTCTCTAAAGGCCTGGTGCCGGGCACGCTGTTTTCTCCTGCTCTGTCGAGAAGCGGCGCGAAAAAACAGTGGTTGCGGCATAGTTTGAAGGCCAAAGGCAAAATCCATATTGATGCAGGAGCAAAGCAGGCCCTTGTTCAGCGCGGGGCATCCTTATTGCCTGTCGGAGTCTCGTCTGTCGAAGGTCAGTTCGCCGCCGGCGACGCGGTGGAAGTCTGTTTTGAAAATGACTTATTGGCGATCGGTTTGAGTTTGTTCAGCGCCAGTGAACTCAGCAAAATTAAAGGTTTGCAAAGCCAGCAACTGGAAACTGTACTTGGTTATGCCGGCCATGAGGAAGTCGTGCATCGTGACGACCTGGTGCTGCTCTGAGTTATCAAAGCAGCGACCAAAGTTTGTAGCCACTAAGTCCGCAAAGAAATAAGACAACCGCAGCGCCGGCGAGATTGGCGAAGTGACTATTAACATGATCTGCCAACAGGGCTCTGCGGTTCATCAGCCATAATAAATACAGCGCCACCACAGGTAGCAACAAGCCGTTGGTAGCCTGGGCAAATAGAATGATGGCCAAGGGACTCATGGATAGGCTGGCGCCGATGACCCCGCATAGCAAAATGGCGAGCAATACCAGTCTAAAGGGACGCGAGTGCAGATCGGTTGACCAGCCCAGCATGCCACACACGGCATAAGCCCCAGCCAAGGGAGCGGTAATGGCACTGGTTAATCCGGCGGCAAACAGGCCAGTAGCAAAGAAAACCTGTGCAGCAGAACCTAACAAAGGTTCCAGCTGATTTGCCATGCTGGCTGCATTGTTTGGGATACCGGCCATGGCATTGCCGTAAAAGGTTGCACTGGCCGTAGCTACTATCGCCAGGGTTATCAACCCGCCTAAACCAATTGACAGACCATTATCAGCATTCATGCCGGGAAGGTCTTTCTGCCAGTCTGTACTGTTGCGTTTGGCCATTAAACTGGCATGCAGGAATAGATTGTAGGGCACGATAGTGGTGCCTATCAGAGCCAGCAAGGTGGTCAGTGACCCATCCGGGATTTGCGGTATCACCAGTCCGGATAACAGGGCCGCAGGGTCTGGACGGGACAAAAACATGGTAGTGATAAAGACGATGCTCATCATAATGACAAGTCCCATCAGCACCTTTTCCAATACATTGTGTTTGCCGCTGTATAACAACAGCGTGGCAATGCCTGCGAGCAATAAGGCCCAAAGTTGTACTGAACCTGAAAATATGGCATTCAGGCCCAAGGCTGCTCCGGTAAGATTTCCAGCCTCATAAGCGGCACTGCCTATGCCTATAGCGCTGACAACTAAAAAGGCACTTAAATAGCGGGGTATGCCAACGGGGAGTTGCGACCTGAGTGATTCAGCCAACCCTTGACCTGTTGCTAAGCCCAGTTTAGCGGCCATGCCTTGCAAAATAATGGTCGCAATCACGGCAAATAATAATACCCAGACCAAACTAAAACCAAAATTCGCGCCCGCCAGACTGGCGGTGGTAATAGTGCCGGGGCCGATAAAGGCTGCGGTGATCAGTAAACCTGGGCCAAATCGCATAGTACGCCTAGTCGTGAAAGCAGAAGATGAGGGACAGAATAACAGGCTGGTGAGGGAAGGAAAGTCCGCCGGGTTGAGCTACACCCGGCAGGAGCAAGACATTAGAACAACGAGTCGCCCATACGCAGGGCCTTTTTCTTCATAGACACGTTTGCACTCAGTGAATCTTCCGTATTACGAAAGTGCTTGGTGTTCTTGCCTTTGTCTTGAGCGAGAGAGTACAGCAACAGAAATACCACTACTGCAAAAAGTAACGTTAGCACGAGCATATACAAATCCTTTAATACTGTATGCCGAAGTACACTACGGCTGCATCAGCCTACCGACGCAGTATTTAACGAGTGTGAAAGTATAGTGAAGTTTTCACTAAACGGGCCGCAGATTTTACTCCTGACTGATGGTTTTTCAACCGGAAAAATCAATTAACTTCCAGCTTAATCTGGCTTGACTTGGCGTCGAGCCTGTCCATCGTTTGAAAGCTCGTCGAAAATTAGGGATGTCGTTAAATGCCATTTGCGCGGCAATATCCTCATTATTCAAACCCTTAACGTGCAGAAGATACAAGGCTTGCTGCCGGTTTACATCATCCTGTAACTGCATAAAACTGGTGCCGTGCTGTTTCAAACGGCGCTTCAGAGTGGCGGCACTGATGGCCAAAGTGTCGGCCATGTCCTGAAGGTTGGTGCTTTTGTTGTGGAGTAAGGTTTGGCGTATCACTTCAAGAAACCCTAAGCGTGGTGAACGTGCCGTTGAATAAAGTTGCTCTAATGCATGCCATTTCAAGGTTTGGCTTGCTTGGGGAAAGGTCTTTAACCAGTATTCCTGATCGAAGCGGATGCATAACAGCGGCTGTGAAAAACGTAACCTATAACCCAAATTTTCCTCAAATTCTTGAATGTAACGCGGTCGGGGAAAAGGAAAATCAAAACAAAAGGGAATACGCTGGCCAAGCAGCAAACGGCTGGCTGAGACTAAAGCTGCGCAATATGTCTCAATCACAAATTGGAATTCGTTTCCGCAACCTATGGCATCGTCCAGTAGCAAAAAACATTGTTGTTCGTGGTTGAACAAGCGTGCTTGAACAAAAGGAAAAAGCTGCATTTTCACCAATGAAAATAGCCGGAATGCATCCCGAAGATTTTGGCTGTGCAGCAATAAATTCGCGGCCTGCGAGTAACTTCCCGGGAACAAGCGTCGGCCAAGCTGGAAGGCCGCATCTTTACCTGGCATTAGTTGTCTGGCATTTGCCATCAATCGCAGCATTTGTGCCGCGCTCAGCAGTACTGTACCTGCTCTGATATCTTCATAAAAAATACCGGTGCCCCTTAGCAATTTGTTTCGGTCAACACCGCGGTTAGCCGCAAGGTCTATCAGGCTGGCTGCAAGCTGTTGAGCAGGAAAGTACTTGTCCTCCAAGGTAGCATAGGCCTTCACGGTTGGCTTAGCTCCCCTGCCTGCTAAGTTCCAACTGCCGGTTTAAACGCTGCAATAAGGGCTCTACCTGGTCGGTGTTTACCGCACTAACTAATGCACTGCTTAGTGTATGAAACACGGCTTCACCGGTGCCAAAAGTTTTAAAAGCAAAATGCCGTATCGATTCTTTGATTTGTGCGGACAATGTGATGGCCGTTGCACGGGGCGTATCTGGTAGCAGGATGATAAATCTATCCCCGGCGTAGCGGCAGACAAGATCGGATTGACGGATATTCATCAGGATCAACTCTGACATTTCGCGTAGCAGACGGTCGCCTTCCTGACTGCCATAACGACGATTGAACTGGTCAAAGTTGTCAATGTCCAGCATCAGCACAGACAGACTGTGGCTAGCTTGTAACTGCTTAGCTAAATTTTCTCGCAGGTAATCAGCGTCGTATAGTCTTGTTACCCAATCCACCTGATGATGCTGGCGGGACTGAGCTTCTCTGCGTCGGAGTTGCTCATTCAGAGTGAGTTGTTCCTGATGCCATTGATATAGAGCCCAGGTCATCATAATCATGCCAAAGGGCGCGGGAATGGACTCCACCACACTCAGCCAATGCCCGCTTGATTGCCGGATAAATTCATCCAACAAATCCAGTAAAGCGGAAAACATAAAGCAGCTTAGGCCAAGAACCAGCATGTCGGTGACGCGCCCGGGAGGACGGCTGACAAACAGAAAAAACAACCAAACCAGGGTTAGAACCGCCACGCCACCTTCACCGATAATATCCAGCCAGGATATTTCCTGCCAGGTTTTGAGCTCACCCTGAGACACACTCAAGAGAATAGCGGAAAGGGCAATGCATAACACCAAGCCAATACGCTTGCTGTGAAATGGCAAAAGAGAGTAATTCATAATGTATCCGACGCCTGGGAAAGTCCGGATGCTAATTCATGTCCGGTGCGTAATGCAGGGTCATTTTGGCTCAGGCAGATGACACAAATATGATGGTCCAATTTAGATTTGAGCCTTGAGTGAGTTGAAGCCCCGCGAATTTATCTATGGGAAGGGGGTCATATCAGCTCAATTTGACTGTTTAAAAGCGTCAAACCCCCTGCCAACCGCAGGTGTGTCTGATTCTGATTGTCTGTTTGTCATAAATGCGTCATGCATAAAATTTAGCTTGCCTGCGACACAACTCACATCAATGAGGCTCGCAGATGAAAATATATAAAAGCAAAGTGGCGCTGGCCTGTATGGCGGCCATGATCAGTGCCCAGGCAATAGCTGAAGACGGTAACTTGCTGGGACGTTTAGGTGACGTCAACAACAAAGCGTGGTTTGAAGGCGCCAGCATCCGTATTAAAGAACTCAATGTCAGCACTGTCACTAAAGGTGACGGATCGTTTCGCTTTAATGCCTTGCCTCCCGGTGACTATACCCTGGAAATTCGCTATCTGGGCGCCCCAAAAAGCGAACATAAAGTGCGTATTCTGGATGGTGAAACCCTACAGCAGCGCTTTAGCTTAGGGCTGAATGAGCCCAAACTGGATGAGTTGATCGTATACGGGCAACGTGCTGGTCAGGCTGGTGCATTGAATATGCAGCGCAGCGCCGACAATCTTAAATCCATCGTCTCCAGCGACGCGATAGGGCAATTTCCCGATCAGAATGCAGCAGAAGCCCTGCAGCGCCTGCCTGGTCTATCGATTGAACGCGATCAGGGCGAAGGCCGTTTTGTCGGTATTCGTGGTATCGATCCTAACCTCAATAATGTCACCATCAACGGTATGAATATTCCGTCGCCTGAAGCCGGCGTGCGGTCTGTGGCGCTGGATGTGATCCCTTCCGAATTAATTGAAGGGTTGGAAGTTACCAAGTCTGTAACCCCCGACATGGATGCCGATGCCATCGGTGGTTCGGTAGAAGTAAAAAGCCTGAGTGCCTTTGACCGTGCAGGTCGCACTGCCAGCCTGACAGTGCAGGCCAGTCGCAATGAACTGCGCAGCGAAACCAGTCCCAAGGTCTCTGGTAGCTATACCGATGTGGTTGATTTTGCCGGGTTGCAGGATTCTTTGGGGGTGGCTGTGGCGCTGTCCTGGTTTGACCGGGATTTCGGCTCGGACAATATTGAAAGCAATGGTGATGATGAAATAGAACAGCGTTACTACGCCATTAACCGTGAACGTATCGGGGCGGCATTGAATCTGGATTTCCGGCCGGATTTCAACAATCAGTACTATTTACGTACCCTGTACAGTCGCTTTTCTGACGATGAGTACCGCCAGGCCAACACTTTTACGTTTGATGGTGATGATTCAGAAATCGAGCGGGGCAGCAAAGACAGATATGAAGTACAAGAAATACTGTCGCTCACTGCTGGTGCCGAGCACCAGCTGCAACAATGGCATCTAAGTTATCAGCTTGGCTATGCTGAATCCTCTGAAGACGAGCCTGATGCGTTGTACTACAGCTTTAAGGGTGATGGTTTTAACATCAGTTCAGACTTCAGCGGGCAAATTCCAAGCATTGTGCAGGCTGCTGAAGCCAAATCCCTGTCTAACTATGAAGTGGATGAAATCTCTTTTGAAGATAACCTGTCAGAAGATCAGGAATTGAGCTTTAAGCTGGATATGAGCCGCGATTTCGACATGGCCGGCCATCCTGCCCAGCTTAAATTCGGTGGTAAGTATCGTAGTCGTGAAAAGCAAACCAACGCCAATATCTATATCTATGACGGTGACTTTGATGAGCTGGATGCCGGGCAGTTCGCTGCTACGACACCTGACTGGGGATTGGGGGACTTTGGCAGCGGGCTGGAACGCCAGGCCATGCGTAACCACTTTAACAGCAACAGAAGTAGCCTTGAGTTAGCTGAGCTGGATTCAGAACTTGAGTCCAATGGCGCCTCATATCAAAGTGACGAGGACATCTTTGCCACTTATCTGATGGCCAAAGTGGACATCAACAAGTTACGTGTGGTGGCTGGGATACGCTATGAGCGCACCGACTTTTCCACTAGTGGTCAACGGGTGGAGCTGATCGAAGATGAACAGGCCGATGAAGAGAAAGTGGTCAATACTGCCTGGCAGGGCGACAAACAATACAGTCACCTTCTGCCCAGCCTCAACCTGCGCTATGAATTCAGTGATCAGTTAATTGGCCGTTTCGCCTACACACAGACCATTGCCAGACCTAAATTTGAAGATTCGGCGGCATTTCAGATTATCGAATCCAAGACCGAAGAAAATGATGATGGCGGCTTTGATACGGAGCGTGAAGCCGAAGTAGGCAACCCGCAACTCAAGCCCTTTGAGTCTAACAACATTGATCTGTCCATCGAATACTACCCGGGCAGTATTGGCGTGCTGTCCGCTGGGTATTTCCATAAGGACATTGATAACTTTGTGATCCTGGCCGATGTCTCGCATCTGGATGCCTGGCAGGGCTTTGCAGAAGTCACCCAGCCAATTAACGGCGAAAGCGCCAAAGTTCAGGGCCTGGAATTGTCCTGGGTAAAAAGTTTCGATAACGGTTTGTTGATTGCCGCCAATGCCACCTTGTCCGATTCTGAGGCGGTTACCTTGCTGGATGGTGAGCGCTTTGAAACCAGCCTGCCCAATCAGTCTGACAAAGTGGGCAATCTGACGCTGGGCTATGAGGACAATGACTGGAGTTTGCGCCTGACACTCAGCCACAAGAGTGAAAACCTGGAAGAAATTGATGGCGAAATGTTGCGTATGGAAGATGCGCATCAGCAACTGGACTTCAGTGGTAAATATTTCATCAATCCACAGATGCACATCTATTTTAACGCCGTCAACCTCAACGACGAACCTTACTACCACTACTTTGACCGCCGCAGTATCAACGCGCAGTACGAAGAATACGGTCGTACATTCGAGTTTGGTTTTAACTGGACGCTGTAACGTTTAGTAACGGCCGTGCGTCTGCACGGCCGTTGCATAGAGATGGGTAACATATGAAAAAGACGCTTAGTGCACTAATACTGACCATTACGGCTGGTGGTGCGTATGCCGCTGACGCGGTAATTCAGGCCGTGCCTTTTTATCAGGCCGACAAGCTGGAGGGGCAGCAGGTGCAACCTCTGGTTCGGGATACTGGTCAGTACTGGTTAATCAGCAGTGAAAGCCGTGGTTTGCTGTTGTTGGATGAACAGAAAAATGTCAGGGCTCGCTTTGCCGGAAACTTTGAGACGCTGGCCTGGCAACCAGCAGTTAAGCTGGATGGCAAATTAGTGGATTTGGTCGTCAGCATAGATAACGAGTCAGCCACGACCAAGCTGTTGGCTCTGGACTGGCAAACGCCGGAATTGCGCCTGTTGCAGGACTTACCAGCGGAGGAAGCACAGCTGGAGACTTTGTGTCTTTATGCACATCCACAAAGCGGTCACATGTCATTGTTCAGTGTGGACGTGCAAGGGATGGCACATGAGCGGATTATCTATGATGGCCAGCGTCAGCGATTGGTGAATGTAAAAGTCCGCGACTTTCCTGGCGTGCTCAATGCCAAGGACTGTGCGGCTGATACGGCTTCTGCCAGTTTGTATGTGGCGGAGGAGAATGTCGGCGTATGGCGTTATCCGGCCAGCATGGAGGCAGACCCTGTACGTGAGCCTGTGGCAATGCTTGCACCTTTTGGTGATTTGCGAGGCGAGATAACTGATCTGGCTCTGCTAAATGACGGCACTTTGCTGGTTATCAGTCCGAAAGGCCGCAGTTTGTCAATTTATCCCAAAGACGCTGAGGCAAAGCATTGGCAAATCAGCGGTGTCGAAGAACCCGAAGCCGTAGGTGTGCAAGTAGAGGAGCAGAGGCTACAACTCACTATTTATGACGAAGGCCAGGATGCTTATGTAAGCGCTCAAGTCAGTGGGTACTCACAAGCATCAAAGAGTAGCCACGAGGAGATTGCCGTGGTTAGCCCCAGCGCCCAAACCACACCTGTGGCTCGTTTCGGTGATGCAGCGGACGACCCAGCTATTTGGCTGAATAGCAACGCGCCTGAGCAGAGCCGGATTTTGGGCACCGATAAGCGGGTTGGCTTAATGGTTTATGGACTGGATGGCAGTTTGCTGCAGAGCCTACCTGTGGGACGACTGAACAACGTGGATGTCCGCCATGGCTTTTCGCTCAATGGTAAAACCCTGGATTTAGCCGTGGCCAGTAACCGCACGCTAAACAGCATGAGTTTGTTTGGCATTGACCCACTTTCAGGTCATGTCAGCCATTTGCTGGAAGCGCCAACCAGTCTTACTGAAGTCTATGGTTTGTGTATGTATCAGTCGGGTACCGGCACATATGTGTTTATTAACGATACCGATGGGCGCTTTCAGCAGTACCTTGTTACTGAGCATCAGCGGCAGTTGGCGGTTAATCTGGTCCGAGAGTTCGCCGTTGCCAGCCAGCCAGAAGGCTGCGTGGCCGATGATGTGAGCGGTATATTGTATTTGGGGGAAGAGGCTGCAGGAATCTGGCGTACACAAGCAGAGCCTAAGGATGCGCCACTGGAAAAAATGGCCACAACCGGTGAACTCTTGCATGCGGATGTCGAAGGAATGGGAATCTATCGTCAGAACCAACAGGCTATTCTGGTTGTTTCAAGCCAGGGTAATGATAGCTATCTGGCCTATGCTCTGGAGCCTGACTTTCGCTATCTAGGACGTTTTCGCATTGGCCTTGATTTACAGAAAGGCCTGGACGGCGTGTCGGAAACCGATGGGCTTGAGGTGAGCTCGGCAAGTTTTGGGGCTGAATATCCTAAAGGGATGCTGGTGGTTCAGGATGGCCGTAACCAAATGCCAGGGTCACCGCAAAACTTCAAAATCGTGGATTGGCGGGATGTTGAGTTAGCACTCAAAACCGTGTTTCACTAAGCGAATGGGCGAATCGGCCCGGCTGATTCGCCTTTTATCCTCAAGATGTAAAGATAACCTACTGAAGGCTCCATGACATGGCCTGACTGATAGCCCAAACAACCAAGCCATCCTCGATAATCCGATGCGACTCCCTTTTGATGCCTTTTATCAACAGTCCCCTGATACTGCGGCCTTTAACCCCTTAACACGCAGAATTAACTTGTGTCAGCAGTGCGCTTTATATACAATGCGCGCCCTTATTCAGCCTAACTATTTTAGTTCCTTGTCTTAAGCAGTCTGGCTGAGCTGCGAGAGGCTACAACCGTAAGGAGCACACATGCGTCATTACGAAATTATTTTCATGGTCCATCCAGACCAGAGTGAACAGGTTCCAGGTATGATCGAGCGTTATACCGGAATCATCAAGAACGATGGTGGACAGATTCACCGTCTGGAAGATTGGGGTCGTCGTCAACTGGCTTATCCTATCGAGAAGCTGCACAAAGCACATTATGTTCTGATCAACGCTGAAGCTACTGCTGCTGCGATTGAAGAACTGGAAACTGCTTTCCGTTTCAACGACATCGTGTTGCGTAACTTGGTTATGCGCACTAAGAACGCTGTGACTGAGCCATCACCAATGGCCAGAGAAGAGCGTCGCGAGAAGCGTGAAGACAGAGCAGCTGTAGAAGCTGACGCGGAATAACAGATTAGGAGACTAGAAGATGGCTCGTTTTTTCAGACGTCGTAAGTACTGCCGCTTCTCGGCAGAAGGCATCCAGCAGATCGATTTTAAAGACACTGGCCTGCTGAAAAACTACATCACTGAGAGCGGTAAAATCGTTCCTAGCCGTATTACCGGTACCAGTGCCAAGTATCAGCGTCAGTTGTCAACTGCCATTAAGCGTGCACGCTTCCTGGCTTTGTTGCCTTACACTGATTCTCACAAGTAATTGTTGGCGTAACTAAGAGGTAGCAAAGATGGAAATCATTCTACTAGACAAAATCGCCAACCTGGGCGGTTTGGGTGACCAAGTCACTGTAAAATCAGGTTTTGCCCGTAACTTCCTGTTCCCTCAAGGTAAGGCTGTGCCTGCCACTAAGGACAACGTTGAGAAGTTCGAGCAGCGTCGCGCTGATCTGGAAGCTAAGATTGCTGAGCAATTGGCTGCTGCACAAGCCCGTGCTGCTAAAGTTGCTGAGCTGGCTGAAGTAACTATTGCTTCTCCTGCTGGTGACGAAGGCAAGTTGTTCGGTTCTATCGGTACTCGTGATATCGCCGATGCTCTGACTGCTGCTGGCGTTGAAGTATCTAAAGCTGAAGTTAAGCTGCCACACGGCACACTGCGTGAGTGCGGTGAGTTCGAAGTGGATCTGCAACTTCACTCAGAAGTTGTTGCTCAAGTTAAAGTGATTGTTATCGCTGAAGCCTAAGCAGCACGCTGTTAAAAAAACCGCCTTACGGCGGTTTTTTTATGCCTGGGTTTTGTTGTCAGAACGCCTCGTCTTACCGCCAGTCCTGCATGGCAGTGATCTTTGTTTTTCCTGCCATGCGATAGGGAATTTCCAGGTGGGTAATGATATCGATAAGTTGTTCTTTATCCTGTTGATTGAGTTTTTCGCCAATGACGCAGGAATGGTGCTGGTCTTTTAGTTCCACCATTCTGGGAGACAGTGAATGAACCGGGGCAGAAATGACAAAGCAGCTTTGCGCACGTTTCAGCCGCCACTGTTTGACATTGTGATGTCGCCCTTGTACCAGCACCACATGGCTTGGCTCAATATGCAACACCTGTTGATTGTAAGTGTCTCTGCAGACCCTATAGGCCAGGTACGCGAGCAAACTCACTTCCAATCCGGCAAAAGGTAGGATTAGCCAAGCGCCGGCCAGACTCCAGGCAACAGCGACAATCAGTGCCACTGACCCAAGAACAACTATCAGTAACTTTGTTTGTCCCCAGGTGGCTGAACAATTAGGCCTTAAGCAAACCCGGCAGCGATCTTTTTGACGACGGACAGTAACCATTCAAGCTGACATTGAAATGGATGATACAGACAGGTATAGCAGGCAGTCTGGCACTCAACAATATTGACCCGTGCAATCCGCTTTGCTTTAATGGCCTCCCGCCTGACAGGGACGACCCTGTCTGCACTATTCGCACAAGGCTTTTTTGCAGGGACGACCCTGCCATGGTGGAGAAATCACTGATGGCTTGGTTGATTCTGTTTGTCGCCGGTTTACTCGAAGTTGTCTGGGCTGTTGCCCTTAAGCAATCCAAGGGCTTATCCGAGCCTGGTTATCTAATTATCGCTATTGTCTCTATGCTGTTCAGTTTGGGCTTGCTGGCTATGGCGTTACGCACACTTCCCCTTAGCGTGGGTTACGCGGTTTGGACAGGTATCGGCGTATTGGGGGCGGCTGTGGTTGGTATTCTTTGGTTGGGTGAAGGAATAGGGTGGATGAAAGCCTTGGCTCTGCTGTTGCTGGCCAGCGGTATTGTGTTATTGAAGCTCAGTCATTGAAGGAGAGAATTATGTCCGCCATCAGCAATTTAGATGTATTGATTAGTAGCATGCAGCCAGAGTTACAAGGCCCATGCTACGTATTTGCGTTTCTTCCTCATCATTCTCCCTTACCTGAAGGCGCTAAGATGCTGTTTGAAGAGCAGGAAGGTTGGACGGCAATTCTGCCAATAGAGCAAGCCAAGGTGCTTGGGCTCCACTATGAGTTTGCCTGCCGGATGATCACCCTAAACGTACATTCATCTCTGGATGCAGTGGGCTTTCTGGCGCGAATAACTCGTCATCTGGCTGCACTGGGGATGGGAGTGAATCCGGTCTCGGCATTTTTCCATGATCACCTATTCGTACCAGCGGAGCGGGCGGAAGAAGCTTTAGCGGCGCTCAGACAACTCAGTGCTGAGCGCCCCTTACCAAGTTAAATGCTGGTGCGTCGGTATTGACGATAAATTGGGGTCCAAAAGTTGGCGTTGATTTTGTCTTGCAGCATGTCATCGGACATTTCCAGCGCCAACCCTTGTTGCTGAGCCACCTTACCTACCGCAAAGGCAATGTCTTTACTCAACTGGGCCAGCTCGGTCAACGGTGGTAGCAGAGCGCCTTTACCCTTGTTTGCCAAAGGCGATGCTTCGGCCAGTGTGGTGCTGGCTGCCATCAGCATTTCATCAGAGATATGCTTGGCCTTTGTGGCCAGCACGCCCAAACCAATACCCGGGAAGATGTAACTGTTGTTACATTGGGTAATAGGGTAAGTCTTGCCTTGATAAGTAACTGGCTCGAACGGACTACCGGTGGCGATAATTACTTCACCTTCGGTCCATTCAATGACTTGTTCCGGCCGGGCTTCTACCTGTCTGGAGGGATTGCTCAGTGGGAATATGATGGGCAATTCACAACCTTGCTTCATCGCTCGGATGACTTGCTCGGTGAATAAGCCTGCCTGGCCTGACACACCAATTAGGATGTCGGGTTTGGCACAATGCATCACATCCAGTAACGAGGCATATTCGCCACTGAAGTTCCAATCGGCAATGTTATCCTCGGCCTGGCACAGCGCCTGTTGGAAATCACGCAGTCCTTCCATCCCGTCAGTAAGTAGGCCAAAACGGTCAATCATAAAGATCTGGCTTCTGGCCTGAGCATCAGAGATACCTTCTGCGCACATCTGCTGGATAACTTGCTCGGCAATTCCGCAACCCGCAGAGCCTGCCCCCACAAACACCACTTTTTGCTCGGAAAGCTTGGCGCCTTTGGTTCGACAGGCGGCCAACAAGGTACCTACAGTCACTGCTGCGGTGCCCTGAATATCATCGTTGAAGCAGCAAACTTCATTGCGATAGCGATTCAGCAACGGCATGGCGTTTTGCTGGGCGAAATCCTCAAACTGGATCATGGCATCCGGCCAGCGACGCTTCACCGCACGAATAAAATCTTCCATAAAGGCGTCATATTCTTCCTGGCTGATACGCTTATGACGCGCGCCCATATACATTGGGTCGGCGAGCAGTTTTTCGTTATTTGTACCTACATCCAACATCACAGGTAAGGTATAGGCGGGGCTGATACCCCCACAGGCGGTGTACAGAGAGAGCTTACCGATAGGAATACCCATACCACCTATGCCCTGATCGCCTAAGCCCAGGATACGTTCACCGTCGGTGACGACTATGACTTTTACCTTGCGCTTGGTGGCGTTGTGCAGAATATCATCCATATGCTGGCGTTCAGCATAGGAGATAAAAAGGCCGCGTGAACTACGATAAATATCAGAAAACTGTTCACAGGCATCCCCCACTGTGGGGGTGTAGATAATCGGCATCATCTCTTCCAGATGATCGGCCAGCAGGCGGTAGAACAGGGTCTCGTTGTTATCTTGGATCGCCCGCAGGTAAATATGTTTATTCAGGGGGGTATCAAAGCTGGAATACTGCATGTAAGCACGGCTTACCTGTTCTTCGATACTTTCATAACGGGGTGGCAGTAACCCATTAAGATTAAAGGCTTTTCTCTCTTCAGCGCTAAACGCACTGCCTTTATTAAGCAAAGGGGTTTCCAGCAAGGAAGGGCCGGCATAGGGAATATATAAAGGGCGTTTTTTAGATGTCATCAAACCAATCCTGCGTTCTGGCGCTGCCAGTCTCTGAATAATGTGGCGGATCATCCCCGATCCCGCGCGGGATTTCCAGTAAGACCAGTCGGATTGCCTGAATACTGAGGCTTTTTGTCTGGCTTTGAAAAAAAGTTTTGCCGCTTTAAACCTTGCTCCCTTACCCTGCGACATACAATCAACTCCATTAGATTGCTAATGGAAAAGAGACAACCAACAGAATAACAACAATGGTGGAAACACATTGCAAACTCAGGGACAGCTAATAGAAGCAAAGGAGCAATTCGCTGAGCGTGGATTGCTGAGTCTGGTGGAGGCTGTCAAACAGGGCGACCGTCAGGCTTACCATAAACTGTACCAGATGCATCTGGGGCAAGTTTACGCCCTGTGTTACAGGCTTACCGCTGATAGAGCGTTAGCCGAGGATGCGACCCAAGAGGTCTTCATCCAACTGTGGCGTAAGCTGGACAACTATCGGGGAGACGCCAAATTCAGCACCTGGTTGCATTCGGTAACGTCAAATGTTTGTGTCTCTTACATGCGTAAACAGCGGGGTTGGTGGCAGCGAATGTTTAATCTGGAAAGTACTGATGCCGTGCATGAAGTCGCCGAAGGCTCTGCCGGTGATGTCGACCTGGATACCTATATCCGGCGCTTACCAGAGAGGGCAAGAATGGTGTTTGTACTGCATGCAGTTGAAGGGTATCGCCATGAAGAGATTGCCCAACTGTTGGATATGGCAGTTGGCTCCAGCAAGGCACAGTTTCATCGTGCCAAGCAGCTTTTATCGGAGTGGATGGGTTATGAGTAATAAAGAATTTGAACAGCAGTTGCAACGCAACTTGAGTGCATTGCCTGATGATATTCAACCCGAACGCGACCTGTGGCCTGGCATTGAGCACGCTTTGGGGCAGACGCCTGAGAATAGCACTCAAAAGCGAGCAACTGGCTATTGGGGAATGGCGGCCGCCACAGCAACTATCGGTCTGATGGGATGGTTGGGGCTTTCTCAACTGCCTGTTACCTCAGATGCAGAGCAACTGGCGCAGGTTTTAAGTCAGCAGCATCAGCAGCAGAAGCAGGCATTATTGGCCTCCTTTGATGGCCAGCCCGCTCTGACCGACAATTGGCAGCAGCAAGTGGATGAGCTGGATGGTGCGGCTGCGGCGATTAAACAAGCACTGAAGGAAGATCCCAATAATCCGGCGCTGCTGAGAATGTTGCAGCAGGTTTATCAGCAGCAAATTGACTTAATTGAACGGGTACACGCACCCACATGGCAGAAAATATAGGATGTCGTATATGAACAGATTTTTAATTGCAGCAGGAATGTCGTTAGTCAGTCACCTTTGCCTGGCGGGCGAAAAAGTGGATCTCACCCTCGATGCGAAGGCGGATGGCCGTGTCAGCATCGAGCATCTCTCTGGTCAGGCGGTGATCAAAGGCTGGGACAAAAAGCAGGTGAAAGTTGTTGGTGAGCTGAGTGACCAAGCGGATAAGCTGATCTTTGAACGAGACGGTCATGAAGTTGTCGTTAAAGTTAAGATGCCTAACGGTAACTGGCATGATTGGAAAAACTCCGAAGGTGATGACTTGCAGATCTTTGTGCCTACCGGCAGTTTGGTGAGCTACGACACGGTTAACGCTAATGTCGAAGCGGAAAAACTCTCGGGAGGAGCAGAGTTATCTTCGGTCAACGGTAAAGTTAAAGTGCGGGATATCAAAGGTAGGATACGCATAGAAACAGTGAATGGCAGTATTGAAAGCAGTGGTTTACAAGGCGATATCAAGTTGTCATCGGTCAATGGGCACATTGTTGATAAAAACTCGCAAGGCGATGAGATTCGCTACGAGTCTGTCAACGGTGATATCGATGCCAGTACTTCTGCTCCCAGAGTGAAAATTGAGAATGTTACTTCCGAAGTCAAACTGGCGTTAGGGAAGGTTGAACGCCTATCGGTGCAAACTGTCAGTGGCGATGCCAACATCAGCTTAACCTTGCTGGAAGACGGTGAAGTGAGTGGCAGTACCGTGAGCGGCGATCTCGAGCTGGTTTTTCAGGATAAGGTATCCGCACGCTTTGACCTTGAAGGCCATGCAGGAGGCCATTTTGCTAATCACCTTAGCAGTGACAAAATGGAAAAAGCCAAATATGGCCCGAGTCGCTGGTTGAAGTTTCGCACTGGCGAGAGCTCTGCCAAAGTCAGGATTTCCACAGTGAGTGGCAGAATCTCACTAGACAGCAAATAACAACACAGGCCTGCGGGCCTGTTTTTCGTTGTCAGTATTAAACCACCTCCTTTGGAGGTAGTGATCCTTGGTAGGGCTGGCTTCTCAGCCAAGGAAGCTAAGAGCAAGGAATAAATTTCTTCCGCTAGGTCAAGTCAATAACCACACTTGTCTATGCTTTGGCTTCATTCCCGAAGCCTCTTCGCGCATAATAGCGATCATGGCAATTAATCTGGTCGGTAATAAGTGAAAGTTGTTTCTCACAAAGAGCGCGACAGCAAAGTCGAAAAGCTTAAAATCCCACCCCATTCGATAGAAGCTGAGCAATCGGTCATCGGTAGTATGCTGATAGCACCCGATTGTTGGGATAAAGTCGCCGAAATTCTGATCGAGCAAGACTTTTACAACCGTGCCCACCAGACAATTTACCGCACTATTCTCAAATTGTTGGGGGATAGTCAGCCGGTGGATCTGATTACTGTCTCTGACCAGCTTGAACAGCAAGAAGCGCTTGAGGCCGTGGGAGGCTTTGCTTATTTGGGTGAGCTGGCCAAAAACACCCCAAGTGCCGCAAACGTTGTAGCCTACGCGCAGATCATTAAAGAGCGTGCGGTATTGCGTGAATTGATTGGCGTAGCCCACGAAATTTCCGACACCGGCTACAATCCCGAGGGACGCACCAGCTCGGATGTATTGGATTTGGCCGAAAGCAAGGTCTTTGAGATTGCCGAGAAACGCTCTGGCAAGAACGAAGGGCCACAGAATGTTGAAACCATTCTAACCACCACTATTGACCGCCTTGAAGCCCTGATTAAAAACAATAAGGAAGTTACCGGGGTATCCACGGGTTATAAGGATCTGGATAAGAAGACCAGCGGCCTGCAGCCGTCAGACTTGATTATCGTGGCAGCGCGTCCGTCCATGGGGAAAACCACTTTTGCCATGAACCTCTGTGAAAATGCCATGTTACTGGAAGAAAAACCCGTACTGGTATTTAGTCTGGAGATGCCGGCCGAACAGATCATGATGAGGATGTTGGCCTCCCTGAGCAGGGTTGATCAAACCCGAATTCGTACCGCACAACTGGACGATGAGGACTGGGCGCGAATTTCTAATACCATGGCCATGCTGAAGGACAAGGACAACCTGTTTGTGGATGACTCTTCAGGGTTGACGCCGATGGAAGTGCGCACCCGTGCGCGCAAATTGGCAAGAGAACGTGGTGGGTTAGCGCTGATCATGGTGGACTATTTGCAGCTGATGCAAGTACCTGCATTGAGTGACAACCGTACCTTGGAAATTGCCGAAATCTCTCGCTCGCTTAAGGCCCTGGCTAAAGAGCTGCAGGTTCCGGTGGTGGCGCTTTCCCAGCTTAACCGAAGCCTGGAGCAACGTGCTGATAAGCGGCCAGTTAACTCAGATTTGCGTGAGTCAGGCTCTATCGAGCAGGATGCTGACCTGATTATGTTTATTTATCGTGACGAGGTTTATCACGAGAACAGTGAATATAAAGGCGTGGCTGAGATTATCATCGGTAAGCAGCGGAATGGTCCTATTGGTACCTGCCGTTTGACCTTTCAGGGGCAGTTCTCGCGCTTTGACAATTATGCCGGCCCTGAAATTGCCGACGAGTATTAAAGTCGCACAAAAGAAGGGCGCCAATTGGCGCCCTTTTTCGTCTTTGGTTATTTGGTAACCTTAACCTTTTCCATCGCACTAACCGTGGCGTGAATACGACGGTTACGCTGGTGGGCTTCTGCTGAATTGCTTGAATCCAGTGGGCGGCTCTCGCCATAACCTACGGCTTCCAAACGTCCAGCATCGATACCATAGCGGTCAATCAGCAACTGTCTGACGGCTTTAGCACGTTTTTCTGACAGACTCTGGTTGTAGGCACTGTCTCCAGGTGCAGAGGTGTGGCCCTCAATGACTGCCTGTGTATTGGGGAAGCGGCGCATAAACTGTGCGAACACCTGAATTTGTGCATCGTCCGGGTCAGTAATTTCGTAGCTGTTGTTGGCAAACAGAATATCCAGACGGGTTTCGACTTTCTCTTCCATAAAGATGCTGCAGCCTGTTGCATCCACTTTATCGGTGCTGGGCGTGTTGGCACAGCGATCCTGCGCGTCGTTAACACCATCGTTATCTGAATCTTTAGGCTGTTCGGCTACAGGTGCTGGAGTTTGTGCAACTACAGGCTCAGACGCTGGCATTGGCTTAGACTTATGACCAAAGGTATAAGCCAGACCCAGTTTTACACTGTAATCCTTGAAGTCCTGGCCGAAGTCATAATAGGCCGCGGCCTCAGTGACCAGTTTCCATTTCTCGGTAAGGTCCCAGTGACGACCTACACCCAAGTTCATCATGCGGTAATTTTCCTGCAGGTTTTCATGCTTGAAGCCACCAAAAACATAAGTCTGTTTCTGGTCAAGGAAATACAAAGCATCAATACCTACACGGTCGCCGGACTCATCGGTCAGACCTGACTCTGAATCAAGATTCAAATGAGACCATTCGATTCTGGCACCCCAATTAGGGGTAAATCTGAAGCCAAGTTCTGCGCCTATGCCGGTGCCGTCATCCAGTCCGCCTGAGGGCAACGGCTTGTCGCTGTCTACCTTGTAGTATTCGCCGAAGCTGGCTACCCAGCCTTCGTACTCGGTGGGCTCATTGGCCTGTGCCAGTGCTGGAATCAGGCTGAGAATAAGAGCAGTTGCTAAGGAATTATTTTTCATGGTGGTCCCTTAATGATAGATACGCCAATACAAGCGTAATCAAAAATTCAGCAGTTACTACTTATTCCTGAAGGTCAGTTGCCTTGCTGTTTGGGCAACGCTCCTCATTTGAGGAGAGGATATTATGATGGGCGCGCTCTAAATGGCTGCTGGTGCTGATTGTACCAAGTTCAATGACTAACTGGAAATACCAGTTTAAATGCTGGGGGTTAGTCGTCGAACTGGCCGGTTAGTGTGGCAATAATTGTGCGACCGCCTCCCTGATCGCGATGTTCCCCCAAGTAAATGCCCTGCCAGGTGCCTAGTGCTAAATGACCGTTGCTGACTGGCAGGGTTAGACTGGTGCCCAGTACACTGGCTTTAATATGGGCGGGCATATCATCTGGTCCTTCGTAAGTATGCTGAAAATAATTGGCATGCTCGGGAACCTGGCGGTTGAAGAAGCGTTCAAAATCGCCTCTGACAGTGGGATCGGCATTTTCATTCAAGGTTAAAGAGGCGCTGGTGTGCTGCAACAGTAGGTGCAACAGGCCAATGCGACAGCTGCGCAGGGCGCTGAACTGTTCAACAATCTCGTCGGTGACCAGATGAAATCCGCGAGATCTGGCCGACAAACGAATGAGCTGTTGTTGCCACTGACTCATAGTTTGTCGAAACAAATCTCCAGGTGGGCCTTACCGGCATCACTGGTGAAAGGCAAAATGATTTTCGGGCCGTCTACTTTGTGGGTAATTGTGTGTTGCTTGCCGGATACTACTATAGGGGTGGCCATATCAAAGTCATAGCCTTTACTGGACAATTCAAGTTTGGCGCCGCCTGTGACCATGTTGGTAATCTCACCTACCATATCGGTGACTTCCGGATTTATCTTGGATGGTTTTTCACCCAACATGCGCTGCATAATTTCCAGTGCCAGGGATTCGTCAAAAGAAATTGAGAACGAGCCTTTCACTTGTGGGCCTACCATGCCAATCAATCCTGACACATCGCCTACAGCTACTTCGTCACCCTTCTTTTTAGGTTTTCCTGGCTGCAGTTTAGTTTGTGCCATGGTTTCCAGCACATTGAGCAATGAGGATATAAAAGGGTTAATAAATTCAACATTCATAGTTGTTTTTCGACCTTGTCTGAAGCGCTCTTAGGCGCTGAATACATCAATGTCATCCTTTGCCGCTGTAGCACGCCACTATAACGATGGGGGAGTAGCCCATTAACTATGGTCAACAGTGCCGCTGATGTCTAGCTCAATAAAAAGATAACAGTTTGTTATTTATATTTATTTCGTTCAATTCTGACAGCTTGCACAAGTGCCGTGTGCTTCAATAGTCTGTGACTCCACCTTGAACCCATAAGCCTTCGCCTGGTTATCCAGAGTTTCCTTTAATCCTTCAGATTGTATTTCCTGCACTTCGCCACAGGTATCACAAATCAGGAATTGCACTGGGTGGTTACAGCCAAAATGATGGCAAGCTACAAACGCATTGGTGGACTCTAATCTGTGGACCAAGCCAAACTCGAGCAGAAAATCCAGGGTGCGATAAACTGTCGCTGGCTTGGCCGAACTCTCGGTCTCCTTGAGCTCATCAAGTAGTTCATAAGCACCAGTGGCTCCCTGTTTTTGCAGCAGAAGGCCATAAACCTTCTCCCGCAACAGCGTAAAACGGGCACCTTTCCCTTCACAGTATCGTCTGGCTTTTTCGATCAATTTTTGGTGATTCATCAGGTCATGTCAGCTATGCACACTGGCGCTAGTGTAGCATAGTAACACCCTGTGAAAAGGCGTGTTATCAGTGTGTTGTGTAATGAATAGTCTCTATAGCGGGAAACGGAACCGGGGCGTTAGGGAGAGGATATGACCTCAGCAAGCGACTGGTAAGTTGAGATGACTGGACTCACCAATTCGGTACTCTCAGAAAACTCTGACCAGCCCGTCTGCAGACCTTTTAGAATTAGACGCATACCATCTTTATCCTTGAGTATATCTTCTGTCAGAGTAGCGCAATCCAGTTGTTCTGGGTTGCAAAGCAAAGGGCCAAACGGGATTTGCGGCGACCGCCATAGTTCCTTTAATGGTGGGGTATGCTTAAGAAATTCCTGACTTGCCAATATGCCTATTGCACCTTCATCTTGGCTGACATGCTCTGCTACTTTTGCGTGACTGCCAACAAAGGTGAAATCTATACGAGCGTAGTGTTTGGTGATGTTTTGTTTCAACCAGCTTCGACCAATTAGGCCACCTGAGGCAGAGTTCGGCCATACAGCGTAAGCCTTCAGTGAACCTTGTTGCGACCACTCGTCGAGAGCAGGCACATGCAGCCCAATGATGCTGGAAGAGTAGCCACTGGCTGTGGGATGCTGATTAGGAACCAGTATTGGTACAGTTTGTGTTTCTGATATAACCAGCAGATATCCGGTCAAATTGGGTAGTGCAACGCTATAGTCTCCTTGGCTGATTCTAAGACGTAAATCATCCAAGGTTTTAAGCACGTCTATTTCAACGACGGCAGCATGCTTTTTCTCCAACCACATTGCAATGGGCGAAACTGCATTGGCTCTGTCGATATCAGGGTATGCGTAGGTGATGACTTTTAATGTTTGGGCACGGCAGGAAAAAATAGCAGAGAAGCTTACCAATAGGCTGATAAATAAAAGATTTCCAGCAATAAAACAGCGACATGAATGTGTTGTGGTCATTAGTCAGGCCCTTTTGGGCGCGTTATATCAATCCCGATTGCATGTTTGGGGTCACAACTGCAGTTATCCACGTTAAAATGGCAGCGTTTCAGGCTTGAGGGGTATCGTAGTGAGTTACGAGGGTAACCAGTCTGTTTCAGCCTTGGTAAGAGAGCTTACCGAAATTCTTGACTAGCGAATGCTAAATTAATGCTAAGTAACACTTTATGATGAATGACACATCAGCCGCTATACCTACACAATGTAAAGTCGACCATGGGGATAATTGTGATATTGCAAAGTATCGCAGAATTTCCATCGCGCCCATGCTCGACTGGACAGATCGCCACTATCGCTATTTTATGCGTCGGATAACCAGGAATACCCTGTTATATACCGAGATGGTGACTACAGGCGCGATTTTATTTGGCAAAGGTGACTACTTAGGCTTTAACAGTGAAGAACACCCGGTTGCTCTGCAACTGGGTGGCTCCGATCCCGCTGATATGGCAGAGTGCGCCAGGCGCGCCGAGGCACGCGGTTATGATGAAGTTAATATCAATGTAGGTTGTCCGTCAGATCGGGTACAAAATGGTCGCTTTGGCGCTTGCTTGATGGCTGAGCCTGATACCGTTGCAGCCTGTATCACGGCAATGCAAAAGGCGGTTGCAATACCTGTCACAGTGAAATGCCGCATCGGTATTGATGATATGGATGAATATGCCCATTTGGATGATTTTATTCGCCGGGTAGCCGACGCTGGCTGCGATACTTTTATCATTCATGCCAGAAAGGCCTGGTTGCAAGGTTTGAGCCCTAAGGAAAATCGGGAAATTCCGCCGTTAATGTACGACAGGGTGTACCTGCTTAAAGAGCATTTCCCCCAACTGCATTTGTCGATAAATGGGGGAGTGAAAACGCTGGAAGAGGCCAAGCAACATCTACAGTATCAAGATGGTGTCATGATTGGCAGGGAAGCTTACGCTAACCCCTACATGTTCGCCGAAGTGGACCGGGAGTTTTATGCCGACGCCCATGCTATTCCTAGCCGCGAAGCCGTGATTGAATCTATGGTGCGCTATGTCAACGAACAGGTTGCATCGGGAGCCCGGGTTTGGCACGTCGCCAGGCACATGCTGGGTATTTTCCAAGGGCAACCTGGTGGAAGAATCTGGCGGCGCTACTTGAGTGAAAATGGCACGCGAGCAACAGATGGACAGCTATTACTCGATGCATTAGAGGCTCGTCAGGCAGGCATCAAATACAGCGAATAGTCTTAGTTGGTTAATTTGACTACCAAATTGTGAATATGACCATTATTTGAGCGCGTGGTATTTTGAGAATTCATGCGCCTTCTGTTTTATTGGTGAAATATCCTTTAATTTCAGTGCCTTGTGATTTTTCTTCGAGTTGGCATGTGTCTCGCAACAACTATTTCGTCAGTTATTGCGACTTAACACATGAACCGATTTGGAGAACCTTATGTTTAGCAAAATGAAACTTACCGCTGCCACTGTGTTGTTGGTATCTTCAATGAGCGCCAGCGCTCAGTCAACCGAGGTATCATTGCAGGAGCTTGTAGCTCATGTGCTCAGTTCCGCCGTGAGTGCCACAACTCAGGAAATGAGCAACAGTGTGAAAGAGGCGGTGAGCAAAGCTGCCGATGTACTTACACTGCAAGAAGATACCCTGGAAATGCAGTTGGTTGAGCGCAATGAGAAAGCGCAACCAGAGCCAGCTAAGCAGGCAGAATAAGCTTATGTTAGATCAGATGCATTTGCTCAGCTTGCTGCTGATACCCCTGATGGCATTTTTGGTTGGTGCGCTGGTATTTAGCTACGTAGAACGTTTGCTGGTTAAGCCGCCAACTTTTTCTCCCCAAGACGGTCTTTAAGCTGTAGGACCGTCTTTTCTACTTTACTCTCTCTGTCTCATTACTATTCTGTTCCCTGTTCCCTGTTCCCTGTTCCCTGTTCCCTGTTCCCTGTTCCCTGTTCCCTGTTCCCTGTTCCCTGTTCCCTGTTCCCTGTTCCCTGTTCCCGTAAAAGTGGCATTACATTTTCTTCCCAGTGAAAGACTTTGGCAAACCCAATAGGCCCTTGCTCGTGCTTGCTTTAAGGCGCGTTTCAAATTCCGCCAAATTTTACTTGGTGGAATTAACCAGTGATGTGGTTGATTTGACCAAATTTTAAGTTTGGCGATTTTGTGTGTGAATAATCTTAGTTAAATGATTTGAATAAAATCATTTAAAAACAATGCGTTATTTGGTTTTGTTGAGTTGGCATAAGGCTTGTAATAGTGATTGGGAGTGATTTAGTCATAAGCCCAAAACTAAGGGCAACAAGCGTGGAGGAAGTGAAATGGGTGTCTTTTCAAGAATGAATGACATTGTACAAGCCAACCTGAATGCCCTGTTAGATAAAGCTGAAGATCCTAAAAAGGTGATCCGTCTTATCGTACAGGAGATGGAGGAAACCCTGGTTGAACTGCGTGCCATAGCCGCACGTAACCTGGCTGCGAAGAAAGATTTGCAGCGCAAGCTGGACCGTCTTAACGAACAGGTCCTGCAATGGCAAGACAAAGCGGAAATGGCCTTAAGTAAAGATCGGGAAGATCTAGCCAAACTGGCGTTGACGGAAAAGCACAAGTTTGAGATGCAAGCCCAACAACTGAGTGGCGAGTTACAACAAGCGGAAGAGGCATTGCAACAGCTTCAGCAGGACAGTGTACGTCTGCAAGAGAAGCTGAGTGAAGCACGCACTAAGCAGAAAACACTGCTAATGCGAGAGGAGTCAGTGGCGGCCCGTTTGAAAGTGCGGGTCAGTAATGACACGCAAAAAGTTGAGCAAGTGATGCAACGCTTTGACCACTATGAGCATCGTGTTGAGCAGTTAGAAGCTCAGCTTGAGGCATACGATTTGACCGCCGGACAGCCAGGATTGCACGCAGAGTTTGCGCAACTGGAAGCTGACGAAAAGATGCAAGCCGAGCTGGATGCGCTTAAGCAGAAAATCCAGAAGAAGGTTGCTTAAGGGGGCTTCGCCCCCTTATCCCCGGATATTGACAGGAGAAGAACATGACAACGTTGTACGACGACCAACGCATTCGTAAAGATAAGATTCGAGCCAAAGTGTCAGGTGTATGTGCAGGTTTGGCCAGACACTGGGGAACAGAGCCCTGGTTGATCCGTTTGGCAGCACTGGTGCTTTTCTTCCACCTGCCAATGGTGGTGCTGGTGGCCTACATTATTGCTGCCATGGTATTGCCGGCTCGATAAAGGGGTAACCCATGTTTAAGAACTTTATTGTCGCAATTTTAATCGCCACCTTGCTGGTCTATTGCTTAGGCATGGTGGCGGACTCTTGGGGACATGTTCATCTCTATCTGGACGATGATCTAATGTCCCCGGCAGTGACACTAGTTGGTGGCGTGCTGCTGGCGATTACTTTTATCGTGTTGGGGCTGATGTTAGCTGTCAGCCTTATTGGTGCATTAGCCTTTGTGTTTATTTGCGTATTGGGCGCCTTACTCATCGCAGGAATTGGGGCACTTTGGCCAGCCTTGCTAGGGGTCTTGATTATTGTCTGGCTGGTACGTGACGCGAAAACTACCGACCAAGTTTAAATTTTTGACCCGGCGATTCATGCGCCGGGTCATTGGCATTCGTACAGAATTCCTGAATAATTCCCTGCGTCGATGGATTTCCCTTGTATAAACAACAGGAGTTGCAGAATGCGTTTCATGTTAACCGTATTGCTGTGTGGTTTTTCCGCCCTTGCATTTGCTGAAGTCAAAGTTGATAACGCCATGGTCCGTTTGCTTCCCCCCGGTGTGCCTAATACAGCGGGTTATTTTTCACTAACCAATACAGGCAGCGAAGACCGGGTACTGGTTGGCGCCAGCTGCGCTGCGGTGAAAAAAGCAGAATTGCATGATCACCAAATGGTAGACGGTATGATGAAGATGGTTCATCAACAACAAGTAGTTGTGCCTGCAGGGCAGACCCTGACCTTTCAGCCCGGTGGTTTACACTTGATGTTATTTGGTTTGCAAGCACCGCTTAAAGAAGGGCAGCAGATTCCTTTCACCCTGATGTTTGCCAATGGTGAGCAAGTTGAAGTCAGCGCCGTGGTTAAATCAGCTGTGGCTGAGGTTGACCACTCTCACCATCACTAATGAAACTTTTGGGAGTGCCCATGAGACAGTATCTGAGTACAAGAACCCTATTGCTGGCATTGACCTTGTTGCTGGTATTTTTTTATTTGCTGGCGGTTTATTGGAGCAGTGAGCCTGATACCTTTGATGTAAAAGTGCATGCGGAGAGTGACGCCCAGTCAAAAGGAGTACAACTGGCTCCTGGCTATGTCACTACCGCCACCTTGATCCGCGTAAGCCGCACTTTGTTGGATAAACCAGGTGGCTACCTTTCCAACGATGTGATGCCGCCATCTGTAATGATGGACAATATGCCAGCCTGGGAATATGGCGCACTAGAGATGGTACGGGACCTCAGTCTGGCCATGCGCAAAGACCTGAGCCGTTCGCAGTCCCAATCAATGGAAAATCCGGATCTACTGGTGGCCCAACCAAAATTTAATACCGACAGCCGCAACTGGTTATTGCCGCCGGCAGAGTCCGAGTACGGCGAAGGTATCGAAGCACTGGAGCGTTATCTGAGCAAGTTGGCCAGTCCTCTGGATGATAGTGCACAGTTTTATGCCCGTGCTGATAATCTGAGAGATTGGTTGAAGCAGGCTGAGAAGCGCCTGGGCAGCTTGTCACAAAAGCTAAGCGCAAGTGTTGGTCAGGAGCGTCTGAATACCGATCTGGCTGGAGACCCTAATGCTCGTCAGTCTACACCATCCCGTAGCTCCCAATACCTGAAAACCAGTTGGTGGAAGCTGGATGACGTATTCTATGAAGCGCGGGGTGCTAGCTGGGCGCTGCTGCATTTCCTCAAAGCAGTGGAGGTCGATTTTGCCGACGTGCTGGAAAAGAAAAATGCCCGGGTCAGTCTGCAGCAAATTATTCGAGAGTTAGAAGCCACACAGCAGACAGTTTGGAGTCCATTGATTTTAAACGGCAGTGGTTTTGGTCTGGTGGCCAACCATTCGTTGGTGATGGCCAATTATATTTCCCGTGCCGATGCTGCCCTTATCGATCTAAACGAATTACTTAGCCAAGGATAAAACATGTTTAAAAAGTTATTGCCGCTCGCCCTTTGTTCTTTTGTGTTACCCGCACAGGCCGACACCTTGTTAGGTTTGTATGTTGGGGCGCAGGGGTGGCGTGCAGAGGCTGAGGGTGGCTTTGCCAATACCGAATCGGTCACAGATTTTTCCTTTAAGGATAAAACCTTAGCCTCTTATTATGTGGCCCTCGAACATCCAATCCCTTTGATTCCTAATATTCGTATCAGCCGCCAGAATATGGAAACCCAAGGAGATACCATACTGGCGTCTTCTTTTACTTTTGCCGGTGAAACTTTTGCAGCGGGTACCCAAATCGGCGCCGACCTTGATATGGACAGTACCGATTACACGCTCTACTACGAAATCTTTGATAATGACATTGTTAGTTTTGATCTTGGGATAACGGCTCGGGATGTCGATGGTGTGTTACTGACAACGGGTAATTCATTATCAGCGCAACAGAGCTTTTCCGGTATTGTGCCGTTGCTGTATGGCAGGGTCGAAGTTGGGCTGCCGTTAACCGGGCTTGGAGTTCAAGCGCAAGGAAACTTTCTGGCCCTGGATGACAATAAGCTATATGACTATCAGGCAGCCATAACTTATAGCCTGATGGATAATCTGGCGGTAGATATGACGTTGCAGCTTGGTTATCGCGTTTACATGCTGGAATTGGATGATATGGATGACATATACACCGATATGGAATTCAAGGGCGTTTTTGCCGGTGTTGAACTGCACTTCTAAATCTAATTAGGGCCGAGCCAGGGAAGGCTCAATAAAATTTTATATAAAAATCTGATTTTATCACTTTCTGTAATAACGAATTTGATTTAATTCTTTCCTGTTCTTAAGCCTCCTCGCTACCCTACGCTCATCGAGAATAGGGTTAGCATAATTATGTCTTCATCTACATCCCAGGCATCAGTGCCTGTTTCAGTCCTGAATGATGCACAGTGGTCCGCATTGCATCAGGCTATTGCACCACTCAATGGCAATCAGCTTACTTGGGTGAGCGGCTATCTGGCGGGACTGGCGCATGGTCATCAACCACAAGTGGCACAAGCAGCAGGAACTGCACCAGCAGGGCGGCTGACCATTTTGTATGGCTCACAGACTGGTAACGCCAAAGGGGTGGCAACCGAATACAAAGCTTTTGCGGAAGCGGCTGGCCTGAGCGTTGAATTGCTCAATATGGCCGACTTTAAGAGCAAACGCCTAAAGGAAGAAACACATCTGGTGATCGTGGTTAGCACTCATGGTGAAGGTGAAGCGCCTGATGATGCTGCCGAGTTACATGAGTTTTTGGCTAGCAAGAAAGCACCCAAGCTTTCTCAGCTCAAGTACGCGGTACTGGGGCTGGGTGACAGCAGCTACGAGTTTTTCTGCCAGACCGCTAAAGACTTTGACGAGCGTTTGGCTGCCTTAGGTGCCGTGCGTTTGGCTGACCGTGTCGATTGTGATGTTGATTATGACGGCCATGTAGCCACCTGGCGTGAAGGCCTAACCGAGCTTCTGAAAGACGAGTTGAAGTCTGCCAGTCAAGGGCAGGTCGTGCCTATGCCGGGCTTAAGCCTGGCAAGTCAGCAAGTCAGTCAGTTCAACAAAAAGAACCCTTTCACGGCTGAGCTTCTGGCATCTCAAAAAATAACTGGCCGGGATTCGGTGAAAGACATTCGCCACATAGAAATATCTCTGGAAGGTTCGGGTTTGCATTATCAGGCTGGTGATGCGTTGGGCGTTTGGTTCAGCAATGATCCGAAGCTGGCGGAAGAACTGCTTAGCAGCTTGAACCTGAACGGTGATGTTCCGGTGCAAGTAGGCGATGAGCTGCTAGCGCTCAGAGAGGCATTGGTTGATAAGTTTGAGCTGACCCAAAGCTATCCCACTTTTGTCAAAGGCTATGCGGAACTGGTGAAAAATGCGTCTTTGCTAAGCTTGACCGAAGACAAAGGGGCGCTGCGTGACTACCTGGCGAAGCATCAGATTGTAGATATCGTCAAAGCCTATCCAGGCAAGATAGATGAACAGCAATTCGCGTCTTTGTTAAGACCCATTACGCCCAGATTGTATTCCATCGCATCCAGTCAGTCTGAAGTTGAAGATGAAGTACATCTGACCGTTGGTTTGGTGGAATATGAAAAAGATGGGCAAATCCGGCAAGGCGGCGCGTCTGGTTTCCTGGCCTCTAGGCTGGAAGAGGGCCAAACGGTAAAAGTATTTGTCGAGGCCAATGATAACTTCAAGTTGCCTGCTGACCCGAATACCCCGGTAATCATGGTGGGTCCCGGCACCGGTATTGCGCCTTTCCGCGCTTTTATGCAAGAGCGTGAAGCACAGGAAGCCGAAGGCAAAAACTGGCTATTCTTTGGTAACCCCAATTTTACTCAGGACTTCCTGTATCAGGTGGAATGGCAGCGTTGGGTAAAAGAAGGTCTGTTAAACAAAGTGAGTCTGGCGTTTTCTCGTGATCAGGCAGAGAAAATTTATGTTCAGCATCGTTTGCTTGAACAAGGCAAAGAAGTCTTTGCCTGGCTGCAGCAGGGCGCACATTTGTATGTGTGCGGTGATGCTAACCACATGGCCAAAGACGTGCATGATGCCTTGCTAAAGATTATCTCGGCAGAAGGCGGATTAACCGCAGAGCAAGCCGAAACTTATTTGAATGACCTGCGCAAAGCGAAGCGCTATCAGAGAGATGTGTACTAATGAGTGACAATCAGGAACAAAAGCTTTCCGACAACGAGCGACTCAAGCGGGAGAGTAATTTCTTGCGCGGTACCATCGCGCAGGATCTTAAAGATGATTTGACCGGAGGCTTCAACGGCGACAATTTCCAGTTGATTCGCTTCCATGGCATGTATCAGCAAGATGATCGAGATATTCGTGCTGAACGTGCCAAACAAAAACTGGAGCCCTTGCATAATGTGATGCTGCGCTGTCGTCTGCCGGGAGGCATTATTTCTCCTCAGCAATGGCTGGCTATTGATGAGTTTGCCGAGCAGCACACCTTGTACGGCAGCATTCGTTTGACAACAAGGCAGACGTTCCAATTTCATGGTGTGCTAAAGCCAAATATTAAGCCTATGCACCAAATGCTCAATCGCGTTGGTCTTGACTCTATTGCCACCGCTGGAGACGTGAACCGTAACGTGCTGTGTACCTCGAATCCTGTGGAGTCCGAGGTTCATCAGCAAGCCTACGAGTGGGCGGTGAAAATCAGTGAGCACTTGCTACCCAAGACGCGTGCCTATGCTGAGATCTGGCTGAATGAAGAGAAGCTGGAGACGACAGATGAGGAACCCATTCTGGGCAGCACTTATTTGCCGCGTAAGTTTAAGACTACCGTGGTGATCCCGCCACAAAATGACGTTGACGTACATGCTAATGATCTGAACTTTGTGGCCATTGCCGAGAATGGCCAACTCGTTGGCTTCAATGTGCTGGTGGGTGGCGGTCTGGCCATGACCCATGGTGACAAGGCGACTTTCCCGCGCAAAGCTGACGACTTTGGTTTTATCCCGCTGGATAAAACCCTGGCAGTGGCTGAAGCGGTAGTGAGTACGCAACGCGATTGGGGTAATAGAAGCGATCGTAAGAACGCCAAAACCAAGTACACCCTAGAGCGAGTAGGCGTGGAAACGTTCAAAGCTGAGGTTGAAAAACGCGCGGGTGTCACTTTTGCCCCAAGTCGAGCTTATGAGTTTACTGGCCGTGGTGACCGCTTTGGCTGGGTGGAAGGTGTAGATGGCAAACATCACCTGACGTTATTTATTGAAAACGGCCGTATTCTGGATTTTCCCGGCAAGCCACTGAAAACAGGTTGTGCTGAAATTGCCAAAATTCATCAGGGCGATTTCCGCTTAACGGCGAATCAGAACCTGATCGTGGCCGGTGTTGCCCCAGAGCAAAAGGCGGAGATTGAAAAGATTGCCCGGGAGCACGGCTTAATTGAGCCGGATGTTAGCGTACAGCGTCAAAACTCTATGGCCTGCGTGGCTTTGCCCACCTGTCCTCTGGCGATGGCCGAAGCTGAGCGCTATTTGCCTGGTGCGGTGACTGAACTGGAACAGATTCTGTCAAAACACGGTATGGCTGAAGAGCATATTGTCTTTCGTGTGACTGGCTGCCCTAACGGATGTGGTCGTGCAATGCTGGCTGAAATTGGCCTGGTGGGTAAAGGTCCTGGGAAGTACAACTTGCATCTGGGCGGGGATAGCTATGGAACACGTATCCCCAAAATGTACCGGGAGAACATCAGCGAACAGGAAATTATGCAGGAGCTGGATAACCTGATTGGTCAGTGGGCTGCAAAGCGCCAGGCACAGGAAAGTTTCGGTGACTTTGTGATCCGCGCTGGCGTAGTGAAAGCCGTGGTGAATTCTGCTAAGGATTTTTATGACTAATGCCGCACTTAAAACCCAGGCAGGCTTGAGCACAGATATCAGCCGCGAAGAGTTGGCTGAAATAAATCTGCAATTGGAAGCCATGACAGCGCAGCAACGGGTGCAATGGGCGTTGACTCAGCTACCAGGGCAGGCGGTGCTGTCGTCCAGCTTCGGCATTCAGGCCGCTGTGATGTTGCACCTGGTAACCCAGGCGCAGCCAGATATTCCTGTGGTGCTGACTGACACCGGTTATCTGTTCCCGGAAACCTATGACTTTATTGACGAGTTGACGCAAACCCTGAATCTGAATCTGAAAGTCTACAGTGCCGATTTGTCACCAGCTTGGCAGGAGCGTAAGTTTGGTCAGTTGTGGGAGCAGGGGTTACCTGGCATTGAAGCCTACAACAAGTTGAACAAAGTAGAACCCATGCAGCGTGCCCTGAAGGAGTTGCAGGTAAACACCTGGTTTTCAGGTTTGCGGCGCAGTCAGTCAAGCAGCCGCGAAAAACTGCCTTATCTGCAATTGACTGGTGGACGCTTCAAGGTATTCCCCATTCTGGATTGGAGCAATAAGGATGTGCATTACTATCTGCAGGACAACGGTTTACCTTATCACCCTTTGTGGGAGCAAGGCTATGTGTCTGTTGGCGACTGGCATACCTCAAGGCCGTTAGAGGCTGGTATGACTGAAGAAGAAACGCGCTTCTTCGGTTTAAAACGGGAATGTGGCTTACACGAATTTGGTGATGGTATTTAAGCTGGAAGGCAACAAGGCAATCATTGAATATTGAACGCGTTGCCCAGTATCCGCTTCAGTGCCAAGATGTATTCGGGCTGGGCCTTGGTTGGCACCAGCCTGGATAACTCAGCGCCGGCGGCGGTGAATTTATAGTAATTCAGCAAAATTCCGCGGCTGCGCGGGTTCATATGTAAGGTTTCACTACCGATCCGCCATTCATTGCGACTGACTGTGCTAAGCTCACCCGATTCAATTTCACTGTTATAAATTAAACCCAAGTCCATTAAAGCCAATAAATCTGGATAGGTCAGGCCAAATTGCGCCAGATTTAATTGCGCCCCACGTTTAAATTGCAATAACGACAATAAGCTTGGCTTTTGATAGTAGCCAAAGAGTAATTTAGGGCTGTAGTCGCCTGTTCTACGACAGGAAATACTCACTGCAAGGGAGAATATACGGGCATCTCGTTGGGTTAACTGCTGCAATATGGTTAAACTGCGTAGAGAAAATGAACCCGGTTGGCCAACTTCGGTGGCAAATATTTTTGCCCACAACTCCTGCATTGCGGGTGAGTGAATGTTTTCCGCCATATTGATAAAACTAAAGAACCAGTCAGGATCAAGATTGTCATCTTGGCCCTGAGTCGGCGCATACTCGAGTGCTAGGTTAAGTATGCGCTCAAGGTTTTGCACCTTTCTCTGTTGCTGTATGGCTCTGCGTCTGATGGCTTTGCGACTCGCATCAAGCTCCAGTCCTGAGTTGCCGGTAAGGCTAATACCTGTTTGCGCAAACCAATGCAGCATCCTGCTTTTTAACGCCTTGCTGGATGGCCCTGATTGCGAATGCGTGGATGTTTGTGCGGTTGCTCTTTTAGGTGCAGTACTTGGTATATTCGCAACCAGGGGCGCTTGAGATGTAGGATCAATTTTGCTCATGAAACTTTGGCCGTCTAGCTACAAACTTCCTTTTCATCTTAGGGTCTTGTGGTGAGGATGGCTAGTATCAGATGTTACTTGGCTTTTGTTTTTTTGCGGCAAGAATTAGCTGATAGTTGCAGTGTGCTTTCTTAGAGTTTCTCTTTCCTGAATATTAGGATATTGTTAGTTAAAAGAGGATGATTTGGTCTCTTGGTTCGGGTCGCGGAAAGGCAGATGAGTCAAATAAATTACGAGAACGATGAACTGATTTTTCTGGAAGAAGATGAGGTTTCTGCAGAAGAGCAAGAATCAAGCGATGCTTGGAATGTCCTTATTGTCGATGACGATGAAGAAATTCACTCAGTTACGAGATTAGCATTAGCCGATCTAGCCTTGAATGGGCGACGTTTGAATTTCATGCATGCTTATTCAGGCGAGCAGGCCCTAAGTGTGCTCAGCGAGCATGGTAGTGACATTGCCATTGTGTTGCTCGATGTCGTGATGGAAACCGATGATGCGGGCTTGCAGGTCGCCAGACGTATGCGCGAAGAACTGCAACTCAACGAACCCCGAATTATCCTGCGAACCGGTCAGCCAGGGTACGCACCTGAAGAAAGTGTCATCAAAGAGTATGACATCAACGATTACAAAACCAAGACCGAATTGACCCGCAGTAAACTCGTCACCACCATCATCGCCTCCCTTCGTTCTTACCAACAAATATTAACCATTAATCAAAGCCGGGTCGGGCTGGAAAAAATTATTGCATCTGCGGCCAATCTGCTGGAAGAGCATTCTATCAAAGGATTTTGCGAAGGTGTTGTCACGCAGATTAGTTCGTTAATCGGGCTCGATGCTGGTGGAGTGGTGTGTGCCAGGGCCGGGTCGGTGTTGGATAAGGACGACGATAGCGTTTATGTTCTCGGCGCAGCCGGTCCATTTGCATCGTATATTAATGAGCGCCTGGACAGCATTCACGACGAAAAAATTGTCGAGCAGGTAGCGAAGTGTTTGAAACAACGGGATCACATCTACGAAAAAGATTTTTCCGTACTGTACATGAATAGCAGTGGTTATGAAGCGGCGGTATATGTACAGGTTGGCTTTGCCATCAATGTGCTGCATCGCCAGTTGCTTGAAGTGTTTATGTCCAGTATTTCTGTGGGCTATGAGAATGTGAATTTATTTCACCAGCTCAGAAATGCAGCGTTCAGGGACATGCTGACTAAGCTGCCTAATCGTAATGAATTTATCAATATGCTCGACCAGATGCAGAAAAGCAGTTTTGAACTGGATAACCAGGTTGCTGCGTTGGTGGACGTTAATCACTTTTCTGATATCAACGACGGTTTGGGTCAAGATGCAGGCAACTTATTATTGATTGCCATTGCGGAACGTCTGCAAAGTGCCATGGGTCAAGACGTAAAAATGGGGCGTATCGGCGCTGATGTATTTGGTTTGATTGGCTCTGATTCTAAGGTCAACCCAGAGCAAATCTCCAAAGTTTTCAATTCCCCTTTCAAAGCAGGGGATCATACCTTACCAGTCAACGTGACTGTTGGTCTGTGTCGTTTGCTGGATGAGGAAAACAATGGCCTGAATATTCTCAAGCAGTCCAATATTGCATTGAATAGGGCTAAGAAAAGCCTGACTGCCAATTACGAATATTATGCTCCCGAGATGGAGGAGAAGACCACTTGGCGGCTAGGCATGATTCGACAACTGCGTTCGGATTTTGCTGAGCGTAAGTTGGAGTTATGGTATCAGCCTCAGGTGGACTTGGTTAATGAGTCTGTGGTCGGGATGGAAGCATTGTTGCGTTGGCCAGCGAAGGAAGGAGGGTACGTTTCCCCAGCTGTGTTTGTTCCTTTGGCTGAGTATAGCGGGCTTATCATTGATATTGGTGCTTGGGTACTGGAAGAAGCCTGTAACAAATTGCGTTTGTTGCAGGAAAGAGGATTTCCTCATTTGCGGGTCGCCGTGAATATTTCCATGCCTCAATTTCGCGATCCCGAGTTTATTTCTCTGGTTAAACAATGCCTTATTCAAACCAAGATTGATCCCAAATCTCTGGAACTGGAAATTACCGAGAGCGTGGTGATGGATGAACCACAAATTGTGGTGGATTCTCTGAAGGCTTTGAAAGAGTTTGGCGTCACTATCGCTATCGATGACTTTGGTACCGGCTTTTCGTCTATGAGCTATTTGCAAAAACTACCATTGGATAGGTTAAAAGTTGACCGTTCATTTGTGAGTGAGGTCAATGCTGGCAAGAGCGCATTTATTGCGGAAACCATTGTTACCTTAGGTAACAAGTTAGGCTTGCAGACTATTGCCGAAGGGGTGGAGAAACGCGAACAGGCCAGTTACATGCTTCGTTTGGGCTGTGATGAAGCCCAAGGTTTCTTGTACGCCAAGCCGATGCCTTTCGACGAATTGACCGTGTTTCTTGATAACTATCAGGTAAGAAACTAATACGACGTTTGATCCGTAGCTAGTACAGCTTTGACTCTTTGCTGTAAATCTTCGAGTAAGGTCTCGGCAAACCAAGGATTACGTTTCAGCCAGATGTTATTTCTTGGTGAAGGATGCGGCAGCACAAAATACTCCGGCAGATACTGCCGGTAGTTTTTCAATCGCTCAGTCAGTGTTAGTTTGTCTTGCAGATAGTATTGCTGGGCATATTGGCCAATTAGCAAGGTGAGTCTGCGCTCAGGCAATGTGTCGAGTAAGCGTTGATGCCAGGTCGGAGCGCATTCTTTGCGGGGTGGTAGGTCGCCACTTTTGCCTTTCCCTGGATAACAAAAGCCCATTGGCATGATGGCTACCTGGTGCTGATCGTAAAATTTATCACTAGGAAGTTGCAGCCATTCTCGCAAACGTTCCCCTGATGCATCGTTCCAGGGAATAGAACTTTGGTGTACTTTAGTTCCCGGTGCCTGTCCAATGATAACTAATCTTGCGTGTTCAGTCCCTCTAACGACGGGGTTAGCGCCCAAAGGTAATTCAGGTTCACACAAGCGACATTGACGAATTTCTTGTAATACAGTGATGGTTTTATCTTTCAAACAGCCACCTTTTTGAATGGTTGTCATATTTCTGTCATAAAAATGTGCTTTGGATAAATTGCATTCAAGTCAGAAAACTGCAAATATGTATATACACTCTACGATGAGTTGTTGCAGGAGTCTGTTATGCGTAAATTTACAATACTGGTTTCATTGTTGGCGGCAAGCAGTATGCTGCAAGCAGCCGAACAGTCAAACAAGCTATTTGATTGTGTTGCCTCAGATACTCTGGCGATAAATAGCGACTGTGTTGAAAGTAAAATCAACCAGAATATGCAGTACCGTGATGTACAGCAGACTATTTATGAGCGCTCAGAGTCGCAAAGCAATAATGTGATGGCCACCATCAAATTCTACCCAGAGAAATACCTGATAGAGGTGGTAGCGCATCGTGATGCACTAGAGGGTGCTGCGCTGCTCGCCGCAAACCGCAAGTAGTCATTGATGACATATTAAAAAACCGGGTTAATCCCGGTTTTTTTGCTTATGTTCCTGACCAATCAACTAGAAGATTCTGTTTAAACCATTTATTGCCGCCACTCTGTATGCTTCGGCCATGGTCGGGTAGTTAAATGTCGTATTGATAAAGTATTCGATACTGTTAGCTGGACCTTTTTGCTGCATAATTGCTTGGCCGATGTGCACAATTTCTGAGGCACGCTCTCCAAAACAATGGATACCGAGTATCTCTTTGCTTTCCCGGTGGAAAAGTATTTTCAGGCTGCCCACCTGGGTGTTGGCAATCTGTGCACGAGCCAAGTGTTTAAATTGGGCTCTGCCCACTTCATAGGGCACCTTCATTGCCGTCAGCTCTTGTTCGGTTTTACCCACTGAGCTAATTTCTGGAATGGTATAGATACCGGTCGGAATATCTTCAACCAAACTTGATGGACATCCGCCGCTTAGCATGGCTTGGGCGGCAAAACGCCCCTGGTTGTATGCCGCAGAGGCAAGGCTCGGATAGCCGATTACATCTCCTACCGCATAAATGTTGTCGACCTCGGTCTTATAGTTTTCATCAACTCGGATCTGCCCGCGAGAATCGGCTTTAATGCCCAGCGCAGATAGATTCAGCATGTCTGTGTTACCGGTGCGACCATTAGCAAACAACAAGCAATCAGCCCGCATTTTCTTCCCTGAGGCTAAGTGCAAGATAACCGAATCATCACGTCCTTCAACTATCTCGTAGGTCTCATTGTGACGTATCACTACCCCGTTATTCCATAGGTGATAGCTAAGGGAATCTGAGATTTCTGCATCCAGGAATGACAGAAGGCGGTCGCGCATGTTGACTAGATCAACTTTGACACCGAGTCCTCGGAAAATACTGGCATATTCTGAACCTATTACCCCTGCACCATAAATGATAATGGACTTAGGGTCATGCTTGAGTGACAAAATAGAATCACTGTTGTAAATACGAGGGTGGTTGAAATCTATGTCTTTAGGCGTGTAGGGGCGAGAGCCTGTGGCTATCACCATCTGTTTGGCCGTGATTTGATCGATGGAGCCATCTTCCCGGGTGATTTTCAGCGTATGGGCGTCAACAAATGCCGCTTCACCGTGGATGATTTTTACGGCATTCCTGTCGTAGAAACTGCCGCGCAACCGACTTTGCTCGCGAATGACGGAACCAGCATGCTTAAGGATTTCGCTGAAGGTCAGATGGCGGCTGCGATCGGCATCGTTAAATAAGGGGTTAGCATTGTACTCAATAAGTCGGCTTACCGAATGCCTTAATGCTTTGGAGGGAATTGTTCCCCAATGTGTGCAGCCACCGCCCACTGACTCGTGACGCTCGATGACAGCAACCTGTTTGCCCGCCTTTGCCAATTGCATGGCTGCCCCTTCACCGCCGGGGCCGGTGCCAATAACGACGGCGTCGAATTGAAAAGAGGAATGGGTGTTTTTGTTAGGGATTTTGCTGGCTGGCAACGCTAAGCTCCGACAAACATATGAAGATTCATAGCGTTACCGAGATTGCGTTGGAAAGCAAGGCTTCCCTTTGGTAGGGAAGCCGACTTTAGTCTCATGCAAAGCGCAACGTGTGTACTTCCAGCCAGCGACGTTTTGCTAACTCCAATGTTTGTTTTAGCTCACGGTATCTGAAATCCAGTTCCAACTTCTCGTAGTTTGCCAGCAATTCGCGCTTCTTGGCGTCAAGACGTTGCTTCTTGATGGCGTAATAATCGGCCATTTTCTGAATTAGCTGCTCATATTCAATTTGGATGCGCTCCGTTAGCAGTTGTGCATCAGGTCTGCTGGCAATCTTTCGTTGCGCGTTTTTAAGTTGCATTTCAATTCTGGCTTTCTCAATGCGTTCCTCCGGGCAGCGTCGCAAACCATAAGTTAGTCCGCACCAGGAAAGTAAGCGGATTAGCCATTTGGTGGGGTCGAAATGCCACCATCTAACGCCATTTCTATAGTCATTTTCAAAGATATGATGAAAGTTATGGTAGCCCTCTCCGAAGGTAAAAAAGGCCAAAATGCCATTATCCCGGGCGCTGTTTTTGTCAGTGTAGGTTTGTCTGCCCCATATGTGTGCCAGAGAGTTAATGAAGAAAGTGACATGATGCACTATCACCAGACGCAGAACCCCAGTGATTAATAGCATGCCCCAGATGTCGCCGTTCAACCAACCAAGTAACAAAGGGATGCCGAAGTTAGTGGACAAGGTAATGGCGAGATAGTGTTTATGCTGCCACATCACTACTTTGTCTTTCTGCAGATCTCGACAGTTATTGTAATCATGATAGCGACTGGCCTGGTATTCTCGTAGCATCCAGCCGATATGTGAGTACCAGAAGCCGCGACCGGCTGAATAGGGGTCCTTGTCATTGTCATCTACGTGTTTGTGGTGAATTCGATGATCCGAAGCCCAGTGTAAAATGCTGTTTTGCAGGGCTAAAGCCCCTCCCAACGCCAGCACGACTCTGACAAGAGGGTGTGCATCATAGGCTTTGTGTGACCACAGCCTATGATAACCAGCCGTGATGGAAAGCCCTGAAAACCAGATAAGGAATATACAAGCGCCAACTTCTATGGCGTCAAAACCATGAAGATAGGCCTCCAGCGGCACCAGAATAAGACTAATCAGGCTGGTAATAATAAACAACAGAACATTGGTAAGAATCAGAGCAGGTTTTTGCATCAGTTAAAATTTTCAGCGTACAGTTGTGCGCTAATTTAGCCAGTTCGACTTGTCTTGGCAAGCCAATGCATTAAATCTGCTACTTTGAAGAAGCAAAATTGATGTTACACTCGTTAGCTTTTACACCTGTCCCGAATATGATGACTCGTCAGCAGCAGAAACAAAAAACTCGGCGCGCGATTATAGATGCTGCGTTTAACTTGTTGGATGAACAGCGAAGCTTGTCGAGCATTAGCTTACGAGAAGTTGCCAGGGTGGCTGGCATTGCACCGACGTCCTTTTACCGCCATTTTAAAGATATTGATGAGTTGGGGCTAACGCTGGTGGATGAAGCCGGTTTAGCGCTAAGGCAACTGATGCGCCAGGCAAGATCGAGAATAGATGCAGGGGGCGGTGTCATCAGCACTTCTGTAAACACTTTCATGGAGTTTGTCGTCTCCAATAGTAATGAGTTCAGGCTTTTATTGCGGGAACATTCAGGGACTTCGCCTGCGTTCAGGGCTGCCGTGTTGCGAGAGATCCAGCATTTTATTGAAGAACTGACTGACTATACTGCCAGCCATACCGGATTAAGCCGTCAACTTGCAAGCTTGCAGGCTGAGGCCATGGTGAAGTTAGTTTTTAGTGCTGGTGCTGAAGCTATCGACGCCACCGATGCACAACGAAAAGAGCATGCGCAAAGGCTAAATCAGCAATTGCGCTTTATTGCTAGAGGGGCGGCATTTTATGCTAGCAAGTAGAGGGCTGAATTAAGCTCTTTTTCTCAAAACAACACCACACTCGGCATGATGGGTGTAAGGAAACTGATCAAACAGGGCAAAGCGTGTCACTTCATGGGTTTGTCCCAGTATGTCCAGATTGTCCAACAGGGTTTGCGGGTTGCATGAGATGTACAAGATATTTGGGTAGTGGCTAACCAATTCGCAGGTATCAGGATCCAGTCCGGCTCTTGGGGGATCGACTAATACGGTTTGGCAGTCAAAGTCCTCAAGCTGTATCCCTTCAAGGCGTCTGAACTGGCGTTTCCCTTGCAGTGCCTCGGTAAATTCTTCACTTGAGATACGAATCACGGTGACATTATCGATGTGGTTCAGCTTCGCGTTGTAATTTGCTGCTTCAACCGACGCCTTTGAGATCTCTGTGGCTAATACCTTTTCAAAGTTTTGTGCCAGTGGCAGCGTAAAGTTACCTAGCCCACAATAAAGCTCGAGTAAGTCGCCATTGAGATTTCGGGTGGCATCAAGTGCCCATTCAATCATCTTGCAGTTCACTTGGGCATTAGGTTGAGTGAAGCTGTTTTCGATTTGCTTGAATTGATAGGTTCGGCCATTAATATTCAGCGCCTCAATGACATGGTCTCGTTCCAGAAGAACCATCTGCTTGCGTGACCGTCCCACCAGATCTAAACAGTATTTGTTGCGCAGAATGTCGCGAAGTTTTTGCGCTTCTTGCTGCCATTCTTCATCCAGCGGCTTGTGGTAGACCAAAGTAACCAGTATTTCGCCACTTAACGTACTGAGGTAGTCAATTTGGTAAAGCTTACGTCTTAGTGTGTCGTTGGGCTTTAACAGTTCAAGCAAATCGCCCATTACATCGTTAATCAGTTGGCTGGCTGGAGGAAAGTGATTGACGCGATATTTTTCTCTGGTTTGGCTGTCAAACATGATGTGATAAAGATCTTCCCCATCATGCCACACTCTGAATTCTGCTCGCATTCTGTAGTGTAACGATGCAGATGGATACAACTCCAGCGGGGGCATATTGTGATGCTCAAACAGGCCACGTAGTTGGTTGGCTTTGTCCGCCAATTGGGCGTCATATTGACGGCTATCTATCTCAGTTGGTCGCATGATACCTCCGCTTAAAGGCCGCAGATTGTAATGCCTTTAGTCCAGCACGCAAACCGCACCATGCTCAAAGTAGGATCTGTATTGATAAAATTTTAAGCTTTAGGCTAAAAGTTGTACAAAGTTAGCCGATAATAAGACGAGAGGTATTGAGGACATTGTTATGAATTTAGGCGAACTCAAGGCGCGGCTTGATCAGAACGCGCCTCATGTTGGCCGTTCTGAGCCCAATGGACCATCCAGGGATGATGGGGTTAGGCAATCAACGGATCAACATCAGAATGAAGTGACATTATCAAACTCGGAGCAATCCAGGCGGTTTATTGGGCAGAAGATTTTTTCCAGCGCCCTAAGCCAGTCGTTGGTACTGGATGAGCGCCGTCCGAGTTTGCCAGTGCGTAAGCCTGAGCAGGATAATAAGAGCTTATTCGATTTTGAAGAAGTTGCTAAAAACGTCTTACGCTTTGTTGGAGGGGCTATTAAGCACGCTCAGGCTAAAGGTATGGAAGATGAAAAGCTGGCTGAAATGTTTGAGCAGGCGCGCAGTGGTGTACTTAAAGGCGTGCAGATGGCAGAGAAAGATCTGGCCGGTTTTATGAATGAAGAGCTTTCCTCTGGCATTAAAAAGAGTAGGGAGCTAATAGAAGAAGGGATCAATAATCTCGAGAAAGAGATTTTTGGTACTGAAGATAAGGATAGCGATGAACAGCAAGTTGCACTTCGTTATTCAGATTCGGTCAGTTACAGCCGTCAGGATTCAAGTGAGCTCACAATACGGACTCAGGATGGAGATGAAGTTCGGATTAGTTTCGATTCTCTTCGTCAATTCGAGTTAAATCGCAGTTTGACCCTGGCACGTCAGTCTGAGCAAGCCGCAAAAGAAGACCGCAAAGATGCTCAGTCTAAGAATTCGGATACAGATGAAGAGCAGTCAAGGCAGGAAAAGTCGGAAGACAAGCTGCTGTTGAAGGCTGAGCAGCAAGTACTATTCTACGAAAAAAATGGCTTTGGGTTCTCTGTTGAAGGTGAGTTGGACGAAGACGAGCTAAGAGCTATTGGGGATCTTGTCGATAAAACCGCTGATTTGGCAGATGAGTTCTTTAACGGAGATGTAGAGTCAGCATTTGAGCAAGCGTTGAAGCTGGGATTTGATGAAACTGAGATTACCAGTTATGCGCTGCAGATGAGTCGACAGGAACAATTCAAAGTCACGCAGACCTATGAGTCAGTATTACTTGGCGACGAAAAGTTCAAGGAGATGGAGGGGTATGTAAAACCTGTCTCTCATTATCTGGACAGAATGCTGGAAGTTGTCGAGCAATCTAAGCAGGAGCTTTATGACAATTCTACCTATGACAATATTATAACTGGATTAGTTAATAAGATGCTGAAGGTGGATACGCCTGATCTACTTGATGCCATCACTAGATTCCATAACTTCAATCAGCGCTTGCAGGATAATCTGCCGCTGACACAACCTGTAGAGCCGAAAGATAAGGCACAGGATGCATAATAAAAAGGTTCGCAATGCGAACCTTTTTATTAATTGTTGTGCTGACTACTCTTCTTGTTTGTCTTTGGCCATGCGAACCTTCAATGTCCTATCCTGGAATTCTGTATCATTCAGGGTGCGGACGATGAGTTCAGTGTCACCAACCATTTCGACAAATCCGTAGCCTTTTCTTTTGCCGGTACGTCGGTCCTTCATTAGTCTCACTGAGATAACGGTACCGTGCGGAGCAAAATGCGCTTTCACATCTTGTTCGTTGACCCGATAGGGTAAGTTACCTACATATAAGGTTTTACTATCGGAGTGCTCATTGTTGTCTGTAGATGTTGATGACGAACTTTGGCGTAAAAATTGACTAGCTAATAGAGGTGTTAATATACCGCCAATAACAAGTCCTAGCGCTAATGCTTGGTTTGCATTCATTGTTTGTGCAGGCAGGAGAAAATAGCCCAGCACGGCCAGCAATCCTGCAATCACTATATAAAGAAGAACCGGTGATTTCATGTAACTACCTAAAATGTAATTAGAAAAATGATGTAGCGACCCTATGTTACCGATTAATTTACATAACGCCAACTAAACGACACACAACTAGGGAACCCAGTCAAAACCAGGGGTTTTCTTAAGTTTTGTTCAATATCTGCGCGAACGAAAAGTTTTTTGCAAAAACCAGTTGACGGCTTCGCTGAAATCTCTAGAATGCGCACCACTTCGACGGGGTAGCCCGGCAGGCCAGGAAGGCAGAAGGATTCAGGGAACGGCAAGCAACGAAAGAATAAAAAGTTGCT
>NZ_JAFKCS010000259.1 GCF_017255015.1 Bowmanella yangjiangensis | reverse complement strand
CGGGGCCACCAGGTACGCTGCGTCGCCGATGGCGAGAGCGCCTTGCGGGCGTTCGGCGAGGAGCGCTTCGACCTGATTCTGATGGATGTGCAGATGCCCGGTGTCGATGGCCTGGAGGCCACGCGGCGGATTCGTCAGCTGGAAGCCAGCGAAGGGCGCCAGGCGATACCGATCATCGCATTGACGGCGAGTGTGCTGGACCGCGACCGTCAGGCCGCGCTGGACGCCGGGATGAACGCATTCGCCTCGAAGCCGCTGGACATGACCGCGCTGCTCTGGGAAATGGCCAGGCTGCTCGGCGTGACAGAAACCGCCCGTGCCGCTGGCGCCAGCGGGCCGCACGTGGAGACGGGGCTGTTCGACTGGGTGCGCGGCAGTCAGCTGTGGGGCGGTCCGCTGCGCATGGCCCAGGCGATCGCTGCCTTCATCAAGGAGCAGGGCGCGCTGGTGGCGAGCATGAGGCAGTTCCTCGAGGCCGCCGAGTGGGACGAAGGCCGGGCACTGGCACACCGCTTCCACGGCGCTGCCGGCAACCTGGCGCTGACCCGTCTGACGCAGCTGGGCCGCAGCCTCGAGCAGGGCTTCGAGGCGCGTGACGAGGACAGTCTGCGCGCGCTTCTGGTTGAACTCGAGCAGACCCTGCAGGCCGTCATCGAAACGTTGCCGCAGTTGCCGGAGGAAACCAATGCGCTAGAATCCGCGGCCGCTGATCCGGGCCTGCTGCGCGAGCGCGCCGGCCACTTGCGGGCCGTGCTGGCCAGGGGCGGGCTGGACGACCAGGCGTTGTCCGCGCTCGAGCAGGCACTGAGCGGCACGGCCTTCGCGAACAGGATGAGCGAGTTGCGCGAGGCCCTCGACGAGTTCGATTTCGATCAGGCCCTGGCTGCGCTGGATCGGTTGTTGTTGCAGCTGCAAGACGAGGAAACCACCCCATCATGAGCCCGGTCGCCGATACCCGTCCGCTGTTGCTGCTGGTCGATGACGAACCCACCAATCTGCAGGTGCTGCGGCATGTACTGCAGGATGACTACCGCCTGCTGTTCGCCAAGGAGGGGGCGCGCGCGCTGGAAATGGCCGAGCGCGAGCAACCGGCCCTGATCCTGCTCGACG
>NZ_JAFKCS010000258.1 GCF_017255015.1 Bowmanella yangjiangensis | reverse complement strand
CACCCTACGGGTAGAATCCGACGAATCCGTGGGAGCCGCTTCAGCCGCGAAACGGCAGCAGCGCTCAGGCGCCACGCGGTACCAGTGTCACCCAGTAGTCGCTGCGCCGTACCACCTGCAGCGGGAAGCTGTGTTGCAGGGCGGCCAGCGCGCGGTCGCTGTCGAGCAGCGGGAAGCTGCCGGAAACCTTCAGCCCGGCCAGCGCCGGATCCACCCGCAGGATGCCATGGCGGTAGCGCGCCAGCTCCGCGACCACCTCACCCAGTGGCTGGTCGATGGCCAGCAGGCTGCCCTCGGCCCAGGCCGTGCTGCGCGCATCCAGCGGCTGCGGCGCGCCAATCCGCTCGCGCTGCAGCAGCAGTTGCTGGCCAGCCTGCAGGCGTTGCCAGCGTGCGGGCTGCGCCGCGCAACTGACCTCGACGGAGCCTTCGAGCAGGGCGATGCGGCTGCCATGCGGGTCGCAGCGCAGGTTGAGGCGACCGCCGCCGGCGCGGATCAGCCCGTCACGGGTCAGCACCTGCAGCGCCTGCGGCCCATCGGCAATGTCCAGCTGCGCCTCGCCGTCGAGCAGCTGTAGCTGGCGCCGAGTGCCGTCGAACTGGGCGGCACCGGCACTGCCGAGCAGCAGGCGACTGCCGTCGGCCAGTTGCCAGTGGCGTTGCTCGCCGGCCCCGCTGCGGTAGTCGGCGGTCCAGTAACGGCGACTGTCACTGCGCCAGGCGAACCAGCCCAGTGGCAGCGCGGCGCCGGCCAGCAACAGGCTGCCAAGCACACGCCGACGGCTGTAGGCGGCGCCTCGCAGGGTCGGCGCAGCGATCTGCGCCGGCAGCAGGCCGAGCTGATCGCGCAGGCGCTCGATCTGCTGCCAGGCCTGGCGATGCACGGGGTCGGCGTCGTACCAATGCTGCCAGGCCTGCTGCTCGGCCGCGCCACTGCTGCCGGAGTTGAGGCTGGCATACCAGCTGCTGGCGGCCTTGAGCGCGGCGCGCTCGCCGGGGGTGGGCGTGCTCATGCCTGCCAGCCCGCCTGCAGCAGGCAACAGTGCTCCACCGCACGGGCCATGTAGGTGTTCACGCTGCGCAGGGAAATACCCAGGTGCGCGGCGATCTGG
>NZ_JAFKCS010000257.1 GCF_017255015.1 Bowmanella yangjiangensis | reverse complement strand
GGCCTGTCACTGGCCAGCGAACCCTATGTGGCCGAGTCCCTGGTCATCACCTCGGGCCGCATGCCCGAACCACAAGCCCAGGCCACGGCGGCCACCACCGTGTTCGAGCGTGACGATATCGAGCGTTTGCAGGTCAGCAGCGTTGCAGAGCTGCTGCAGCGCGTTCCCGGTCTTAGCGTCGTCCGCACTGGCGGTACTGGCAGCCAGATGGGCGTGTTTCTGCGCGGCACCAGCACGGCACAAACGCTGGTGCTGGTCGATGGCCAACGCATCGCCGCGGCATCCAGTGGTACCAGCAGCCTGGAATTTCTCGCCCCCGAGCAGATCGAGCGTATCGAGGTCGTGCGTGGCGCCCGTTCGGCACTCTACGGCTCCGACGCAATCGGTGGTGTGATACAGATTTTCACCCGCAAGGGCGATGATCAGGGGCTCGCCCCTTACGTGCGCCTGGCAGCCGGCAGCGACAGTACCTACCAGCGCAGCCTTGGTCTTTCCGGGGGAGATCAGCGCACCCGCTTTCACCTGGGCGCTGCACTGGACGAGACGGCCGGTATCGACGCGACCCGCGACGGTTTCGGCGCCAATGGCGACGACGATGCCTACCGCAACCGCTCACTGAGCCTGAGTCTGTCGCACCGCGTCACTGACGACCTACAAGTTGGTCTCAGTGCGCTCGATCAGCGCGGCCAGGTGGAATATGACGATGTATTTACCGGCTTGCTGCCGACAACGGATTTTCAACTCAGCAGTATTTCCGGCTTCATCAACGGCCAGCTGAACGAACACTGGAGTAGTCGCCTTGAACTGGGGTATAGCAAAGACCAGCGCGACACGGGCGATGATTCACCGGCAGCGCCATATTATTCATTTTTTACCTACACCACCTATCGCGACTCGGTGAATTGGGTAAACACCCTGACCCTCACCGATAACCAGCAAATGCTGGTCGGAGTCGACTGGTACGAGGATCGCCTGCACAGCAGCACAACTTTCGCGGAGGACTCACGCTGGAACCGCGCCGCCTTCGTCCAGCACCGCTACTCCGGCGACAAATTCTCTACCGAGCTGGGCCTGCGTCACGACGACAATCAGCAATTCGGTAGCGAGAACACC
>NZ_JAFKCS010000256.1 GCF_017255015.1 Bowmanella yangjiangensis | reverse complement strand
TTCACATGCTGGTTGGCGAGGAGGATCATCGCGGGCCGCACAAGGTGGAAAGCTGGCTATCGGCTCTGGTGCATTATCTGTTGCTGGATGAACCGCGTACCCAGCGCATCGTCGCTGAGCCGCGTGCCGACAATCGGCGGATGATTGGCCATATGCAGCGTCTCGGCTTCTGGCAGGAGAAGGAATTCGATTTTCCGCACAAGCGCGCTGCGTTGATGGTGCAGAGTCGCGAGCGTTTCTTCGAGCGATGCCGATTGTGCTGAGTTGGTTCTCCCGAATTCGCAGGGGGGGGCGATGATCGCAGCTCTTGCTCCACTGTTTTTTGGCGAGTTCGCGAGTTATCGCGACGTGCTGACTACCTTTGAAGACCCGCGTCCGTCGCTGCCGGTGCGCCAACTCCTGCATACGGCTCAGCTCGATGCGGTACTGCAGCGGTTCGACCCCTTGCATGTCGGGCAGGACCGCCGAGCACTGGCCTCGCAGTGGTCCAAGCACTATCTGGTTCGACTGATTCCTCCAGTGGTCGCTGCCGCGCTGGTGTTGGGACGTCGTTTACCGTTGGCGCTCGATGCGATTGAGGTGGTGTTGGACGAGCAGGGGCTGCCACAGGCGTTCAAGTTACCCGACGATGGTGAACCCTTTGCTGTTCCACCGGCTGATGCCTTTCAGCGCTTCGCCGAGCTGACCGGGCATCTGCAAGCGTTTATCCAGATACTGGCGACGGAGGCAAGGCTGTCACCCAAGGTGCTCTGGAGCAACGCCGGTAACTACCTGGAGTGGTTCGTCGGTGAAATGGGCAAGGTCTTGCCCTCGTCGTTATTGGTTCATGGCCATGAGCTGATGGAACAGGAGCGATGCGCCGATGGTGTTCGCAACCCCCTGTTCAGGCCGATTCGGTATCTGCAGGTAAGTCAGGAGCTGCGTCCCGACGGTCTCTGGCGCCAGCGTAGGGTGTGTTGCATTCGTTATCGCCTCGAGAACCTCGAGCATTGCGATAACTGCCCCTTGCTGGATCAGCCTCTACCTTATACCGATGATCGCTAGCCTTTGCTCCTTGCTTGTAGCTGATCGGCGATCAGTCCGCAGGATTGGTGATTATCCCCATGGGTACGCCGTAGA
>NZ_JAFKCS010000255.1 GCF_017255015.1 Bowmanella yangjiangensis | reverse complement strand
AATAGTCGGGCCCGCAACAATCACACCATGGTTCTTCAAGAACAGCACATCGGCATCCCCCATAACGCTGGCAATCCGATCACCCTCTGACGCATCGAGTGCCAGGCCGTTGTAGTTCTCGTCTACCGCCGTCCGTCCGTAGAATTTCAACGCGGTCTGCCCAAACCACAACAATGGCGCCCCTTGCAGCAAGCACAGTGCAGTGGCGTGGGGCATGTGCGTATGAAACGCCACTTTCACCCTTGGAAGTTGTTTGTGAAGGCGCGCGTGGATATAGAACGCAGTTGCTTCAGGCTGACCTTCGCCGGCTACAACATTGCCATTGAAGTCGCAGACCAGCAGATTGTCGACGGTAACTTCCTCGAACGCATACCCGTACGGGTTCACGAAAAATAAATCATCGCGTCCCGGCACCATGGCGGAGAAGTGATTGCAGATACCTTCCTCCAAGCCGTGCAGCGCTGCGAGTTGAAAGCACGCGACCAATTCCGAGCGCGCGGTGACGACGGCGGGCGCTTCAAGGTCCAGGTCGGTGTAGCGGGCGGTACGCAGACCGCCTTCAAGGGTGTGCGCCATGACGATGACTCCAGGGGTTACCAGCCAAGGGATTTGAACAGCGGCACGACTCGATCGAGGGTGCTCACCATCGCATCGGGTCGATAGTCAGGCAGCAACTGTCGACCGGTGCCGCGGTCGATCCACACACAGCGGAACTGCATGTCGCGCGCGGCGGCGTGGTCAAGGTGCGGGCTGGCACAGATGTGCACCACTTCATCACGGCGCACGCCCAACTGCTGGTGAGCGTAGTCGAACAGGCGCGGATCGGGCTTGTAGGCACCGGCCTGCTGGGCAGTGATGACCCGGTCAATGTGCCCACCGAGCTGCGCGACGTTGCCGGCAATGATGTCATCGTCGGTGTTGGACACGATGCACAGCTTGAATCCCATGGCCTTGAGGCGCGCGAGCGTGTCGACCACCTCAGGAAACGGCGGCATCTGTGGAATCGCCCCAGCCAGCTGCTGGCTGTCCTCGGCCGAACTGGGCAACCCCAATTCCTCCAACGCAAGCTGCAACCCCAGCGTGCTCAACTGACGGAACGAGCGGTGCGGCGGCGTCTGTTC
>NZ_JAFKCS010000254.1 GCF_017255015.1 Bowmanella yangjiangensis | reverse complement strand
ATGCAGTTGGCCGACCTCGTACTCGTGGGCTTGAGCGAACAGCGCCGGCAGCAACAGCGTCAGGCCGAGCAGGGTTTTCTTCAGGGTCATGGTATTACCTCCGGGTTTGAAATCGAATCATGGGTCAAGGGTACAACGTGTCACGGCGGCCAGCGCTGCGCGCAGGCCGAGCCCTGCTCGGCGACGGTCGCGGACGACGACGCAGGCGACGCCAGCCCAGCAGCGTGCCGCTGAGACAGATGAGCAGGCCGCCCAGGCTCGCCAGCCACATCCAGCCATCCCACAGCGGCCGGTTCTGCAACAGCGGCAACCAGTCCCAGCTGTGCAACAGGGCGAACAACCAGCGCGACGTGCGCTGACCTGCGTCGAGCCGGCCCACTACCGACCCCGTACGCGGATCGAGGTGCAGCCAGGTCTGTGCCGGGTCGTCGAAACGTACCCGCAGGACCGGCAACGGTCGCTCCAGATGACCGAGCATGCTGTGCTCGGCGCGGGCGTAGTAGTAGAAGTCGTAGGCGTTCAGGCGCTCGACCTGCAACCGCTCCTGCGGGCGGATCGCCTGCGCGGCGCGCAGCAGCTCCGCGTCCGTCAGGCCGTGCAGCAGCGTGCCGTCGCCATCCGCCGGCAGCAGCGCCGTGGCGCCACTGGCATCGACACCCTGCATATAGGCGCGCCCACCGACCAGACGCCAGTGCAGCTCACGTGCGTTCAGCCCCGCCTCGCGCAGGCGCGCGATGGCCTGCTGCGCAGGTAGCGGGAACGCCTCGGCACGCAGCTCCGCGCCCTGGTAAGCGGCCATGTCGAGCGGCGTGGGCGTCGTGAACAGGCGCCAGGGGTTCATGGACATCAGGCCACTGAATATCCAGGTCAGCACCAGCGCGCCGAACGCCAGGCCGCCGATGTGGTGCCAGCGGGCCAGCCCCCGATAGGGGCTGCGTGCGCCACTGCGATAGGGCTTGGCGAAACGCCAGCGCAGCAGGCCCACGACGATGCCCAGCAGGGTCATCAGCGTGGCTGCCAGCGACAGGTAGATGACGATGTCGCCCCACCAGCGATCCAGCGTCCCGCCACGCAGCGGATACAGCCAGTGCAGCCAGGCACCCAGCCAGTTCCAACTACGTTCGCTGACC
>NZ_JAFKCS010000253.1 GCF_017255015.1 Bowmanella yangjiangensis | reverse complement strand
CCCGCCGCCAGGAGCAGGCCTTCGAGCACGGTGGCAAGCTGGTGCGGATCGGACAGCGTCATGATCTGGCAAACCTGGGGACAAGAAGTGAAAGGGCCACATTAAATGCGGCCCGGCAGTCTAGCAAATGCCGAAGAGCGCTTCAGGCCGGATTGGCCTTGTGCGCCGCGATGATCTCGGCGACCAGCAGCGGGTCCGGCCCGTCGAGAAAGTATTCCTCGGCCAGCGGTGCCCGCAGGCGCATGAAGGCGTCCTCGCCGACCTGCAGGGTGTGCCCGGGGGCCATCTGCGCGCCGCTGCTCAGCAGGTAGCTCATCACGTTGTCGAACAGCTCCGAGTAGCGTTCGCCCTCATGGTGCCCTTCGGCCAGCACGGCGAAGTCGGCGATACCGAACACACCACCGCCGTAGGTACGCATCCAGGTGCCCTGCACGCCTTCGACGTCGTATTTGACGAAGCCGCAGTAGAGCGCGGTCAGCGGCATGCCGCGCAGCACGTCCAGGCTCTCGCGCCCCAGTCCCTGGTCATTGAAGATCGCTGCGGGCAAGGAGGTCCTGCCACTCTCGTTGAGCACCGCGATGGCGCCGAAATGCGCCAGCGCACCGGCGACTGCGGCCAGCACCACGTATTGCTCCAGGGGGTCGTCGTCATGCCCGGCGTAGTACAGCAGGACATGGCTGGCATGGGCGCGCACCTCATCCTTGAGTGCCTGCGGGTAATGCGCGGGGGCCACGCAGGACTCCAGCGATTGCGCAGGGAACGGCGCATCGAAGCCAAGCAGCCGCACCACGTGCTCTCCCCAGCCGGCCAGGGCGAAGAACTGCTCGACTTCGTCGGACACCTCGCAGCTCGCTGCGGCCATTTCCGGGTGATAGGCACGCAGGACGCGGGTCAGCTCGTCCTGATCCAACTGCAGCGCAGCCGGGAACAGCACCTGCAGGCTGACTCGCCCTTCGCTGGCGGGATTGGCGACCAGACGGGCCGGCTCTGCGGCAGCGTCGTCGCGGCGACCGAAGAAACGCGAAAAGATACTCACCTGAAACTCCCTTTGTTCAACGCTTCCCAGGACGACTCGCGCGTTACGCCTCCACATCCTGCTCGATGCGGGCTCGTACATGGATGGCGGCAAAC
>NZ_JAFKCS010000252.1:347-1133 GCF_017255015.1 Bowmanella yangjiangensis | reverse complement strand
AACTAGCAGCTGGCCAGCAAAAGCCGACAGCTAGACATTGGTATTAGCCGAAGATCGTCATGACTGCCCGTCCATGTGCAGCATGCGGGCGCCGTTTTGCAAAACCTCGCGCAGATCGTGCGGGAATGGGATGGCCGCTCAGAGCGGCGACAGCTCGAGCGGCAGCAGATAGCGCTCGTCGCCGTATTCGATGGTGTATCGGGAGCGCTGGGTGCTGCGCTCGACCGTCTGACAGTCGCCGGCGACCTCCGTGGAGCGGCTGTGGATAGCGCTCATCCTGAGCTGCAGGTCGCGATAGCCGGCATGCCCGACGCGCTCGGTGATGATCACCACGCCCGTGGATTCGCTGAATTCTCCGGCGCAGTGGGTATCCCACTCCCCTCCCGAGCGCTGCACCACCAGTTCGCTCAACACCGACCTGAGGTGCTGTCCATCCAGCTCGTACAGGTTGAGCTCGGTTTCGTGGAAGGGATTGGGGGCTGATCCGTTGCGCCGCTTGATGCGGACACCGAAGGCCAGGTCCTGCGCACGCAGACGATAAGGGGCGGTATCGAACTCGATGCCATCGACGAATATCGCATCCCAATCCAGCCGGTTGGGTTCGATCAGCCGCGCCACGACATCTTGCCTGGCACTATCGAGCAGGAGGACTTCGAGGTCGCTCTGGCCATGGTCGTCATGCTCCTCGCGCAGCAGCGGCACGGCGACCAGGGTCAGGTGCGGCCGCGCCGGCCAGACCTTGCAGATGCTCTGCCGGGCATCCACCCGATAGGCCCCGCGCTCATC
>NZ_JAFKCS010000252.1:0-337 GCF_017255015.1 Bowmanella yangjiangensis | reverse complement strand
TGGGGGTGGGGGTGGTGGGTGTGGTGGGGGCGGGCGGGGGTGTCGTTGGTGTTGGTGTGGCGGGCTTCCTCGCGTTTGGGCGCGCGGTCATGCTGCAGCCAGATTCCGCCAGCCTGGCCCGGGTGCGCCTGTTCCAGCCAGCCAGGCAGTTGCGCCGCGCAGTCATCGGCCAGCGCCACGCTGGCGGTCAGCAGGCCGGCCAGGCCCGCGGCGAGTCTGAATGTCATCCCTGAACACCTCCTGTTCATCCCGCCGCGAGTCTACGTCAGCGCAGCACCACTGCCCATGACGGGCATCGCGAAACAGCCAGGCGATGCGTCGTGCCAGCAGATGCCCG
>NZ_JAFKCS010000251.1 GCF_017255015.1 Bowmanella yangjiangensis | reverse complement strand
GTCTATCATTTGTTTTTTACTTATGGCGCCCACAACTATTATGTATGTGCCAGCGTCAATTTATATTTTGTTTGCTTCATCTGAAGCACCTGTGTTGCTGTTTTTGATACCATTGGGCGGCATCGGGCTCTATAGTGCTTGGAGTGTAACGATTAGAATGGATGAGTATGCAGAAAAGGAGGTTCCGATATATATGTACTACGGTATAGCAGTCGGCGCAATTGCTATGGTTATAGTTTGGTTATTCTTTGGTGCATTAAGTGGCCGGTTAAGCTTTCAATCAAAAAGCTATCTGGAGAGCATATATTTAATTGTCGCCACTGGTGTTGGGCCATTAATAGCGTCATGTCTTTCACTGCTAACAATAAAATTCAAAGCAAGAAAGCAACAGATGTAGGTATTTTGCTCTGCGCCTAGTCTGTGGTTCAAGCCGTTCGCTTCTTTCACTGGCATGGGCTAAATTCGCCCTCTTAGCAAAATCGTTAGGCATATTTATGTGCGACCCAAGTACCGAGCAAGTTTTTCGAAGCTACGAAGTAAAATTCGATATAGCGATTGCAGAAATTCTGGACGTGTTACGTATAGCCGAACTCGTTGTGCTGTCTATAAACAGTTCTATCCCTTTTCCCTGGCATCTCGGACGTCAGACCGCATGAACGACTCCAAGCTTTTGCTGAGAACAGCCGTCTCAGTGGCCATTGGGTTGCTGGTCTCGTTTCTGACGTTGTGGTGGGTCACGAACCATCTGGATTTCATCTCACGTATTGCCTGTAGCGATGCCTTCACTCTGCCGGCGCTCGCCTGCCGTTTCGGTGGGGTTGGAGTCACGCTCTTGCTGGTACCTCTTTCAGGCGCCGTAGCGTTCATTGCTGCCAAGTGCCTTCTCCCAAAGTAGGTTAACGCTTGGCCGTACACAGGCCCGGGGCGGCCTAGCAATTCATTCAGGCCGACGCCGCTGGGGGCGTGTGTTAGAGCACATTGGCGTCTAGCTACTTCCTGCTAACCACAGTGGGATGAAGGTAGACTTTCGTCAGTGCGTCGAGGGGCATCCGGGAAAAGGGGAGGCGATTTGTCCTCTGGCGGATCTTAACGCAGGCATCTCTTCTAGCCTGAGTGCTTGAGTTCAGGCTGGCC
>NZ_JAFKCS010000250.1 GCF_017255015.1 Bowmanella yangjiangensis | reverse complement strand
ATCACGTCGACGATGGCGCCGATGTTGCCGGACTGTGCGGCGAGTTGCTCGACATCGCCGGAGCACTGCGTCACCAGCGAGGCGATGCGGCGGATTTCCTCGATGGCCTGGGTGGTCACCTGCAGGCCGCTGTCGGTCAGCTCGCCGGCCTGGCGGGCGCGGTCGTGGGTGTGCTGGGCGCTCTCCGCGATGTGGTTGATGCTCACCGCCAGTTGCTCGACCGTGGCGGCCATCGCTGCTGCGGTGTCGCTCTGGATATTGGCGCTGTTGAGCACCTGTTCGGAGGAAGCGGCCAGTTGCAGGGTGGCGCACTCGATTTCCTCGGAGGCTTCGCCGATGTTGCCGATCACGTCGTGCAGGCCGTGGCGCATCGCCTGCACCGATTTCATCACGCCGCTGCTGCCACCGCCGTCCTGCTGCGCGCCGTCGAGGCGGCCGGAGGCGATGCGGGCGCTGATCGCCTCCAGCTCACCGGGTTCGGCACCCAGCTGGCGGCCGAGCAGGCGGCTGAAGTAGAGCACGTGCACGCTGCCCAGCAGCAGCGCGACCACCAGCAGCAACAGGCTCAGGCGCAGGCTCCTGGCGTAGGCCGCTTCACCCAGCAGGTACTGGCGCTTGGCCTCGCCGAGCTGGACTTCGATCAGCTCGGAAAACTTGGCCGACAGCGGGTCGATCAACGGGTACAGGTCGTTGCTGGCGAAGCGCTCGATTTCGCCCCGGTCACCCCGGATGAGCTGGCTCTGCAGCTGCTCAAGGGGCTGCTGTGCCTTGCTCATCAGGGGGGTGATCTCGTCGATCAGGCGCCGTTCGTCGGCGATCAGCTGGGTGGCCAGGTAGGCTTTCCAGATCTCGGCGATACGCTGCTGGGCCTGCTCGATCATCTGTTGCGCGGCGTTGCCGCTGAGGGTGCCGCTGCGCGCCTTCTGCGTGGCGTCGACGATGTTCACCGCGTAGAGGTCGGCAATCTGCTTGAGGTCGCGCAGCGGTACCACGCGGTCCAGGTAGACGGTCTGCAGGCCGCCGACGGTGGTCTTGAGTCCATGCAGGCCGAGCAGGCCGACGGCCAACAGCGCGGTGAGCAGAACGCCGGCGAGCAGCAACAGGTGAGTGCGTATCTTCCAACTCTTCATGGCAGGGTC
>NZ_JAFKCS010000025.1 GCF_017255015.1 Bowmanella yangjiangensis | reverse complement strand
GCACTGTCTCAGGCTCAGGATCAGGCACAGGCACAGGCTCAGGCTCAGTCTCATGCTCAGGCTCAGGCTCAGGCTCAGGCTCAGGCTCAGGTGTAAGAACTACTGGTGGTGTGTCCGGTTGTGGACCTACTGCTGTGTCATCTTTCGCCGGTTTGGGCGACGTCAGCTCTGGGGATAACAGCGGAGATTCGTTATCTTCAATTACCGGGGAAGAGGGTTCCGCCTGAGGCGTGGGTTTGTCATCTACGGGCGCTGGTTTGTCTTTTTTGAACCAGCCGAAAAACTTTGACATGGGCGTTGCGGATCCTTTGAAAATCGTTGGGTTATCGGCTCTAGCCGATTAGACTGTTCGCAATCATAGCATTTCTTGAATTGACAAATGAAGCGAGCTGTTAAAAGCCCGGCTGCTGCCCTGGGCAGCATCCGTATTATTGGTGGGCGATGGCGAGGCAGAAAGCTGCCAGTGATGGATTTGGATGGCTTAAGGCCAACCACAGACCGCACCAAAGAAACGCTGTTTAACTGGTTAGCCGCTTATGTGGCAGACAGTCATTGTCTTGATGCTTTTGCGGGTACCGGTGGGCTGGGCCTTGAGGCGCTATCCCGGCACGCGGCTTCTGCCACCTTTGTGGAGCAGGATCGCCAGGCCGCGCAGTTGTTGGAAAAAAACATTCAAACGCTGGGCGCTCACCAACAGGCCAAATTGATTAAAGGCGGTGTGCAAGCCTATTTATCAAGCTGTACTGAGCGTTTTGACTTGGTGTTTCTCGACCCGCCTTTCCACCAGTCTTTATTAGGCGAGGTTATCCCTTTACTGAGTGCCAACAAGTTGCTCAATCATGGTGCTCTGATATATGTGGAAGCTGAGGTTGGTGCGTTATTGCCCATACCTTGTGAATGGCAATTGCTAAAACAAAAGCAGACTAAGCAAGTCAGTTATCAACTCTACCAGTACCAGGAGATAACATGCAAAAGCCCAACGGAACAGGGGTAACCAGGATTTGGCGCGCCACCCGTTGTTCCATGGATGGGATTGGCTATGCGTTTCGCTATGAATCTGCATTTCGCCAGGAGATTCTGCTGTGTCTGGTGTTGATACCTGCTGCGCTGTGGCTGGCAGACTCCCCTGTGGAGTTAATTCTGCTTATTGCTCCACTGCTGTTGTTGCTGGTGGTTGAGTGCTTGAATAGTGCTGTAGAAGCGACCATAGACCGGATAAGCACCGAGCGCCATCCGCTATCTAAACAAGCGAAAGACTTAGGCTCGGCCGCTGTGTTTTTTACCATGTTAATCATAGTTGTGAGCTGGCTCGCTATCCTGCTGCCCAAGTTGCTTTAGTGAGCTGTGAGCAGTGGAGACCCGATTGGACAAAATCTTTAGCCCAAATAGCACCTCACGCTAGTTATATAAATCCTTACACTTTGCAACAGCCTGATGTCTGGTTAGTCACTATGCTGATTTAGCCAACATGGAGGAGCCGTTGTGCGTATATTATTGAACATGATCGGGTTCGTGCTAAGTGGGGCGCTTTTTACTGTGCAGGCTTATGCTGACCAAACCGGACAGATGTGGTGGTACGAAAAGTCTAATCTGGACGGCACTAACGCCGCCTATATTGCCGTTTACTTTCCCGCTGAAAATCACATTGAATCGTTTAAATGGCATCCTGGTGCAGCTCGCGCAACCCTTGTCCGGGCGGTTACTCATCCACTGACTAAAAACGTTTCAAGCTTTGCCGTGGCCAGATTGAATGCGCAAGGTGAGCAACAACAAATGGCCAGTTTGTTGGAACAAGATGGCGCTTTGCAAATAGCGCTGGGTGGACAGCAAATACAGTTTGCGTTAAATGGGCAGTATTGGCACAGCTATGATTTTGACTTCGCCAGTCTCAGCGGGTTTTTCGCCGGTAGGGCTGATGAGCATACGACACTGGCATTTGAGCGGTTAGACTTCGATTTGCAACAAAAACCGGTGCAATTTAAATCATTTGGTGAAGTGCAGTTGCAGTTTGTTGATGAACAACAAGTGGATGGAAGGACCAGCCTGCATTATTTTATTGGCGGTACGGGGTTATCTGGCAAGCAGGGCGATATTTGGTTTGATAAACAAAGCAAAGGCCTTGTAGGTTATGCCATCCCTGTTGGGGATGAGCCTGGCTATGAGTCGGTCAGGTTGCGCTTGCTTGAAGTTCGAACGTTAGCGTCGTCAGCCTGGCAGGCGTTTCAGGTGCAGCAGTTAGCAATGCATTAAGGAACAGGGCTGCTTATCTTTTGAGCATGAATTTGTTTATATTCAGCCCCCAGCTGGTTACAACCTCGCTCCGCAGACCTGGTGTTATTCGCTTATTTCCAGGCCGATATTACTGATACCTTCTTCTGTGGCCATAGTGCGCAATTGCGACATACTTTCTTTGTCCCTTTTCAGCGACTCGAGACGGTCCAGCAGCTCATTTTGAAAGGCCACTTCCCATTCCATCAGTGGGTGGGCTTTAATTTGTTTGGCGTCCAGTTCTTCTTCACTGGTAGCTTCAATAAAAGCTTCAACCGAGCCTTGCGACAGCTTGCTAATGACCACCGCGCCTTGCAAATCTTCTCCCATCATCAGCTGCAACAGTGCTGCAAATGACATGCAGAGGTCGATGGCGGGGTACACGCCATAGGAGTCGAATGCATCTGCATCCGGCGTGGCTTCTTCAATACGCTCAAGGTGCACGCCCAGGTTTAGTTTGGCTTTAGGATTGGCCAACCAATCCCACACGGCATTCAGACTATTGCGGTATTGTTCTGCATCACCAAAGTCGCTGACTTCACAAAATAACTGATAGTTAGGCAGGCTGCGTTCCACCAAAGTGGCGCCGAAGGCCACGGCTTGCCAGTCCTGTAGGGTTCTTACCCGTTGAAAAGTGTTTAACTTCATGCGCTATGCTCCAAGTATTTGGCGATACCGTCCAGGAACATCTGAATAGAGATCATGGCCAGAATCATACCCATCAGACGCTCCACAGCGGTTAAGCCTCGCTCGCCCAGGATGCGATGGAACAATCCAGAAAACATAAGAATCACTGATGACACAAACCAGGCTGACACGGCGGCGATAGTCCAGTCAGTCATGCGGGTAGGATCCTGATTGGCAATCAGAATCAGCGCGGCTAACAAGGACGGGCCGGCAACCAATGGGATAGCCAAAGGTACCAAAAAGGGTTCCGAATCTGAGCTGTGACCTGTTGGGCCGCCTGGCTGGGGAAAGATCATGCGGATGGCGATCAGGAATAACACAATCCCCCCCGCGACACTGACGGTTTCTTGCCTGACGTTGAGAAAATCCAATACGGCCTGACCGCTGAATAAGAACAACAGCATGATAGCCAGGGAAAAAAGTAACTCTCTGGCTACAATTATACGTCGGCGTCTGGAGGGTATCCCTTTCAGTACAGACATAAAGATGGGCAGATTGCCCAGAGGATCCATGATGAAAAACAACATGATAGCAGCAGACCAGGTATCCATTGATTTCCCAGGAGTTGAGTGACATTCTTTGTGTCTGCGTATTATCTGTCAAAATAGGCAGATTTTCAGTAAGTTAATTGAAAAGACCATCATGTGGCAGCCAAGTGGTACTGACGACATACTAGACTGTGTTTGTTCGGGGGAGGCTAGTGGTAACAGGTCTGTATGAAAAACACCTATACCAGTAACGGGGATGTGAAAAATGAGTTTGATGTCAGTGTCTGAAGTGGCAGATTATCTGGGCGTACAGGAAATCCGGGTTGAGCGTTTAGAGCGCGAGAGTTTGTTGGTGGCAAAAGACAAAGATGCTGCAGGTAACCCTTTGTTTGACAGTGATGATGTACGCAGATACAAAGAATTAGCAGAGCGCTTAGGCGGTATCTGAAAAAAGGGAAGCTAAGCTTCCCTTTTTTATTATTTTTTACGCATCAAGTAGTGCACGGGCAATAGTTCTAATTCCCATGCCTGTTGCACCCGCTGGCATAGTCGAAGTGGCGGTATTATTGAAGGCACCGGCCAGGTCCATATGTACCCAACCTTTACCGCTGTTGGCAACAAAGCGAGACAAGAAACCCGCAGCATTAGAGGCGCCGCCGGCACCACCACCTTTCATGGGACGGCTGTTGGCCGTATCCGCATAAGGAGATGGACACATTTCCTGATGCCAGATGTCCAATGGCAACGGCCATACGGGTTCCATTTCCTGTTCGGCAAATTGCTGCATCCGTACTTGCGTGTCTTTATCCAAGCCGAACAATGCATGGTATTCACCGCCTAGCGCCATCACTGCAGCACCGGTCAGGGTGGCAGCGTTGATTGTCAGGGGCGCACCTGTCTCACCTGCGGCCAGCAGACCATCGGCCAGTACTAAACGTCCTTCGGCATCGGTGTTAACGATTTCCACTGTCAGACCGTTTTTATAGGTCAGAATGTCGCCCAATTTGTAGGCATGACCGCTGATCAGGTTCTCGGCACAGCACAAGAAGAGTTTTACGCGTTTGTTCAGGCCTTGTAATATCGCCAAACCCAGCCCGCCACTGACGGTTGCTGCACCACCCATGTCGCATTTCATGGTCAACATACCTTCGCTGGCTTTAATGCTGTAACCACCGCTGTCAAAAGTAATACCTTTGCCAACCAGGGCCGCTGCCACCGGCTCGTCAGCCTGACCACTGGGATTGTAGTCAAGCTCAAGCAGTACAGGTGGGCGCTCGCTACCACGACCTACATTGTATATGCCGGTCCATCCAGCTTCTTTAAGCTCTTCGCCAACCAGTGTTTTTGCTGAGATATGGCCTGGGGCCAGCTCGGACAGCCAGTTAACCACTTCGCTGGCCAGGCTCTGAGGATAGATATCTTCAGGGGTGCGGTTGACCAGGTTACGGGTAAATAGCAATGCCTGGTACATCTTGGCCAGTTTGTCCTGGTTGGCATCTTCTGCCCACTGGATATGGTTTTGTTTCTTGGCCGTTGTGAAGCTGCCTGCAAAAGCCCATTGCTGATCCAGGCTCCATGTGCCAGCGAGCTGCACTTGCTCTATTCCCATACCATCCAATACGCGGGCAGCTTTGCGAATGCTACGGGTTTGATCTTTATCCGCACCTGAAAGGTGAATGGTGGCGGTTTGTTTGTCGAACGATACTGGCGCTTTGCTTCCCCATAGGCTGTCTGGGGCTGATGAACTAAGGCGGACTTGCAAGCTGGACATGAAATACTCCTGTTATGCTATCCTGAGCGGCTTGTTTGCCCAGGCAGTTAAGTCCTGTCATTTTACCAGCTAAGGTGTGTGTCTCAAGCCATGCTCTTTAATCCTCCTTTAATTCGCGGTGTATTGCTGAAAAGATACAAACGTTTTTTGGCTGATGTGCAGCTTGATAACGGTGATGTCGTGACTGCCCATTGTGCCAATACCGGCGCCATGACCGGCTGCGCTGAGCCAGGGTTTGTGGTGTGGTTGTCCTATCATTCTGACCCAAAGCGCAAACTCGCTTATAGCTGGCAATTGGCACAAACTCATCAGCAGCACTGGATTGGTATTAATACGCTAAATGCTAATCGCATCGTGGAAGAAGCCGTGCGAGCGAGCAAGGTTGCAGAGCTAAGCGGCTACCAGCAAGTTACCCGGGAAGTGAAATACGGCCAGGAAAACAGCCGTATTGACTTATTGCTCAGAGCATCTGATAAGGCTGACTGCTATGTGGAGGTTAAGTCCGTCACTTTGCTGGAGGATGGACAAGGCTATTTTCCTGATGCGGTGACCCAGCGCGGCCAGCGCCATTTGGCCGAGTTGGCTTATATGGTAGAGCAGGGCGCGCGGGCTGTACTGTTTTTTTGTGTGCAGCATAGTGGTATCCAGTCTGTTAAAGTGGCAAGCCATATTGACCCGCAATACGCTCAGACCCTCGCTAAGGCACAGGCGTCAGGGGTGGAAATCATCGCTTATGATTGTTGTTTTAATGCTGAAAAAGTCCTATTAAATCAACCCCTCGAATTTGTTAATTGAAATTGAGGGTTGATTTTTACCCGCTAAAGACCATATAAGGCTTCTGATTTTGGACAGTGCAGCACTTGATGAGCCTGTCATGATAAAAATTGCCTGGCAAAGGGCTTTCTGCTATAGATAGCCGCTTGCTTTAGCTCGGAAAGCTGTTTAGGAGACTTGGCTGATGCCAACAGAAAATTCACATAAGTCACTCGGATTATTGGCTCTGGCCGGTTTAACTCCTTATCAGGAGAAAGACGGCGAAGAGTATATGAATGAGGGGCAACTGGAGCATTTTCGCGCGATTTTGAAGGCGTGGCGTGATCAGTTGCGCGAGGAAGTGGATCGTACCGTGCACCATATGCAGGACGAAGCGGCAAACTTCCCTGATCCAGTTGATCGTGCGGCCCAGGAAGAAGAATTCAGCCTGGAATTGCGTACCAGAGATCGTGAACGTAAGCTAATCAAGAAGATTGAGAAAACACTCAAGCGTATTGAAGAAGACGATTTCGGTTTTTGCGATGCTTGCGGTATCGAAATTGGCGTGCGCCGATTAGAAGCTCGTCCTACCGCAGATTTGTGTATCGACTGCAAAACCATGGCAGAGATCAAAGAAAAGCAGATGCAGGGCTAAGCCCTTTTTCAACTGTCGTCAGAAGTGAATGATGCCACTTCCAGATGATGCCCGGCTCAGGTCGGGCTGAGATTCTGTCGAGGTTAAAAATCGCAGCTTCCCTGCTGTTATTATTGTCCCCATGTCTGAATCCTCTCTTTACATCGGGCGTTTCGCGCCATCTCCTTCCGGCCCATTACATCTAGGCTCGTTAGTTGCTGCGCTTGGTAGTTTTTTGCAGGCACGTAGTCAAAATGGCAAGTGGCTGGTGCGTATTGAAGATATTGATCCGCCCAGAGAGCTTGTGGGCGCTTCAGCACTTATCCTACAGCAGTTGCAGGAGCATGGATTGACATGGGATGGACAGGTGCTCTATCAGAGTCAGCAATCAGCGCGATATGAGGCCATATTGGCAAGGCTGGCGGATGCCGGGCAAAGTTATTCTTGTCAGTGCACCCGGGCACAGATAAAAGCGGCCGGGGGGCATATTCGCTGTGCAGGTCCCCGTGAAAAAAGCGGACCTGCAGCCATTCGTTTCTTAAATCAAAAACCTGTGCATGGATTTACCGATAGGCATCTGGGTAACATTGAGGTTGGACCCGAGTTAGCCGAAGAAGACTTTGTGATTCGCCGCAAAGATGGATTATATGCCTACCAACTGGCGGTGGTAGCCGATGATATTGAGCAAGGCATCACTGAGGTGGTACGAGGGGCTGACTTGCTGGAAGCGACAGTATTACAGATTGCTCTGTATCACGCACTTGGCGCATTAGCGCCGAGTTGGTTGCATTTACCCCTGGCGGTCAGCAAACCTGGTTTTAAACTCAGCAAACAGAATCACGCGCCGGCTCTGCAAGGCAGGCAAGCTTTAGATAATATTCGTCAAGCTCTGGCTATTTTGGGTTTTGGCAAGGAGTTGCTGGCCGATTTTGATCAAGTGGACAGCTTGCTAAACTGGGCCGTGGCTAACTGGCAAATCTCGCGGCTTCCTCGTCACCGGGAAGTGCAACTTGAACTATCATCACACTAAGCACGTCGATTCTCTTTTTGCCCTTGCTGGTATATTATTAGCGCCCATTTTTTAGGCTCATGGGCAGTGCAGGAGACAGCATTATCATTTCCCGTGTTATAAACAAGGTCAAACAGGTGCTTTCCGGCCAGCCTGCCAAGATCAAGCTTACCCCTGTGAGCATTCCTCGTGCAGAGCATGGCATTTCCCGTCAGGACATCAGTGACAATGCCTTGAAAGTATTGTACCGACTGCACAATGCCGGTTTTCAGGCGCATTTGGTAGGCGGTTGCGTACGTGACCTGCTGCTTGGTTTACACCCAAAGGACTTTGATGTGGCCACGGACGCTGAACCTGAGCAGGTTAAGGCGCTGTTTCGCAATTGCCGGCTGATTGGTCGCCGTTTTCGCTTGGCGCATGTGGTTTTTGGTAAAGAAATTATTGAGGTGGCTACTTTCCGTGGACATCACCAATCGCAATCTGACGAGGTGGATGACAAGCAAAGCAAGCACAGCGATGAAGGCTTGATCCTGCGTGATAACGTTTTCGGTAGCATTGAAGAAGACGCACAGCGACGTGACTTCACATGCAATGCCATGTATTACAACATTGCTGATTTCAGTGTCACGGATTTTGCTGGTGGTATGCAGGCGCTGAAGGAGCGCAAGATCCATCTGATTGGTGATCCGGAAACCCGCTATCGCGAGGACCCAGTGCGCATGCTGCGGGCAGTGCGCTTTGCTGCCAAGCTGGATATGCAAATTTCCAAAGAAGCCGGTGATATTATTCCACATCTGGCTCCCTTACTGGCCAATATCCCGCCGGCGCGTTTGTTTGAAGAAGTGCTGAAACTGTTTTTATCCGGTAAGGGGTTGGAAACCTACCGTTTGTTGCAACAATACGGCCTGTTTGCCCAGCTTTTCCCACAATTGCAGCCCATGCTTAAAGTACCAGGTAGCAAAGAGTGCCAGTTTGTCGAGCAGGTGCTGATTAATACCGATGAACGTATTAACGCGGACATGCGCGTTACTCCTGCTTTTATTTATGCCGCATTACTTTGGTATCCGGTGGAGTTGCGTAGCCAACAGTTGCAAGCAGAGGGTGGTTTAAGCAATCAGGACGCCTTTAACATGGCCATGAACGATGTGCTGCATCGTCAATTGCAGCGCATTATGATTCCCAAGCGTTTTACCTTACCTATCAGAGATATTTGGGCATTGCAGCATCGTCTGAGCAGACGTTTTGGTCGCCGTGCCTACATGCTGTTAGAACATCCGAAATTCCGGGCTGGTTATGATTTCCTTTTGCTGCGGGCCGGTATTGAAGGTGGTGAGTTGGAAAGTCTGGCTAGCTGGTGGACTGAGTTTCAGCACGCGGATGCTGAACAGCGTAAAACCATGCTCGAGCGTTTGCAGGAAAGAGACAGTGGCAAGCGCAATACCCGTCGACGCAGACGACCTCGCACCAGCAAGAAGCCACAAGCCTGATGAACCTTTGTTATATTGGGCTTGGCAGTAATCTAAGCCAGCCCCAGGCTCAGTTACTGCAAGCACTGCGCATGTTGAATCATCCGGATATTGGTAGGTTGGTCCGCTGTTCTTCTTTTTATACCAGCAAGCCTATGGGGCCTCAGGATCAGCCCGATTATGTGAATGCCGTGGCGGCGGTTGAAACCGATCTGTCTCCACTTGATTTGTTAAGGGTCTTACAAGCTATTGAAAATGATCAGGGGCGGGTACGAGAGCGTCGCTGGGGCGCCAGAACCTTGGACCTGGATATTCTGCTGTATGGCCAACAAGTTATTGAGTTACCCGATCTGACGGTTCCACACTATGGAATGGCAGACCGGGAGTTTGTGTTGTACCCGTTGTATGAGATAGCGCCAGCGCTGCAAATGCCGGATGGACAAAAGCTGACAAGCTTATTGGCAAATTGTCCGGCCAATGGTCTGCTAACCTTGCTGGATAGCAACCAAGTACACGACGCTCTGGCGGTATGCTGACTTCGGTGTACCAAGGGGACGGTAACTCCGTTCTGGTGGGATAAATCGCTTGTAGCGACGTGGGGGAAACCTATGAAGAAAGTGACGATCTCAACTCTGGCTAAAATGAAGCAAGAGGGTGAGCGAATCAGTGTTATCACGGCTTATGATGCCAGCTTTGCCAAGCTATTTGACGAGCAAGGTATCGAAGTGATGTTGATAGGTGACTCTCTGGGTATGGTTTTGATGGGGGAAGACAGCACCTTACCCGTAACCATAGAGCAAATGGCCTATCACACTAAGTCGGTAAAAAACGGCGCTAAGCGTGCCTTTGTGGTCGCTGATATGCCCTTTATGTCTTATGCCACTGCCGAGCAAACTTATGCCAATGCTGCCAGGTTAATGGCGGCAGGGGCTGAAATGGTCAAAATGGAAGGTGGCTCTTGGTTAGTCGAGAGTATTAAAGGACTGACAGAACGCGGTGTGCCGGTTTGTGGTCACCTTGGCCTGACACCCCAATCCGTACACAAGTTTGGCGGCTTTAAAGTGCAAGGCCGTGACGAGCAGGCTGCCGAGGATATTCTTGCCCAGGCTCAGGCCTTGGAACAGGCCGGTATCCAACTATTGGTGCTGGAATGTATTCCTACCGAGCTTGGTCAACGAATCAGTCAGACACTGAGCATTCCGGTAATAGGTATAGGTGCCGGTCCACATACCGATGGCCAGGTATTGGTGATGCACGATATGTTGGGTATCAGCGCAAACTATATGCCGAAGTTTTCCAAGAATTATTTGGCCGTAACCGGTGATATTCGTAAAGCCGTCAGCTTGTATATCGAAGAAGTCAAAAATGGCGACTTCCCAACCGAGCAGCATAGTTTTAGTTGAGGTAAATGATGCAAGTGATCAGTGATATTGCCAGCCTGCGAGACATCAGACGACGCTGGCAACTAGAAGGTAAGGTCATAGGATTTGTGCCGACCATGGGTAATCTGCACCATGGCCATTTGCGCTTAGTTAAAGAAGCCCGGGAAGTCACCGACATTGTTGTGGTGTCTATCTTCGTTAACCCCTTGCAGTTTGGTCCAGACGAGGACCTGGCTGCCTATCCGCGCACTATGGCACATGATCTGGCTGCCCTGGAATCTTTGGGGGTAGATGTTGTATTTACCCCGCAGGTTGAGGATATCTACCCGCGTGGCCTGGAGCAGCAAACTTTTGTCGAGGTTCCTGGCATCTCATATATGATTTGTGGGGCCAGTCGTCCTGGGCATTTTCGTGGCGTAGCCACTATCGTCTGTAAGCTGTTCAATATGGTACAGCCAAACCATGCCTTCTTCGGCGAGAAAGATTTCCAGCAACTCCAGGTGATTAAAGCCATGGTCACGGATTTGTCTATGAACCTAAAGATCCATGGTGTATCGACGGTCCGAGAAGGTGATGGCCTGGCTATGAGCTCCAGGAACAACTATCTGACGACGGCCGAACGGGAAATTGCTCCAGCGTTATATCGTCACCTTAAGTCCATCGCCGATGCGATTCAACTGGGCCGCCGTGATTTCTCGCGCCTGATTCAGGAGCACAAGCAAAAGCTGCTGGATGACGGATTTAAACCTGACTATATAGAGATCCGCTCGGCGGAGTCCCTATTGCATCCCAGCCATGAAGATACCCATCTGGTAATATTGGGCGCTGCATTTTTGGGACGCGCCAGGTTAATTGATAATATCCAGGTGGAGCTAACGGAATAGCGGCTACACTTTTCTGGTATCAAGAAGAAGGACACTTATGGGTACCAGTTTTAAGCCTGCCTTTTTATGTTTGTGGCTGGGGGCGTACAGTTTGACAACCGGGGCAGCACCTGCTCGTCCCAGCCTGCTAATCAGCACTATTGAACATCCGCAAATTTCTCTGATTGAAAACGACCTGCGCATGGCTTACGACCGTCTTGGTATCACTGTGCAATTTACTCAGGTGGCCGGAGAACGTGAATTCATGGTGGGAAATCGCGGCGAGGTTGACGGCATTGCGGCAAAATTTTCCCTGGTCGAACAGCAGTTGCCGGAAATGCTCAAGGTCAATGTGCCTTTGATGAATGTCGAAGTGTATCTGGTTTGTGCTGCTGACACCGTGTGTCAGCAACCAATACTGGATGATCCCAAGCAGACAGTGGCGTTACTGGGCGGAGAGAACGCCATGAGTTTTGCCTTGCGCCATCGCAAAGCGCAGCGTCTGGAACTGGTATCCCATGAACAAATCCTTAAACTGCTTGAGATTAAACGCATTAAGTATGCTGTTGTGGCATTGTCTTACGAGAATATCCAAATGATTGACTCAGGCGGTATTCAGATTTCGTTACCAGCGGTATACAGTGACATGGTCTTTCATTATCTACACCGACGTTACGTGGACTTGATTCCAAGCGTGGAAAGAGAACTAGGTAAGGTGGTGAGAGATAGCCAGAGCAACCGGGCTGATATGCACTGATTGACACTCAGCCTAACGCCTCCATGACCTGCCGAAATTGTGGCAGAGTAACGGCTAATCTATGCTGCTCCGCTAGAATTTCAGTCAAGTCGTCTGCGCTGGTCAGCGGGTTGGCCAGGACCACACGAAATACGTTAATGGCCTGCTGCGGATAATCCTGCGTCTCCAGCCGGGTGCGGGAAACAAAGGAATGTCCGGATTCCCGCTGGTGTTTCTGAATCGCCACAGTCAATTCGTCCAGCAGGGGATGTAGACTGTTGGCAAGCTGCGGTTCGACCAGCAGTCTCTCTTGGACCGCCTGCGGCACATACCGATAGGTCAGTAAACACAGCACCGGGGAGGTGGTCAGTTGAAAGTGTGGGTGCGCTTCAATCATGGCAGCGAAGGCTTTGGCTTTTTCGATGCTTTGATCAATCAACAGTTCGTACCCGTTTCTGCCGAGAATATGTAATGACGCATACAGCATCATCGCCATACCGTTACGCGAACCTTCCAGACTAGTGGCGCCCAGATCTTTTGAGCCCTGGCGCAGAATGTATTGCGCGTGATGACGGACCTGATTACCCGCATCAGGATCTTTAAACAGCACCATACCGGCCCCCATGGGGACATACATCTGCTTATGGGCATCCAAGGTTACGGAGTCTGCTCGTTCAATTCCTTTGAGCAAGCCGCCATAGCGACGTGAAAACAAGGTTGCACCACCCCAGGCCGCATCTACGTGCAAGTGACAGCCTAATTCAGCCGCGACATCTGCCAGTTCATCCAGTGGGTCGATGTGACCGGTCTCTGTCGTACCGGCCAGGGCAATCAGGGCCATGACTTTGCCTCCCTGGGCCAGTATCGCTTGGCCCTCTTTAAGCGCAAGTTGCGGATCTAAAGTCTGATTAGGGCAGGGCAGCGTCAACAGACTCTGACGACCCAGACCCAGCACATCTACCGCTTTACCCAGTGAATAATGACCACGCCGGGAGGTGATAACAGAGAGTTTTTGGTAGCCGTATTCTTGCATTCCTGCCAGCAAGCCATCTTGGCTTATACCGCGAAATTGCCCTCTGGGGGCAAAAAGCCGGTTGCGGGCTACCCACAAGGCCGAGATATTGGCGATGGTGCCGCCGCTGCAAAAACTACCCAGACTGCGGTTAGCATTGTGCAGGTACTGCTGGTAGAAACTGTCATCATGTTTGTAAACCAGACGGTGAATCATACCCAGCACCTGACGCTCCAGAGGCGTAAAGGCCTTGGACGTTTCAATTTTGACCAGATTCTGGTTAAGGCCTACCAGCAATTTAGCCAAGCTCAGATGAAAATAGGGGAGCGCTGAGGTCATATGGCCGATAAAGCGGGGGGAATAAGTATTGACCGAATGGGCTACCAGCTTGTCTAGTAGCTGTTCTGCATGCTCGGAGACAAACTGGGGCTGCTCAGGAATGAGTGACTGGTTGAAGTCCTGCTCGATATCTTCCAGAGAGCGGTTGCTGGCGACGACGTGCCGGGATAGAAAATCCGCGAGGTTGTCAGACAAATGGCGCTCTATTTGTGCCAGCTTGGAATCCTGACCTTCTGGCTTGGTAAAAACTCGATACAGATGTGCCAGGCTGGCTTGGGCGTTGGTCACTGACATTCTCTATTCAACCGTCCGGACGCGGACTTTACCCTTTTTCCCCTCTGGCGTCATCCACTGCAAAGTGAGCTGGACAAATTGGTATCCGCCCGGCAATAGCGCTGCTATATTGAGATTATCGGGTTGATAAGAAGAAATTGCATGCGAATTAAAGAGATAGCTGGTTTGTTCGATATGGAGCGTATCGTGCCCTATTTCCAGCCGATAATGGATCTGCAGCATCATGCGGTGTGGAGTTATGAGTGCCTGGCCCGGCTTGTCACCGATGACGAACGAACCTTTTTACCCAGTGAGTTTCTCTACCTGGTGGAGCGTCATCAATGCTTCGGAGAGCTGAGCCAGCGGATTTTCTACAACTGTGCCAGTTATTTTCGTAACAACAACATGGCCTTTAGTATCAATATCAGCCAGCAGGATATTGTGGAGCCTGGGTTTGCCAAGTTCCTGGCTGAATTTCTGGATAACTATCCCGATCCCAGCAGGGTGACCCTGGAGTTGATGGCATCTACCGCGTTTGATTATCGTGATGACTTTATGTCTTTCCTGGCCATATGTAAGACGTTGAATGTCAGATTGTTTGTCGATCATTTTGGCGCTATTTCCAGCAATATCACCAGTATCCTTGACCTGCCCATAGACGGCGTAAAAGTCGATGGTTCGTTGATTCGGCAAGTCGTCAAAAGCCAGGAAGCGCTTGATTTTGTTGGTTACCTGAATCAATTGGCTGATGAGCGCAATATCGCCGTAATTGCCGAGCATATTGAAGACCAAAGTGCATTGGAGGCAGTACAGGGATTGGGAATTCGCTATGGCCAAGGATTCTATTTCAGCCGTCCCCAGGCCTTTTTAAATTAATCAGTGCTTTTGGTCATGAAGCGCGATGGCCGCGATTCTTGACAGTTGTAAATAAAATGTAGCAGGTCATCTTCGTCCGGTGAATTGACCAGTCCGGTAAGGATAAGGTACTTATGCGTTTACCTTATTACTGCCAAGGACTTTTCATGCAAGATCATGCCTGCGTTCCCCTGACGGATTATCAGGAATTTTCCCCGGACGAAATGCTCGCTCGGGCCCAAGCTTTTTATGCCAGTTGTCAGCGCCGTCATACCATTCGCTCCTTTTCAGATAAGCCGGTCAGTAAAGAACTTATCGAAACTTGCATACGCTCAGCAGGAACCGCGCCAAGTGGTGCAAATCATCAACCCTGGCATTTCGTGGCAATTCAGGATGCTGATCTAAAACGTCAGATTCGCGAGCAGGCTGAAGCTCTGGAGCGCTCCTTTTATGAAGGGCGTGCCGGCGAAGAGTGGCTGGGGGCACTTAAACCTTTGGGGACAGATGCGCAGAAACCTTATCTTGAGACGGCGCCCTGGCTTATTGCGGTGTTTAGCCAAAAGCGTGGTGGCATTCATGCGGAAGATAATCAGCAGAACTACTATGTACATGAGTCTGTTGGACTGGCCACGGGGTTTCTGATCCAGGCGTTGCATCAAGCGGGATTGGTGACACTGACTCATACACCCAAGCCCATGAGCTTTCTTACCGAGATATGCCAGCGCAATCCGGATAACGAGCGACCCTATATGCTATTGATTGCGGGTTATCCCGCCGAGGACGCCACAGTGCCCGAACATGCCTTGGTGAAAAAAGACCTGAGTGAGATATCTACCTTTCTCTAAGTCGGTTTGCAAAGAAAAGCCCCGCATCGGCGGGGGCTTTGTGTTTTTAGGGCAAGTCAACTTCCAACTGCCAGCTTTGCTGGCCACTGGCCCAGTACTTACGTTCGAATGGTGTCATGGGTTCGTCCGCTTGATATAGCGCTGGTGTGGCTGTCACGCCGGCTATAGCCAATGCCAGCGCAAACTCTTCAATATACAAAGGCCAATTACTGCGCACGGTAAGGGTGCCGCCCAGCTTAAGAATATCGGCAAATGACGCCCCCCCATGCCAGCGACGTTTAACGTGCATGGATTTTGGCCAGGGATTGGGGTATAGCAGGAAATGTCGCTGCAGTTTCCAGCCACTTTGATAAGCCAGACGCCAGAAGTCGTTTAAATCCGCGCGCAGCACCAGATAGTTGTCCTGATCCACCGCATAACCGCGCTCGTGTTTGCCGGTGCGCAGAGCAGACTTGTCCACGCCAATGACTTTAGCCTCAGGATAGAGTGCTGCGATAACGGCAGTGCTTTCCCCCACGCCGCAGCATGAGTCCATAATCAGTGGTCCTTGCCAGTCGCCCAGCCAGGCCTTTGCCTCGGCAAAGGCCTCCAGTGTGTGCTGGCTGAAGGGCTTTTGCGATTGACTGCTCAGGTGGCGTTTAACCAGCTCTTCCAGCTTTTCATGTGGACCATCTTGGTTACTGGTGACAATTTTAGACTCACCCATCAGCTACGGATCCCCACGCCTTTATTGATCAGATGCCATGCGGTGGCGAATAACGCCAGATTAAAGGCTAGCAGCACCGCGATGGAGGTGCCAATGCCTACATCGGACACGCCCAGGAAACCATAACGGAAACCATTGACCATATACACTATGGGGTTAGCTTTACTTACCCATTGCCAGAATTCAGGCAGCAGGATTAATGAGTAAAATACACCGCCCAAATAGGTGAGTGGGGTCAGTACAAAGGTAGGGATCACACTGATGTCATCAAAGGTTTTGGCATAAACCGCATTCACCAGCCCTGCGGCCGCAAACAAAGTGGCGGTTAATACCAGTGTGGCGACCAGCATCACTGGGTGGTGAATCTGTATATCCACGAATAACAGTGATACCAGGGTTACAATCAGTCCAACCAATAAGGCACGGGCGACGCCGCCACCAACAAAGCCGAGGATGATTATCCAGTTAGACAATGGAGCGACCAGAAGCTCTTCAACGTTACGCTGAAATTTGGCGCTGAAGAAGGACGATGACACATTGGCGTAAGCATTGGTGATCACCGACATCATAATCAGGCCGGGCACAATAAACTCCATATAGCTGAAGCCACCCATCTCGCCAATGCGGCTACCGATCAGGCTACCGAAAATCACAAAGTACAGGCTCATGGTAATGGCGGGAGGTACCAAAGTTTGCACCCAAATGCGCAAAAAACGTGTGCATTCCTTACGCCACAGGGTTTTAAGGGCGGTAAACTGCAAATTAGCCATGTTGTGCCTCCTTGGAAGCCGAAGTTTGGGTGCGACCGTCTTCGACAAGACGAACAAATAGCTCTTCTAGTCGGTTGGATTTATTACGCATACTCAGCACTTGAATACCTTGTTCGGAAAGTTGGCTGAATACGCCATTCAGACCCGTTGCTTTGGGGACATCCACTTCCAATGTATGGTCATCAGTTTGACGGTAGGCAAAGCCCTGCAACTGCGGTTTCAGGCTGTTGGCGGGCAGGTCGAGAATGAAAGTTTCAATATTCAGTTTGGACAACAGACCTTTCATGCTGGTGTTTTCGATGATGCGACCTTTGTCGATAATAGCGATATTACGACACAGCATCTCCGCTTCTTCCAGATAATGGGTGGTCAGGATAATAGTAATGCCCTGACGGTTTATCTCCTGCAGGAAGGTCCACATAGAGCGACGGATTTCTATATCTACACCGGCTGTGGGCTCATCCAGAATTAGTACTTTGGGCTCGTGCATTAAGGCCCTTGCGATCATCAAACGCCGCTTCATACCGCCGGATAAGGTACGGGCCGCCATATTGCGCTTTTCCCATAAATCCAGCTGTTTGAGGTATTTTTCTGCGCGCTGTAAGGCAAGCGGGCGTGGAACCCCATAATAACCCGCCTGATTGCAAACAATCTGCAGTAAGGTCTCAAACTGATTAAAATTGAATTCCTGCGGCACTAAGCCAATATGCGACTTGGCCTTAACCAGATCTTTATCCATATCATCGCCAAATATCACGACTTTGCCGTCTGACTTGTTAACCAGGCTGGCGATAATGCCAATGGTGGTCGATTTACCCGCTCCATTGGGCCCTAACAGGGCAAAAAAGTCGCCTTCCTTTACAGTCAGGTCTATACCTTTAAGGGCTTCTACATTACCTCTGTAGGTTTTACGCAGCCCCTTAATTTCCAAAGCATTTCGCATTTTTTGATTATCCAGTTTGGTGTGGCAGGATGGTGGCTTAGGATTAAGCGATCGTTCAAAGGTTGGGATGGTCAGGACACTTTTCAAGCGCCTGTTTGTTTTCAACAGCAATGAATCTTCAGACTAATATCGAAGCTAAGCACCAGATAAAAATATGGTGATAAGCTTCAAATGGATGGTTACGCGGTGACCTGGGCGATAAGACAAGTGCTGGGGAATGATAGCTTGCCCATCATTGCCATGACTGCCAATGCAATTGCGCAAAGACGCTGAAGGAGATTATCAGCAACTGTTGGAAAGCTCAGATGTTGAAGCCTTGCAACAAGTTGAACTGCTCGCGGGGCCCTTGCATGACACCCTGCCAGAGCTGGCTTTGATTATTGAACAGGCCTTGGAAATAATGGACCATGAAAAGGCCTTAGTAGGTTGTCGGGGGGCACTGCAGTTATTGCAAGTGCCCCAAAATGCAGGTCAGGAAGAAACGCAGCCTGAGTAATCAGGCTGCGTTTTTATCTTTGCAGCACATACGTAGGACCAGGTAACCGGCCACCGCTGAAAGCAATGAACCGCCAAGTATGCCTACACGCTCATCAAAGGCTAATTTCATTCCAGTTTCTTCAAAGGCTAATGAACCTATGAACAAACTCATGGTAAAACCTACACCGCACAGCAAGGCTGTACCGTACAACTGTATCATGCTGATATCTGAGGGGAGCTTGGTCAGTTTCAATTTTATTGCGACATAGCAGAAACCAAAAACGCCCACTTGCTTACCAACAAACAACCCGAGCAGAACCCCAAGGGTTACCGGATGTGCAATAGACTCCATACCCATATCTGAGAAATTGATGCCAGCATTGGCGAAGGCAAATAAAGGCAGGATGACATAGGCTACGGCAGGATGAAGGCTGTGCTCCAACTCCTGGACCGGAAGATATCCGGCTTTTTTCTTGTCATACATGGGTATGAAGAAGGCTAGTAGTACACCTGCCAACGTAGCGTGCACACCAGATTTAAGCATAGCAACCCAAAGCACAACACCAATCAATACATAAGATGCGATTTCTGTGACATTGCGCTTGTTCATCCACCACAGTACAAACAGGCTAAGGCCAGCTACTATCAAAGGCCCGGTAGAAATATTGTTAGTGTAAAACAGCGCGATAATCAAAATGGCGCCGATGTCATCAATAATGGCCAGGGAAACCAAAAATATTTTCAGGCTGGTGGGAATTCGGCTTCCCAGTAGTGCTAACACACCCAAGGCAAAGGCGATATCTGTAGCAGCCGGAATCGCCCAGCCAGATAAGGCATGATCATCACCGATGGTGAAAAATACGTAGATAGCCGCTGGCACAACCATGCCGCCCAGCGCACCAATAGCCGGAAGCATTATGTTGTCAGGTTTAGATAACTGGCCGGAACGTATTTCGCGTTTTAATTCCAAGCCAACCAGAAAGAAGAAGATCGCCATAAAACCGTCGTTTATCCACAGCAACAGCGGCTTGGCAATTTCCAGTTTGCCCACTTGCACGGCCACCGGAATATTTAGAAATGAGTCATACAGCGCAGCCAGTGGAGAGTTGGCTACGATAAGGGCGAGGGCGGCGGCAATCATCAGTAAGATGCCGCTCGCTGACTCCAGTTTGAAAAAGTCCTTCAATGCATTCATAGGGGCGTGACTCCATTATTCGTTATAAGGGGGCTGGTCTGCGTCCCGGTATTATTGTCAGCTATTCCTGAGGCCGCCGCCAGTAAAAGCGGTTCAAGTTTGCCGGTCAGTGCGCATATTTATGGCTTAACTGATTGATTTTCAAGTGGTCACCTGGCGGCTTTACGACGGAATAACAATTCCTAAGGGTTCAATCACTGTAGACCTTGGTGGCGCTTTGGCTGAGGGGCAGTTTAATGTACAATCGCGCATCTGTTTTTCCAGCCTGCAGGCTAAGGCATAGAGACCTTACCCGGTTGGTTTGCTTTTTGTGAATTAATGAGGAGCTATGATGCCCAAAGTCGCCATTGTGATGGGGTCGCAGTCAGACTGGCCTACCATGCAGCAGGCCGCCCTGATGTTGAAAGAGCTAGGTGTGGATTTTACTGCCAGAGTTGTGTCTGCGCACCGCACACCTGATCTGTTGTGTGAGTTTGCCAATAGTGCGGCCGAGCAGGGCTTTGAGGTCATCATTGCCGGTGCTGGTGGTGCTGCGCATTTGCCAGGCATGATTGCGGCGCATACTCATTTGCCTGTATTAGGCGTGCCAGTAAAGTCAAAAGCCTTGAGTGGCGTTGATTCGCTGTATTCTATTGTGCAGATGCCTAAAGGTGTTGCTGTGGGGACTTTGGCCATTGGAGAGGCCGGTGCGGCTAATGCAGGGTTACTGGCAGCGCAAATACTGGCGGTTAGTGATAAAGCGCTCACTGAACGCATTAAAGCATTTCGCAAGGCTCAGACGGACATGGTTTTAGCTAATCAAACCCTGGAGTTGCCTGAATGAAGGTCTTGATCTTTGGTGCCGGCCAGTTAGCCAGGATGATGTACCTGGCAGGGGCACCGTTGGGAATTGAAGTTTCAGCCGTTGATGTAGGGTCAAGGATTGTCGTTAATCCGGTCAGCAAAATGCCTTTGTCCATTACCTTGGACGAAGCCATGCTTGATGCTGATGCGATCTCTGTGGAGTTTGAACATATTCCCGAAGATCTTCTGGAGCAGGCGCGAAAAACAGGCAAGTTGTTGCCTGGAATGGAAGCTATCCTGACCGGGGCTGACCGGGTACGGGAAAAGCGTTTGCTTGAGCGTTTGGCTATCCCTAACTGCGCTCACCGAATCGTTGATGATGTAGCACAATTGGATGAAGTCGTTGATGCGCTGGGTGAGAAGCTTATCTTAAAAGCCAGCCGCGATGGGTACGATGGTTATGGCCAGTGGCGTCTGGCCTCTCGCCAGGATTTACCTGCCCTGAAACAGGAATTGGCGGGACTGGATTTGCATACTGTTCCCCTTGTAGTTGAGCAGATGTCCCTGTTTGACCGAGAAGTGTCTTTGGTTGGTATACGCAGCAAGGAAGGCCTGGTTAAGTTTTATCCGCTGGCAGAAAATCTGCATCATCAGGGGCAGTTGCATGTGTCTATCGCTCCGGCTCCAGGGTGCAGTGCTGCATTGACCGCGCAAGCTGAGGATATTTTCACGCGTCTGGCTGACGGACTGGGTTATATCGGCGTCTTGGCTGTTGAGTTTTTCCAGGTTGGGGAACAACTTTTGGTCAATGAAATTGCACCGCGTGTACACAATTCAGGGCATTGGAGCATGCAAGGGGCTGACACCTGCCAATTTGAGAATCACCTACGCGCTATTTGTGGTTTGCCATTAGGTGATACGCAGGCATTCGGTGCCAGCGCTATGGTTAATATTATTGGCTATGACAAACTCAATTTGGAACTGCTGAAGATCGGCGGCTGCCATTTGCATTGGTACGGCAAAAGCGTCCGAGTCAAACGCAAGATGGGGCATATTAATCTGGTTGGCGAAAACTATGCGAAGTTAGGCCGGATTATGTTGGATCTGGCAGATTATCTTCCTGACAGCCACTTTCCGCATTTGCGCGCTGAAGGTCAGAAACTGCAATCCATCTGATGAAGGGCCTGACGGCCCTTTGTTGTATCAGGATAGAGTCTTGTAAAAGTGTTTTTTGTCCCGATAATCTCAGGTAACACCATCTGGATGTCTAATTTTGGAAAGAATTGTGGAAAATATTATTCACGTTGATTTGAACAATTTTCAGCAAGTGATGTTGGAAGCCTCTCAGCAAAAACTGGTTATGGTTGATTTTTGGGCTGATTGGTGTGAACCATGCAAAAACCTGATGCCAATACTGGCAAAGTTGGCTGGCGAGTATGCCCAGCACTTAATTTTGGCTAAGGTCAACTGTGATGAGCAGCAACAAATTGCGATGCAATTCGGTGTACGTAGCCTACCTACCGTCATCCTTGTCAAAGATGGACAGCCTATAGACGGTTTTGCTGGGTTGCAGAGCGAGTCTGAGATTCGTGCCATGCTGGAAAAGCATTTGCCCAGTCCAGCTGACACCTTACTGGAACAGGCGCGCTTGTTACTCGATGAAGGCGATGCGCAGCAAGCCTACGGTTTGGCAAAACAAGCCCATGATTTGGATACACAGCGTGCAGATATTAAGTTTGTTTTGATCGAAGCTTATTTGGTGCTTGGCCGTATACAACAAGCTAAGGAATTATTGGCTAGCATTGGCATGGTTGATCAGGACGCGCAGTATCAAAGCCTGAAAGGGCGGATTGAACTTGCAGAACAAGCCGCAGAAAGTCCTGAAATTAAAGCGCTGCAAGATGCCTTGGAGCAACAGCCGGATAATCTGGAGTTGAAAGTGAAGCTGGCTGTGCAATTTCAGCAAGCCAATCGGGTTGAAGAGGCTCTGAATATACTGATGTCTGTGCTGCAGCAGGATTTAGCTTTCGGTGATGCCAGAAAAGTGTTGCTTGATTGCCTGAATGCCTTACCCAGTGGCGACCCATTAGCAAGTCAGTACCGCCGTAAGTTATATAGCCTGTTATACTAACCTGGAGCGGGGATACCCGCCTTGCCTGAATATCTGTTGGTCGCATTTGGTTGACATGCGGATAGATTTTGGGCAGTTTTCATCCCTCCATTTTCTTGCCCGATGAATGTTTGTCGGGTCGAATAAGTAGTTGGAACTATCTTGAGTCTGAAATCCGTGCTCAGAATATTCGCCTTGGCTTGTTTGTTAAATCTGCTGAATAGCGTTTTTGCTCTGGCTTCGGATGGCCGACTGCATGACTTTTTCCGTGAGCAATGGACGACAAGGGATGGCTTACCGCACAATACAATAAACAGCATAGCTCAAACAAAAGACGGATATCTGTGGTTCGCAACCTGGGAGGGGGTCAGCCGTTTTAATGGGCGGGAATTCAAGGCGTTTGGCCGAGGCCATTTGACTAAACTCCCCGATGATGGTGTGTATACCCTGGAACAGAATTGTGACGGTGGATTATTGGTTGCCAGTGCCCGAGGTGGGATAAGTATTCAACATAATGGTGCTTGGCAGGCACTGGAGATAGCGCCAGCCCTTATTCGCAGTATGCTATGTGACAAGCAAGGGAATCTCTGGTTTGGCACTGACGGCGCTGGACTAGTCCGCCAGGACAACGAAGGAAATAGAACATACTTTGCCGCTGAACAGGGACTCAGTTCATTAAGCATATTCAGCTTACAAGAAGATGCGCAAGGCCGAATATGGGTGGGAACGGCTAATGGGTTATTTGTCGTTGACGACAAACAAAAAATCAGGTTAACCGAGGTTCCAGGCCTGCCATCGGGGCCAATTTTTGCGTTGACACTGGATAACCAGCAGCGGCTTTTGGTAGGTACAGAGGCCGGGGCCTACCGACAAGACCGCGATAACTTTACCCTTTTGCATGGTCAACTGACCGATATCGCAATATCAAAATTGCTGATGGATGAGGATGAGCTATGGCTTGGAACTATAGGCCATGGCGTTTACCGGCTGGGCCGATACGGTTTAGAACACCTTGGTCAACAAGATGGCCTGCCGAACGAGCGTATCACCGCCATGTTCAAGGACAGTGAAAACAGCCTTTGGCTAGGCACTAATGGTGGCCTGTTCCGTTTGCGCGATGCGGCCTTTCGAACCCTGACACAAGCGCAGGGGCTGACGGATAATTTTGTGCGCACAGTATTGGTTGATACGCAGCAGCGGGTATGGATTGGCACTAGCAAAGGCGTCAATCTTATTGACGAGTCGGGTATCAGAGTACTTAACGGTGAGCGGATCAGTCAGACCATACTGAGTTTGGCCGAAGCGCCTGACGGCGGCCTGTGGGTGGGCACTTTTACCCATGGCTTGGTTAAATGGCAGGATGGTCAGGAAGTAGAGTTTATCGCTCGTGATGACGGGCTGCTCTCAAACGAGGTCCGAGCCATTCTACCAGCCAAAGATGGACGGCTTTGGGTTGCTACCGCATCAGGAGTTAACATCTTCAAGGGAAAACAATTTAAGACTTTAAAGGTTGAGGATGGGTTGCCCAGTGATTTCGCAGTGGCCTTACTTGAAACCAGTCAGCATGGTATCTGGATTGGTACCGCGACGGGGGTTGCCCGTTGGCAAGATGGTAAGGTGTATCCTCTGGATATTAGTGGTTTGGATGGGGCGCAATTTGTTTTTGACCTTTATGAGCAGGCAGACAAGCAGGCGCTATGGATGGCCACTGACCGTGGCCTGATTCGCTATCGATACCGGGATGGTCATTTAGCCATACTAGGTCGAGACATTGGAATGCCTTTTGATAAGTATTTTCAAGTGAGTGAAGATTTACTAGGCAATCTGTGGCTGAGCAGTAATAGAGGTGTTCTTAGACTGAGTTTTGCGCAAGTGGCTGGCATTCTGGACGGGCAAGGTGGACAGGTGGAGTACAGCTTGTTTGGCGAGTCTGACGGTATGGTCAGTGCCCAGGCCAATGGTGGTTCAAATCCCGCGATGAGTCTGAATGCACAAGGTCATGTCTGGGTTGCTACCTCCAAGGGCGCGTCTGTGGTTAAACCCGAGCGTCTCCGGCAATTTGGTGATTACAACATGCCGGTTGTCATAGAACATGTGCAGGTTGATGGCAAAGACTATATCCCGTCTGAGCGACTCATCCTGCCTGAAGGCGTGAGCCGTATAGAATTTCAATTTGCTGGTTTAGGTTATGTGGTGTCTCAGCGCATTCGGTATCGCACCCGCCTGGATGGTTTTGATAAGGCCTGGGTGTCAAGAGGCACACACAATAGTGCCGAATATACCAGCCTGGCACCGGGTGAGTATCGCTTTCACGTGATGGCTAGCTATCCAAATGGAGAGTGGGTGGGCACAGATGCGCAAATTACCTTCTATATTCCTCCCCGAGTATGGCAGCGAACGGGCTTTTGGCTGGCATTATCCGTCGTATTCGTGTTATTGCTGATAGTGGCAGTTAAATGGCGGCTACTGGCATTGCAGCGCGCTTCGCAACGTCTGCAAGACAAAGTGGAAGAACAGACATTGGCATTGCGGCAGCAGACCTTTTCTCTTCAGCAAGCGAATTGGGATAAATCACAGTTGCTGGAAAAGATCCGTCAGCAAGCTGAAGCCTTTGAACAACAAGCCAGACAGGACAGTCTTACGGGGCTGGCAAATCGTCGCGCATTTGATGAAGCCTTGCAGCGTGAATTCTCGCGGGCGAATCGCCAAACTGCACCCTTTTGCCTGTTGTTACTGGATCTAGACCATTTTAAGCAGATTAACGACAACTGGTCGCACGCCGCCGGTGATGCGGTATTGCAACTGGTAGCCAATACGTTACGTCATCATAGTCGTGAAGTCGATCTGGTTGCCCGTTGGGGGGGCGAAGAATTTGCTGTGCTACTGCCCAATACGGATAGGGAGGCTGGTGTTAAGTTGGCGGAAAGATTGAGGTTAGCTGTTATGCATATAAATTGCAGTGAAATAGCGACGGGTCTGACGCTCAGTGCTAGCCTGGGGCTTGCTGAATATCGCCATGGGCAAAACACGGAACAATTGTTACAAGCCGCAGATACTGCACTCTACCAGGCCAAACAAGGGGGCCGAAATATGACATGTGTGGCGTCATAACTGTGCTTTATCAAATTGTGAATATCTCGTGATACTTTTGCGATAATTTCCTCCGATGCTTGTTCCTCAAACAAATAAAGAGGAAAGGCAATGAAAAACAAACTCTCAGTATTTACTGCGCTGCTGCTGGCTTCCACTGCCAGTCATGCTGCAGATCTAGAAATTCATGTTCAGAATCTGACTCAGGGGATTTACTTCACCCCACTCTTAATTAGCGCACATCCCGAGGAAATGATGTTGTTCAGAACTGGCGAGCACGCCAGCGCTGAACTGCAAGCCATGGCGGAAGGCGGCAATATAGAGCTTTTGGCTAATCAGATGGGTAATGGCGGTGCAAATAATCTTGAGAATCCGGCCGGTGGATTATTAGAACCCGGAATGATGGCCAGTGGCATGCTCTCCAATGATGAAGGCAACGCGAGCTTGTCACTGGTTGGCATGTTGCTGCCCACTAATGATGGCTTTGTTGGTCTGGATAGTTGGCCTATTCCATCTGAACCCGGTACTTATCACATCTATCTAAATGGCTATGATGCTGGTACTGAAGCGAATAATGAGGCACGCGGTAGTGGAATGCCAGGTGAAGCGGGTTTCCCTGTGCCACCGCCATTGGAAGCGCTGATCGGGCATGGTGGTACGGGTGTAACCACTGAAGAAAGCAACCAAACCGTGCATATACATCGCGGTAATCTCGGTGACAGTAATGCTACCGGCGGGAAAAGCGATATTGACAGTACTGTACAGCGTTGGCTGAATCCGGTGGCCAAGGTCACAGTGATTGTTAACTGAGGGGCCCAAGATGAAGCTAGTTAATTCAACAGTGCGATTAGCGGTGGGTTTGACAATACTAGGCGGACTTACTGCCTGCGGCAGTGATAATGAGCCAGTGGTAAGTAATCCGCCCCCCACGCCCCCACCAATTGAGATGAAAACCTTTGAGGTGACACTCAGTAATCTAACCTATGGCCAGCCTTTGTCCCCTGCTGCATTGTTGCTCAGAAATGAAGGTGCTTTGTGGGAGATCGGGCAAATGGCTTCTGTAGAAGTCGAGCGAATAGCGGAAGGTGGTGATAACTCGGCTTTGTTGTCGCTGGCTGGTAATAAAGTCACGGCTTCAGCAGATGGTCCCCTAGAGCCAGGTATGAGCCAGACTTTTAGTCTGCAGCTTGAGGCAACAGAATCTGCCAATCTGACCTTAGTGACAATGTTGGTGAATACCAATGATGCCTTTACCGGTCTAACTGGACTGAATCTGGATGCCATGCAGCTTAATGACAGTTGGAGTATGACATCCGGTATATATGATGCGGGTACTGAGGCAAATTCTGAATTAGCTGGCACCATCCCAGGTCCGGCTGATGGTGGCGTTGGCTTTGATGCTATGCGGGATGATGTTGATTTTGTCGCTATGCACCCTGGTGTAGTTCGCCAGGATGATGGTAAAGCCGACTCAGTGTTAACTCAGATGCATCGTTTTGATAACCCTGCTATCAGGATACGTATTACCCGGGTGGAGTAACGTTACTATGACTGACAAGGTGTTGCTTGTTGAAGATGATCCTGACATTGCTGAGCTTGTCAGAGTTAATCTTCAGGAGATTGGTATACAAATAAGCCACATTAATCAGGGCCGTGAGGCTGTGGCTGAGGCTTTGTCAGATGAATATGCGTTACTGCTGTTGGATTTAATGTTACCTGATATCAACGGCCTGGATATTTGTCGCCAAGTGCGGCAAGCCAGGCCCGCTCAGGCCATCCTAATGTTAACCGCTAAAGATACCGAGATGGACAGAGTGGTTGGTTTAGAGCTGGGCGCCGATGACTATATGACTAAGCCGTTCAGTGTCAGGGAATTGCAAGCAAGAGTTCGTGCACAGTTGCGTCGGGCCTCATTACTTGGTCAGCAGGATAGGATGGCCGCACATGCTAAGCTGCATCTGGGGCGTCTTTGTATTGATCAAGTGCAGCATGTGGCCAGTTTGGGACAACAAGCCTTAGAGCTGACAGCAACGGAGTTTGAACTGCTCTACTATCTGGCCCGTCATCCTAACCAGGTGTTTAGCCGCAGCCAATTACTAGAGTCTGTATGGGGTTACCATCATAGTGGCTATGAGCATACCGTAAATTCCCACATTAATCGGCTGCGCAATAAAGTAGAGAAAAATCCCAACCAACCACAGATCATCCAAACTGTCTGGGGTGTAGGATACAAACTCAGCCCTCACGGAGTGCAGGCATGAGTTTGTCCCTTTACCAGCGCTTGGCGATATCTCTGGTATTGGTATTTATGCTGATATTGGGTGTGTTTTATTGGTGGAGTAGTGAGTTACACACTCGTACTCGACTGGAAGCTGAACAGCGCTTACACCTGAACTTGGCTGCACATCTGGTACACGATAATCCCCTTTTGGCTGATGGTGTTTACGATTACCAGGGGCTGGAAAACTTATTTCATACGTTGATGCTGCTTGGTCCCAGTTTTGAATTTTATTACTTGGATCCAAACGGGAAAATTCTGACGTACTCGGCTAAGCCCGATAAAATTAGGCGCGCGGCGGTTAGCCTGACGCCTATCTCACAGTTGCTTGAGCATCCTGATACTGTACCGGTTTTGGGTGATGACCCGAGAAACCCTCTTGGTCAAAAAATATTCTCTGCGGCACCAGTTAACAAAGACGGAAACTTGCAAGGCTATCTGTATATGATCATTGGCGGCGAGGCCTATGATTCGGTGTTTGCTAAGGTATGGGAAAGTACAGCATTGCAACAACTAGCTTTATGGGTGGCAACCACCCTGTTCTTTTTGCTGATTGTGCTTTTGGGGCTGTTTCGCTTTTTTACCCGACCTTTACAGAAACTCACTGTTACCATGCAGGAGTTTCGTGCCAACGCCCAAGTGCTTAAACCGGAGCAATGTACAAGCCAGAATCACAGTGAAGTACACCAACTAGGTTGTGCGTTTCAAGAAATGGCGGCACAAATTAATGCGCAGTTTGAAAAAATGCGGCAACTGGACGAGCAGAGACGAATATTGCTGGCCGACTTATCCCATGATTTGCGAACACCTTTGGCGAATTTACAGGGGTATATTGAAACGCTGGCATTGAATGAACAAAGCCTAAGTGAGTCTGAGCGCAGACGCTTTGTTGAAGTCTCACTTAAGAATGCTCGTAATCTCAAGCGCCTTATTGATCAAATTTTTGAGCTAGCTTATTTGGAGGGGGGACAGATCACCCTGAGCCAGGAAGCTTTTCCACTCGGTGAGTTGTTGTACGACGTAGTCGCAAAGTTCGCTCTAAGTGCCGGAAAAAAAGGTGTTGAGTTACATATCTTCCCAGAACATTGCGGCTGTCAGGTATTTGCTGATATTGCCAAGTTGGAACGGGTGTTGACCAATTTGCTCGAAAATGCGCTGCGTCATACTCCTTCTGGGGGGCGTATTAACATTCGCTTAGTTTTACGGGATGGTAAAGTTCGGGTGGAAGTGCAGGACACAGGTGTGGGTATTGGTCAAAACGAGCTTGCTTATATTTTTGATGCCAGATACCGGGCTAGCAACAGTCAGGAAGATCGCACCTTGCATACAGGGTTGGGGCTTGCCATCAGTAAAAAACTGATGGCACTGCTAGACTCTGAACTTAAAGTACAAAGTGAGTTGGGTAAAGGAACCTGCTTTAGCTTTGAATTGAAGCAGGCTTCCTATTAATCGACCTCAGTCTTTAAGACGAGCTGCAAATTTCTGCCGGAATTTGGCCAGTTTTGGAGCTACCACCATATTGCAGTATTGATTCTGCGGATTGTTGCGGAAATAGTCTTGGTGATAGTCTTCTGCCTGATGATAATTACTCAGCGCGGTGACTTCAGTAACAATAGGGTCTGGCCAGATATCTTGTTCTGCCAACTCTTTTATCAGAGATTCTGCCACAGCTTTCTGTTCATCGTTATGATAAAAAATCGCACTGCGATACTGGGTGCCAACGTCATTGCCTTGGCGGTTCAGTTGCGTTGGATCGTGTAAAGCAAAGAAAATTTCCAAAATATCCCGATAACTGAGCTGGTCGGCATCATAGTTTATGCGAACCACTTCGGCGTGCCCTGTATCACCCTCGCAAACCGCTTTATAAGTCGGGTTTTGCATATGACCGCCAGCGTAGCCGGAGTATGCAGACTCAATGCCCTGCAAGGCATTAAATGCCGATTCAATACACCAGAAACAACCACCGGCTAATGTAGCCTGATGAATAGTCTTTGCCATTTTTACCTCTTGCGTGATAAGCCCGCATCAATACAAGCTCAATTAACGTTCGCGTCGTAGATCAGACCGGAATTATCATCATAATATCTCAATCAAAGTGCGCTTTAGAAGCCGGCCCGTTATTCTGCTGACGCTTTTTTGCCAACCACTGATAATCCGCGGCCTGCTGAGGGCACGAATATTTACGTTTACGGCAAAGACATTTTGTTACTTGGCTGTTAACATCGGCCATCCGGAACACAACTACAACGATAAACTCCAGGAGTCCACGACGTTATGAAGCGTGAAGAATTCAGTTCCAGCCTGGGATTCGTCCTGGCTGCCGCAGGGTCGGCAGTGGGCATAGGCAATCTGGTCGCATTCCCTGTTATGGCAAGTAAGAACGGCGGTGCCGCTTTCTTGATTATGTACGCCATTTTCGTATTTTTTATTTGTTTACCTGTGATGCTTGCCGAGATGAGTCTGGGCCGTCATACCCGGCAGAATCCGCTGGGTGCCTACACAGAGATAGGTCAGAATCGTGCCTGGCGCACGGTTGGCTGGATGTCGGTTATCACGCCCTTTATGATTGGTGTGTTTTATATGGTCATCACTGTATGGATATTCGGCTATCTGGCCAAATCAGTGCTGGGACAACTGAATATTCTGGCCGCCCCAGAGAGTTTTGGCGTTTTTATCAACAGCGATGAGCTGTTTGTTTATATGGCGGTGGTCATTGGCCTGACGTTCCTCATTCTGCAAGGGGGCGTGAAAAGGGGCATAGAAAAGGCTGCTAAGGTGTTGATGCCTTTACTGTTCCTGATGCTGATAGCCTTGGTTATTTATGTGATGACGCTGGAAAACGCGGTGCTGGGGGTGAAGTTCTTCCTTATCCCTGAGTTCGATAAGTTAACAGGCAAAGTATTAAATGGTGCATTGGCACAGGCCTTCTTTTCCTTATCACTGGCCATGGGCATTCTGATCACTTACGGTTCTTACATCCAAAAAGAAAACAACATTGTGCAGGCCGGTAAAATGGTAGCCGGCTTGTCGCTATTAGTAGCGGCTTGCTCAGGCTTATTGATTTTACCAGCGGTATTCTCATTCAACCCTGATGTGCAGCTCAGCACTTTGTCTGAGTCGAGCATTAGTATGATCTTCACCTTCCTGCCGAAGATTTTCCTGGCGCTGCAATCTGACATTGGTTATTTCGGTGCGTCCTTTATCGCCAGCTTTTTCTTTCTGTTGGTATTCTTTGCCGCCCTCACTTCGTTGGTCTCCATTATTGAAGTGCCGGTTGCCAGCCTGATGGATGGTAAGGGCGTCGGCCGTCGTAAGGCGCTGTTCTTCCTTGGCGGTGGCATGGTCTTGCTTGCGATCATCTGTGCCTTGTCATTTGGCCGGGTTGAGCTGTTCTCCAACCTGACTTCTTATGGTTTGAATGCTGCGGGTGAGCCTTTGACCAAGTCGTTCTTTGATGTGGTGTACGATATTTTCTATGAAACTATCTTGCCACTGAACGGCCTGTTGCTGTGTTTATTTGTTATCTACAAATGGCGTAAGCAGAACTTTGATGCGGAAATCAGCCAAGGTAACAGTACCTTTGCTGGGTCCTTGCTGCAGAAGTATGTCAACTTCTCGCTGGGGACTTTTATTCCTGTGATCTTGGCTGTTATCTTCGTAAACACTGTCTCAACGGTATTCTTTGGCAAGAACCTGTTGTTCTGACAGAGACTTCCTTGAAAAATAAAGGCAGCCAAGGCTGCCTTTATTTTTTTCAGTCGAGCTCTATCGGCATATCGAAAGGGCTTGGATATTGCAGCCTGACCCCTAATTTTTTCAAACTAGCTTCCGCATTGATCCATCGTCCCTCGTCCAGGGTAACCTCCTGACTGAATTGGGGAGGAGGCAGGCCGGCTTTAACCGCGGCCCAACTATAGAAGTCTGCTCTGCTCGGGTGCCCAGTAGCGCTAAGATGAAAAAGTTGCTGCCACTGCTCCTGTTGAATGATGGCCACAATCACTGTGATGACATCCTGCAAATGCACCAGGTTGACCTTCTGCTCGCCTTTACCCAGCGTTCTGCCGCTGAGTTGTTTGACTGGGTGTCGCTCGGGGCCGATCAAGCCTGCCAGGCGTAACACACTGCCTTGGCCACTTTCTAATACCTGTTGCTCTAATATGACATGAGCTTGGGCTGATGCAGTCTGGGGTAGTGGCAGCTGAGTTTCGGTTATTTCGCCTGCGACTTCACCATATACGGACGTACTGCTGACAAAGAGAATTTTACTTTGCTGTTCTATTGCTTGCTGAATCAGGGCTGTCATATTGCTGATAAAAGTCAGTTCATCAAACTGCCTGCGTCCCGGCGGGAGATTCAGTACTAATACTTGTGGTGAATTATCAGACCAGGGTAAAGGTTCACCAAGTGTGAATCTGTGGGCGTTGATGCGTTGCTCTGATAACAGTTTAAGTTTGCTGTCACTGCGGGATGTACCTAACACTGTATACCCACTGTTTATGAGTTGTTGTGCCAGAGGAAAGCCCAGCCAGCCACAGCCGCAAATGCCAATTGTTTTAAACATACAAAAAAAGCGGCTTTCGCCGCTTCGGGAAAATGAAAGGTAAGCGCAGCTTACATGGATTGGCTGGACGCAGAAACCTTGATCATATCTAAGTTTGCCAATGCAGGAATCTCGTCGTTAATTTCACTTTCCAGACGGTCCAGTGCTCGTAAATCTACACACAGCACTTCCGCTTTAGCCTCGATATCATCAGCTTTCGCTTCCATGTCGGCTTCTAGTTGCGCCCCAAAGCTTTCCATACGTGCTTCAAACGCCTTCATATCACCACCACTGAATAGCATCTCTTTACCCAAAGCGATCATCAAGCTTCCCATTGAGCGCTGAACCAGGCTTTCTATACGTTGCTCAAATTCTTTTTCGAAGTCTTCGCCTAGAAATTCGCCGTCTTCAAATCGTGCAGAGTCAAAGCGAATACTGCCGTCTTGTGCGTAGAATTCATTGGTTAATTTACCCCTTAGGTTTTCAATCTCTGCTGACAAGTCAGCGACCAGATCATTGTCTTCACCCAATAATTCGTTGAAAGCGCGATTAATTCCTTCGTTGGCCAGAGAAACAGCATCCAGCGCCAGGTTGGCAACCTTAGGTGCCAGGGTTTCGACCTTTTGATGATAACTATTCAATAGGTACAGTTGACCAGCATCTAAGTTCATTGCGTTGCCATTCAGGCGAGCGCTGTGGCCGTCCAACAAGAGGCTGCGATTATCATCTAACTTTAAGGTGAGATTGCTATGGTTCAGCGCCATATGTCCTTTAATGTTCATATTGCAGTCCTGGGCCATGACAGCAGAACTGCACAGTATGGTTGTGGCGGCGATAAGTGCTTTCATATTCGTATCCTCAATGAGCCAGTGCTTTGTATGACTACAGCAACCCTTATGCCAAAGATTAAATCTCTTTAAAAACAGGTGTATAGGCTTTATTTTCAATGCGAGGAAGGCGGGGGTATGGTTAACTTTGTTAAGTGTTAGTGAATTACGCCATAAATTAGGCAACAAACAATTCGCTTGAAGTTGCAAAAAATTTGATCCAAGCCACTGATCTCTAGGCGGCTTTTGGTGCATAATAACCTCAGCTTGAACGATATTGGGGTGAATTATGAGCAACTGGACCGAAGCCGTATTATTTGGCTTGGCACTGATGGCCTTTGTTTTGGGCTTTAGCAGCATCATTATGGCAATGATCCACAAGCCTGTGTTAGTGGATGATGTAATGAAAGAAAAAGTTGAGTATGGCTTTTTCGGTGTAACTGGCTTGGTACTGTGTATCTTGTTTAGTTATGCTATTTAATCAACGAGTTGAGTTGAAAGCAAAAAAGCGCCTATGGCGCTTTTTTTGTAGATAGTCTTTTTGTATAGCCTTACCCGTTTAAGACTTCGTGCTAAGAGGCAATGAAAAAAGGCGGAGTTACGCAGTAGCCTCCGCCCTCTTATAGGACCGGTTTTGATTTAGGCTTTGTGGTAGGTATCCACGCCTAGCATTTTATACAGCAAGCAAACACCGGTAGATGAGCTTATCCACAATACTACCCCTAGTGCGGCTAATATCAGGCTGGTGGTATTAGAGTACAAACCCTCTACAGCAAGAGCCAGCAGGATACAGGACAGAATTGAACGAACGGCTGTATCCAGAATGCCAACATTGTCTTTATCTTTCATCGTTTTTCTCCGCCGATTTGATGGCATCATTATCTGGTTTGAACAAAAATTGAACTTTGACACCCGTCAAATTCCTGAACGCAATAAATTGTTCCAGATCAAATTTGTCTTGTGATGGTGACAGGGCATATAGTGAGGCTTCAGCAGGGAGAATGCGGATGGATGTAACGATAAGCGCAGTGTTTCTCAACGCGCTGGTGCTGGAAGACGATGGTATTACCCAGGAATTGTTGGGGCATGTTCTGCGTGACATGAACTTCGCTGATATCAGTTTTTTTGGCGACGGGCGCCCCGCTCTTGAACATCTTAAGGGTATCGGCAGTGGCTACTATGATTTGGTCATTTGCGACTGGCATATGCGTGAGATGAATGGTCTGGGTTTTTTGCAAGCTTTTCGGAAACTTGAACCGCAAACTCCCCTCCTTATGCTGACTGGTGACGCTACCCGGGAAAATGTCGTCGAGGCGTCCAAAGCTGGCGTTACTGAATTTATTGCTAAACCTTTCTCCAGGAAAGAATTACAGGAAAAGCTAGCCCGGGTGTTGCGTGAAAAATTGCAACGAGATTACCGGCAAGACATCATTGATTAAAAAGTGGGTTGTATGGATTTTGATCAGATAATCGATCGGCGTGAAAGCTGCTCGTTTAAGTGGAATAAGTACGCTGGCAAGGACATCTTGCCTGTATGGGTTGCTGACAGTGAATTTAAATGTGCGCAGCCTATTTTAGATGCCCTGCACCAGCGGGTAGAGCATGGCTTACTTGGCTACACCCTGCCAGCTCAGTATGAACCGGCTAAAGTAGCTATTAAGGATTGGATGGCACGCCGACATGATTGGCAAATTGAAACCGACTGGATCGTCTGGACGCCAGGTGTGGTACCTGCCTTTAACGTAGCTTGCAAAGCCTACTGTGAAGAGGGTGACAAAGTATTAGTGCAAGTCCCCAATTACCCCCCCTTATTAGCCGCCCCGGGTCTGAATAAGTTACAAAGAGTAGATATTCCCACCATGGAGAATGCTGGCCGCTGGGAATTGGATTTTGAAACTCTGGAGCGCGAAGCGGCCGATCCTAAAGCCAAGCTACTGATTTTATGTAACCCCATGAACCCGGTTGGCGCAGTATTCAGTGAAGCTGAACTGCAACGAATTGCTGAAATCTGTAAACGCCACAATCTCATGTTGTGTTCTGATGAAATTCATTGTGATTTGGTATTGGATGAGCAGGCGCGACATATTCCAGCCAGCAAGATAGAAAGTTTACAAGACAATTCAGTGACGTTGATGGCTGCCAGCAAGACCTTTAATGTGGCGGGTTTAGGTGCGTCTTTTGCCATCATCCCGGATGCCCGCGTGCGCCAGCAGTTTGTGCAAGCTGCCATGGGGATTGTACCTTGGGTCAATGTGTTGGGACTCTATGCTACCGAAGCGGCCTTTAGTCGATGTGATGACTGGTATGAAGCGCAGCTAAATTACTTGCGTGGTAATCGTGATTACCTGATGCAAGAGATTAATAAGATCCCTGGCCTTAAAATGCTTACCCCGCAAGCGACCTTCCTGGCCTGGGTCGATGCCAGTGGTTTGGGAGTCGAGAATCCGCAAAGCTGGTGTGAAGAGCGAGGGGTAGGCCCTTCACCAGGGGCTGACTTTGGTGATAAGCAGTTCTTCAGGATCAACTTTGGTTGTCCGCGTAGCCAGCTGGAGCAAGTGGTCCAACGTTTGAAAGTCTAGCTAAACTCTGATGAAGGACAGTGTGCTTATGTATTCTGTCCTTGCGCCGATAAAGACAACAGACTTAGAAGAGGATTGAAAATGAAAGCCATTGCCGGTCTGACCTTGATGCTGCTGTCTTTGTCTGCACAGGCCGAAGAGCTAAAAGCGGTGCAGTTGTATTCTCAGGATGAACTGATTGGCATGATTCGGCAGAACACTCATCTTGATAGAGTGGTGCTGGATAAATGTCAGTTGGTACAGGATATTGAGGCACGTGCTGACACCCTGTTAGTGCCAGCCTATCAGTTCCTGTGGGGCGATATGTTAGCCTGGGGTGTATGTGTAAAAGCCGATCCTGAGCGTGGCGTAAACTTTATGAAGCAGGCGGCGCAGCAAGGCTTACCTGAAGCATTGGAGCAATTAGGTCGTTACTACGCATTAGGTAAGTTAGTTCAGCAAGATAAGCAAAAGGCCGTGGTGTTTTTGCGTGAGGCCGCGGGCCTTGGTAATCTCCAAGCACAAATACGTCTGGCTGAGTTGTTTATCGAAGGCTATGGCAGCCCCTATGATTACGAGGATGCCTACCACTGGCTGTATAATGCCATCACCAGTGATAAACCCACTCACCAGAAAATTGCACACTGTTTGTCTGAGCTGGAAAAACTGATGCATCCCAAGGCCGTACGTGCCGCTAAACGCGAGTTAGACAGTTAGTTTCAGGTTTATTTGGCTTCCTTAATCATAAGGTCTGAACGGACCGCCTGAAATTCCTTACTACTATCAATGCGCGAGTTCGCTATACTAGGCACCTAAACCTGATATAACGGACTCCGCATTTGTCTCAATCTGACGATCCCTATTTCCAACGGGAACAGGAAAAGTACGAAAATCCTGTTGCCAGCCGCGAATACCTGCTGCAAATTTTAACCGAACACAACAAGCCGCTGTCCTTTCTGGAGATCTGCGAGTTGGTGAATGCTATCGATGAAGAAAGCCGGATTGGTATTCAGCGTCGACTGCGTGCCATGGAGCGGGAAGGGCAAATCTTGTTTAACCGCAACAAGAAATATGGCTTGGCAGATAAAATGGACCTGATACGCGGAAAAGTGTTGGGACATCGCGATGGTTTTGGTTTTCTGAAGCGCGATGACGGTCAGCCGGACCTGTTTATTCACAATGCACAGATGCAGGCATTGCTGCACGGTGACATTGTGCTGGTGACAGAGAGTAGTCAGAATTTCAAAGGGAAGAAAGAAGCGCGCATCGTACGTATTGTCGAGCCACGCAGCGAAGCCATTGTCGGTCGTTTCTTCCTGGAGCATGGCTTGGGGCTGGTGGTACCGGACGATAGTCGCATTTGTCAGGAGATTATTATTCCTCCTGAGCATGTGAATGGTGCCAGACAAGGCCATGTGGTAGTGGTGGAGATTATCCAGCGCCCCATGAAACGCGTGAATGCCGTCGGTAAGATTATCGAAGTACTGGGTGAGCATATGGCCCCCGGCATGGAAATTGAGATGGCATTGCGTACCTTCGATATTCCGCATAACTGGCCAAAAGAGGTTGAGAAGCAGGTCAAGGGCCTAACCGAGCAGGTACCAGAAGAGGCTAAGCAAGGGCGTGTCGATTTACGTCAGATGCCATTGGTCACTATAGACGGTGAAGACGCCCGGGACTTTGATGATGCGGTGTACTGCGAACCTTTGGACGATGGTGGATGGCAACTTTGGGTTGCCATAGCGGATGTCAGCTATTATGTGCGTCCTGGTACGGCACTGGATAAAGAAGCTATTGAGCGTGGCAACTCGGTGTATTTCCCCGAGCAGGTGGTGCCCATGCTGCCGGAAGTGCTATCCAACGGGCTATGTTCCTTAAACCCGCAGGTTGACCGTTTGTGCATGGTTTGCGAGATGCAAGTCTCCAAGTCCGGACAACTTAAAGACTATCGCTTCTATGAAGCCGTAATGAATTCTCATGCCCGTCTGACCTACAGCAAAGTGTGGGATATTCTGCAAGGTGACAAAGAACTCTATCAGCGTTATGAACCCTTAGTGCCACATCTGCGCCATCTGCATGATTTGTTTAGAGCCCTGAAAAAGGCCCGTGGCAGACGAGGCGCTATCGAGTTTGAAACCCAGGAAAACAAATTTATCTTCAATGCCCAGCGCAAGATTGATCATATAGTGCCGGTGGTGCGTAACGACGCGCACAAGATGATTGAGGAATGTATGATTCTGGCCAACGTCAGTGCGGCCAACTTCCTGCAAAAGCACCAGGCGGAAGGCTTGTACCGGGTGCATGACAAGCCCGACCAAGACAGACTGTTAAGTTTCCTTAGTTACCTTGGCGAAGTGGGAATTCCACATGGCATTGGAAAAGATCCAAAGCCGGAGGACTTCTCCAACGTGGTAGATAAAATTGCCAACCGTCCGGATCAGGAGTTGATCCAAACCATGTTGTTGCGGTCGATGAAGCAGGCTGTGTATGACCGCGAGAATTTAGGACATTTCGGTCTGGCGCTGGATGCCTATGCACATTTTACCTCACCTATTCGTCGCTACCCTGATTTGGTGGTGCACCGGGCGATTAAAGCGATACTTGATAAGCTGGCATCACGTAAGAGCAAAACTGGCGGCAAGGCATACTCCGACGAAGAGGTCTCGCAATTGGGCATCCAATGTTCAATGACCGAGCGCCGTGCCGATGATGCCACCCGCGATGTGGCTGACTGGCTGAAATGCGAGTTTATGCTGGATCATGTGGGCGACAGTTTCGATGGCGTGATTGCTTCGGTAACCAGTTTTGGTTTCTTTGTTCGATTGAGTGATTTCCATATCGATGGCTTAGTGCATATCTCCGCGCTGGAAAACGATTACTATCACTATGATGAGTTAAAGCAGCATTTGATCGGTGAAAACTTCGGCACAGTGTACCGCCTCGGTGATCAGCTCAGGGTAAAAGTGGCCGGGGTTAACCTTGATGACCGCAAAATTGACTTCGTGTTGGATCAGCCTATGGGCAAAGGCAAGGGCGGCCGCAAGGTGATGATTAAAAAGGCCAAGAAACCTAAAGTCGAGGAAGTAACAAAATCAGCCTGGCCAACGGGCGGCAAAGCGAAAGCCCCGGCCCGACAAGGCAGGCGCAGCGAGTCACCAGACAGTGAACAGCGCAAGGGCGGCCGCAAGGCGTCAGGCAAACCAACCAGTAGGAAAAAGAAGTAAATGGCGCAGCAAGAATGGCTATATGGCATCCATGCTCTCGAATCGCTGCTGCAGCGTGAGCCGGAACGTTTGATTGAGCTTTTTGTGCTGAAAGGGCGGGAAGATGAACGCCTGACCAATATCATCAATCAGGCCAGGCGTTTTGGTGTCTCTATACAGTTCTGTCAGCGTAAAACCCTGGATGACAGGGCTCAAGGTGAGCAACACCAAGGTCTAGTTGCCAAGGCCAGGCCAGGTCGTCAATATGACGAGAAGGACCTGGATGACATTGTGGCACGTAATACCACCCCGTTTTTGTTGGTGCTTGATGGGGTTACCGACCCGCATAATTTGGGAGCATGTCTGCGTACGGCGGATGCTGCTGGTGTACATGCTGTCGTGGTGCCAAAGGACAAGTCTGCATCTTTAACGCCAACGGTACGCAAAGTGGCGTGCGGTGCAGCCGAGGTAATTCCTTTGATTCAAGTAACTAATTTGGCCAGAACCTTGAAAGAGCTTCAGCAGGCCAGTGTATGGATTGTGGGAACCGCAGGCGAAGCAGAGCAGGATATCTACCAGTCTAAGCTAACCGGCCCCATTGCATTGGTTATGGGGGCAGAAGGTAAGGGAATGCGCAGACTTACGCGCGAACACTGTGATGAACTTATCAAACTGCCCATGGCAGGCTCGGTATCTAGTTTGAATGTGTCGGTGGCAACAGGGATCTGTTTATTTGAGGTGGTAAGACAAAGGCAGATGTAGCCTTTAGGGCTCGCACAAAATAACTCATTGGGGGGCTAGGGTGTTAGGTTGTGATTTTTACCCAATAGATGCTAAACAGATAGACAAAAAGCAATTGTTCTTTATTGAGTTTTTCCAGTAGTGAGCCGACATCAAGCCTTAATTTTGTGCCTGAGAAATATATATACGGGGGACTGGTTGCCCCCTATGCTGGTTTGGTTATTTATCTGCAGTTCTGCACTGGCCGAAGAACGCAACGTTATCGCTGCCGCTGAACTCAGCGGACTATTTCAAATTGGTGATGAAGGTAATGAGCCGACAGGTGTCTATTACCATTTATTGTCACAAATCCTCTCTGAAACCGATTTGGCACAGCGCTATCAAGTGGTAGTGATGCCAATGAAGCGAGCCAAAGCCAGTTTTCTACAAGGTAACTTTGCATGTTATTCCCCTGGGGTAGAAACCTTTGAGGAGGCTGAGCGGAACTTGCTACCGTGGGATTTGCTGAGTAGCCGCGCATTTAATATGGCTCTGGTCAGAGTCGTCTCGACTCATGAGCATCATCTGGTAAGGAGTGTGGATGATGTCTCGAACAAAGATGTGATCAGCTTGGTCAGAGGCGTTCCGATTAGCGAAACCATGCAAAAGATGATGGCTAAGGCTCGGAAAACCTTTATGGTGCAAACTGAGCTAGAAAACTTAAAGCTGCTCGTGTCAGGTCGGGTAAATTTAATTTTTGCGTTTTATCCCGATATTGTTTTTGCTTACAAGGAACTTGGGTTAAAAGAGCATTTTCCTTATGCAGAATATTATTCTCCTCTAGTGATCCGCGACAACATCATTTGTCATGCTGAGCATAGACAGGCCTTTGCGTTAATTGAGGCAAAGATTAGTCAATATCGACAGGACGGTACTTTGAAGAGAATTTTGCAGGACTTCTACTTAGATGACCCTATTCATCCATAACCCCTGCATGTTTCTTCTGGTTCACCAACTGCCCAATCCAAGGCAAAGAAGAGCTCCGTAATCTGGAAAGGTGATGAGCTACGGTTAGAGTGAAACTCCGTTAGCAACGAAATCTATCCTTCTGCCTGTTTTCCTACGCTAAAAAGGCGCCAGTGTTTAGGCGCAAAACCCAATTAAATGTGGCTTTGTTAATGGGAATTGTAAAGCTATGTAAAGATTGGTAATGATTGTGAATCCTCGAGAACTTGCTTGTTTTACTTGGGTCTGTTGGAGGTCAAGCTGACCTTATAAGTAACGAGGACCCTAAATGTATTTTAAAGCTCTTTCTGTTCCGCTGCTGGTTTCAGCATCTGTCTTAGCCTTGGCTGGCTGCGGAGGCTCTAGTAGCGACGATAGTGTTTACCCTAGCGCCTATATCCAGTTTTATAACGGTTCACCCAACAGTGCAGATACCGACCTTTATTTGGGCGATACTGAACTTGGAGGAGCTGCTTACGGTGATGCATCTGGTTTAAGTACCGTCGATGCGGGCGATGCCACCCTGGCCCTGAAACGCACTGATGCTAACGATAAAGTGGTTGAAGTGATGAGCAAATCGATAACATTAAGTGAAAGCCACAAGTCCTTGTTCATGCTTATCGGTGATTATGAAGCACCAACATTGGTTGAACATAAATTTGAGCGCCAGGAGCTAACAGATCATTTTATTTTGTACGCAATGTCTGCGGTTGAAAGTGCCAATTACGATCTGTATATGGCTGAAGCGGGCGCGCCTTTCGGCGATGCCAATAAAATTGACAGCCTTAGCTTTGGTGACGTGATTGAGGGTAAGTATTGGGATGCTGACAGCGCCAATCCCAATTGGGACAGTGGAGACTATGTGGTGTTTCTGACTGAGCCTGGAAAAACTGAGGTTATTTACGAGAGCCCAACTATTAAATTCAGTTATGACACTGAGTACACCATGGTAGTCCGTCAGTCTGCTGGAACCTCGCAGAACAACCTCTCTGTCGATTTGATTATCAACTCTACAACAATTTCCAGCTATAAAGATGTAAGAGCCGGAGCGCAGTACAGGGTGTATAACAGCTTGGAAGAGCAAGGAATGACCGTCACAGTCAAAGGTACTGACACTGACAATCAAGACGCTCTGTCAAGCCGTGAGCTGGGTGAATTTCACTCTGTAAGGTATGGTGATTATCAGATTTCCGCAGTCACCGCTGATAGCACCTCTACCTTTAACAACCGTCTGCTAACCCTGAATCAGGGGGACGCTAAGACGGTTGTCGTCTATCTGAACAAAGAAGATAAACTCACCACTCTGGCTTTTGAAGAAAGTGATCTTCCCCAGGTATATGAGCATGAACTGAATGTAGTCAATTTGGTAAAAGACTACGCTAATGTCGACATCTATTTTGTCCGTCAGGACGAAACCGTTGAAACTGCACAATACAAGATCAAACGCTTGGGCTTTGCCAATAGCGAAGATATTACGTTACCCAGCGACTATTTTGAGATTATCGCTTTGCACGATGACAATAGTGGCAACCAGACATTACTGTATCGTACCGAGACCTTAGCTATTGATGAAGCGGTTAACTATATGGTCTCTATCGAGCCAGATGTGAGCTCTGCCAGCGGCTATCGAGTGGCGCTTTTACCGTAGATATCACAACAATATCAAATTAAAAGGCCTCGACTTTGAGGCCTTTTTTCTTCTTATGGGTGAAATTAGCAGGAAGCACCCCAATCTTGAAACAGTCAGAAAAGTGAGAACGCCCTAGTGGGCGAACTTTCGCCAAGAATGCATTTGGGAATTATCTAACCATTTGAATGTGAAGGTTTTATTTTGTTCTCTTTGCTGCGTTGGAGAGCCATCCGATAAAGGAACAGACCGCCAGGCGTTTTTTTCAACATTTCGGGTATCGCCGCAAATTCTTTTCTGTTATTATTTCGCGCCCTTTTTATAGGGGTATGACTATTAAAGCAGCTAACGGCCTGAGAAGGCCTTAACAACAGCGGAGCACTAACAATGATCCAAATGCAAACTAGCCTGGATGTTGCCGATAACTCCGGCGCTCGCAGGGTAATGTGTATTAAGGTTCTTGGTGGCTCGCATCGCCGTTATGCACATATCGGTGACATCATCAAAGTTACCGTCAAGGAAGCAATTCCTCGCGGTAAGGTAAAAAAAGGTGACGTACTGAATGCAGTGGTGGTGCGTACTAGAAAAGGCGTTCGTCGTCCTGACGGTTCTCTGATCCGTTTCGACAGCAACGCAGCCGTGTTGCTTAACAACAACAAGCAACCTATTGGTACGCGTATCTTTGGCCCGGTAACCCGTGAGCTTCGTGGAGATAAATTCATGAAGATCATCTCACTGGCCCCAGAGGTACTATAAGGAGTCACGATAATGGCAAGAAAAATTCGTCGTGATGATGAAGTTGTCGTATTGGCCGGTAAAGACAAAGGCAAAACAGGCAAAGTCCTGAAAGTGCTGGTTGAGTCTGACCGTCTGGTAGTAGAAGGTGTGAATGTGATGAAGAAACACCAGAAGCCTAACCCTCAGTTAGGTGTTGCTGGTGGCATCGTTGAGAAAGAAGCATCAATTCACGTATCGAATGTAGCGATCCTGAATCCTAAAACGGGTAAAGCTGATCGCGTCGGTTTCCGTTTTGAAGACGAGAAGAAAGTACGTTTCTTCAAGTCAAACGGTGAGCTGGTTTAATTAATTGGAGAGTACGATGGCGAAACTGCATGATTTCTATAAAGAAACAGTAGTGGCAGAACTTGCTAAGCAGTTCGGTTACAAAAGCGTCATGCAAGTCCCTCGGATTGAAAAAATCACCTTAAACATGGGTTTGGGTGAAGCTGTAGCGGATAAAAAGATTCTGGAAAACGCAACTGCCGACATGCAGGCAATTGCTGGCCAGAAGCCTGTTGTAACCGTTGCACGTAAATCCGTAGCGGGTTTTAAAATCCGTGAAGGTTATCCGATTGGCTGTAAAGTAACCCTACGTGGCGAGCGTATGTGGGAATTCCTGGAGCGTTTGATTTCAATCGCTATCCCACGTATCCGTGACTTCCGTGGTCTGAATGGTAAATCATTCGACGGCCGTGGAAACTATAGCATGGGTGTTCGCGAGCAAATTATCTTCCCCGAAATCGACTTTGATAAAGTTGATAAGGTACGTGGTATGGATATTACTATCACTACTACTGCCAACACGGATGAGGAAGGTCGCGCTCTGCTGGCTGCTTTTAACTTCCCATTCAAGAAATAAGGTGTAGGGTTATGGCAAAACAATCAATGAAAGCGCGCGAAGTAAAGCGCGCTAAGCTGGTAGCCAAGTACGCCACACAGCGTGCTGAGCTGAAAGCCATTATCAGCAGTGTAAACTCTTCTGACGAAGAGCGTTGGGACGCCGTGCTCAAGCTGCAATCATTACCTCGTGACTCTGCCCGTACACGTCAACACAACCGTTGCCGTATTACTGGCCGTCCTCATGGTTTCCTGCGCAAGTTCGGCCTGAGCCGTATCAAACTGCGTGAGGCCGCCATGCGTGGTGAAGTCCCTGGTCTGAAGAAAGCCAGTTGGTAAGGAGTAGCTAAGATGAGTATGCAAGATCCTATCGCGGATATGTTTACCCGCATCCGTAACGGTCAGCTGGCCAGCAAAGTGTCTGTCACTATGCCGTCTTCCAAGCTGCGTGTTGCGATTGCCAAGGTTCTGAAAGAAGAAGGTTACATCGCTGACTTCCAGGCATCTGGTGACGTTAAGCCGACCTTAGAAGTCACTTTGAAGTACTTCGAAGGTAAGAAAGTGATTGAAACTATCGAGCGTGTCAGCCGCCCTGGTCTGCGCATCTATAAGAAAAAAGATGAGCTGCCAAAAGTAATGGGTGGTCTGGGTATCGCTATTGTTTCAACGTCCAAGGGTGTGATGACTGACCGTGCAGCGCGTAAAGCCGGCATGGGTGGTGAAGTCATCGGCTATGTAGCGTAACGGAGGATTATTCGATGTCACGTGTAGCAAAAGCCCCAGTTGAGATTCAGGCAGGCGTAGAAGTAACTATCGCCGGTCAGGTAGTCACACTGAAAGGTAAGAACGGCACGCTGAGCCGTGAGTTCAACGGTGCAGTTGAAGTAGTTAAAGAAGAGAACAACCTGAAAGCTCTGCCTCGTGAAGGCGCAGTTGATGGTTGGGCCCAAGCTGGTACTGCTCGCGCACTGCTGAACGGCATGATGATCGGCGTCACCAACGGTTTCGAGAAAAAACTGCAGCTGCAGGGTGTTGGTTACCGTGCTTCAGCACAAGGTAACAAACTGAACCTGACTCTGGGTTTCTCTCACCCCGTAGTCTACGAAATGCCTACTGGCGTTAGCGTAGAGACTCCTACTCAGACTGAAATCGTCGTTAAAGGCGCCGACAAGCAGCAAGTAGGTCAGGTTGCAGCTAACATCCGTGGATACCGTCCACCAGAGCCTTACAAAGGCAAAGGTGTTCGTTACGCCGATGAAGTTGTGCGTCGTAAAGAAGCCAAGAAAAAGTAAGGGGTTGATACGATGGATAAGAAAACAGCTCGTTTGCGTCGCGCGACTCGCGCTCGCAAAAAGATCAGTGAACTGGGCGCAACCCGCCTGGTAGTACACCGTACTCCCCGTCACATCTATGCACAGCTGATTGCCGCTAACGGCTCAGAAGTGCTGGCGGCTGCCTCTACTGTTGAAGCCGATCTGCGTAAAGACCTGAAAGTAACAGGTAATGCAGATGCTGCTACTGCAGTGGGCAAAGTGATCGCACAACGCGCAATCGAAAAAGGCATTACTGAAGTGTCTTTCGATCGCAGCGGTTTCAAGTATCACGGTCGAGTGAAGGCATTGGCTGATGCTGCTCGCGAAGCAGGTCTTCAGTTCTAGGAGTAGATTATGGCTAAAGTAGAAGTTCAAAACGGTGAACTGTTAGAGAAGCTGATTGCCGTAAACCGTGTAGCCAAGACTGTTAAAGGTGGACGCATCATGAGCTTCACCGCGTTGACAGTAGTTGGTGACGGTAACGGTCGTGTTGGCTTCGGTTACGGTAAAGCCCGCGAAGTTCCTTCCGCGATTCAAAAAGCGATGGAAAAAGCGCGTCGTAACCTGGTTACTGTAGGTCTGAACGGTAATACCCTTCAGCACCCAATTAAGGGTCGTCATTCTGGCTCTCAGGTTTACATGCAGCCTGCATCTGAAGGTACCGGTATTATTGCCGGTGGTGCGATGCGTGCAGTACTGGAAGTCGCTGGCGTACAGAACGTACTTTCAAAATGTTACGGCTCTACCAACCCAATCAACGTAGTGCGTGCAACTATCAATGCCCTGGTGGATATGAAGTCTCCAGAGCAGGTTGCGGCTAAGCGTGGATTGTCCGTAGAACAGATTTTGGGGTAATGAATCATGGCTAAGACAATCAAAGTAAGACAAACCAAGAGCTCAATCGCTCGTCTGCCTAGCCATAAGGCTACGTTGACTGGTTTGGGTCTGCGTCGTATTGGTCATGTTCGTGAGTTGGAAGACACTCCTGCTGTTCGCGGTATGATCAACAAAGTCAACTACATGGTTGAGATAGTTGAGGAGTAACTCATGCATTTGAATACGATTGCTCCTGCACCTGGAGCTAAAAAATCATCCAAGCGTTTGGGCCGTGGTATCGGTTCTGGTTTGGGTAAAACCGGTGGCCGTGGTCACAAAGGTCAGACTTCTCGTTCTGGCGGTACCGTACGCGCTGGTTTCGAAGGCGGTCAGATGCCTATTCAGCGCCGTCTGCCTAAGTTCGGTTTCACCTCTCGTAAGTCTCTGGTTACTGACCAAGTTACGTTGGCTGAAATTGCTAAGGTAGAAGGTGAAGTTGTGTCACTTGAAACTTTAAAAGCTGCAGGTCTGGTTAAGAAAGACGTGCTGCACGTTAAAGTAATGAAAAGTGGTGACATCGCTCGCGCTGTTACTGTAAACGGCTTGAAGGTAACTAAAGGCGCCCGTGAAGCTATCGAAGCTGCTGGCGGTAAAGTAGAGGAATAAGCTAAATGGCTAAACCAGGATTGGATTCAGGCGCCAAAGGCGGTTTGACCGAGCTTAAATCAAGGCTGTTATTTGTCTTGGGTGCGATTATCGTATTCAGGCTTGGTTCTTTCGTGCCTATTCCTGGTATTGATGCTGCGGTGCTGGCGAGTTTGTTCGAACAGCAGAAAGGTACCATCGTAGAAATGTTCAACATGTTCTCCGGTGGTGCTTTAGAGCGTGCATCAATCCTGGCGCTTGGCATCATGCCTTATATTTCAGCGTCCATCATCATGCAGTTGTTGACGGTTGTTCATCCTCAGATGGCGGAACTGAAAAAGGAAGGTGAAGCAGGTCGTCGTAAGATCAGCCAGTACACCAGGTATCTTACCTTGGTACTGTCGATCTTCCAGGCAATAGCCATTGCCACTGGCTTGCCAAACCTGATGCAGGGCTTGGTGATTAATCCTGGTTTCGGCTTCTACTTTACAGCAGTGGTCAGTCTGGTCACCGGAACTATGTTCCTGATGTGGCTGGGTGAGCAGATCACTGAGCGTGGTATCGGCAATGGGATCTCCATTCTGATCTTCACCGGTATAGTTGCAGGTTTACCTTCAGCTATCGGTCAAACTGTGGAGCAAGCCAGACAGGGAGATTTGAACTTCCTGTTCCTGGTCCTGATTGGTGTGATTGTCGTCGCTGTGACGTATTTCGTGGTGTTTGTTGAGCGTGGCCAACGTCGTATCGTGGTCAACTACGCTAAACGTCAGCAAGGCCGTAAGGTATTTGCTGCGCAAAGCACGCATTTGCCACTGAAAGTCAACATGGCGGGTGTTATTCCACCAATCTTTGCTTCCAGTATCATCCTGTTCCCAGGTACACTGGCGAGCTGGTTTGGTCAGAATGAAGCGCTGTCCTGGTTGCAGGATGTGTCTTTGATGTTGTCCCCCGGGCAACCTCTGCATGCCATGTTGTATGCAGCAGCGATAATTTTCTTCTGTTTCTTCTATACTGCGTTGGTGTTTAACCCGCGCGAGACAGCAGATAACCTGAAGAAATCCGGTGCCTTTGTGCCTGGTATTCGCCCTGGTGAACAGACATCTCGCTATATCGATAAAGTGATGACACGCCTGACTTTGGCCGGTGCCCTGTACATTACCTTTATTTGTTTGGTGCCCGAGTTCATGATGATTGCCTGGAACGTGCAGTTCTACTTTGGCGGTACATCTTTACTGATTATCGTTGTGGTAATCATGGACTTTATGGCACAGGTCCAGACCCATTTGATGTCTCATCAGTATGAGTCTGTTCTGAAGAAAGCCAATCTTAAAGGCTTCGGTCGATAAGAAAGGCATTTACGGAGTAACGAAATGAAAGTTCGTGCATCTGTCAAAGCGATTTGCCGTAACTGCAAAATCATCAAGCGCAACGGTGTTGTGCGTGTGATTTGTAGCAGCGACCCTAAGCATAAGCAAAGGCAAGGCTAATCAACAACAAGCTCTTTTTGAGAGCTTAATTTGCAATTTTGTCGTTGGATAAGTATCCTAGCGGGCTTTTTAGGCTGACGACAATTTAACTATAGGAGTGCTGTTAGTGGCCCGTATCGCTGGCATTAACATCCCTGAACACAAGCATGCCGTCATCGCTGTCCAAGCGATCTTCGGTATCGGTGCTACACGTGCGAAGAGCATTTGTGCGGCCGCTGGTGTTGCAGAGACTACCAAGATCAAAGATCTTGATGAAACGCAAATTGACAAGCTGCGTGACGAAGTAGCCAAGTTCACTGTTGAAGGTGACCTGCGTCGTGAAGTGTCAATGAGCATCAAACGTTTGATGGACCTAGGTTGTTTCCGTGGCTTGCGCCACCGTCGCAGCTTGCCTGTACGTGGACAGCGCACTAAAACTAATGCGCGCACCCGTAAAGGTCCTCGTAAGCCGATTAAGAAGTAAGCGGGGGGATTTATGGCAAAAGCACCAGTACGTACTCGTAAGCGCGTAAAACGCCAGGTTGCTGATGGTATGGCTCATATCCATGCCTCTTTCAACAACACGATAGTGACTATCACTGACCGTCAAGGTAATGCCCTGTCTTGGGCAACTTCCGGTGGTTCAGGCTTCCGTGGTTCACGTAAGTCTACGCCTTTCGCTGCTCAGGTTGCTGCCGAGCGCGCCGGTGTTGCGGCCCAGGAATACGGTTTGAAAAACCTAGAAGTGTTTGTAAAAGGTCCAGGTCCAGGCCGTGAGTCTGCGATCCGTGCCCTGAATGCAACAGGTTACCGTATCACTAACATTACCGATGTGACTCCTATTCCTCACAACGGTTGTCGTCCACCTAAGAAACGTCGCGTATAAGCAGCGTTTTAGGACAGTTGGAGAAAGATCATGGCAAGATATTTGGGTCCCAAACTCAAACTTAGCCGCCGCGAGGGAACAGACCTGTTCCTGAAAAGTGGCGTTCGAGCAATTGACTCGAAATGTAAAATTGATACTGCGCCTGGTCAGCACGGTGCCCGTCGTGGCCGTTTGTCTGATTATGGTGTGCAGTTGCGTGAGAAGCAGAAAGTTCGTCGTATGTTCGGCGTGCTGGAAAAGCAATTCCGTAACTACTACAAAGAAGCAGCACGTCTGAAAGGCAACACAGGTGAAAACCTGCTGCAATTGCTTGAACAGCGTCTTGACAACGTGGTTTACCGCATGGGATTCGCCAGCACTCGCTCTGAAGCGCGTCAGTTGGTTAGTCACAAGGCCATTCTGGTCAATGGTAAAGTTGTTAACGTTCCTTCTTTTAGCGTATCTGCTGAAGACGTTGTGTCTGTTCGTGAAAAAGCTAAGAAGCAAGCTCGTATCGTGGCTGCTCTTGAGCTTGCCGATCAGCGCGAAAAGCCTACTTGGATAGAAGTGGACAGCAAGAAGATGGAAGGCGTATTTAAGCGCATTCCAGAGCGTAGCGACTTGTCTGCCGAAATTAACGAACAGCTGATCGTCGAACTTTACAGTAAGTAAAGAAGGTCAAAGAGAGGAAACAATGTCGGGTTCTGTAACTGAATTCCTTAAACCAAGGTTAGTCGAGATTGATAACGTATCCAAAACCCGCGCTAAGGTAACACTTGAGCCTTTGGAGCGTGGTTTCGGTCATACACTCGGAAACGCATTACGTCGTATTCTGCTTTCATCCATGCCTGGTTGCGCGGTAACTGAAGTAGAAATTGACGGTGTATTGCACGAGTACAGCACTAAGGAAGGCGTCCAGGAAGACGTTATCGAGATTCTGTTGAACCTTAAAGGTTTGGCCGTTCGTCTCGAAGGTAAGAATGAAGCCACCCTGACCCTGGTTAAGTCTGGTGCAGGCCCGGTAGTTGCAGGCGATATCCAGCACGATGGTGACGTCACTATCGTAAACCCTGAGCACCAGATTTGTACGCTGACAGGCGAAGCCTCTATCAGCATGCGCATTAAGGTGGAAATGGGCCGTGGCTATATTCCTGCTGCTACCCGTCGTACCTCTGAAGAAGACGACAGACCTATTGGTCGTTTGTTAGTGGATGCCTCTTTCAGTCCTGTAGAACGTATTGCATACAGTGTTGAGTCTGCTCGTGTTGAACAGCGCACAGACTTGGACAAACTGATTATCGATATGGAAACCAATGGCACTATCGACCCAGAAGAAGCCATCCGTCGTTCTGCTACTATTTTAGCTGAGCAATTGGATGCCTTCGTAGAACTGCGCGATATTAAAGAGCCAGTGGCTAAAGAAGAGAAGCCGGAATTTGATCCGATTCTGCTTCGCCCTGTAGATGATCTGGAATTGACTGTACGTTCTGCCAACTGTTTGAAAGCAGAAGCTATCCAGTACATTGGTGACCTGGTCCAGCGCACAGAAGTAGAGCTGCTCAAAACCCCTAACCTGGGTAAGAAGTCTCTGACTGAGATCAAAGACGTGCTCGCTTCTCGCGGACTCTCATTGGGTATGCGCCTGGAAAACTGGCCACCAGAGAGTATTGCTGAGAAAGACTAATCAGGTCGCAAGTTAAACTGATTTGTTAAGAAGGAAAGAACCATGCGCCATCGTAAGAGTGGTCGTCAGTTAAATCGCAACAGCAGCCATCGTCAAGCGATGTTCCGCAATATGGCAGGTTCTTTGGTGAAACACGAAATCATCAAAACTACTTTGCCTAAGGCGAAAGAACTGCGTCGCGTTATTGAGCCTCTGATTACACTTGCTAAGCAAGACAGTGTTGCAAATCGCCGTTTGGCCTTTGCTCGCACTGGTGATAAAGAGGTAGTAGGTAAGTTGTTTAATGAACTGGGTCCTCGTTATACCGAGCGTCCAGGAGGCTACATTCGTATTTTGAAATGTGGTTTCCGTACTGGTGACAATGCCCCTATGGCATATGTTGAACTGGTAGACCGCCCAGTTGCAGAAGAAGCAGCTACCGAAGAAGCAGCAGCTGAATAAGTTGTCTGTTAAATAAAAAAACCGGGCTTAGCCCGGTTTTTTTATTACCTGAAGAAAATCGTTAGTCACCTTTCAATATTGCTGCGACTTCCTCAGCATTGGCTCCAGCATTAATTGCGTACTGGGTAAGTTGTTCATCCGTTAAGCCTGCACTGCGAGCCGTCTCAAGAATTCGCTGTAGATTCTCATGATGAGAAGCGGACTCTTTGATTGCAGTGGTCACCACCTCATCTGCATTATCAGGATATGCCGCTAATAAAGCGTCTACTATGTACTCACCAACAAATGGAACGGCTTCCATCGCGGTTTTAATAATATCAACAAGCTTATTAGGGTGAGCTTTGGCAACAGAGCGCACTATCGCATCTGCAGAATTTGGCTCAGTGACCACCGCTACTCTGACAATATCGTCTAGCTCTTCAGGTGTGGAATAGACGGCGGCGCTAGCAACAAAGTCAACATAGCTGGGTTCAGCGTTAATGGCTGTCTCTACTATATTAGTGCAACTGGTGATGCCTTTTTCCAAAGCAATGCGCACAACGTCTTCTGTTAATGCGGGCTGCGCGGATATTGCGGCATGGATCACCTCTTTATATTGATCCGGATACAAATCCAAGGCGGTGCCTACTACTACCTCTACATCTTGAGGGTAGTGACTGACGATACTCTTTATTGCCCGGCCTATCGACATGTTCTGTGCGACTTGCCTTTGAATAAATTCTATTGTTTCCCTGTTCTTATTTGTTGTCTCGGATGTTTCTGTTGCTACTGCCGTCGTCCCTGTCACGGCCAATAACACTACCGAATATAATAATTTTCTCATGAACAGACTTCCGAAGGTGTCAAAACGACTGAGTCTCGACTTGGACTCTCGTACGGAAAAGGAGTTCAAGAGTAACAAGAAATAAACAAAACGAAACAAAAACAAGCCAATTGGCTGGAAAATAATCGGTTGAACTACAAAACTTAATAAATCTTAAAAAACCAGTTGACGGCTTCGCTGAAATCTCTAGAATGCGCACCACTTCGACGGGGTAGCCCGGCAGGCCAGGAAGGCAGAAGGATTCAGGGAACGGCAAGCAACGAAAGAATAAAAAGTTGCTTGA
>NZ_JAFKCS010000249.1 GCF_017255015.1 Bowmanella yangjiangensis | reverse complement strand
AAGGTCGTTGACCTGCAGCGTCGACAGGCCGAGCAGATCCAGACGATCGAGATAGCCGAACACCGACGCCAGCAACCTGCCGGACTCGGCCATCAGCGCTATCTCCTGCGCGGTCTTGGTCATGAGGTCGCTGCCAGGGCCGGCTGCACGGTGATGCCGGCTGCGCGCATCTCGGCCGCCATCACGTCGTTGAAACTCAGCGTCGGGTTCATTTCGCAGAGCATGCCTATGCGAATCCAGAACCCGGCCTGAGCATTGATGGAGCGATGCGACACACTGCTCGCCCGGCGAATCTGGTCGTGCAGTTCGTCATCGATGTTGACGATACCCATGAGGCCTCCCTTCTATATGAAATATATATGAATCATATAGCCACGTTTCGCCAGTTTCTTCAACAGGGGGCGCCATCCTTTAAACTGTGGGGGCTGTTCGCATGGCAGGTGCGATGGCAGGACATTGCAGTCAGGTTGAAACGGGAGAGACGATGAAACGTGCGGATGTAAAACGCAGAACGGCTGAAGGGGTCATGTTCGACACCCAGATCATGGCGAACCCGGCCAATACCGCCGAGTGGATCGTCTTCTTCAAGAAAGACGCCGGGCGCAGCTTCTTCCTGGTGGATGCGGCCGAACAGGTCGAGAGCTTTGCCAGCCTCGACGAGCTGGTGGTCGAGTTGCGGGCGGTGGGTATCAAGCGGTTGGAAGTACAGCTTTGAGCGGTTGCTAACAGTTGGCGTGGATCATCCTGTGGATATCCTCGTGATACCTGGCTGAAGTCCTTGTGTTCAGGGCGTTTCAGGCAGTTGTACAAAAACTGAGCCTTGTTTCAGGGCTATCCACAAAGAGTTGGGATAAGTTCTTTTCTAACCTGTTGATAAGGTGCTGCAGGCACCTGTCTACAAGGGCTCCAGCGCTTTGTGCAGTTTATCGCCAGCGCAGCTCGGCTCAGTCGCTGCCTGGGCGATAGAGATGACGGTGCGCGGCGTCGTACAGCGCCGACTCGGCGAAGGCGCCCGGGTCGAGCACGCGGCCGACGAGGATCAGCGCCGTGCGGCGGAAGTCCTTGGCTGCGACCTTCTCCTCTATGTCGCTGAGCGTTCCTTGCACCCAGTCCTGGTCCGGCCAGCTCGCTCTGTGGATAACCGCG
>NZ_JAFKCS010000248.1 GCF_017255015.1 Bowmanella yangjiangensis | reverse complement strand
GACGGCTTCCACCTTCCCCGATACGTCAGTCGCCAGCGGCACCACATCCGCACGCAGTTTGCCGTCGCGGGTCTGCGGTGCGTAGGTGTAGTAGAGGTAGAGCTGCCAGAGGACAAGCGCGGCGCCCAGTACTGCTGCCAGGGTCACCAGCGGGCGTAGCACGCGGAGTGGGGTGGGACGAGTCATGCGGTCCTCATGGGGTGGTCAGTAGCTGCAGGCCGTGAAACAGCCCGCCAGTCAGCAACAGGTAAAGGGCGGTGTCGAACAGGGGGCGCTGGGCGACGAGTCGGTAGGCGCCGGTCCAGGCAAGTAGTCGAGACAGGCCCAGGCGCAGGACGAAGGCTGCGATCAGGCACAACAGCAAGGGCGAGATGTACAGGCCGTCGAGGTTGATTTCACCGATCATCACGCGGGCTCCAGTCGGCGGCGTTGGGGAACAGGCGCAGGCGCAGCCAGGTCAGGGGGCGTAGCTGTCGGCTGTCGTGGCGCTGCCAGGCTGCGTCCAGGCCGGCGTCCAGCTGGCCGAGCAAGCGGCGTCGTGTCTGCTCGTCACGCGGCAACGGGTGCTGCCACAGCTCGCTCGTCAGGACGGCAGGTTCCTGGCCGTTGGCACTGGCCAGGCGCAGTCTGGCCAGATTGATTCCGGCCTCCAGGCGGGCAAGCAGGTTGGGGATTTCTGCCCCCTGGCCGATGGCGGCAAGCCGGGGACCCTGAGCGGTGATGCGATCCAGCGTGGTGTTCTGGAAGCGCGCCAGCTCCTGCTCGTTCACGTGAGCGTTGAGGCGCTGCAACGCCCGCCTGTCCTGGCGCTCCAGGCGATCGAGAATGGGCTGTGCGCCCCAGCGGCGGAAGAGGGCCGCGCACATGAAGGCGCAATAGACGCCGACCAGCGTGCCGCAGGTGCTTTCCAGAAAGAAACCGAGGTCATACGGCGCGTAGTGTCCCTGGAAGTTGATGCTGCTCAACGACAGCGCGATGGCCAGCGTCGCCAGTGGGTTGATGGCCGCCCAGGCGCCCAGGGGCAGGAGAAACAGCGCCATGACGAGCAGGAAGCTGGTGTAGTCGCTGGCCAGAGGCAGCAGCACATAGCCGAGCACGAAGCCCAGCCCCATGGCGATCAGGGCGAAGCGGCCGAAGTGACTGATGGC
>NZ_JAFKCS010000247.1 GCF_017255015.1 Bowmanella yangjiangensis | reverse complement strand
CTCCCGGCTCCCCCCCGCAGATGATGTCGCCCACTCTCGGACCAGCCACTCGTCATCGGACGAGCCGGAACCCTAGTCGGCCATTGTGTTGAGGCAGCGCCACGCTTTCCCGCTGCGGGCCATGCTAAGCGAGGAGTGTGCCAGCGAACGTGACGGGCCTGTGATCCTGGTCACTCGGCTGCACGGAACGTGACTCAGTCCATATTGTCGAACAGTCATGCTGAATAGCGCCGTGACCACCGGGCCGCTGCCTGTCCAGCAGCCTTCTGGAAATCGAGGAGTATTCCAATATGCGTGGTTTGACTGTGATGACATTGGCGTTGCTGCTGGGCGGCTGCAGCTTCAGCGCGCCGGGCGTGCATGCGCGGGTAGGTGACCCTGACGTGATTCGTGTCGATCTGGATGGCCGCGGCCACTCCAACGGCGGCTACTTCTGCCCGCCGGGGCATCGCATGAAGGGGAGTTGCTGATGAAAACCCTCTGCACCTTGTTGCTGGCCGCCAGCCTGGCCACCGGTCTGTCGGGCTGCAGCCTGCGGTTGCCAGGTATCGGCGTCGATATCGGTGACGGTGGTGGTCCTTCGCACTGCCCTCCGGGGCAGGCCAAGAAGGGTCGTTGCTGATCCGCTTCCGGGCCACTGGCCCGCTTCCCCTGTGGAGGCTCCCATGTTCTACAGAATCCTGCTTGCCACGTTGCTGATCCTGCCGCTCGGCGGTTGTGCGGTGTATGGCTACGACCACGATCGCGGCTACCGCAATCACGCCTACTACAACGGCTACCGTCACGATTATTCGCCACCGGTGTACGTGACGTCGCGCTATTACTACGACGACCGCCGTCGCCAGTACCAGGCGCCACCCCGCTACGTGCCGGCGCCGCAACCGCGTCAACGCTATGGCTACGCGCCGCACTACCGCGACGACTACAAGCGTCACGAGCAGCCACGCCATGACAGGCAGCGTGACGCGCGGCGCCAGGAACAGCGTGGCGTCAAGGTCCTGCGCGGCTGGGACACCGGACGGAGCACCCCGCAGCGCTACTCCAATGGGCGCAGCTACAGCGAGCAGCGGCGCAGCAACGAGCGCCGCTGGTAGTCCCGTTCAACCCCGCACGGTTTCGCTGTGCGGGGTTTGCTCATCGACCCGACGAATCGCCTCGACCATGGCCTG
>NZ_JAFKCS010000246.1 GCF_017255015.1 Bowmanella yangjiangensis | reverse complement strand
CTCGGTATCGGCGAGCTGCCGTTCGTCGAGGTGCAGCGCCTGCAGCTCAAGCTGATCGTCTCCCGCCACGCGGCGGATGCCGTACAGCTGCGCGACGCGCTCGACCATGCCTACCAGCGCCTGCAGGCCAGAGGCGAAGACCTGCAACTGCCCTGAGTCGCCCGGCCCCTATTCGATGCGGTAGCTGAAGGTGTTCTTCACGTTGGCCACCGCCACCGCCTGGCCGTTGACCACGCGCGGTTGGTAGCGAAAGGTCCTGGCCGCAGCCAGTGACGGTTTGACGAAGAACGGATGGCAATTGCCGACCACCTGCGGGTCTTCCACACGCCCGGCAGCGTTCACCGTATAGGCCACCGTGCATTCGCCCTCGATCTTGCGTTCCAGCGCCTTGGCCGGATAGTCCGGCGCCTGCTTGGCGATGGGCAGGTACTGGCGGCTAGCCGCCTGCGCCTCGGCGCGCGCCGCAGCGGCTGCGGCATTCGCCGCCGCCACGCGCTCGGCTTCGAGCCGGCGGGCCTCGGCCAACTGCTGCGCTTCCAACTGCGCCTGACGCGCCGCCTCTTCGCGGGCCAGACGCTCCTGGCGCTGCGCCTCGGCACGCCGCTGCTGACGTTCACGCTGCAAGCGCAGCGCCTGTTCCTCACGCGCCTGCTCGGCCCTCTTGAAGGCCAGGTCCGCCTGTTCGGGTGCAGGCACCTCGACCGGCGCTTCCGCCGGCGGCGCCACTGCCGGTTCGGCGACAACGGGCGCCGGCGGTTGAACCACGGGGGCCGGCAGGCTGATCAGCTCGGTGGTGAGTACCGTGGCAAGCGGTGTCGGCAGCGGCGCCTGGTGGGCCAGGTGCAGCAGCACATAGGCCAGGCCGGCATGCAGGGCGATGGCGACGCCAATGGCGAGGCCATGCTCGCGCCAGGCCGGCCAGGCCAGACGCGGCGCGGGCATTTCCAGGGTCATGCTGCTCATGTCAGGGCGCCTCGGTGATCAGGCCCAGGCGGCTGATACCGCCACGCTGCAACTCGGCGATGCCGGCGACCACCGAGGCATAGTCGGCATGCTGGTCGGCGCGCACGTAGACCTGGGTCTGCGGGTTGGCGGCGACGATGGCGGCGATCTTCTCGCGCATCGCCTCCTTGCTCGGCGCACTGTCGGTCTGCGACTCGATATCCACTTCGCTGCCCAGGTTC
>NZ_JAFKCS010000245.1 GCF_017255015.1 Bowmanella yangjiangensis | reverse complement strand
GCTACCACCTGCTGTGGACCTGCCACCACCTGATCTCCGACGGCTGGAGCAGCGCTCGGCAAGTGGGTGAGGTGCTGGCACTCTACCGGGGTGAAACGCTGCCGGCGCAGTTCGGCCAGTACCGCGACTACATCAACTGGCTGCAGACTCGGGACGCCGCCGCCGGTGAGCGCTTCTGGCGCGAGCGCCTGGTCTCGCTCGACGAACCGACCCTGCTGGCTGGTGCGTTGGGGCATGCTGCCGCAGAGCCTGCGCGTGAGGTGCACGGCCGTTTGAGCGCCGAGCTGACCCGTGGTCTGCAGCAATTTGCCCAGGCCCAGCGTGTGACTCTCAACACCCTGTTGCAGGGTGCCTGGCTGCTGCTTCTACAGCGCTACACCGGGCAGGCGAGACCCTGCTTCGGCGCCACCGTCGCCGGGCGTCCGGCTGAGCTACCGAGTGCACAGAGCCTGCTCGGTCTGTTCATCAATACCTTGCCGATTGCCCATGAAATTCAGCCGCAATGGGCCGTTGGCGACTGGTTGCGAGATCTGCAAGCGCTCAACCTGCACGTTCGCGAGTTCGAGCACAGCCCGTTGCACGATATCCAGCGCTGGGCCGGGAAGCCGGGCCAGGCGTTGTTCGACAGCATTCTGGTGTTCGAGAATTTTCCCATGGACAGTGCGCTTGCTGGCGGCGGTGACAGCCTGCGCGTACTCGGCCAGCGCCCGGTCGAGAGCACCCATTTCGCCCTGGCCCTGGTGGCCAGTGCTGACGAGTGCCTGGATATCCGTTACGCCTACCGTGCCGACCGCCTGGCGTCCAGTCAGGTGGAGCGCCTGCGTGAGCACTTCGAGCGCTTGCTGCTGGCGATGGCCGAGAGTGCCGAGCGCCGTCTGGGGGATTTGTCGATGCTGGCAGGCGCGGAACGCGAGCAGCTGCTTGGTGGCTGGAACGCCACCGAGGCGGCGTTCCCCGATGGTGTGCAACTGCAAGCGCTGCTGCAGCAGCAGGCCGCGCAAACCCCGGACGCCCTGGCGCTGCAGTTCGGCGCGCAGCGCCTGAGCTATCGCGAGCTGCACCAGCGCGCCAACCAGCTGGCACGCTGGTTGCGCGCTCAAGGTGTGGGCCCGGACGTACTGGTGGGGGTGGCGGCCGAGCGCAGCGTCGAGCTGGTGGTGGCCCTGCTGGCCATCGTCAAGGCCGGTGGCGCCT
>NZ_JAFKCS010000244.1 GCF_017255015.1 Bowmanella yangjiangensis | reverse complement strand
GCCCTCAGCCTTCTATCGGTGACGCCACCGCCCCGTCAGCGCTCGCCTTCACCGTTGGCCTTGGCCGCCAGGGCCAGGGCCATCACCACCTCACGCACCACCTTGCGCTGCTGCGCAGGCAGGCCGAGAAAGGTCTCGATGACTTCGCGTTCCTGGTAGAACTTGGGGTCCTCCCAGCGCCCGCGCTGCTCGCGCACCGTCACCCCGGCCCGCTCACCGAAGCGCAGCACCTGCGGCTCGATGCGCAGCCACTCGGCCAGGACCTGCAGCTTGTCCTGGGAAGGGATCGACTCGCCACGCAGCCAGCGCGAAACAGCCTGAAACGTCACCGAACGTCCCCAATAGCGCGAGTTGAACTCGCGTTCGAGCACGGCTGGGCGGTCTGGATATCCAGCTGCGAGCATGGCGCTACGCAGCCGCTGGGCGAATTCGGATTTCTCGGTCATGGACGCGGACGTTAAATTCCGCCCCCACGCTAGATTGAACAGTCTGTTGTATTTTATATGAAATTCATGATTTCATCGCATTTCACCGATCGCTGTTTCGTGCACAAGGAGAGCGCCATGATCAGCCCACTCCACCCCAGCTTCGAAGACATCCGCTTCACGGTCCAGCGCACGCCCGACGGACACTTCTGGTTCGCCGCCGGCCCCGTTTGCCAGGCACTGGAGATGGATGACTGGAACGCCTCGCTGCTGCGCCTGTGCCGCCCGGAAGGCATCCTGTTCGGCAACGAGGAAACGCCCCAGGCCATGATCGACCTGGAGAACCTGCTGCGCCTCAGCCTGAACGACGCCAGCCCGCGCGCACGCCGCCTGCGCACCTGGCTGTACCAGACCCTGCTGCCGCACCTGTTCAGCAGCGTGGGGCTGCCCAGCTACCGACAGCTGAACACCGCCGACAAACGCCTGCGCGTGCTGAAATGGCATGACGACTGGTGGATGTCGCTGGGCGACGTCATGCAGGTCTTCGGCACACGCCCGGAGTTGCAGGGCCTGGACGGCAGCACGGAGCGCCGTTGATCACGCCCAGGTGCCGCAGGGTCATCAGGCCGCTACAATGCGCACCTTGCCCGTGTGCCCAGCCTGATAAAAGAAATCACCATGTCCCTGCCCAAGAACCACCTGGAACTGCTCAGCCCTGCGCGTGATGTCGAGATCGCCCGCGAGGCCATCCTGCATGGCGCCGATGCCATCTACA
>NZ_JAFKCS010000243.1 GCF_017255015.1 Bowmanella yangjiangensis | reverse complement strand
CCGGGTGATCAGGATCGCCGAACCGATGCCGATGGCCAGTGCCACCAGCGTGGTGATCAGCTGCATGGACTTGGCGGCGGCCGTATCGCTGTCACGCTGCAGCACCTGGTTGTGGATGAGCTGATCGCTCAGTTTGACGATTTCGTTGCCGGTCCGGTCCAGTTCGTCACGCGCCGCGATCGCCGCCGTGTTGGCCTGCTGGAAGGCCGTCACCACCGCCCGGTAGCTGTCGAAGCCACGCTGAATGGCTTCGACCTGCGCCGCACTCTCGCTGCCCATCGACACCTCGAGCTGAGCCAGGCTGTCGGCGGTTCGCTGCACCTGGCGAACCACCGCGGCTTCGCTGTCGGCATTGACCTTGGCGGTGTAGCCACGCACCTCGTAGCGCATCAGCTGGATGCCTTCCTTGGCATCACGCATGGCCCGGTAGCGCACCTGCCGCTGCGGGTCGTACTCCGGCATGCGCGCGATCACCGCGTCGAGGGCCTCGATCTCGGCGAAGACTTCACGGGCCAGGCGGCCCATCTCCTGGCGCGTCGCAGCGGCGTCGGTGAAGGCGCTGCGCATGGTCGTCAGGGCCTCCTGATAATGGGCGATCTGGCCGTTCTGCTGCTTGAGCAGGCGGATGTTATCGGCCGACCTGAAGTTGCCCATGATGCGCTCGTGCGAGGCGCGGTAGAGGTCGAGCGCACGCTGCATCTCGTCTCCCAGCGCCTTGTCGCCGTTGCTCATCACGTAACGCACGCGGTTGACCCTCAGGTCATCGAGCAGGTTGTTGACCTCATTGATCTCGATGACCCGCTGGCCGCGCTCGATGAGGCGGCCGATACCGTCCCAGCCGGTGATCGCCAGAAGCAGGGTAAGCAGAAGCACGAGGCCGAAACTGATAGCGAGCTTGAGGGTGACACTGACATTGCCGAGCCATTTGCTCATGAAATTCTCCGTCCAAGGAATGGGGATTGGATATCCGCTGGAGAATTGTTCTTGTTGCCAGCACGCTAACCACGGCACTCGGAAGTGACTGATCGGTCGACGATATCATGGCGCCACTATTAAGTCATCATTCAACTAGATGACCATATAAGTGACCTTGGACGGAAATTGATCGAGCGCCCTGCTTCAGCCCAACAGCTGCAAGGCCTCGGCGCTGCACTGCTGGATCCGCGCCCAGTCGCCGTTCTCCACCCACTCGCGCTGGAACATCCAG
>NZ_JAFKCS010000242.1 GCF_017255015.1 Bowmanella yangjiangensis | reverse complement strand
AAGGCCGCGCAGATGATCGCCGAGGATGCGCAGCGCCCGGCGAGCGTCGTTGCGCCCCAGGCCGTCGCGCTCAGCTGAGGTCAGCCGCTGGCTGATGGAAACGGGCGCAGTTGCGCCCCCCGTGCTTGGCCTGGTAGAGCGCCAGGTCGGCCAGTTGCAGGACGTTGCCCAGGTTGTCGTGATCCTGTGGCCAGATCGCGCCGCCGACACTGCAGCCGATGTTGACCTCTCCCGCCTCCAGCGTGATGGGCATGCCGAGTGCGGCGATGGTGCGTTCGGCCACCAGCTGAGCATGACGCTGGGCGTCCTGCTCGGGCACCAGCAGCACCATCACGAACTCGTCGCCACCCAGGCGCGCGACCATGTCGCCCTCGCGCAGGCAGTGGCGCAGGCGCTGTGCGACTTCGGCCAGCAGTTGGTCGCCACCCGCGTGGCCGTGGGTGTCGTTGATCGGTTTGAAACCGTCCAGGTCGAGGTACAGCAGGGCCAGGCAGCCCTGCAGCAGGCGGCTGCGCTGCTGTGCCATGGGCAGGAATTTCTCCAGGGCGATACGGTTGGGCAGCCCGGTGAGTGCGTCGTGGTGAGCCAGGCTTTCCATCACGCCGAGGGCCGTCTGCTGCTGGGTCAGGCTTTCCACCAGGTGGCGGATCGAATGGCTCAGCTGGCGTACTTCGCGGCTGCCCTGCAATTCGGGGATTTCCGTCGCCTCGCCGGCGCTGAGGCGATCCGCTGCGCTGGCGATGTCCTGCAGCGGGCGGGTGAAGTAGCCGCTGATCATCCAGCCGAGAAAGGCGAAGATCGCGGCCAGGCCAGCGCCCAGCACGATGATGTCGGAGCGCAGTTCATAGGCTGGGGCATAGGCCTGCTCCAGCGACTGGCGCGCGACCACCGTCCAGCCCAGGCCGGGGTAGTCCTGATAGCCCTGGCTCAGGGTGAGGCCGGTCAGGTACTCCTTGCCGTCGGGCCAGCGCTGAATCTTCCAGCGGCTCTGGCCAGGCTGCAGTTCGCCGAGAACGGGTAGTTCCAGCTTCTGGCCGATCATGGCGCGCGGGCCGAGAAGAATGTTGCGATCCTGGCCGATCACGAAGAATTCGACCAGGTGGCGGTCCTGGCTCGGCGCCAGGATCGACCGGCGCACCTCGTCGGCCCAGGCCCAGGACAGGTGGCTGGCCAGCACGCCGGCCAGGTGGCCGTCGTCCGCGTGAATCGGCAGGCTGATATC
>NZ_JAFKCS010000241.1 GCF_017255015.1 Bowmanella yangjiangensis | reverse complement strand
CTACATGCAAGGCCAGCAATACCGTGTGAGCGGTGAGCTGACAGTGACCGACAAGGTGATGCGTGACACCTTCTGGATCGGTCTTTGGCCGGGGCTCACCGAGGATCATCTGGAGCATGCCGCGTGCAGCCTGGAAACCTACGTGCGGAGGCTGCGCTGATGCGTGCCTATGTGCTCTGCGGTGGTTTCGGCACGCGCCTGCGCAGCGTGACCGATGCGCAGAAGGCGCTGGTGCCGGTGCACGGAGAGCCTTTCCTGGCGCGCGTGCTGCGTCAGCTGGCGCGCGCCGGTATCAGCGAGGCGGTGCTCTGCGCCCATTATCGAGCCGAGCAGGTGGCCGAGCAGCTCGCTGGCCTGGCGCGTGACGCAGGGCTGCCACTGACGCTGGTGGTCGAGTCCAGCCCGATGGGCACGGGGGGCGCGCTGCTCAACGCGTTGCGTGAGCAGCCTGCGCAGGGCCGCTACCTGGTGCTCAACGCCGATACCTTCGTCGATGTCGATGGCTACCGGCTGATGATGCAGGGGGCCGGCAATGCGCTGCTGGCGGCACGTGTGGACGAACGCAGTCGTTACGGCAGCCTCGAGATCGATGCCGCTGGCCAGCTGCAGGCGTTGCTGGAGAAAGGTCGTGGAGGAGCGGGCCTGATCAACGCGGGCGTCTACGCTTTCACCTGCGATACCTTCGTCAGCGCTGCCGTGCGTGCGTGCTCGATGGAGCAGGAACTGCTGCCCGAGTTGCTGGCCCGAGAGGCCGTGAGTGTCATCGAGTACAGCGGTCGCTTCATCGATATCGGTACGCCGGAGTCGCTCGATCGCTACGCCAATGACTTTCGGATGGAGTCCTGATCATGAGCCTGCTCGCGCAAACCCTCAGCATCCGCGAACGGCAGAGCATTCTCGACGCCATCGAATGCATCGAGGCTGGCGCTCTGCAGATATCCTTCGTGGTCGCTGATGACATGCGCTTGCTCGGCGTGGTGACCAACGGTGACGTACGCCGCCACCTGCTGCAGGGAGGCAGAACGGACGAGCAGGTGACCGCCTGCATGAACGAGGAATTCCGCTCGGTGCAGATCGGTGTGCCGCGGGAGGACCTGCTCAAGGCCTTCGACCTGGGCCACAACGCGCTGCCGGGGCTGGATGAGCATGGTCGCCTGGTGGAGGTGTATACCCGGCAGATGGCCGCCAGCGCCGAGGTGCCCGTGCTGGCGCGTGCTCGCGCGC
>NZ_JAFKCS010000240.1 GCF_017255015.1 Bowmanella yangjiangensis | reverse complement strand
GCTTGTCGGTGCCCAGCACGCGGCTGCGCTCGGGCTGTGCGTGATTGACCCAGATCGCCGGGTCGTCCGCCGCATCGCCCAGGCTCGGCGCGACCTCGCTCTGCACCAGGGGGGTGACCACCGGCACCGCCGGCGGCGCTTCAGCGCTCTCGGGCTGCCAGTTCAGCGCGGCGCGACGGGCGCCATCGTCGGCCACCAGCAGCAGCTCGAGCCCCTGCGCCGTGCGCCGGGCACTGACCTGCTCCGGCTCGTCCAGCCCGGCCAGGTTCAGCACAGCGGCACGCTGCCACTGTGCGGCGTGGCGCTGGAACAGGTGCAGGTTGGCGGCGGCCGGATCCAGCAGCAGCAGGGCATCGGGCAGCACCGCCATGCCGCCGGCGTCCTGCAGCTCGCCGAAGGGCGCGACCAGCTCCACCGGCTCACGCAGCAGCGGCGCCTCGGCAGCGGCGGCGTAGCGCCACAGGCCCACGCCTTCCTCGTTGACGTAGAGGCTGGCGGAGCTGTCATCGACCTGGCAGAAGCTGCTCTGCGGCGGCAGGCTCAGCGCCCGCACCCGCTGCGCCTGCGCCAGCGGTCGGCCGTGCTCGGCCACCAGCCACTGTTCGCCGATGCCCTCCTCGCCGACCAGGAAGAGGAAGTCGTTGCGCGCTTCGTCGCGATACAGGCACAGCCCTTCGATGGCGAAGCGGGTCTTCGGCAGGTAGTGCGGCGCGCTCCACTGCTGCGCGTCGTCGAGGCGCACCAGCAGGGCCTGCTGACGCCGCTTGTCGAGCGTGGCAACCAGCACGCCACGCTCGTCGGCACGCTGGTCGAGGGTAGCGAAACGCCCCGCCAGCTCGCTCAGCACCTGGCCGTCGGCGTCGACGACCTGCAGGCTGCGGGCGCCGACCTGCAGGCGCTCGGCCCCCGGCAGAAAGGGCAGCGGCGCCAGCCACTGGGTGTTTTCGCTGGCGATCAGCGCATCGCTGAGCACGACGTTCGGCACGGCCGAGACGTCCTCTTGCGGGCCATGGCTCTGGCAAGCGGCCAGGGTGATGCAGAGCCCCAGCAGGGACAGGTTGGAAAAACGCATGAAGAGTTCCTGGTAACGGTGGCCCGGCCCGCTGCCGCCGAGTGGCGACGGGCCAGGCCATTGAAGATGTCGGTGTGGCGAGCGCCTTCCGGTGGACGAGAACGCGTTGTCCACCCTGAAACACGCAGCGCTCAGAAATGGGTCAGGGTCAGGCC
>NZ_JAFKCS010000024.1:2203-53460 GCF_017255015.1 Bowmanella yangjiangensis | reverse complement strand
AGCAAGCTCCTCTGTGCTACCGCTCGACTTGCATGTGTTAGGCCTGCCGCCAGCGTTCAATCTGAGCCATGATCAAACTCTTCAATTAAATGTAAATCATGAATTTCTTGAGCCGACACTCGTTAACGAGTGCCCACACAGATTGTCTCGTTGCTAATTGTTAAAGAACAGTGCCTTATCAGGCGGCTTAAGTGAGGCTTCCCTCTCTCAAGCGGGACGCGCATTCTACGCTATCCGTTTTCTGTGTCAAGCAACTTTTTATTCTTTCGTTGCTTGCCGTTCCCTGAATCCTTCTGCCTTCCTGGCCTGCCGGGCTACCCCGTCGAAGTGGTGCGCATTCTAGAGATTTCAGCGAAGCCGTCAACTGGTTTTTGCAGAAAATTTATCGTTTGATGAGTTATTGAGCATTTAAGGCATTAAACGTCCATTTTTGCTACTATACTCCTGTTCAAACAGCGGAAAAGAGTGAAATGAGCTTAGGATTTTATAAGAAGGCATATCCCAAACTTGGGCAAAATTGCTACGTTGATGACAGTGCTGTATTAAAAGGTGACATTGAATTAGGCGATGACAGCAGTATTTGGCCATTAGTTGCGGCCCGAGGTGATGTTAATCATATCCGTATTGGTGCTCGCACTAATGTTCAGGATGGTACCGTACTACACGTAACGAGGAAGTCGACGCAGCATCCGGCCGGTTATCCGCTAATAATAGGCGATGATGTCACTGTCGGTCATAAGTGCATGTTACATGGCTGCACACTGGGAAACCGTATTTTAGTTGGAATGGGTGCAATTATTATGGACGGCGCCATAGTCGGAGATGACATATTTATTGGCGCGGGAAGCTTAGTGCCACCTGGTAAAACCCTGGAATCAGGTTACCTGTATGTCGGCAGCCCAGTGAAACAGGCCCGCAGACTTACCGACAGTGAACTGGCGTTTCTTAAACAGTCCGCCATTAACTATGTAGAATTAAAAGAAGATTATCTGGCTCAGGACTGAGCCAGCATATTCCTTAATGCCTGACGAACCGGCTGGGTGTCGGGCATTACTCCCCGCCATAAATAGAAACTTTGCGCCGCCTGCTCGACCAGCATACCCAGACCATCCAGGGTCATGCTTGCTCCTTGCTGTTGGCACCAAAGATTAAACGCCGTGTCTTCTTTACCGTATACCATGTCGTAGCACACCGGCTTATTAACCATATAGGCAGCATCTATGTTGGGGGCATCACCGGATAAGCTTGATGATGAGGCATTGATAATAAGATCAAAGGAAGTATCGGGAATATCATTCAGGCCACTGCCGGTAACCCTGGCAAACGAAGCGAAGTGTTTAGCCAGGTTTAATGCTTTCTCTGCAGTACGGTTAGCAATATGCAACGAGGCCGGGGTTTGTTCCAGGATAGGTAACACCACGCCTCGGGTTGCGCCACCTGCACCAATGATCAGGATCTTTTTACCTTGCAGTACCACACCATGAAATAGCAGGTCTTTGACCAATCCGATGCCGTCTGTATTGTCACCAAATAATTTCCCTTCTTTATAAGTAAGGGTATTCACCGCCCCGGCCTGTTCAGCCGCTTCCGACAGTTGGTCAGCCAGCTTATAAGCCTGCTCTTTAAAAGGAACCGTCACATTTGCCCCCTTACCTCCAGACGTAATGAAGGCCTGGATGGTATCCGCAAAACCATCAAGGGGTGATAAGATCGCCGAATACTCCAATGATTGTCCGGTTTGCTCGGCAAACATCTTATGAATAAAAGGTGACTTGCTATGCGCAATGGGATTACCGAAGACAGCGTATTGATCCATGGTACTTAAGAAAATGACTGATTGGCTGGGGAGCCTAACCCAGAAACAAGCTGACGACAAACCCACCAGCCTCTATCAAATGATTGGAGGGGAACAAGTGACCGCACGCCTGTGCAATTGCTTCTATGACATTATGCAGACGGATCCAAAAGCCGCAGAGTTGTTGGCCATTCACAAAGCCGATCTGACCGAAACCCGCCAGAAATTTTTTGAATTCATGAGTGGTTGGCTAGGCGGACCGCCTCTGTTTGAGCAAAAATACGGCCATCCCAGATTAAGAGCCCGGCACCTACACGCTCCGGTGAATGGCCTGATGATCAGCCAATGGTTGTATTGTATGAATCTCGCACTAAAACAATGCGTTGAAGACAAGAGGCTGCGCCAGATTATCTGGCAAAATCTGGTGCCTTTGGCGCAGCATATGAAAAATCAGGATTAAATCTCGGCCAGCCAGTCCACAGGTTTGAGGTAGTGCTGGTACAACTGCTCTTCCCTGCTTCCAGGTAATGGCGTGTAATCATATTCCCAGCGAGCCAGTGGTGGCATAGACATCAAAATAGACTCTGTGCGGCCGCCGGTTTGCAAACCAAACAAGGTGCCACGGTCGTACACCAGGTTGAATTCCACATAGCGACCACGACGATACAACTGGAATTCACGCTCCTGTTCACCAAAAGGCATTTGTTTACGATTTTCAATGATGGGTACATAGGCATCCAGATAGCCATTCCCCACGGCCTGCATAAAGGCAAAGCTCTTTTCAAAGCCCCATTCATTCAAATCATCGAAGAACAAACCACCTACACCACGGGTTTCATTACGATGCTTGAGGAAAAAGTAATCATCGCACCATTGCTTGTACTTAGGGTAAACGTCATCGCCAAAAGGCAGGCACAAGTTACGTGCGACATTGTGCCAATGCTGAACATCTTCTCGGAATGGATAAAAAGGCGTTAAATCAAAACCGCCACCAAACCACCATACAGGTGCTTCACCGTCTTTCTCTGCCACAAAAAAGCGCACATTGGCATGGGAGGTGGGCACAAAGGGGTTATGCGGATGAATAACTAAAGATACCCCCATAGCCTGGAAACTGCGTCCTGCCAGTTCAGGCCGGGCTGCAGTCGCTGATGGGGGAAGCTGTGTCCCGAACACATGAGAGAAGTTCACACCGCCCTGCTCTATTACTTGCCCTTTACGCATCACCCGGGTGCGGCCGCCGCCACCTTCTTCGCGCTGCCAGTTATCTTCCACAAAATTCCCTTTGCCATCGACCAACTCAAGTGTCTGGCAAATACTGTTTTGTAAACCCAGTAAAAACTGCTTTACCTGCTCTAAATTTACATTGGACATGATTTGTTCCTAGGCTCTGATAACTTGACCAGTCAGACCGTGGCGGATCTGGGTAGGCTGGGCTTGTTGTCCAACCTGCGCATGAATGATTCTGACTTTTTCACCAAACTCCTGTTCCACCTCTGCCGCCGTTCTGGCTGGCTCATGACCTGCCAAATTAGCGCTGGTTGACACAAGTGGCTTGCCGAGGAAATCACACAAGGCTCGTACCACAGGGTGAGCAGTAACCCGCACCGCAATCAACGGAGAACCGCCGGTGATCCAATCTGGTGCTTTATCGGATTTAGGTAGCAACCAAGTGTGCGGTCCTGGCCAGCTGGATACGATCTCTGTGCGACGGTCCATTGGAATCGCTTCGTCCTTGACATAAGGGAATAATTGCGAATAGTTACTGGCAATTAAAATCACGCCTTTTTCGACAGGCCTTTGTTTTAACTCCAGGATTTTCATCACTGCTTGTTCGTTATCCGGGTCGCAACCCAAACCGAAAACCGCTTCGGTTGGATAAGCAAAAATTTCCCCATCATCAAAGGCCGATTTTAATTCTGCATCAAAGTTCAAGACAGGACTTCCCATACTAGGTTTACCAGTTTGCCGGCATATTAATATAAGCTTGCCGAAGTGCAATGCCAGTTAGTCATCCGTTTCCTTATGCTGACAAGCCTTCTGTGGGCAAACCAAGGTATGCCCTTTGCGCATCATAATAGGCCAACCACAAGCAGAGCAGCTTTTCGCCACAGGCGGAAAATTCAGCAGATAGCGACAATCTGGATAGCCATCACAGGCAAAAAAACTCTTTCCATACTTATTTGTACGTCTATGCAGTTTCCCGGTTTTACATTGTGGGCAGCTAACCAGGCTTTCCTGCTTTTGCTCGAGTTTTTCAATATGGTGGCATTGTGGAAAGTTGGTGCAACCGATGAACAAACCAAATCGGCCTTTCTTCACCGCCAGAGGAGATTGACATTCAGGGCACTGCGCCCCTTCAATCACTTTTACTTCGTGGCTTTGGTATTCATGCAGCGGTTTACTGAAATGGCAGTGTGGATAACGACTGCAACCGAGGAAAGGTCCACTTTTACCCGAACGAATTTGCAACTTGGCATCACACAAAGGGCAATTGCCATAGGCATGCTCCAGAGCATGTTCGTCGGCGTTAAATAGGGAGTGATCTATCTTTGACATAAACGGATTATGTCATAATCAGAGCTCGCTTAATATCTAAGCGTTGTAGGTAGGCAATAACGCTAGTGCAGAGGCCCTTCAGGCTCCTCGAACAGTAGGTCTTCCATTTGCGCGTAGGCGTTTTCCTTGCCGGGTACATTAAACAGTACCATCAACACTACCCATTTGAGATCTTCCAGGCAAAACTCTGCTGCATCGATCTCCATCACCCGGTCAATCACCATTTCACGGGTACTGGCATCAAGCACTTTGATTTGCTCTAAGAACATCAAAAAGCCTCGACATTCAACGTCCAGTCGCATCTCCTCTTCCTGTGTGAAGATACGAGTGACAGGCATTGCAGACATATGAGCCAGATAGGGATTGGTATCGGACTCTTGCAAAGCTGCCAGCTTCTCCAACCAGGACAAGGCTTTGTAGATCTCATCATGATGAAAACCGGCACGCACCAGTTCATCGGTCAACTCGTCTTGGTCGACGCGAATCTCGGTTTCACTATGGATGAAGTTTTCGAACAGATACATGAGGATGTCAAACATACTATTTTCCCCTCAACTTGACGTAACCACCGGGGACGGCAGCTACCAGGCCACGCAGCTCATATTCTAGTAATTGTGCAAGCACTTGTGTCACCGGCAAGCCGCTGCGCTGTGCAATCACATCTATAGATGTGACTTCAAATTCTACACTACCCAACAATATATCCTTTGCCAAGCCATTCTCATCACTTTTTTCCTGTTGAGAACAGGCATAATTTTGCCGTCCTAAAGCAAGATTTTGATATTCTTCGAGAATGTCTTCAACACCTTCCACCAGCTTGGCCCCCTGTTTGATTAAATAATGACAACCCTGAGCAAGAGGATTAAAGATGCTGCCCGGAACAGCAAATACATCCCGACCTTGCTCCAATGCACATCTGGCAGTAATCAACGAACCACTGCGAATAGCGGCCTCGACCACCAGGGTTCCCAAACTTAAGCCGCTAATTATACGATTGCGCCTCGGAAAATGTTCGGCCCTCGCCCCCAATTGCGGCGCAAACTCTGATATCAGGCACCCACCGCCATTGCATATTTGCTCTGACAGGCCGACATTTCTGCGCGGATAAGGCTTAGCCAGCCCAGAGCCCAAGACGGCAATAGTTTTACCTTTAGCTTCAAGTGCGCCTTTGTGTGCCCAGCCATCAATACCCAAAGCTAATCCGCTGGTAACCACCAGCCCCGCAGCTACCAGTTGGGCAGCAATATCAAATGCAAACTGATGACCCGTTGGTGTTGGATTACGACTGCCCACTATTGCCAGTTGCGGTTCATCAAGCAGTGAAACATTGCCTTTACAGTAAAGGACTACGGGAGGGCGAAACAGTTGTTGAAGAAGCTTAGGGTACGTATCGCTTCGGTAAGTTAGGATGGCATGTTCCGGCGAACTTTGCAGCCAGTGCAACGCATCGTCAATCCAGGCTTTGTCTGGATTTCTGAACGCGGCAACTTGCTTTGCTTTCCAGCCAAGCTGCCGCAACTGTTGGTCTTCAAGATCAAACAATGCGGATGCGTTGTTTGACGTTAATTGAGTTAGCTGTTCCAGTTCATCAGAACCAAGCCCAGGGACCTGGTCCAATACGAGCCATGCATACAACTCCGCTTCAGTAGACATGCTAATCCTTGCACAGTCATGATGACCTACGGATGAGCGACCAAGGCGCCTCTTTTGATGATGTTAGAGGCTTTGACAATCAACCCGTAGCTTGTATTTTCAAACACCCTGAACACAACCAGCTCCCCTACTTTCAAAGGAGGAGCGGTAACAACATTCTCATTTTCAGCCAGACCAAACAGCCAAGTGTCACTTTCTGCGTAATCCGGCGTATCGCTGGTATCCAATTTCGGGCCGGGAAGATATATCCCCATCACTGAGCCAGCCAGTATGCCATCCTGCTCACCTAGATCCAGAACGACAATATCAAGTTTACCCATCATATTGTGTTCGCGAAGGTTACCTATAATGTGACCACGCACATCTCCAACCGCCTGCAATTCGAGATCTTGCCCTTGCTGTAATAGCGAACGGGCACCAATGCGGTCGCCCTGAACCGCCTCAAAATTAGCGTCATGCAAGTTTACCAGCATCAGACGTTCCTGCTCGGTCGGCAGTAAACTGGCATCAGCTACGTGACGAACCTGCACGCCAATTACGTTGTCATGCATGTCACGAATCGTACCTTGTTGACGTAACAACAACATATCTTGCCCGGTATCACCGAACTCACCGACCACCATGTCACCACTGGCATAGCGAATGCTTCCGTCATAATCACCAAGCAACTTGGGCAGGGCCTGGTATTCTTCTTCTGACATGACTAAGCCGTTTTCAATAAATGGTTGCACCACAGTCCAAGGCAACACCGGGATGGCGGTGGCAGACTTATCAATGCGCTTACCACTTGGTGATAGCTTAATGGTTGTTTTGGGTTCCTCAGTGCGATTCATTACCAGCGTTGGCTGGCCATCAGCCCCCCATTCCAGCCTTAGTTCATCACCAGGGTAAATCAGGTGAGGATTCTTAATTTGGCTGTTGTGACGCCAAAGCTCAGGCCACTGCCAGGGCTGGTCCAAATACAGCGAAGAGATATCCCACAAGGTATCCCCTTTCTTCACCACATATATTTCGGGTGCATCTGGCTTAACCGTAATTGCCATGCACCAGGCAGGAAACAAGCACAGCCATACAAACCATCTAGACAACTTAAGTCGCATAACTCCCCCAATGAGCCGACCATCACGCCCCACTGCGACATGCTTACGGACGTTGATTCATACCTAATCAAAACGGAGCGGCTATTATTTTTTACCAGCGATTGGGCTAGAATAACCGTTAAAGCCAAGTATTAAATAGCCATTTATGGCAATTCGTATAAGAATCCATATGCTTGGATCCATTAACTAGTGTAGCTGAAGATATCAATGGCCAAATTAGAAGTTCTACGTTTCCCTGATGAACGTTTGCGCACTGTCGCTAAACCCGTTGCGGAAGTAAATGACGAGATCCGTAAACTCGTTGACGACATGTTTGAAACAATGAAAGCCGAGAATGGCATTGGTTTAGCCGCCACTCAGGTGAATGTTCATATGCGTTTGGTCGTTATGGACGTTTCAGAAGATCAAGACCAGCCATTGGTATTCATCAATCCGGAAATTACCGAAAAGCACGGTACCACCATTAGTGAAGAAGGCTGCTTATCCGTACCTAATAACTACGCGAAAGTCGACCGTGCCGAACGTATCAAAGTGACGGCATTGGATAGAGAAGGTAAAGAGTTCACCCTTGAAGCGGAAGGATTGCTGGCTATTTGTATCCAACATGAACTCGATCATCTTCGTGGCGTGCTCTTCGTTGACTACCTATCGCCCCTGAAACGCCAACGAATTCGCAAGAAGCTGGAAAAAGAAGCCCGCCTGTTAGAAAAAGCCTGAGGTTCCGTTGAGCACGTCATTGAAAATAATATTTGCCGGTACGCCTGACTTTGCTGCCCGGCATCTGCAAGCCTTATTGAATTCTTCTCACCAGGTTATCGCCGTCTATACCAAGACAGATCAACCAGCGGGTCGGGGTAAAAAGCTGCAGCCGAGTGCCGTTAAGCAATTAGCCCTGCAACATGAGATCCCGGTATTCCAACCAGAGACCTTAAAAAGTGCCGAAGCACAACAACAACTTGCCGAATTAAACGCGGATGTCATGGTAGTGGTCGCTTACGGACTTATTTTACCTCAAGCCGTGCTGGACGCTCCCCGACTAGGTTGCCTGAATGTGCATGGCTCTTTGCTCCCCAGATGGCGAGGTGCCGCACCAATTCAACGTTCAATTTGGGCTGGTGACCAACAAACCGGCGTAACCATTATGCAGATGGACAAGGGCCTGGACACTGGCGCCATGCTGCAAAAAGCAGCATTGCCAATTGAGCCTTCTGATACCAGTGCAAGCTTATATGAGAAGCTCGCGGAACTTGGTCCCAAGGCCTTGGTGGAGACTCTGGCGCAGTTAGAGACCCTCACAGCTGAACCTCAGGATAACAATCTGGCAAACTACGCAGAAAAACTTTCCAAAGAAGAGGCTCGATTGGACTGGCAAGCCAATGCTGAACAACTGGAACGCAATATTCGGGCTTTTAACCCCTGGCCTGTTTGTTTCTTCGAATTGGACGGTCAACCGGTTAAGGTGTGGCAAGCCAGCGTAGAACCAAGAGAAGGTGTTCCAGGAGAAATTCTCGAGGTCAGTAAACAAGGCATACTGGTCGCAACAGCAGCACAAAGCTTACGCTTAGAGGTTATCCAATTGGCAGGCAAAAAGGCCATGCCAGTAGCTGACATCCTAAATGCAAGAAAAGATCTGTTTTTACCCGGAAATACACTGAATTGAAAGCCTCAACCCTAAGGGCGGACATCGCTCGCACCCTGTTTCAGGTATTAGAGCAAGGGCATTCGCTTCGAGAATTGATGCCAGCTTTGCAAGCCAAGCACAAAGAGCAAGACCGAGCCTGGTTGCAAGAGATGTTGTATGGCGTACTCCGTCAATTGCCAATACTGCAGTATTGGCTAAGACAACTACTGAATAAACCGCTTAAATCCAATCAGAAGGTTATTGAACACCTGATTTTGCTTGGTTTCTATCAATTGGCCTTCAGCAGAGTATCTCAGCATGCCGCCGTTGCTGAAACCGTGGGGGCCTGCCAGGAACTCAAATGTCCAGGGCTCAAAGGCTTGGTGAATGCATGTCTGCGCAATTTTATCCGCCAGGAGATGCAGGATAAGCAACCAGATGACGCGCAGATTCGTTCCGGATTACCTAAATGGCTATTCAAGAAATTGCAGCAAGCCTATCCCGATAAGTTGGATGACCTTAGTCAGGCAATGAACAGCAAGGCCCCCATCTGGCTAAGAGTAAACCAGGCGCGAGTTAATCCAAGCGAGTTTTGCCAAGCGCTGGATGAACAGGGCATTCAATATAGGGTACCGGATGACAAGCAACCCGCCCTGATACTCAGCAAAGGCTACGATCTGACGCAGCTACCCGGATACCAACAAGGTTGGTTTGCCGCCCAAGACGGTGCAGCTCAGCAGGCAGCAACATTACTAGCCCCGCAAAGCAAAGACCGAGTATTAGACGCTTGTGCAGCCCCCGGCGGAAAAACCTGTCACCTGCTGGAATTGCAAGCTGACATAGAGTGTCTGGCATTAGATAGCGATGCAACTCGCTTACAGCGGGTAGAAGAGAACCTGCAACGGCTTGGTCATCATGCCCAGGTGATATGTGGCGATGCTGCAGATCCATCCTCTTGGTGGGATGGCAAGCCATTCGATCGTATTTTGTTGGATGCTCCCTGCTCAGCTACCGGGGTTATCCGCCGCCACCCTGATATCAAATGGCTACGCAAAGGTACAGACATCCCTCCCCTGGTCGAATTGCAACGCCGGATATTAGCGGCAGTCTGGCCAATGCTAAAACCTGGCGGCACCTTGCTGTATGCCACCTGTTCAATACTGCCCGATGAGAACCGCGAGCAGGTTAAGCAGTTTCTAGCCAATCATCCTGATGCCGTGCTCTCTCCCCTACATGCACAAGACAGCACTGACAACCCTGGCTGGCAAATCCTGCCCGGAGAAGGGCAAATGGATGGTTTCTACTATGCGAGACTGATAAAGTCTTAACAGAATATGGGCTTACAGATTTTGGCCAGTACGTCGACCAACATTAAGAACCGCAAACTATGAAGATCATCATTGTGGGCGCCGGTCAGGTAGGGGGAACCCTTGCCGAGAACCTGGTGGGTGAAAAAAACGAAATCACCGTCATTGACTCGGATTATGACATTTTACGTAATCTGCAAGATCGACTGGATTTGCAGGTTGTATCCGGGTTTGGCTCCCATCCTGACGTCCTGAAGAAAGCCGGTGCAGAAGATGCCGATATGCTCATCGCCGTGACCAATAGCGATGAAACCAATATGATGGCGTGCCAGGTTGCGCACACACTGTTTAAAACACCTACCAAGATCGCGCGTATCCGTTCAGAGCAGTACTTAGTTTACCAAGAGCAGTTATTTAAGCACTCAGATGTACCGGTGAATCACTTGATCGCCCCGGAACAGCTGGTGACCCGCTCGATAAAACGCTTAATCGATTACCCAGGAGCCTTGCAGGTCGTAGAGTTTGCCGAGGGCAAAGTCAGCCTGGTCGCAGTTAAGGCCTATTATGGTGGCCTGCTGGTTGGGCATGCACTTTCTGCTCTAAAAGAGCATATGCCGAATGTGGAAACCCGGGTAGCGGCTATCTATCGTCGCGGTAAACCCATTCGCCCTTTAGGAACCACCGTCATAGAAGCAGATGATGAAGTATTCTTCATCGCTGCTACTAAGCATATTCGCGCGGTAATGAGTGAGTTGCAGAAGCTGGAAGCCAGCTACAAACGCATCATGATTGCCGGAGGTGGCCTGATTGGTGCCGGCTTAGCCAGGCAGTTGGAAGAAAAACATCAGGTTAAACTGATCGAGTTCAATCAGGACAGAGCCAAATACCTTTCTTCCAACCTGAAAAAGACCATAGTGTTTTGCGGCGATGCCTCTGATCAGGAGTTGTTGCTGGAAGAACAGGTTGAGCAGATAGATGTATTTATTGCTGTTACCAATGACGACGAAGCCAACATCATGTCAGCAATGCTGGCCAAGCGCATGGGCGCCCAAAAGGCCATGGTATTAATTCAGCGCAGCGCTTATGTGGATCTCGTACAAGGTGGAGAGATAGACATCGCCATTTCACCACAGCAAGCGACTATTTCGGCCCTGCTGACTCACGTCAGACGCGGCGACGTTGTAAATGTGTATTCACTCAGACGTGGTGCTGCGGAAGCCATCGAGGCCATAGCCCATGGTGATGCCAATACATCCAAAGTGGTGGGCAAAGCCATAAATGACATTAAGCTCCCTCCAGGCACCACCATTGGTGCTATCGTGCGTAAAGACGAAGTGATTATTGCCCATGGTGATACTGTTATCGAGGCAGATGATCACGTCGTATTATTTTTAGTCGACAAGAAATTTATCAGCTACGTGGAAAAACTCTTCCAACCCAGCGCCTTCTTCTTTGGCTAAGGCTGTGGAGCATCAGGGTTTCAGAAGCAGAAAAGAAAAAAGCTCTAAACTAACGTTTAGAGCTTTTTTCAAGAATTGGTGCCCAGGAGAGGACTTGAACCTCCACGGCCTTTCGGCCACTAGCACCTGAAGCTAGCGTGTCTACCAATTCCACCACCTGGGCGAGAAGTGCGCGTACTTTATTGAGTCAGACCAATCTTGTCAACACTCAACGTGAACTTTTTATGTCGTTCGCACATTTTTACGCCACAACGTTTAAGTTCTGACCTGCGATTTCGGAAAATGTGGGGAAACGGTCTGACGGATCTCATTGCCCCAAACAATGGCTTGGTTAAACAACCCATGCAACATCTTCTGGCTTAGGTCTAGCTCTCCTGACAGCTTGATCAAGGCCAACCAATTGGCACTTTCAAAAGCCCTGGCCAGGCTCAGATAATTCCTCAAGCGCCCTTCTTGCCCACACAAAGCCTGTTTGATCTCTTCATCGATAGGCAGCTTTTGCACCAAATGCTCCATACTTTGATCGAGTAATGCATCCAGCAACGAAAACAAACCAACCAGAAAACCTTTGGGCGGATTATCCTGGTCTTTCTTAGCCTGACTAACCAGCTCACAGAACTTAGCCCGCACCAAGGATAGATGTAACAGTTCCATGGGCTTTTCTTCACCCATATTGGCCAAGGCCAGAATAGAAATGAACTTCTTAAGCTCAACTTCACCCAGGTAATTCAGAGCATGACGCAGCGATGAAATCTTGTAACGCTTGTTAATAGTAGGATTATTGATAAAACGCAGCAGCATGTAGGATAAACCGACATCCCGCTCGAAAATGCCATTCACGCGCTCAAAATTAAAATCTCGGTTACTGCTCTCTTGCAGCAACTCTAAAAGTGCCAGCTTAGATGTCGGTAAACTACGCTGACGTATAACTTCCGGTTTGGCGAAGAAGAACCCCTGGAAGTAATCAAAGCCCAAATCGCGGAAACGATTAAAGTCTTCATAGGTTTCCACTTTTTCAGCAACTAGCTGCACCTTGGCTTGTTTGAATTTCTCGATATTGCGGGCAATGGTTTCATAGTCACTACGCAGCGTATCTACTTTGATGATATCAACGTACGGCAGGAACATATCCCACTTGGGGTCAAAATTGTGGTCATCCAGAGCAAGCTTGTAGCCCATGTCTTTTATCTGTTTACAGGCTGTCACCATGCTGCTGTCTGTAGGCACGGTCTCAACGATCTCAACCACCACCGATTCGGGGTCCAGCATACTGGGGAAACCATGTAATAAGGTTTCTTTGTGAAAATTTATAAAAGACGTCTTGTGGCAGGCAATATCTTCCAGCCCCAGCGTTAGGTGGCTGCCGGTTAAAATTTTGGAAGTGGCTTCATCCGGTCGAATATCCGGAAAGCAATTTTTCCTGCCATCCCTGAATAATAGTTCATAGGCATAGACATTCCGGTCACTGTCCAGAATAGGATGGCGGGCTATATAAGCAAACATAAGTTAACCCCAGAGGCTCCGTTTCTTGGTTGGTCCATTGAGCCCGTTTGTATGAGAAATGTAAACAAACAGACTCTATCAGATAGTGGTGATAAAACCAGCGTTTCAGTGCTCTGGACAGCACTCTCCGTTATTTATACAAGTACCTTCAGGGCCAGCGTTAGCTCCGCCAAAATGTGGGCGAGAAAAGTACCAGCAAAGAAAACACTTCCAGTCGCCCAAACAACATGGCCAGTACAAGCCACCATTTCCCTGCATCAGTGACATCGGCAAAATTAGCAGCAACCGCCCCCAACCCGGGTCCCAGGTTGTTCAGACAGGCCGCTGTCGCAGAGAAGGCAGTAATATTGTCCATGCCGGTCGCCACTAAGGCGATCATAATAATCAGAAACACTAAAGTGTAGGCAGAAAAGAATCCCCACACCGCTTCGACTACCCTGTCAGGTAGGGCACGGTCACCCAGCTTAACCGAGTAAATGGCTTTGGGGTGAATGAGCCTGTCTACTTCCCGCTTGCCTTGTAAAAACAGCAACAGCACTCGAACTACTTTCAAACCACCGCCGGTTGAACTGGCACAGCCGCCAATAAAGCTGGCAAAAATAAGCAAAATCGGCAGAAATACCGGCCAATCTGCGAAGCTGTCAGTCGCAAAGCCGGCTGTAGTACTGATTGAAACAGCATGAAATAGCGCTTGGTCCAAAGCGGTTTCCACATCAGCATACCAGCTATGCGCAGTTAGGGTGGCAAAGCAGATCGCCACCAGCACAAACTGAATCAGGAAAAACGCCCGCAACTCCGGGTCGTGCCAATACGCTTTCAGGCTGCGATTGCTAAACGCGTTGTAATGCAGGGCAAAATTAAGAGCCGACACCCACAAGAATGCCACACAAACCATGTTGATGGCGGGGCTGTCGAAATGCCCCAGGCTGGCGTCATAATTGGAGAAGCCCCCAATGGCAACGGTTGAAAACGCATGGCAGATAGCGTCAAACCAGTTCATTCCGGCCGCCCAATAAGCAACCATACAGGCAATAGTTAACCCCAGATAGATGAACCATAGATGCTTAGCGGTATCCGCAATTCTGGGGGTCATTTTTGAGTCTTTAACCGGACCTGGAATTTCAGCACGATATAGCTGCATCCCCCCTACGCCCAAGATCGGCAATATGGCCACCGCCAATACAATGATCCCCATGCCGCCCAGCCACTGCAGTTGCTGGCGGTAAAACTGTACGGCTTTGGGCAAATAGTCGATTCCCTCTATTACCGTTGCCCCCGTAGTGGTTAATCCAGAGAAGGACTCGAAGAAAGCATCGGTAACCGACATTTGCGGTTGTTCAAGTAGTAAGAAAGGCAATGCACCAAAACTGGCCAGTACGGTCCAGAATAATGCAACAATCAGAAATCCCTCTTTGGCCCTAAGTTCATTGCGGTGGGTGCGATTGGGATACCAGGAGAGAATTCCGGTAATCAAACAGAGGAAAAATGCCAGCATAAAGGGCAAACCGCCCCCATCAGCATATATTAAAGAAACGACAGCAGGCGGAATCATGGTAACGCTAAACAAAGCAACCAGCAGGCCGAGTATCCTAATTATTGTACGGTACTGCATATTTTCCTTAGCTAGCTACCTTCACTGAGCGCTGCCCCAAAAATGTCAAAAGCTGCAGATAATCGTCCGCCACATAACAGGCAACCTGGTCCAAACAAGTGGGGCTGGCTGAAGACCCTGAATCATGTAAAAACACAATTGCCTTGCCCTGAGCCGCCGCAACGGCAATCTCCCCCGCCAGTGACCTGACTTCAGATTCACTGGTCAGCGCGAAGGCAACCCAATCGGCACTACCGAGCAAAAACTGATTGATGCTCTGTCGCAAGCGCTCCCCTAATAAGTTATCAAGGGGCGCTGCAGCTGAATCGACCGGTTCTGCGTTGCCTTGCAATGCATGAAAAAAATGCAACGGCAACGCCATATCCAAGGCCGTTTCACGGATTTTCCGATGTAGGTGTGGATGGAATCCCACCAAATAAACACGCCGATACATAAGGAGTTGATTGGTTGCATGGTCAATACCCAATTATTGACCGACTGAGATCAAATCAAAAGCCCCAATTTCAGTTCTTGCCTTTGCTTTGAATGAAAAGGTTTCTTACAAGGGGCAACTGGTTTAACGATAAAGACAAACTTACACTACCTAGATCCCTACCCTACGGAGATTTGGATGAAAAAAATAGCAATATGGAGTCTGTTGTCTGCACTGGCCTTGCCAGCGCTGGGTAACCAGGAAGATAAGGTGCAGACTTTCAGCCTCGACAATGGCATGAAATTCCTGGTTCTGGAAGATCACTCCATTCCCAACGCGAACTCCTATTTATTCTGGCGAGTTGGCTCGCGCAACGAGTATCCAGGCATCACCGGCCTCTCACACTTTTTCGAACATATGATGTTCAATGGTGCCAAGAAGTACGGCCCTAAAGAGTTTGACCGTACTATGGAGGCTGCCGGCGGCAGCAACAATGCCTACACGACGGAAAATCTGACCGTATACACCAACTGGTTTCCGGCCGAACAGCTGGATTTGATTTTTGAACTTGAAGCAGACCGCATCGAACATTTAGCCATCGACCCGCAAATGGTGGAAAGTGAGCGAGGCGTGGTGATTTCAGAGCGTTCCACAGGGCTGGAGAATTCTAACTTCCGGGCAATTTGGGAAGAAGTTAAAGGCAGCGCCTTTCGCGCCCACCCTTATAGCTGGTCGGTAATTGGTCACGAATCTGATATTGAGAATTGGTCCCTGCAAGATCTGGTGCAGTACCACAAAACCTACTACGCACCGAACAATGCCGTCATGGTGGTTGCCGGTGATGTCACTGTCGATGAGGTGAAAAAGCTGGCCAACAAACACTTTGCCGGTATACCAGCCCAAACTCCCCCACGAGAAGTCCATACCGTCGAGCCTGAGCAAAAAGGTGAGCGCCGGGTTTATCTGCACAAAGCGTCGGTGTCCAGCCCCAATTTGATGATGGCATTTCATGTACCGAATTCACGGCATGAAGACTATTACGCACTGTCGGTTCTGGCCGACATTTTGGCAACCGGAAATAGCTCCAGATTGCAGGACAGCCTGGTTTTTTCCCAACAACTTGCGACAGAACTTTTCGCTTACTTCCCTGAATCCATAGACCCCAATCTGTTTTACATCTATGCAGTAGCAAGCCCGGGTACAACCTCAGCTCAATTGGAACAGGGCATCATCGCCCAGTTGCAAAAAATAAAGAAAGAAGGAATTACGGAACAGGAACTGCAGAAAGTTAAGAATCGCCGCCTCGTCGACTTTTACCGAGAAATGGCCACCATCAATGGCAAGGCTAATACCCTGGGAACCTACGAAATGTACTTTGGTGACTATCGCGCGCTATTTGATGCCCCAACAAAGTTGGAAGCCCTAAAGGTCGCCGACATTCAACGTGTCGCCAACCAGTATCTAAAGAAGGCCAATCGTACAGTAGGTATTCTGGACGCTCAGGAGGATAGCCATGAACAAGATTTATAAGGTAATTGGCTGCATCAGCCTGGTGTGTATCAGCCTGGGTAGCTGGGCTGCAGGCTTTAGTTTGCCCAAGTACGAAAAAGTAACACTACAAAACGGCCTGACGTTGTATTTGATGGAACAGCATGAGGTGCAGCTTATCGACTTAGTGGTGACAGTTAAAGCCGGGGCTGTAGATGACAGCAAGGCGGGGCTGGCCAAACTGACCGCCGCCAACCTGATATTAGGAACTCAGCAACTGCCGCGTGCCGAGTTGGAAGCGAAACTGGACTTTATTGGCGCTCAACTTGATGCCGACGCTGAGCTGGAATATTCCAGTGTTTCAGCCTCTCTGGCCAGTAAGGATCTGGACCAGGTACTGCAATGGGTTAAAGACAGCTTGTTAACCCCGGCGTTTGACGACCAGGAGTTTGCCAAACATAAACAACGTTATTTGGCCAATCTGCAACAGAAAACGGAAAGTCCAAAAGCCGTCATTAAGGATTACTTTAACGCTCAGCTATTCAAAGGGCATCCCTATGCGGCAGAGATCGACGGTTCAAATACCTCGGTTGCCGGCATCTCACTTGCCGATGTGAAGGCCTTTCATAAGCGTTGGTACACACCGGACAACACGGCCGTAATAGTGGCGGGCGATTTCGACACCAAGCAACTTAAAAGTAAGTTGAGCAAATTGTTTGCGACCTGGCAGGGAAAAGCCCCCGCGCGGGCAAAACTGACAACACCGGTGCAACCTAAGCAAGCCCAAGTCCTACTGGTGGACAAACCCGATGCGGTGGAAAGCACCTTTATGATTGGTGGCGCAGGTATGGCCATGAGCAATCCAGACTATGTCGCCGTCAGTGTTATCAACACCATTTTAGGTGGGCGTTTTACCTCTTGGCTGAATGACGAATTACGCGTGAACTCTGGGTTGACTTATGGCGCCCGCAGCCGTTTTGAATCTCATCAGCAAGGCGGCAGCTTCTATATTTCAACCTTTACAAAAACCGATACCACCAAGCAAGCCATTGACTTGGCATTACAGACTTACCAGAAATTGTGGAAGCAAGGTATTGATCAATCGACTCTCGACTCGGCCAAAGCTTATGTGAAAGGCCAGTTCCCGCCAAATTACGAGACCTCTGCTCAGCTTGCCTCACTGATGTCGGATATGTTTATCTATGGCTTTGATGAAGATTTTATCAACGGTTTCTCAGAAAGAGTGAATGCCTTAACGGTTGATAAGAGTCAGTCGCTTATAGAGCAATACTTCCCAAGCCAGAATTTACAATTTGTAGTGGTGGGCCAAGCAGAAATCATTAAGGACTGGGTAAAAGGATACGGTCAATTACAGCAGGTCAATATTCAGGACAGCGAATAATGACTAGTGAGTCTCCGTAGCGATACGGAGGCTCAACCCGCTGGCCCCAGAATAATCAGACTGACATCTTATCGCAGCGGGTAATCAGGTAAGCGCAGCGCCTTGCGCCATCCAATATATGCTCCTGACGCTGTACCTTAAACTTATCCCCAATGCAGGCCTGAAATAACGCCAGTTCAGACTGGCAAAACCCGTCACTACATCTCGCGGCGGCACAAATTGGGCAATGATTCTCAACAAACCAATACCCAACACCAGGCTCCTCATGCCAACTGGCCATGTAACCTTCGCGATTACGTATCTGACACAGGCAATCCAACTTTTCCACCAAGTCTGTCAGGCCACTCATCTTGGCCAGATAATCCTGGCGCATCGTGGTTTCCCGACGAGCAATAACCTGCTGCAGGCCACTTTCACCAAACTCGGCTCGCACAGATTCAAGAAGATGCACACTCAGCTGGCTGTGCATATCCGCAAAACGTCGCTGTGCAAGCTCAGTAAGATGCCAATATTGCTTGGGACGACCAATCAGGGCAGGTTGGAAAGAGTGGCTGACCAACTCATCATCTGCAAGCTGCAATAGATGCTGTCGAGCACCCATTGCGGTTATCTGCAGGGCCTCTGCCAACTGCTGTGCGGTCATCTCACCCTGATTCTTCAATAAGTACAGGATTTTGTCAGCACGACTATCCAATCCTCATTCCTCAGCGAAACGCTAAAACAGCGTCAACCAGCTTGTTTATCCCTTGTGCGGCCTCAGCAATATCTTTCGCTAACATATAGGCCGGGGTCGTAACCAGCTTATGCGTCTTATCCACCACGATATCATCAACCTCACAGTCAACATGCTCGGCACCCATAATACGCAAGGCATCGGCAGTCTCTTTATCATTACCTATAGTTAACCTCACCCCTTCGCCGTAAACACGGGCCGCCAGAACCGGCGCTATACACATATAGCCAGTTGGCTTGGCTAATTCAGCAAATTCCCGGCAGGCTCTTAATACGCTGGGTTCCACCTGGCAATTTGCACCAACCAGGGCAAAATTACACAGGTTCTTTGCCGCACCAAAGCCACCAGGTACCAACAAAGCATCATAGTCAACGGCAGCTAATGCAGACACAGGTAGTACATTCCCCCGGGCAATTCTGGCCGCTTCAACTAAAACATTGCGCGGCTCTGTTTCAACCACATCGCCAGTCAGATGATTAACCACATGCAATTGCGATATATCGGGGGCGAAACACTGGTAAGCGACGCCTCGCTGACTTAACGCCAACATGGTCAACACCGATTCATGGATTTCAGCGCCATCAAATACACCACTGCCACTTAATATCACAGCAACTTTGTTCATTTTCTGCTCCAGAGCGCGAGGACACTGGCTTATGCAATTTGGTTAAAAAATACATAGCCAATCAATCTAAAAATTAACCAATCAGGGCTTTTCTTCACTCAGGGGTATGGTAGAGTAGCGTTCCGCTGGGGCCAAGTGCAAATTCCTTCCCCGTGCGTTATCCACAAAGGATTATAAGAATAACAACAGGTCTAGATGTCCCCTGTTTTGATACCAAGCCAGTATTTTAAAGACTTTTAAGCATTTGCCTGTAACTGGGTAAAGCTTACTCCTGCGCAAGAGAAAACTTCATCAACAAAGTTATCCACAACATACAAAGGTTGTGGATAAAGCAAGGCGTGGCTGAATCTCACCGCTTGTGGCATCCTTACCGGCATTCATACGCCAGAGCGCCAAACCATGTCGACACAACCAGCTTATCCTCTGATATTAGTAGACGGATCTTCTTATTTATTCCGGGCTTTTCACGCCATTAGGGATCTGTCCAATTCTAAAGGCCAACCGACCAATGCCGTATACGGTGTGATCAATATGCTTCGCAGCTTGATCAAGCAATTTCATCCTACTCACATGGCCGTTGTGTTTGATGCGAAAGGTAAGACCTTTCGGGATGATATCTATCCGGAATACAAAGCGCATCGTCCGCCCATGCCGGATGATCTGAGAGTCCAGATTGAGCCGATTCACGAAATCATTAAAGCCATGGGCTTACCTATTATTGTGATCGAAGGTGTTGAAGCAGACGATGTCATCGGCACATTAGCCAGGCAGGCGAGTGAAGCCGGGATCCCAACCCTTATCAGTACCGGGGATAAGGACATGGCCCAGTTGGTTGATGACAACGTCACATTGATCAACACCATGACCAATACCCTGATGGATCCAACCGGCGTGGTGGAGAAATTTGGCGTTCCCCCAGAACTGATTATCGACCTGTTGGCACTTAAAGGCGACAAGGTCGACAACATTCCAGGCGTCCCCGGCGTGGGTGACAAGAGTGCTTTAGCTATGCTGCAGGGACTGGGAGGAATAGATGACATCTATTCCAGATTGAATGACATTGCTCAGCTTGAATTTCGCGGCGCCAAGACCATGGCTGCGAAGATGCAAGAATATGAAACACAGGCCAAACTGTCTTATCAATTAGCCACAATCAAGACCGATGTTGAGCTTCCTTTACGACCAGAAGAACTAACCCCAGGAGAGGCTGACAAGCAAAAACTGGCAACATTATTCGCAGAGCTGGAGTTTAAGCGCTGGTTAGAGGAGCTGGCGCATGAATCACCGGTTGACGCCACTGCAGCTGCATCTCCAATGGCCGCTGATATTAGCGCGGACCAATATGAAACAATTCTGGATGAAGCACATTTTTTGCGTTGGCTGGACAAGCTTAAGGCAGCCCCGCTTATCGCCTTAGATACAGAAACAACCAGTCTGGACTATATGGAAGCGGAGTTAGTGGGCTTTTGTTTCGCCGTCGCACCGGGTGAAGCAGCTTACCTGCCGGTCGGACATGATTATGTTGATGCCCCTGAGCAGTTGGATCGAAACTGGGTACTACAGCAATTGAAGCCGTTGCTGGAGAATCCCCAATGCTTGAAAGTCGGACAGCATATAAAGTACGACAAGAATGTATTGGCCAATCATGGCATCAATTTACAAGGCATCGCCTTTGATACCATGCTGGAATCCTATGTAAGTAACAGCGTTGCTGGTCGCCACGATATGGACAGCCTGGCTGAGCGATTCCTGGGACATAAAACGGTCCATTTTGAAGACATTGCCGGTAAAGGCGCCAAGCAACTTACTTTCAACCAAATTCCCCTTGAACAGGCGGCACATTATGCCGCTGAAGATGCAGATATAACATTAAGGCTGCACCAGGCAATTTGGCCTGAGTTGGAACAGGTTTCTGAGCTTAAAAGCATATTAACCGACATCGAAGTTCCCCTCGCCAGCGTGCTGTCCAAAATGGAAGTACAAGGTGTACTGATAGACAGCCAAAAGCTCAAGCATCAAAGCCAGCAACTTGCCAGCCGCATTATTGAGCTGGAAAAGCAAGTACACGAGCTGGCAGGCTGCGAATTTAACCTTGGTTCACCCAAGCAGTTGCAGGAAATATTATTTGAAAAAATGAACCTGCCTGTGATTAAGAAAACCCCCAAAGGAGTGCCTTCTACATCTGAAGATGTATTACAGGTATTAGCTCATCAGTACCCGCTACCCAAGCTGTTGATGGAATACCGGGGGCTGAGCAAGCTGAAAAATACTTACACCGACAAACTACCCAAGATGATCAATCATCGCACCGGGCGCGTACACACCTCTTATCACCAGGCCGTTGCAGCAACGGGTCGACTGTCTTCTACTGACCCTAACCTACAAAATATTCCGATAAGAACAGAAGAAGGGCGCCGGGTAAGGCAAGCTTTTGTGGCATCACCTGGCTACAAGATAGTTGCGGCAGATTACTCTCAAATCGAACTGAGAATCATGGCGCACTTGTCAGCAGACCAAGGACTGCTGACCGCATTCGCTGCTGGAAAGGATATTCACAGAGCGACGGCCTCAGAAGTATTTGGTGTTCCCTTAGAAGAAGTCACAGCTGATCAAAGACGCAGTGCGAAGGCGATCAATTTTGGCCTGATATACGGCATGTCTGCCTTTGGTCTGTCACAGCAATTGGATATCCCCCGCGCCGAAGCCCAAAACTATATGGATCTTTACTTCGAACGCTATCCAGGTGTCCTGCAATATATGGAAACAACCCGGGAGCGTGCTAAAGAACAGGGATATGTCAGTACCGTATTTGGTCGCAGGCTTTATCTGCCCGAAATCAAGTCCAGCAATGCCGCTCGACGCAAGGGAGCTGAGCGAGCAGCGATTAACGCCCCCATGCAAGGGACAGCTGCGGATATCATCAAGAAGGCTATGTTGGCCGTTGATAACTGGATTGATCAGCAACCAGATGGTGATGTACGCATGATAATGCAGGTACACGATGAACTCGTATTTGAAATAAAAGAACACAATCTGGAAGAAAACAGGCAAAAAATAATTAAGCTGATGGAACAAGCAGCCAGTTTGAATGTACCACTGGTTGTAGAAGCTGGCCTCGGGGACAACTGGGACGAGGCACACTAGAGAAGTTGCACAACTTTAACCCAATGTAATTTAATTACAAAAATATCTTGCTTTTATCCATAACGTGGTTATTATTCAACCTGTAGGGTACAGAGGTAAGATGTTCTATCTTTCAGACCTTTGCTTTAGGCCCCGGCTCTGCCGGGGCTTTTTTTATGCCCCAACCTATTCATCAAGCCGCGAAAATCGACATCCAAAACTTTTTTTAAAAAAATCTATTTTCTTGTGAACTTTTCAAAAACTCGGCCGTCTGAATATACGGTTTATGTGTGTCCCTGAGTTTGTGTCTGGCCCCGTCCTGTTGGATGGGGCTTTTTTTTGCAGATGGTCAGAGGAAAGTCAGGAAGCGGGCGCTATATCTGAGGTATCTTGTTTACTAGGTAATCCAAACCATTGGTTGAGTACCTGTTCAACGTTTTCTAATCCCACACCGGTAAGTGATGAGAAGGCATGCACGGTAACGTCACCACAAAAGGCCAAACTAGCCTCTCTTGCCATCAGCAATTGTGCTTTTCGCTGACCAGATTTTAACTTGTCGGCTTTGGTCAACAAGGCCAGCACTGGTAACTTGCTGTTTACCGCCCAATGAATCAATTCCTGATCCAAATCTTTGAAGGGATGACGAATATCCATCAGCACAACCAAGCCTTTCAAACTTTTTCGTTGCTGCAAGTATTCGCCTAATGCTCGTTGCCACTTTTTCTTCATTTCCACCGGCACCTGAGCGAAGCCATAACCAGGCAAATCAATCAGACGACGATCAGAATCTAATTCAAAAACGTTGATCAACTGTGTTCGACCAGGGGTTTTACTAGTCCTAGCTAAGCCTTTCTGACGCGTAATACGGTTTAACGCGCTGGACTTCCCGGCATTTGAGCGGCCAGCGAAGGCAACTTCTACACCTTGATCAGCGCCTAAGTGCCGAATATCCGGAGCACTTAATACAAATTTTGCATGGCTGTAATGACTCACATTGTCTCCCGACAGGCCGATTCGGCCTCAAAAATATGCATTTACATCGGTCAAATACCGACATCACTCAAGTTGCCAGTATATCATTGTCCCCTGCCAAGCAACTAAGAAGTTGCTAAAACCCTACAAATCCTTGGGAATATATTTTTTTGCCGGATTAAATGTGTAAAATACGGCAAGACCAGTAGCCAGCCCATAAAAAGCTCAACGAGAATTACTATGAAAAAGATCTTCCTGATGCTTTGCCTGACCATGACTCTTCCAGCCGTTGCCGCCGGTGACGCAGAAGCAGGCAAGGCGAAGTCAGCTAGTTGTGCCGCCTGCCATGGCGCAGATGGCAATAGTTTGGTGGATATGTATCCAAGTATTGCTGGGCAACATTCCAGCTATATCGTCAAGCAACTGCAGGAATTGCGCCTGGGTGCTCAAACTAATGGCGAACAAGGCCGTTATGATCCGGTAATGTCTGGTATGGCTGCCCCGCTATCAGATCAAGATATTGAGGATATGGCTGCATACTTCTCATCGCAGAAAGCAAATGCAGGCAGCACACCAGAAGATGTCATTCAAGCAGGTTCTAAGTTGTTCCTGGGTGGCGATATGGAGCGCGGAATTGCTGCTTGTGCGGCTTGCCACGGTCCTCGCGGAGATGGCATGGGCTTAGCCAAGTTCCCTGACATAAGCGGCCAACATGCCACCTATGTGAAAAAGCAGTTAGAGGACTTCCGCGCCGGTAAGCGTGTGAATGACCCTAATGGTATGATGCGTGACATAGCCATGCGACTGACGGATGCGGATATTGAGCTGCTGTCAAAGTATGTAGGCGGCTTGTACTAGTCATAGCGTGCATCTATAGAAAGCCGACCTAACTAGGTCGGTTTTTGCGTTTTAGCGGCTTAGCAGTGTTTATTCTGCTTTACGCTAGTTAAAAAATACGCCAAAACTTGTTAAAAAAACCATTGTAAAAAAGTTGTAAAATATTTTTTATCCTGTATTCTTTCGCATCAACAACAGGGACTACAGTGCACCCAGGAAGGGAAAGCCATACGTTGTTCTTAGCGTTTTAACTCGCTCTTGGAAATTATACGGAAAGCCAATAAAGCGTCAGGAAGACCAATAACAAAAAAGCTTCGCGAATAAGAAAAATAAGGGAAGCGTATGATAAGGCTGTCTGCACCGTTCAGGATGAACGATAAAACGGGAGAAGTGTCATCTGGCACTTGGTTATACGAAAGGCGATAGGTAGACTATCGCCTTTTCTTTTTGTGCTTCATTCATTATGCCCTGCCCCCTTTGTTGCCATCAGCTTGTCAGCCATTATCATGCCGATAAAAAAAGAGACTATTGGCAGTGTAATTGTTGTCAGTTGGTGTTTGTCAATGAGGCACAAAGACTTCTCCCTGATGCAGAAAAGGCAATCTACGACCTACACCAAAATAGTCACACAGACGAAGGCTATCTGCGTTTTTTGTCTCGCTTTGCTGAACCTCTGAAACAGCGTTTGAAGCAAGGCGCCAAAGGTCTTGACTACGGCTGTGGCCCTGCCCCTGTGCTTGCCAACATGCTAAGTGAGTCAGGCTTCCCTACCATTGGCTATGACCCTTTTTATCTTCCCGCTGCGCCAACAGGTACCTTTGATTTTATTTGTTGTACAGAAGCTATTGAGCATTTTTATCAACCTGGTGAGGTGCTCAAGCTGTGGTTAACTCTGATGGCCCCTCAAGCCACACTGGGCATAATGACAAAGCGAGTGATCAATAAAGAGCGCTTTGCCAACTGGCACTACAAGAATGATCAAACCCATGTGTGCTTTTTTAGCGAGGCAACCTTTACCTGGATAGCGCAGCAATATTCCTTGCGGCTAGAGATTGCTGGACCCGATGTAGTGTTTTTGTACCGAGACAAGGTGTAAAATAGCTGCATTCAATCAGAGTGACTTTTCATGCCTAAGCAGCCATTTACCCACAAAGCAAAAAAACAGCAACCTGAGCAAGACAGGAAGCCTAAACGTCGTACAGGCAAACCGGCCGGCACCCGCAATAATGTAACCCCGAAGAAGGCAGAGCAGCTCGCCAAAGCGCCCCGGGATCCCAGGCTTGGCAGTAAGAAGGCCGTTCCATTGGTGGTCGAAAAGTCTGAGGCCCAGCCTAAAGCTAAGTATTTCTCACCGGCTGCAGAACTTAAGTCAATAGAGCAAGATACCCGCCTGGACGCGCTGATGGACCGCTTAGACGCCGGTGATAAGCTGTCTGCCGAAGAACAACGGTATGTCGACAGTAAGCTTGCACGTCATCAGGAACTTTGCCAACTGATGGGTATTGACCCGGAAGCTGAGCAAGACGATGACGACGACTTACTTGATAAATTTGAAAAAATTAATCTGGATCAGTTTAAGAAATGAGTTTCACGCCTCTGATAACCATCATTCTGGTGGCGGCGGTATTAATTATTGCTGCCCTGGCATTTTATGCCGGGCAACTCTTATTCCAGTTAAAACGTCAGAAACAGCAACAACAGGCCACTGTTAAACAGCGAGAAGATTACCTCCGCCAAAGTATTCAGACTATAGCGCAAGCCCTCGACCAACAGCAGTGTGGCTTATCGGAAGGCAGTATCAGACTCTGCGTACTGCTGGAAAATTTTGATCAAGCCTCTGATTATGCTGAGCGTTTTCCAGCTTTACATGAGCTCTATGGGCGCATCAAACATATGCCAACCCACAAAGCCTACAGTGAGTTACCTAAGCCAGAAAGGCGCCGTATGCAACTTGAGCGCGAAGAGCATGAAGCTGAACTGGAATCGCAAATACTAAAAGAGATTCAAGTTTTAAAGAGCTTCTAATTTCCCCCAAATGTGCGCTTAGCCCCTTTTAGCATCTCATCCCTCAATTCTGCTAATCAGCGCTTATTCCCCTGAATTTTGCCTACTTTCCAAGTCGCTCAAAAGGTATACTTGGCAGCATTTTTTAAAATAAACCAGCAAACACCGGATCTTATGCAAAAGTTCGATATAAAGACTTTCCAGGGACTGATTTTAGCCCTGCAGGATTACTGGGCACGTCAGGGCTGTGTGATTATTCAACCCCTTGATATGGAAGTAGGTGCAGGCACCTTCCACCCAATGACGTTTCTCCGCTCTATCGGCCCCGAGCCAATCAGCAGCGCTTACGTTCAACCTTGCCGCAGACCAACTGATGGCCGCTATGGTGAGAACCCGAACCGACTACAGCACTACTATCAGTTTCAGGTCATGCTGAAGCCCTCACCCGATAATATTCAGGAATTGTATCTGGGTTCATTAATTGAACTAGGTTTTGATCCTCTGGTACATGACATCCGCTTTGTCGAAGACAACTGGGAATCGCCCACATTAGGCGCCTGGGGTTTGGGCTGGGAAGTATGGCTAAACGGCATGGAAGTTACCCAGTTCACCTATTTCCAGCAAGTAGGTGGTTTGGAATGCGCGCCGGTAACAGGTGAAATAACCTATGGCCTGGAAAGACTGGCAATGTACATCCAAGGTGTTGATAGCATTTATGATCTGGTATGGACCGACGGTCCCATGGGTCGTGTAACCTACGGCGATGTATTCCATCAGAATGAAGTTGAGCAATCCACCTACAACTTTGAATATGCGGATGTAGAAGCGCTGTTCCGGACTTTTGACCAGTGTGAAAAGGACAGCCAGTCTCTTATCGAGAAAGGCTTGGCCTTGCCCGCCTACGAGCAGGTGATGAAAGCATCTCACGCATTTAACTTATTAGATGCCCGTCACGCGATTTCTGTAACAGAACGCCAGCGTTATATTCTCAGGGTAAGAACCCTGGCTAAGGCGTGTGCACAAAGCTATTACGAGTCAAGGGAAGCCCTCGGTTTCCCAATGTGCAAGCAGAAGGAGAGCAACTGATGCGCCAGGAAAACTTACTGATAGAAATTGGCACAGAAGAGTTGCCCCCTAAAGCGCTAACTAAGCTGGCTGAGTCCTTTGCGCAGGAAATGGATAAGCAGCTTCAACAGGCTGAGTTGTCAAAAGAAGACGTGACTTGGTTTGCTTCCCCAAGACGTTTGGCCGTTTACATTAAAGGCCTTGCTTATCAGCAAGCCGACAAGGTCATAGAGAAACGGGGACCGGCAATCAGTGCTGCTTTTGATGCTGACGGCCAACCTACCCGAGCCGCACTAGGTTGGGCTCAAGGTTTGGGAATAGACATTAAGGATGCTCAACGTTTATCTACGGATAAAGGTGAGTGGCTACTGCATATGGCCAATGTTAAAGGTGAGAGCCTGCCAACGATTCTTGCCGACATGGTAAATCAGGCCCTTAAAGCTTTACCCATCCCTAAACCTATGCGCTGGGGCAACAAGCGCACAGAGTTTATTCGTCCTGTGCATAATGTCTGCATGATGTTTGGCAACGAACTTATCGACGGTGAAGTATTGGGTATTCGCTCATCTACCACCCTGTCCGGTCATAGGTTCCATCATCCTGCTCCACTAACGCTGGATCATGCAGATAATTATTTGGCGTTATTGCGAGGTGCTTATGTTCTGGCAGACTTCCGCGAACGAAAGGAAGTTATCAGGCAAGGGCTAGCCCAGGCAGCGAGCAGCGAAGGCGCCGCCATTGAACCGGAAGAGAGCCTGCTGGAAGAAGTCACTGCGCTGGTAGAATGGCCTGTAGTGCTTACCGCCTCCTTTGAGGAAAGCTTCCTGCAAGTTCCCAAAGAAGCCCTTATTTACACTATGAAGGGCGACCAGAAGTACTTCCCGCTGTTTACTCAAAATGGCGAGCTGCTGCCACGCTTTGCTTTTGTTACCAATATAGAAAGCAAGGATCCTGTACAGATTGTTAAAGGTAACGAGAAGGTTATTCGCCCTCGCCTGGCCGACGCAGAGTTTTTCTTTACTACAGATAAGAAACAACGTTTGGCAGACCGCCTGGCAAGTCTTGATACCGTACTGTTCCAAAAGCAATTGGGTACCCTGAAGGATAAGTCCGAACGTATTGCCTCTTTAGCAGCCAAAGTGGCCGAGGCACTTGGCGCAAATCAACAGCAGGCTCAGCGCGCCGGTCTATTATCTAAAACTGACTTAATGTCTAACATGGTAATGGAATTCCCAGATGTGCAAGGTGTAATGGGAATGCATTACGCACGTTTGGATGGTGAAGATGAAGAGGTTGCTTTGGCACTGAACGAACAGTACATGCCAAGATTCTCAGGTGACCAGCTGCCTAGCTCTAACATAAGTTGTGCGGTCGCAATAGCCGACAAACTCGATACCCTGGTTGGTATATTTGGTATTGGGCAGGCACCTAAAGGTGATAAAGATCCCTTTGCGTTGCGAAGAGCAGCAATTGGCCTGTTAAGAATAGTGGTAGAAAAAGCGTTACCTTTAGACCTACAGCCGTTAATAAGTGCATCTGTTACTTTGTTCGGGGACAAACTCACTAATAGTGACACGGCAGAGCAGGTATTTGACTTCGTACAAGGGCGTTTCCGTGCCTGGTATCAGGAGCAAGGCGTGGATGTGGATGTTATCCAATCGGTATTGGCACGTCGTCCGTCGCGCCCTGCCGATTTTGACGCCCGCATTAAAGCGGTGCAGCACTTTAAGACATTAGAGGCTGCCCAGGCGCTTGCAGCGGCCAATAAACGCGTTGCCAATATCCTTGCCAAGGTAGAAGAACCACTTCAGGACAAAGTCGACGCAGCTTTGTTGAAAGACGCGTCAGAGCAAGCACTGCTTAGCCAACTGGAGTCGGTAAAAGGACAGGTTCAGCAGAGCATGCAGCAGTTGGATTACAAGCAAGCCTTAGTGAGCTTAGCCACACTCAGGGAATGCATCGATTTGTTCTTCGATCAAGTCATGGTCATGGATGAAGACCTCGCAGTCAGGGCTAATCGTCTAGCGCTGCTGAGTGAATTGCGCACATTGTTCCTGGGTGTCGCAGACATCTCAATTCTAAATTAGTACCGAGCATAGAAAATTGAGGCCCACCATTGGTGGGCTTCTTTATTTGTGAGGTACTAGATAAACGTCCGGCGTATTCGCTTTGCCCCGGATGATTTGTTATAACTATGCGCAATATTAAAGCCGTATATGAATTATTGAGGATCCGCAGAATGGCCATGCCAAGAGCGCTTACCATCGCCCTACTACTTTCGACATTGTCTGCCTGTGCGAGTCGCCCTAGCCTGCCAGAACAAGAGCAAATTCAAGATCTTTATTTGCGAGGTGTGTTTACCTGGTGGGAGGCTGATGAGAACTATAAGATGCAGCGTCTTTCAGAAACCCTATTTAAAGGTGAAGCTGAGTTAATTGCCGATGGGCAACCCTACGATTTTAGAATTGCTGATGCTCAGTGGTCAGAGGGTTCAAACTGCGGCTATCTACAAAAGGACAATGATGAGCAGGTCAAGCTAGGTAAGCCCGTAAAAGCTAGTTGCGATATGACCAATAACAATTTCAAGTTCACGCCAAGCGAAACCGGACTTTATGAATTCTATATAGACTTCTCGCATTCGGCCCATCCACAAGTGACCATAAATAAGAAATCAAGATAACTAATTGATTTAATTAAAAAAGCCGGCGGAAGCCGGCTTTTTTATTACTACACATCCAGGTTTGCTACCCTTAATGCATTTTCTTCAATAAATGCTCGACGAGGTTCAACTTGGTCCCCCATTAAGCATGTAAAGAGTTGGTCAGCAGCGATGGCGTCCTCAATAGTGACTTGAAGCATGCGACGGCTTTCAGGATCCATAGTTGTTTCCCAAAGCTGAGTAGGGTTCATCTCACCTAATCCTTTATAGCGCTGAATATAAATACCGCGCTTAGATTCTGCCAGTAGCCACTCCAATGCCTGTGCGAAACTATCAACTTTCTGTGTTTTTTCGCCCCTGGCAACATAACCACCATCCTCGATGATGCCATTGATAGCTTCATTTAGCTCTCGAATACGTTTGTATTCTGTGGAATCAATGAAGTCATGGTCTAAACGATATTCGTTGTCGATACCATGCTGGCGCATCACCACTACCACATACCAATTTGAACGCTCGCGGTCTTCTCGTACCTCAAAACGATACAGAGCTCCGTCACTCTCTGAATCCTCTAGTTCTTTAACCAACTTCTGCCCTACTGCTGCCAGCTTAGTTTGGTCTGACAGATCTTGTAGGTTGAGGATATCGGCATAAACCAAACGCATCAGTAATGCTTTTGGCATGATACGGCTGATTCTATCAATCATGCTCATAGTGGTCTGGAACTGCTTAACCAAAGTCTCCAGTGCAACGCCAGAGATAGCAGGTGCATTCTCGTTTACATACAAGGATGCATTATCCAGAGCCATGGTCGTGAGGTAGGCGGTTAAAGCAGGGTCATCTTTAATGTATTGCTCTTGCTTACCTTTCTTCATTTTATAAAGTGGAGGCTGGGCTATATATACATAGCCTCGTTCAATAATTTCAGGCATCTGACGATAGAAGAAGGTCAAAAGTAAGGTACGAATGTGGGACCCATCAACGTCAGCATCCGTCATAATAATGATGCTGTGATAACGAAGTTTGTCTGGATCATACTCATCCCGACCGATACCACAACCCAAGGCTGTGATTAGGGTTGCCACTTCCTGCGAAGAAAGCATCTTGTCAAAACGTGCTTTCTCAACGTTAAGAATCTTACCTTTCAAAGGTAAGATAGCTTGGTTCTTACGATTGCGCCCCTGTTTAGCAGACCCACCGGCAGAATCTCCCTCCACTATGTACAGCTCAGACAATGCAGGGTCTTTTTCTTGGCAGTCCGCCAATTTGCCGGGCAATCCAGCCAGGTCGAGCGCTCCCTTACGACGGGTCATCTCTCTGGCCTTTCTGGCAGCCTCTCGCGCTCTGGCAGCATCAATAATTTTTCCAGCAATGATCTTAGCGTCAGCAGGGTTCTCTAACAAAAACTCCTGGAGCTTTTCACCCATTGTCGTTTCTACTGCAGGTTTCACTTCTGAAGAAACCAGTTTGTCTTTTGTCTGAGACGAAAATTTCGGGTCCGGTACTTTAACGGAAACAACTGCGGTCAAGCCTTCACGGGCATCATCACCACTAGCGTTGGTCTTGGACTTTTTGTTTAGACCTTCGTTTTCCATATAGTTATTCAGAGTACGGGTTAACGCTCCTCTGAAGCCGGCTAAGTGCGTACCACCATCTCGTTGAGGAATATTGTTGGTAAAGCAATAAATGTTTTCCTGAAACCCATCATTCCACTGCATAGCCACTTCTACGCTAATGCCGTCCTCTCGCTCAGTCGAGAAGTAAAACGCTTTCTGATGCACTGGTGTTTTGTTCTGATTCAGAAACTGCACAAATGCATTGATTCCGCCTTCGTAACAAAAATGATCTGATTTTCCGTCACGTTCATCATTAAGATAAATGGAAACACCTGAGTTCAAAAATGACAATTCGCGAAGGCGTTTAGCCAGGATGTCATAGTGAAAAACAGTGTCAGAGAAGGTTTGAGGACTTGGCCAGAAACGAATGCTAGTACCTCTCTCCTCTGTTTCACCGACAGGAGCAAGAGGCGCTTGAGGCACACCGTGCTGATATTCTTGCTCGTGAATCTTGCCGCCACGGCGAATACGCAGTTGTAATTTTTCTGACAAGGCGTTTACTACTGATACACCTACACCGTGCAAGCCACCAGAAACTTTATAGGAGTTATCATCGAACTTACCGCCTGCATGCAAAACAGTAAGTATTACTTCAGCTGCAGAAACCCCCTCTTCCGGGTGAATTTCTGTAGGTATACCACGACCGTTATCTTTCACCGATACAGAACCATCATTGTGAATGGTAATTCGGATATCAGAACAGTGTCCGGCTAACGCCTCATCAATGGAGTTGTCTACAACTTCAAACACCATATGGTGAAGACCGGTGCCATCATCAGTATCACCGATATACATTCCAGGTCTTTTTCGGACAGCATCCAGGCCCTTTAATACTTTGATACTTGACGAATCATAGTTGTTTTCAGACATTTACCTTCTACTCCTCTTTCACCTGGCCATGTTCCACGTGAAACATTTTTTTATCTTTGTAATCTTCTACAAAACCGACATGTTGCTTCTCAACAGCAGTAACAAATATCTGTGCAGAAGAATTGAGTAACTCACTGATAAAAGCTTCTCGTTTGGCCGAGTCTAACTCGGCGCCAATGTCATCCAATAAGAACACACAGCCCTTTCGTTTCTCTGTCAGTAAATACTGAGACTGCGAAAGAAGAAGCGCAGCCATCAACATTCTCGCCTGACCTCTCGATAGCACCTCTTGCGCTATTATACCGTCAGCTTTAACACGAAGATCCGCTTTGTGTGGTCCTTGGGATGTGAAGCCATATTTTAGGTCTCTAGGCATATTTTGATTCAAAACATCCGCCAGAGACTTAGATCTATCCCACCCGCTATAATACGAAATTTCGAAGGAAAACTCAGGTAGAAAATGGCTCAGATTTGCATATATATAAGGAGCCAGCCTATCCAAGTAACTCTCCCTTAGCTTATCTACCTGCTCCCCACTAACCGCTAGAGATTCATTCCAATAAGCCCCTTCGCTGCCTAATACACCTTTCCTAAGTAATGCATTCCTGTGGGCCAAAATCTGCTGATAACGGGCATTCAACGTCAGGAAAGACTGTTCCACGTGGAACAATCCCCAATCTAAAAACCGACGGCGTAAACTTGGAGCACCGTGAATGACTTCAGCACTATTAGGGGTAAATATTTGTACAGGCAACAACTTAACTAAATCAGAAGCGCGGTTTAGCTGTTCACCATTTACCCTAATAATAGACTCGCCGTTTCTCAGTCGCTGATAGCCGATAGCTGCAGACTGAGTTGATTCTTCATCTATCGCCTTACAGAAGACGGTGAAAGAATCGGCATCATGTTGAATAACATGTTGATGTCGAGCACTACGAAAAGAACGGCCAAAACCGAGATAATGGATAGCTTCTAGTAAAGAGGATTTACCGCTACCGTTGATACCGTACATTACATTTAAACCAGCAGCAGGAATAAGCGATACACTCTGCAAATTCCTAAACTGCTGGATTTGGAGACGCTCCAGTATCATTTAGATGCTAAGCCCGCTAGGGCCAAAAAGATGGGCAGGATTACAACCTCATTGGCATAATGACATAGAGTGCCGAATCATCTTTGGCGTCTTCAATTAATGCGCTACTGTTGGAATCAGACATGCTGATACGAACATTTTCAGAACCAAGCGCGTTCAACACATCAATCAGGTAAGCAACGTTAAAACCTATTTCTAAACTGTCACCTTGATACTGAACATCAACAATTTCCTCTGCTTCTTCTTGCTCAGGGTTGTTAGCTGTAATCTTCAGCTCACCTGACGAGAGGTTTAGCCTTACACCTCTAAATTTTTCGTTAGAGAGAATAGATGCTCGAGAGAAAGCCTGCTTCAGTATTTCCTTACTGGCTTCGAGAGACTTATCCCCATCCTTAGGCAGAACTCTCCGATAATCTGGGAATCGGCCATCCACTAATTTGCTGGTGAAAATGAAATCAGTAGAGAAGATTCGAATATGGTTGGCACCGATCTGTACCTTCAAGGACTTATCATCATTCTCTATTAGGCGTGATATCTCCATCACCCCCTTCCTGGGAATAATAACCTGACGATCGGGTAACGGCGCTCCCTCGTAAGGCGTCCGGCACAATGCTAATCTGTGACCGTCTGTGGCGACAGTGCGGATAATGCCGTCTTCTGTTTCCAGTGACATGCCATTTAAGTAATAGCGCACGTCCTGCTGGGCCATTGAGAAATGCGTGCTGTCTATCAACCGCTTTAGTTGAGACTGCGAAATCTCAAACTCCACCTCACCTTGCCAGTCTTCTAGGTTTGGATATTCGCTCGCTGGGAGTGTAGACAAGGAATATCTTCCGCGTCCTGATTTCAGTAGGGCTTTGTTTCCCTCCAGCAAAAATTCAACGTCACCAACATCGGAAAATCCTTTAACTATATCTAATAGCTTCTTGGCAGGAACGGTAATTTCACCGTCTTCGAACTGCCCTGCCAGACTTACGTTAGATATTAACTCCACCTCTAAATCCGTGCCTGTTAGCCATAGTGTACCCTCACTAACTTTAATCAGCACATTAGACAGAATAGGCAGCGTGTGTCGACGTTCAACGGCACCAGCAACCAACTGCAGAGGTTGTAAGAAGTTTTCCCTACTTATAGTAAATTTCATGAGCGACTCGTTGTAGTTTTTAGGACGACAGGGTTCGAATCAAATTCTGATAGTCTTCTTTTATATCATGACTCTCTTCACGGAGTTGGCCAATCTTTCGACAGGCATGCAAGACGGTTGTATGGTCTCTACCACCAAATGCATCACCAATCTCGGGCAAACTGTGATTAGTCAATTCTTTCGCCAATGCCATAGCAACCTGCCTTGGCCTTGCCACACTGCGGCTTCTCCGTTTGGAGAGGATATCGGCCACCTTAATTTTGTAATACTCAGCGACCGTTTTTTGAATGTTATCTATAGTAACGAGTTTTTCTTGTAAGGCTAATAGATCTCGTAACGCTTCACGGACAAAATCAATGGTAATAGGGCGCCCGGTAAAGTTTGCATTAGCGATAACCCTATTCAAGGCACCTTCTAATTCTCGCACATTAGACCGCAATCTCTTTGCGATAAAAAATGCCACTTCATCCGGTAAATGAATCCGATTCTCCACCGCCTTTCTCATAAGAATCGCCACTCGGGTTTCCAGCTCTGGCGGTTCAATCGCGATAGTTAAGCCCCAACCAAAACGAGACTTCAATCGGTCTTCTACACCATCGATCTCTTTTGGATATCTGTCAGAAGTCAAAATAATCTGCTGGTTACCTTCCAACAGCGCGTTGAAAGTGTGAAAAAACTCTTCCTGCGAGCGGTCCTTCTTTGCAAAGAACTGAATATCATCGATAAGCAGCGCATCGACAGAACGGTAGTAACGCTTAAATTCTTCGATGGCATTATTCTGCAGAGCCTTAACCATGTCCTGAACAAAACGCTCTGAATGCATGTACACCACTTTAGCGTCTTTATTCTTGGCCATCAGTCCATTACCAACAGCATGCAATAGGTGAGTCTTACCTAAACCTGTTCCTCCGTAGATAAACAACGGGTTATATGCGCCCCCAGGATTATCTGCTACCTGACTAGCAGCAGCTCTGGCCAGTTGGTTCGACTTACCCTCTACAAAGTTATCAAAGGTATAGGTCAGATTAATATTGCTCTTGTGCTCAACTCTGACTTGCTGTGGCACACCTGATACTGGAGAGTGAGTAACAACCTGTGGTGCAGAAAATGTACTGACGGGTATTACCGCTGGTTGCATGGGCGCAGAGACACTTGGCAAGCTATTGGCTACACCTACATCAAAATGCAGAGCTGGAGGCGTATCTGGAGCACAGATCTCTGCGAACAACTCTGATATACGAGAAATATACTTATCGCGCACCCAATCCAGTACAAATCTATTAGGAGCAAACAACGTCAGCGTAGAGTTGTCATACTGGGCTTGAAGCGGACGAATCCACATGCTGAATTGCTGAGTGGGCAACTCCTGCTGTAACCGCCTGAGACATTCTTCCCATAAAGACATTAATTAGGCACTCCTGCCGGAACCAATGAAGTCACCAGCTAAAAAGACGAAAAGGATGCGTGCGAACAAAGAATGAACACCGAAAAATTTGGGTGTGAGGACCTGTTGTCGCTAAGGCTGTGAATTATTGCGCATATTTATCCACATGTTCAAGTTCGATCTTTCCTGCTTTGCAGGATTAACTTAGATAAACACATATCCATTTGATTAATATCAATTTATTTTGACAACAAAGAATAGTGACAGAGTGACAATGGCATATACCAAAAAGCAATAAGTGGATAAAAAGCAGCCTTTATTTTAATAAGTTAGAGATCTACTCGCTGTTTTCTGTGGATAAACCCTATTAAATATATAGGTTATTAACATAATAATTTTGCGCAAGGTACATAAAAGCGACAGCGCCCTGCAAATTGCGTTGACATGCTTCATATAGATCTCTAAAATTCGGCGTCCTTTTAAGCACAACCCCGTGCTTGAAGAGTCAACATCAGTTATTGAAGCGGCGGACTAGGTTATGAAAAGAACATTTCAACCAAGTAATTTAAAGCGTAAACGTTCACACGGTTTTCGTGCCCGCATGGCGACAAAAAATGGCCGCAAGGTTCTAGCTAGTCGTCGTGCTAAAGGCCGTGCTCGTTTATCAGCCTAATTGCATTTATCGAAGTGGGTGAAAATAAATTTTCTCGGGAGCTAAGGTTACTTACTCCCACCCATTTCGAGAATGTATTCCAACAAGCAATTCCTGCTGTATCTCCGCAATTAACTGCACTCGCCAGACCCAACGGCTTACACCATCCCCGACTTGGTATTACTCTCGCTAAAAAAAGAGTAAAAAAAGCTCATGACCGGAATCGCCTGAAGCGCGTTATTCGAGAAAGTTTTCGACTAAACCAACATGATCTGCCCAGTGCTGATATAGTGTTAGTCGGCAAATCCGGGTTGGATCAATTGACCAATCAACAGTTGTATGAACTCTTGAGTAGGTTATGGAAAAAGCTCAAACAGCGTTGCAATCAGCCAGTATCTGGCTAATTCGACTTTACCAAAGGTGGATTTCTCCGCTTTTGGGGCCGAGATGCAGATTCAATCCGACCTGCTCAGAATATGCTGTTGGAGCAATAAAAAGCCATGGTGTTGTGATTGGTTGTTGGTTAAGCATCAAACGCATATTAAAATGCCACCCTTTACATCCGGGGGGAGACGATCCCGTCCCGCCGAAAACATAAGATAAAAGTAGTCAGTTATGGAATCCCAAAGAAGCTTTCTTCTCATTGGCCTGGCCTTGGTCAGCTTTTTATTGTGGCAACAATGGCAATTGGATTATGGCCAACCGCCTGTTCAAACAGCCGAAGTTGCAGGCAGTACCGCTAACATAAGTAGTCCTGTGTCGGATGATGTTCCTGTTGCTGATAGCCAGCATCCGGCAGCATTGGCCGAAACCCAGGGTAAGTTGATCCACGTGGTAACTGATAGCCTGGATGTGCAAATAAACACTCAGGGTGGTGACATAGTGTCAGCTAAGCTCGCTGACTTCCCGGTCACTCAAGGCTCCACTGAGAGCTTTACGCTACTGACATCAGAGCCAGGCCATCAATATATCGCGCAAAGTGGGCTGATTGGTCCTGATGGCCCGGATTCCTCAGCTCAGGGGCGCCCAGTTTATACGGTTCAGGCCACCGAGTATCATCTGACCGAAGACACTTTAATAGTTCCTCTTACCTATCAAAACGCCAATGGTGTAATGATTACCAAAGCCTTTACCTTCAAGAAAGGCAAGCATGACATTAACGTCGAATACAGTGTTCAGAACAACTCCGCAGCACCTATTCATGTGCAACAATATGCACAATTAAAGCAGTCATTAGCAGGTCCGGAAGGCAGCATGTTTATGCCTACCTACCGTGGCGCCGCCTATTCAACAGCCGAAGAGCGCTATCAGAAGCATGCTTTTGACGATATTGAAGACGAAAAATTAAATGAAAATACCCAAGGCGGCTGGGTTGCCATGCTTCAGCATTACTTTGTTTCAGCCTGGGTCCCACCGCAAGAAGAACAAAATACGCTTTACAGCCGTATTTTGAACAATGAATTCGCCAGCATTGGTTTTAAAGGTAGCCTGAAAACCCTTGCGCCAGGTGAAACCCTTAAGCTAAGCAGCACCTTTTATGCAGGTCCTAAAGATCAGGACGATCTGGTACAGCTCGCAAGAGGTTTAGATTTAACTGTAGATTACGGCATTCTGTGGTGGCTTTCACAACCCTTGTTCTGGTTACTGCAATTTATCCACGGCTTGGTGGGTAACTGGGGCCTGGCCATAATTATCATCACTATTATTGTTAAAGGCGCCATGTATCCGCTGACTAAAGCTCAGTACGAATCCATGGCTAAACTACGTGCTTTGCAACCCAAAATGCAGGCGCTCAAAGAACGCTATGGCGAAGACCGTCAAAAGATGTCTCAGGCCATGATGGAAATGTACAAGAAGGAAAAAGTGAACCCTATGGGGGGCTGTTTCCCTCTGCTGCTGCAAATGCCTATATTCCTGGCTCTTTACTGGGTATTCCTGGAAAGTGTTGAACTACGTCATGCAGACTTCTTCCTGTGGATTACCGACTTGTCAGTTAAAGACCCTTACTTTGTGCTACCAGTGCTAACCGGTGCCAGTATGTACTTGTTACAGAAACTGCAGCCTATGACCATACAGGATCCAATGCAGCAGAAAATCATGCAGTGGATGCCAGTCATGATGAGCGTGTTCTTCCTGTGGTTCCCGGCGGGTCTGGTACTGTACTGGCTGATTAGTAATGTCATCACTCTAGTTCAGGCTAAGATGATCTACGCATCCATGGAAAAACGCGGTATCAAATCCCACTAAAAGCAAATTCAGAGGCCCGTTATACGGGCCTTTTCTTTAGCTGTTGGGTAAAATACCCCTATTCATCACCCTAGAGGAACCGACATGCCATCTTTTGACATCGTCTCTGAAATTGATCTGGTTGAAGTGAAAAATGCCGTAGATAACGCCATCCGCGAACTGGATACCCGTTTTGATTTTCGTGGAATAGAAGCCAGTTTTGAACAAAAAGATAATCAGGTTACGCTGATTGCAGAGGCAGAATTCCAGCTTCAACAGATGCAGGAAATTTTGCGCTCTAAATGCGCCAAGCGTGGAGTCAGTACCGCAAGCATTGAGCAAAAAGGTATCGAGCGCAGTGGTAAAACCTATAAGCAAATATTGGTGTTTCGCCAAGGTATTGAACAAGACATGGCGAAAAAGATCAGCAAACTGATCAAGGAAAGCAAGGTGAAGGTGCAAAGCTCTATTCAGGGTGATCAAGTGCGCGTTACCGGCAAGAAAAGAGATGACCTGCAAGAAGCCATTGCATTGGTCAAATCTGCCGACCTTGGGCAGCCATTCCAGTTCACCAATTTCCGCGATTAAGCGTAATGACCAGACAACCGACCATTGTTGCTCAGGCTACCGCCCCAGGGCGAGGAAGTGTGGGCATCATCCGAGTATCAGGCCAGCAAGCCCAGCAGGTTGCCAAGCGTGTACTGGGTAAAGTCCCTGCTCCTCGTGTTGCGGAATACCTGCCTTTTCATGATGAACAAGGAAAGCCTCTGGATCAGGGCATAGCGTTGTTCTTCAAGGCACCTAATTCCTTTACCGGCGAAGATGTACTGGAACTCCAGGGACACGGTGGTCAGGTTGTTATGGACATGTTGATTCGTCACATTCTTGCCGTTGATGGCCTGCGGATAGCGCGTCCAGGCGAATTCAGTGAACGCGCTTTTCTGAATGATAAGATGGACCTGGCTCAGGCAGAGGCCATCGCAGATCTGATTGATGCCAGCTCTGAACAGGCCGCCCGCTCTGCTGTTCGCTCCCTGCAGGGTGAATTTTCTAAACAAGTGCACCACTTAGTTGAACAGGTTATCCATCTGCGAATCTATGTTGAAGCGGCCATCGACTTTCCGGATGAAGAAGTCGACTTTCTCTCCGACGGCAAAGTTCAAAATGACCTGCAAGACATCATCCAACAGCTATCAGCAATACGCACCCAAGCTCGCCAGGGAAGTATCCTGCGCGAAGGAATGCGCGTCGTTATAGCCGGTCGCCCCAATGCCGGTAAATCTAGCCTGCTGAATGCCTTAGCCGGCCGAGAAGCCGCTATTGTCACCGACATTGCCGGCACCACACGTGACGTTTTGAAAGAGCACATACATATTGATGGTATGCCCCTGCATATTATTGATACCGCAGGTTTGCGAGATAGCGATGATAAGGTGGAACAAATAGGTATTCAGCGTGCCTGGCAGGAAATCGCCCAAGCTGACAGGGTGTTAATGATGGTCGACAGCTGCGAAACCAGCGAAACCGATCCTAAGGTAATCTGGCCCGAATTTATAGAAAGACTCCCAAGCGGCACAAAAGTCACCTTAATCCGCAATAAGGTCGATTTATCCGGTGAACCAGTTGAAAAAGCAGAGATAGAGGGAAACACTTTGATTCGTCTGAGTGCCAGCCAGGCCAAAGGTATAGATCTTTTAGCTCAACATCTAAAAGACTGTATGGGATTTGATGCTAGCACCGAAGGGCAATTTATTGCCAGAAGACGCCATTTGGAGGCACTAGAAAAGGCAGCAGAACACTTAGATATAGGCTACGAGCAGTTGGTCAGCAGTATTGCCGGAGAAATACTGGCAGAAGAACTTCGTTTAGTGCAGCAACATCTGAACGAAATCACAGGTGAATTTAGCTCTGACGATCTGTTGGGAAGAATATTCAGCTCTTTCTGTATCGGTAAATAGCCACTAGTTCATATTATTCACCAACATAATAGGTGTAAACGTGCTGGTTATGCAGGTATAAAGTTGTTAATAATCCAACGCGACCTATTTTTGGCAAGGCCAATATTTAATTGCCTTGCCGCTCCTTCTCCATCAGTTCTACAACCGGTTGGAATAACTTTCTATTGTCTTCACTCAGTGCGCTAAGTTCTTTGTGTGCTTGATAAATAAGCTCAGCCTGCGCATCAGCTGTTGGCTCCGTTGTTGATTCCGTAATTAACTCATCCATCTGAATATCTTCTATGCGTTCTTCGACGAAATGAAAAACCTGATCCAAACACATGCTCTTTAGCAACAATAACATATTGGCATTGGTACAGAACAAGTTTGGTTTTCCTTTGCTGTTACTCAAGCTGAGTCTGGCCAGCATAGCAAGCAACCCCAAACAGGTGCTGTCCATATATTCGGTCTCAGTTAAATCAACAGAAACCCGAGAGCATGCGTGTTGCTGCTCAAATAAATGACGGATAAATCCGTCCATACCCTCCACCGAGGTATGCCTTAGTTCTCCGACAAACTTAAACACACATAAACCCGCATGATTGGCAAAATAAACCTGTTCGTCTCTCATAACACCTCCGAATCAAGTTTCGCTTAGCGAAGTACGCTCAATACTGTCAAATCATCTGACAAACTGGTCGAATCGGTAATTTTAAACTGCTCAGCCAAGACATTCTGAGTTTTAGGTATAAGCTTCAGACAGCCAAGTAATTTACTCATTTTATCTTCCAGATTGCTGTCTTGCATGATGTCGAGTATGCCGTCGGAACAAACAAATAGCCTGAATTCATCAGCCAGATGGCATTGACTCGTTTGATATTGCGTAAAATCAAACAATCCTACCGGCGTGCCTTTAGTCTCTATAAAGCTGGATTGCCCATTTTGAATCAATACCGGCCAGGGAAAGAGCCCAGCATTCGCGTAGCTCAATTGATTGGACTGCAAATCAACCACAGCATAAAAAATCGCAATATGCTTACCCAAATCATCGGAGATTAATGCTTGATTCAACATAGACAATACAGAGGCGGGATCGATAAGTGCAGTTTGCTTATTGAAACGATATTGTTCCTGCAGAGTGGTAATAAAGCGCTTTAGGTAAATAGTAATAAAAGCAGACGACACCCCGTGGCCAGCCACATCCGCCAAATAAAACCCGATATAACGGTCATCGATAGAAAAGTAATCGACGAAATCTCCACTCATAATTTCTGAGGGCATTAAAAAATGGGAGAACTTCAATGAAGTTAAAGAAAGTTCCTTTTCCGGTAGTAGCTTGAACTGGACCTGTTTGCCCGCCTTTTCACCATCTTCCAAAAGTTTCAGGGATTGTTGTAAACGGGTGTTGGCTTTTTCGAGCTCCTGGGTACGATCCTGCACTTTTTGTTCTAAATGTTGATTTAACTGCGTGACTTTTTCGATGTACATATAAGTACGAAGAGAAGCAATTACCGCTGTAAAAAGCTTCTGAACGGTTAGCTCAGTCTTACCTTTGTAATCGTTAATATCATACTGGAGAATAATTTCCTGCTCTGGTGCATGGCCAGGTTGCCCGGTGCGCAAAATAATGCGCACTTCATCATTCCCAAGCTCCCCCCTTATAAACTTAACTAACTGTAAGCCTGCATCATCAGACTCCATCACTACATCCAGCAACACCAGTGCAATATCCTGCTCATCGGCTAGCACCTTACGTGCCTCTGCCGCGCTTTTAGCACTTAACAACAACAGTGGACGCTGCTCAAAGACTAAGTCACGTAATACCAAACGCGTCAGTATGTGTACTTCTTCATCATCATCAACAATCAGCACCTTCCAGGGTTGATTGCTATCGCGACAATTTTGTAACTCCTCATCTTCGTTGCTGAACAGCAACGCTTCCTCAATATAAGTGGCTTGGCTCATTGGCAACTCTGATCTCACAAAGCACTTGTCTGTTAAAACTACGCTGATCATTTCACTATAGCTATAAACATAGTCAACGGCCGTCAGGCATAAAAGCAATCAAGGCTAATTTGTCGACAACTTGATATAATGCCGGCATTGAGGTTATCAGCACATTTTGACATGCAAAAAATAGAAATACTGGTCGGTTCAATGTTGGGTGCAACTGAGTATGTTGCCGATGCACTAGTCGAAAAATTGCAGGAAATGGAAATTCCCAACCAACTGCATCTAAAGCCGGATCTGGCTGATTTAGACAATTCAGCCCTATGGCTTGTCTGCACATCAACTCATGGGGCGGGTGAGCTACCAGACAATATAAAACCTTTTTCCAAACAGCTTGAAGAACAGCAATTACCTCAGCTTGCCTATCTTTTAGTCGGACTGGGGGACAGTAGCTACGATACTTTCTGTGAAGGCGCCAAGCAGATGCAGACACTGTTAAATAACGCAGGTGCCACGCTACTGGCTGAGCCCATACTGATTGATGTGTTACAACACCCCGTTCCTGAAGATGAAGTTGTAGCCTGGTTTGAATCCGACTTAGTTCGCGACGCAATAAAATCCCGGTTGCAGAGGTAACAATTGAATCAGTCCGAATTGATTGCGCTAAATGGGGCTCTGAGCAACGAAGCCAGAGTACTTTATTGCCTGGGCTTGCGACCAGACGCTGATAATACAACTGGCTTAACCAAGCCCCTGAACTACCGTAAACTACTAGCTCTGCTTAACAGTAAACAGCCGTTGCTGAGTCTAGGCAGACATATCAATCAGTTATTACGAGAACTTGCTGACGCTGGTTTAGTAGACAGCCGCGATGAATGTATTAGCAGTCGCAGCTTAAATGGCCAGCAATTACTACTTCCTCTGGTTGTGGCATCACAGACCCAATACCAAACCTTACATCTGCATTGGCAGTGTATGTCTGTCGACTGGCGCCCAAACCAGAGATTATTTGATGAATTAAGTCAGTTGGTAGGTTTGTTGGATAACCAGTATTCTGATGAAGACGTCGGCGAGTTCATCGCATATTGGTTAAGTCGTCCGGAAATTAGCCTGACCCAATTTCAGTGGACGCAGCGATTCGTTCTACAATTGAAAAAGTCTCGTCTGACACCGGGTAGCAGACATAAAATCGGGCAACAATTTGTTTCTGCTACACCCGGAGTAGCAGCAGATGAAAACGCCAAGAAACTGGTGGAGAAATACAGTGCAAAGCCTAAAGGATAAAATCGAACAACTCGGCCGAACCTTGGGGAAGACCAAACCGGTAGAGCAAGTAAAAGACTATGCGCAGCTTCGCAAAGAGTACGAACAACAAGCTAACAACGAAGTACGTCAGCAGCAACTAGATGCCAAACGGAAGCGCATAGAGCAAATTCACGGCCGTTCTGACTTAAATCCGAAGTGGACATTTGACAACCTCATTCAGGACAGTCCGGACGTCACAGAAGCGGTGAGCATTGCACAGTCTTTTATAGCCGCCCATAGTGACCCCAGCTGGCGAGCCAGTGGCTCACATATGATGGTGTTCTATGGGGACTATGGTCGAGGAAAATCGCATATTGCCGGCGCCATAGCGCATGAGCTTATAGATCGCTATGAAATATCCGTTTTGTATCGTCAACTGACCAGCTTGCTGGAAATGCGGTACTTTTCCTATGATTATTCAGCCAAGGATGACATAGGACAGAAGTTTCGTGAGATCACCCAGGAGCTTATGTCTGTGGATCTATTAATCTTAGACGAAGTCTGCGTAAACGAAACCGTACTAAAGAAGAGCACACAAAGCTGGTTAGGCACCTTACTGCGCCAGCGTCATAGCCAGAATAAAAACTGTATTCTAATAACTAATCATGATCTCACTGGGCTTGAACAGGCTCTGGGGCCTTATTGCTTTGAATCAATCAAGGAATACGACACCTATAAAGTTCGATTCAGTGGTCCCAGCCGACGTAAAACAGTCACAGACGATTTTACATCTGCCAGTAAAAAATCCACCTCAGGCTATGTTCCTAACCAAGTTAGATAACTATTTCTGCTGACGGCAAAAAATATCGCCGTCAGCGCCGCCATCATTTTCAGATCATTATCCCCAGATCTCGCCGCACCTTCCTGATCGCTGATCTCCCTTATCGCCACTCAGATCTTAGGATCTTACTCAGGATCAACTCATAGTTTATTCACAGCGAAGCCACAGGAATAAAGGAATTGTGGATAAGATCTATAGGTTTACTGTGATCAACCTTTGATCAATGCAAGAATAACTTAGACAAGAAAATCGACTGTGGATAAGATCGCGTTTTGATCCCAGCTTATACCCAATAGATCAACGATTACTCACACCTAAGATCGTTACCTATGTTATTGATTGGTAATAATTAAAATGGCTTATCCAGAGGATCGTGTCTGCTTAAATATAATAAATATAAATAAAGAGATCAGAATAGATCCTTTCTTTTCTTATCCGGATCAGAGGATCGCATAGATCCCCTGCTCGAATTTTAATCGTTCCGTTTAGCCAGGAAAATCTATAGAATATGCGCCCCAAATTTTGGCAGGTCAGAGTGAAAGATGTTTTACACAGAAAAGTTTGATGTGATTGTCATTGGTGGCGGTCATGCAGGCACAGAAGCGGCATTAGCATCATCCAGAATGGGTATGAAAACCCTGTTGCTGACACATAACATCGATACACTCGGGCAAATGTCCTGTAATCCTGCTATTGGTGGAATAGGTAAAGGCCATCTGGTCAAAGAGATAGATGCCCTAGGGGGGGCTATGGCACTTGCCGCGGATCTGGGTGGGATCCAATTCAGAACTCTGAATTCAAGCAAGGGCCCTGCAGTGCGCGCGACCCGCGCACAAGCTGACCGTAGCCTGTACAAGGCAGCCATTCGCAACATTCTTGAACAGCAACCTAACCTGACCTTGTTTCAACAATCTTGCGAAGATCTCATCGTTGAAAACGATCGGGTGACCGGTGTGGTTACCCAGATGGGATTAAAATTTCAGGCAAGTGCTGTTGTTCTTACTGTTGGCACTTTCCTGGGTGGTATTATCCACATTGGCCTGCAGAATTATCAGGGAGGCAGGGCTGGGGATCCGCCATCCAATGCTCTGGCGCAAAGATTGCGAGCACTGCCATTCAGAGTCGGGCGACTGAAAACCGGTACACCGGCGCGTTTAGACGCTAGAACATTGGATTTTTCAGCCATGCAGGAACAACCTGGAGATGATCCTTTACCGGTATTTTCTTATTTGGGTAAGATCCAGGATCACCCCAGACAGATCCCTTGTTATATCACCCATACTAATGAGAAAACGCACGAAATTATCCGCAATAATCTGCATCAATCACCGATGTATGCTGGGGTTATTGAAGGAATTGGGCCAAGATATTGCCCTTCTATTGAAGATAAGATCGTACGTTTCGCGGATAAAACCTCACATCAGATCTTTGTTGAACCTGAGGGGTTAAATAGCATTGAAATATACCCGAATGGGATTTCCACTAGTTTGCCTTTTGATGTTCAGTGGCAATTAGTGCGCTCCATCAAGGGATTTGAGAATGCTCATATTGTTCGCCCAGGTTACGCCATCGAGTATGACTTTTTTGATCCCAGAGATCTCAAGCAATCTTTGGAAACTAAGTACATTAATGGGTTGTTCTTTGCCGGACAAATTAACGGTACCACTGGCTATGAAGAAGCCGGCGCCCAGGGGCTCATCGCAGGTATGAATGCTGCATTACAGGTTCAGGGGAAAGCCAGCTGGACACCTCGTCGTGATGAGGCTTATGTTGGTGTGTTGATCGACGATCTGGCAACTATGGGCACGCAGGAACCTTATCGTATGTTTACCAGTCGCGCAGAATATCGTTTGCTACTGCGCGAAGATAACGCGGATTTGCGCTTAACCGCTAAAGGTCGCGAATTGGGGCTGGTGGATGATATTCGCTGGTCTGCTTTTAACGCTAAACTGGAAGCCATTGAGGTTGAAAGACAGCGCTTGCGTAGTCAATGGATCCATCCTGGACATGCAGCAGTTCCTGAGTTGAATCTGAAGCTGAAAAATCCGATTTCTCGCGAGCATTCACTAGAAGAGTTGGTTCGTCGACCTGAAGTTACTTATGCCGACTTGATGCAAATCAGCGATCTTGGCCCTGGCCTGAATGATCCTCAAGCTGCTGAGCAAGTTGAGATTCAGATCAAGTACGCTGGTTACATCGAGCGGCAGAAAGATGAAATCGAGCGGACGCAACGCAATGAGAATACCTTACTGCCTATTGATCTGGATTATGCCGGCATTTCTGGTTTGTCCAACGAAGTGGTGGCCAAGCTCAAATCGGCCCGCCCTGAAACTGTTGGTAAAGCATCCAGGATCTCCGGGATCACACCTGCTGCTATCTCATTGCTGCTTGTACACCTCAAAAAGCAGGGCTTGCTAAAAAAATTGGATAAAGAATCAGCTTGATGATGAAAATTGATAGTGAATTGCTGGCCAGTTTGAATACCTATCTGGTCAAAATGGGCTTGCCTGTAGAGCAATCAAAGACTGAGAAGCTTGTGGGTTTTGTACAGTTGATGGATAAGTGGAACAAAGCCTACAACCTCACCTCTGTGCGCGATCCTAAGGAAATGCTGATTAGGCATATTCTTGACTCCGTGGTTGTTGCGCCGCAAATCACTGGTAAGCACTATATCGACGTAGGAACTGGGCCTGGTTTACCTGGGATTCCTCTGGCCATCATGCTGCCTGATACAAAGTTTGTGCTGTTAGACAGTCTGGGCAAACGGATACGTTTTATTAAACAAGTTGTTCATGAGCTTGGTTTGACCAATGTTCAGGCGGTGCAGAGTCGTGTGGAAGAGTTTCATCAGCATGTGCCTTATGATGGCGTTCTAAGCCGCGCTTTTGCATCCATAAAAGATATGTTGCACTGGTGCCAGCATCTGGTAGATTCTCAAGGGACTTTTTTAGCCCTCAAGGGCCAATTTCCAGCCGAAGAATTGGACGAAATTCCCGCGAACTTCAAGGTCTGCGAGGTCGTCAAGCTGGAAGTACCGGGTCTGGATGCGCAACGCCATCTGGTCAAGATCCAGAAAATCTAACTGAACGTGGGGAAGACTGTCTTGGGTAAGGTTATTGCCATTGCAAATCAAAAGGGCGGTGTAGGCAAAACGACCACTGCGGTGAATGTTGCCGCATCCATGGCGGCAACCCGGCGCAAGGTTTTACTAATTGATCTTGATCCGCAGGGAAATGCGACTATGGGCAGTGGCGTCGATAAGTTTGACGTAGACGCGACTTGCTATGAGTTGTTAATTGAAGAAAAACCTATTGATGACGTCATTATCAAAGAAACGTCCGGTAAATATCACCTGATCGCTGCCAACGGTGATGTCACTGCGGCTGAAATCAAGCTGATGGAGCAGTTTGCCCGCGAAGTCAGATTACGTAATGCCCTCAAGCCGGTTCGCGATTATTACGACTACATTTTCATCGATTGCCCCCCTTCCCTAAACCAACTTACGGTCAATGCCATGGCGGCGGCAGATTCGGTTTTAGTGCCCATGCAGTGCGAATACTATGCGTTGGAGGGGCTGACAGCGCTGATGGATACTATTCGTAAATTGGCCTCTGTGGTTAATCCCGAGCTTAAAATCGAGGGTGTGCTGCGCACTATGTATGATCCTCGTAACCGTCTGGCTAATGATGTATCCGAGCAGCTAAAACGCCACTTTGGCGAACAGGTTTACCGTACGGTTATTCCCCGCAATGTGCGTTTGGCTGAGGCACCTAGTTTCGGTGCGCCAGCCATGTATTATGAAAAATCTTCTGCTGGTGCTAAGGCCTATTTGGCATTGGCTGGTGAAATTTTACGGCGACGTGACAGAGAATCCACTGTAGCCAAAGCGGGTTAATCCGTTAGAATTCGCCGACACAGTAAACCAAGAACTTTTGAGGATCCCATGTCGAGCAAGAAACGAGGACTAGGCCGAGGCCTTGATGCGTTACTGGCTACCAGTAACCAGCATGTCAAACAGGAACAGGACCTGGAACAGCTCGAAAAAAGTGGTGAATTGCAAAAGTTACCTGTTGAGTTTTTGCAACCCGGCAAATACCAGCCTCGCAAAGACATGTCGCCAGAAGCGCTGGAAGACCTGGCGTCTTCCATCCGTTCTCAGGGCATTATCCAGCCCATCGTTGTTCGCAAAGTGGCAGAACAAAAGTACGAAATTATCGCGGGTGAACGTCGCTGGCGAGCTTCGCAAATGGCACAACTGGCCGAAATTCCCTGTTTGATCAAAGATGTACCTGATGAAGCTGCGGTGGCTATTGCGTTGATTGAAAATATTCAGCGTGAAGACCTCAATGCCATGGAGGAAGCACAAGCTCTGCAACGTTTGCTCAACGAATTTGAACTGACTCACCAGGAAGTGGCAGATGCTGTAGGTAAATCCCGCGCCAGCGTGACCAATCTGCTGCGCTTAAACAATCTCAATGATGACGTTAAATTGTTGCTTGAGTACGGCGATATTGAAATGGGTCATGCCCGTGCATTACTCGGTCTGGAAGGAGACCTTCAGGTAGAAGCCGCACGTGCCGTCGTGGCTAAAGGCATGACGGTTCGTGATGCCGAAAAGCTGGTGCGTAAGCTGCTTGAACCTGCTCCGGCAAAGCCTGAAAAGAAAGCCGACCCCGATATTAAGCGACTAGAAACGCAACTTGCCGAGAATCTTGGTGCCGCCGTTTCTATCAACCATAACAGCAAAGGTAAAGGTAAGCTGGTCATCAGCTATACCAGCCTGGATGAGTTGGACGGCATTCTTTCTAAGATTCACTAGCTGCCATTCTACAAGACGCTTTATTCTTCGATCTTATAAGACCAAGGCATAATCCGGTAATTGTTGAATATTTACGGCGAAACAGTATAATTTTGGCGCTTTTGAATTGAGTTTGAATTGAGCGGGGAACGCGGTGGCGGATTTGGCCAGGACCGGCAAGTTGCTGGCCAGAAGAGTACTAATCGCCCAGAGCCTGACTGGCTTGGTTTTGTCCCTTGCTGCTTGGTGGTTGTGGGGGGCTGACAGCGGGTTGTCCGCAATTGCAGGCGTGTTTACCTGCATCATTCCCAATAGCGTATTTGCCCACCTTGCCTTTAGATATGCTGGAGCCAGTAAGAATGATCTTGTGGTTCGCAGTTTCAGTCAGGGCTCTAAATTCAAACTGATATTGACGATTTTTATCTTTGTGGCGGTATTTCAGTGGCCTTATGTTCAGGCTCCAGTGCTGTTTGCCAGTTTCGCCGCCACAATGCTGACTCAATGGCTCGTGTTAATAAAAATAAAGCCTTGAGATGAAAGATTTTTTAAAAAACTTGTTGGGATAACTAATGGCATCAGAAATCTCTACCAAAGATTACATCACGCACCATTTGACCAATGCCACAATGTGTAATACCGATTCTGGTATTGCATTTAATAAAGCCTGTGCTGACGCCGGCTTTTGGCAGTGGAATGTGGATACTCTCGGTTGGTCTATTGCAATGGGCCTGCTGTTTTTGTTTGTTTTCCGTAGCGTAGCTAAAAAAGCCACCTCCGGCGTGCCTGGCAAAATGCAGGCTTTCGTAGAAATGGTAGTCGATTTCGTTGATGACAACGTTAAAAGTACCTTTCACGGTAAGAGTGCGCTAATCGCCCCTCTGGCCCTGACCATTTTTGTGTGGGTTCTGTTGATGAACCTGCTGGATTTGATGCCGGTTGATGTACTGCCATCTATTGCAGGCATGATTGGTCAATACGGTTTTGGTATGGATCCTCATGATGTATACATGAAAGCCGTGCCTACTACTGACCTGAACATGACCTTTGCCCTGGCATTAGGCGTGTTTGCCCTAATCCTGTTTTATTCTATCAAGGTCAAAGGTATTGGTGGTTTTGCCAAAGAGCTGAGTATGCAGCCTTTCGGTCACCCTGTATTTATTCCTGTGAACCTGATTCTTGAAGTCGTTACCTTGCTGGCGCGTCCGTTGTCTCTGGCACTGCGTTTGTTTGGTAACCTGTATGCCAGTGAGCTGATCTTTATTCTGATCGCCACTATCGGTTTCTTCCAATTGCCCCTGCATTTCGTTTGGGCGGTATTCCATATTCTGGTGTTGCCACTGCAGGCCTTCATTTTCATGATGCTGACCATCGTGTATTTGAGCCTGGCGTGTGAAGATCACTAAAACGTATTAGAGATTTTTTTCTAATTTAACCTTAAACCTTTAACTTTTTACTTAACTAAAAATCGGAGATATACATGTTATACATCGCTGTTGCTCTACTTATCGGTATGGGTGCTCTGGGTACTGCTATCGGCTTCGGTCTGCTGGGTGGCAAGTTCATGGAATCTG
>NZ_JAFKCS010000024.1:0-2193 GCF_017255015.1 Bowmanella yangjiangensis | reverse complement strand
ATGTTCATCGTAGCGGGTCTGATCGACGCCATCGCGATGATCGGTGTTGGTATCGCTCTATACCTGTTGTTCGCTGTTGGTGCCTAAGTTTTATCCACTTTAACGCGAACAACTAATGAGGAGGAGCGGTCGTGAATATTAACGCCACTCTAATAGGCCAACTTATCGCTTTCACTGTTTTCGTACTGTTCTGTATGAAATATGTGTGGCCGCCAATTATGGCTGCCATTGAGGAGCGCCAGAAGAAGATTGCCGATGGGCTAGCTGCTTCTGATCGGGCCGAAAAAGACTTGCAAATTGCTCAGGAAAAAGCCACTGAGCAGTTGAAAGAAGCCAAGCAACAAGCGGCTGATATCATCGAGCAGGCCAAAAAGCGTGCGGCGCAGATTGTCGATCAAGAGACAGAACGTGCCCATCAGGAGCGTGACAAAATCATCGCTTCCGGCCATACCGAGATTGAAGCCGAGCGTAACCGTGCCAAAGAAGAACTGCGTCAGCAGGTTGCTACTCTGGCCGTTGCTGGTGCAGAGAAAATTTTAGCGCGTCAAATCGATGCAGCGGCACAAAGTGACATAGTTGAAAAACTGGTCGCTGAACTATAAGGGGTAATGAGCTCATGTCTGAATTGACAACCATTGCTCGCCCTTATGCCAAAGCTGCTTTCGATTATGCGATCGAGAGCCAGGCAGTGGACAAGTGGCAGCAGATGCTGACCTTTGCTGCTGCCGTGGCGGACAACGAGGCCATGCAAAATTTCTTCAGTAGCGCTGCTGCGGCAGAGAGACTATCTGAAATGTTTATCAAGGTCTGTGGTGACGAACTCGATCTGCACGGCCAGAACCTGATTAAGGTGATGGCTGAAAACAGACGCTTGAACACGCTTCCTGAAGTATTGGGTTTGTTTAATCAGCTTAAGGCTGACTATGACAAAGAAGTAGACGTTGACGTCACTTCTGCAGTCGAGCTTAACGCTAAGCAACAAGCCGATCTCAGCGCGTCTCTTGAAAAACGTCTCGCACGAAAAGTTAAGCTGAATTGTAACGTGGACCCTGCGTTGGTTGCCGGTGTGGTTATTAAAGCCGGCGACACTGTTATTGATGGTTCCGTCCGAAGCAAATTGAACCGTCTCGCAGACGCGTTGCAAGCATAACGGGGAAAGAGTATGCAACTGAATTCCACTGAAATTGCAGAACTGATCAAAAAGCGAATTGAGCAGTTTGAAGTAGTAAGTGAAGCACGTAATGAAGGAACTATCGTTGGTGTAACCGACGGTATTATCCGTATTCATGGCCTTGCTGATGTAATGCAAGGTGAAATGATCGAGCTTCCTGGCAATCGCTATGCTATCGCATTGAACCTGGAGCGCGACTCCGTAGGTGCGGTAGTAATGGGTCCTTACGCTGACCTGCAGGAAGGCGTAAAAGTTAAATCTACCGGTCGTATTTTAGAAGTACCTGTTGGCCGCGCCCTGTTGGGTCGCGTAGTTAACACGCTAGGTGCGCCTATCGACGGTAAAGGCGCCATCGAAGCTGACGGTTTCGAACCTGTTGAAAAAATCGCACCTGGCGTAATCGAGCGTCAGTCGGTTGATCAACCTGTTCAGATTGGTTACAAGTCTATCGATGCCATGATCCCTGTTGGTCGTGGTCAGCGTGAGCTGATTATCGGTGACCGTCAGACTGGCAAGACTGCATTAGCCGTTGATGCCATCATCAACCAGAAAGGTACCGGCATTAAGTGTATCTACGTAGCGGTTGGCCAGAAGGCTTCTACCATTGCTAACGTAGTACGTAAGCTGGAAGAGCATGGTGCGATGGCTCACACTATTGTGGTTGCTGCCTCTGCATCTGAATCTGCTGCCCTGCAGTACCTGGCACCATTTGCCGGTTGTACTATGGGTGAGTACTTCCGTGACCGTGGTGAAGATGCTCTGATTATTTACGATGACCTGTCTAAGCAGGCCGTTGCCTATCGTCAGATCTCTTTGCTGCTGCGTCGTCCGCCTGGCCGTGAAGCTTATCCTGGTGACGTATTCTATCTGCACTCCCGTTTGTTGGAGCGTGCAGCGCGCGTTAACGCCGTATACGTAGAAAACTACACCAAAGGTGAAGTGAAAGGTAAGACTGGTTCTTTGACTGCTCTGCCAATCATTGAAACTCAGGCTGGCGACGTTTCTGCGTCCTGCTGTTAACG
>NZ_JAFKCS010000239.1 GCF_017255015.1 Bowmanella yangjiangensis | reverse complement strand
AAGTGGTTCAGTTTCAGCATATACATGTAGCCGACCGTTACCTTACGCTCGAAGGCGCGACCGGTACGACCGTCATACAGTCTGATCTGACCATCTTCAGGGATGTCAGCCAGCTTCAGCATCTGCTTAATTTCTGCTTCATTGGCACCGTCGAACACAGGCGTAGCAATAGGTAGACCTTTACGCAGGTTACCAGCCAAACGCTCGATTTCATCGTCGCTGAAGCTGTCGATATCCACTTTCTGATGAGACTCACCCAGATCGTAGACTTCTTTGATAAAGCTACGCAGCTTGGCTTTTTCCTGCTCTTCTTTGATCATGCGGTCGATCTTGGCACCAATGCCGTGTGCTGCCATACCCAAGTGGGTTTCCAGAACCTGACCGATGTTCATACGAGAAGGTACGCCCAATGGGTTCAACACGATATCAACAGGTTGACCGTGCTCATCATAAGGCATGTCTTCAACAGGCATAATGGTCGAGATAACACCCTTGTTACCATGACGACCAGCCATCTTGTCACCAGGCTGGATCATGCGTTTAACCGCTAAGTAAACCTTAACAATTTTCAGCACGCCAGGGGCCAGATCATCACCCTGAGTAATCTTACGACGCTTAACTTCAAACTTCTTATCGAAGTCATCTTTGATCTCACCATACTGCTCAGCAATCTGGTCCAGACCGTTTTGCGCGTCTTCATCCTTCAGAGTCAAATCAAACCATTTCTCACGTGGCAGGCTGTCCAGCTTGCTGTCAGCAACACCGCTGTTGATCAGCAGGTTACGTGCACGAGAGAAAATACCATCGGCTAGGATGTTGAATTCGTCAGACAAGTCTTTCTTAACCTGACGTAACTGCATGTCTTCGATTTCGATGGCACGTTTGTCTTTTTCTACGCCGTCACGGGTAAAGACTTGTACGTCAATAACGGTACCATGCACGCTGTTAGGTACACGCAAGGAGGTGTCCTTAACATCAGAGGCTTTCTCACCGAAGATAGCGCGTAACAGTTTTTCCTCTGGCGTCAGCTGGGTTTCACCTTTAGGTGTTACTTTACCCACCAGAATATCGCCGCCTTTTACTTCAGCACCGATATAAACAACACCAGATTCATCCAGTTTGCCCAGGGCAGACTCACCGACGTTAGGGATATCGGCAGTAATTTCCTCCGGCCCCAACTTGGTGTCACGAGCAATACAGCTCAGTTCCTGAATGTGGATAGTGGTGA
>NZ_JAFKCS010000238.1:345-1234 GCF_017255015.1 Bowmanella yangjiangensis | reverse complement strand
CGAGGCTGACCGTGAGATCGGCAATGCGCCGACTCTTCTCCACCGCGATAGCGGCCTCCTGGCGCTCGATCTCGATCTGCGCCAGACGCATCGGCGCGGCACTGTCCAGACGGCGCAACAGCTCTGTCACACCCGGTAGCGCGGGCAGGCTGGCGGCATCGCCGCTCAGCTCCAGCTCATCCGCGCTGGCCTGCGGGCCGATGACCGCCAGTAGCTGGCTCATGGCATTGCGCCGTTGATCGCGGGCACGCGCGGTTTCCAGGCGCACCTCGTCGAACTGCAGGCGGGCCCGTGCGACCTCCAGCGGGGACGCCTTGCCCGCCTTGACTCGCGCCTCGACCACCGCGACGCCACGCTCACTCAGCGCTTGTGCCTGTTCGGCCAGGGTCTGGCGCATCGTCGCCAGCAACGTCCCCTGAAATGCCGCCACCACCTCGGCACGCAGTTCGTTGCGCAGTTGCTCCTGGCCTATCGAGGCGCTGTCGATACCGCGCTCGGCCAGCTCGATGCGGGCACCGCGCTTGCCCCCCAGTTCGATCGGCTGGCTGATCTGTACCGTGGTGGTTCGCGTCGCACTGCGCGTGTCCTCCACCTCCCAGGACAACTCCGGGTTGGGCAGCACCCCGGCCTGCCTGCGCTCGCCCTCGGCAATGCCGGCATTGCGTTCACCGGCCAGCAGCGACGGGTTGCCTTGCAGGGCTCGTTCCCACGCCTGGCTCAGCGTGATCGCTGTCGACGCATTGGCCTGGCCCAGGGTGAACACGAAAGCAGCGGCCAGGCCCCATACTTCAGCAACTTTCGAATATCGCCTCGACAAGTTATTTCCTCCACACAGATATAAATCCGCAGACATGCGTGCACGTCTCGGCAAACTTCATTCGGTGCAGAA
>NZ_JAFKCS010000238.1:0-335 GCF_017255015.1 Bowmanella yangjiangensis | reverse complement strand
GACTGCAAAATTACAAATCCGTAATACTCAGCCACAGAATAACGCCCTGTATTAACATGCAACTCACACACGCAAAGTCATCTATCAAGTCATAACAAGACATATATCAACTTCACTAATCCACAACTAGAAGAAACCCTATAAGTTCATGTAACGCCCTGAAACAAATGGCCTTCCTTGACTCTGTAGCCACTTCAAGGTTCATCATTGCGCGCCTGGACATCGCGCACTGACGTTGCCGTATTCGATAACAACCGCGACTCGAAAAACTCCCTATCAATTTCACCAAGGTTATCCAGCGCATGCGAATCCTGATCGTTGAGGACGAGCTTAAA
>NZ_JAFKCS010000237.1 GCF_017255015.1 Bowmanella yangjiangensis | reverse complement strand
GGCATGGTCGCGCCCCGGGGCCACCAGCAGCTCGTTGGGCAGGCCCAGCGCATTCAGGCGCTGATGGAATTCACGCGTGTTGTCCACCATGCGCCGTTCGGCCAGGTGCCGTTGCCGCGCATCCTTGAGCTCTGCACCGGCCGCACGTTGTTCGCCCCCCCCGACGCTGAGCAGCAGGCGCACCTGCGGTCGCTGCTCCTGCCCTGCGTGGGCCTGCAGCAGGTCGAAGGCATAGCGCCGGTTCCACCACAGTGACGGACTGGAGGCGAAATAGCGCTGGAACGCCTGTGGACGGCTGAGCATCGTGTAGAGGGTGAACAGGCCGCCGTAGGAGTGGCCGAACAGCGTCTGCCGCTGCGGGTCGACCTTGTAGCGCGTGGCGACCAGTGGTTTGACCTCATCCTCGAGAAAGTCGAGGAAGCGCTCGGCGCCGCCCTGCCGGGTGGCCAGCCGATCACCGGTGTCGCGCATGTCCGGCGCGGGCGGCGTGTAGTCCTCGGCACGCGCCGGGACATCGAAAGGCGCATCGCCCGGGTAGCCGATGCCCACCACCAGCACGGCCTCGCGACCGTCGCGGGAGGCATGCGGCTGATACATCAGCGCCTGCTGCGACAGCAGCGGGAAGAACAGGTTGGCATCGAGCACATAGACCACCGGGTAGCCCTGCGGCGGCGCCTCGCCCTGCGGCCGGGACAGGTACAGGCGATAGGTGCGCCCGGTATGCCGGGACTGCAGCTCGCGCATTTCCGCCTGCGCCAGCGTCGCCGGCTGCCAGGGCTCGGCCTGCAGCGCGGGAGAGGACAGCAGCGCCAGCAGGCAGAGGACGACGCTAGCCCTCATCGGCCATGCCCTCGCTCCAGGTGATGCTCAGGTTTTCCCGGCGGGCGAAACGCACCAGGTGATCGTCGAGCACGAAGCGGATGCGTGCGGCAGCCTCGTCGTCATCGGCCTGGCAGTCGAAGCGCAGGCTGTTCGCATCGGCCTGCATCAGGCAGCGCCCGAACGGGAAACGTGCATCGGCGCTGCGCTCATCGAACTCCACGGCGATCTTGTGGCGAAAGTGCTTGCACAGCTTGGTCATGTACAGCGACGCAGAGGCGGTAACCGCGGCGCCTTGGAATCGGATCATGCAGGAAGGCTCATCAGGTGGCGGCGGGTGGACCCGCTGTTATCGGGATCGGAGAGTGGATGACGCGCTTGCCATCCACCACCGCGTACATCAAACGGTGGACGGGTGAAGCGTCGTCCACC
>NZ_JAFKCS010000236.1 GCF_017255015.1 Bowmanella yangjiangensis | reverse complement strand
CAGGCCGAACTGGTGCACCTGGCCATCGACAGTGGGGTGGTGCGGGTGGGCATGGAGAGCGCCTGAGATCGCCCCAGCGGAAATCCCGTGCAATCGATCGGCTCGGCACGAAGCAGCGATCCGGTGTAGATTCCGCGGCAGACTCAGGAGACCTCGTCTGCTGCAACGCGGCGGACCCCGGTCCGGCCGTGATGGCACGAGGCGCGCTCGACAATCAGGGAGATAGCCATGAACAAAGGGATACCTGTCGCACTCTGCATGCTGGCGTTGGCGGCGAGCGGCGGCGCTTCTGCAGCCGGGAGCGCTGCGTTGCCGCGCCAGGATGGTTCATCCATCACCTACTACCTGGATGGCAACGGCAGTCGGACCTTGCTGGTGCTGATGCAGGGCTCGGACTGCAACAGCGTGGCGCACAATCCAGTCATCAACGAGCAGTTTTCCACCTTGCTCGAGGGGGCCGATGTCCTGACGGTGGAGAAATACGGGCTTACCCGCGCGACTGCCTGGAACCCGGCGGGGGACAGCCCCGACTGCCCCGAGTCGTACTTCAGCCATGATTCGCCGGAGCAGAGAACCCGTGACTACCTGCAGGTGATCGACGCCCTGGCCGGGCAGCACGGCTATGAGCAGCTGGTGCTGCTGGGGGGCAGTGAAGGCGCGGTGGTGGCGGCGCTGGTCGCTTCTCGGCGCGAGGACGTCAGCGCGCTGGTGACCCTCAACGGGGGTGGCCGGTTCTTTCACGACGACGTTCTGTACAGCATGGCTCGCGAGCTTCCTCCGGCGGCACTCGACGAGGCCAGGGCCGGGTTCCTGGGGTTCCGGGACAGCGTGATGAACGCCGAGACGATGGACCTGCGGATGAGTGGCCACGGTTTTCGCTGGTGGAAGAGCATGTTCAGCCTCGACCAGCGCGCCACCTTGCAGCAGGTCGAGGCGCCGTTGCTGATCGTCCAGGCGGAGCGCGACGAAAGTGTGTCGCCTGGCCTGGCGCGCGAGCAGGCGGAGCAGCTCCGCGAGGGCAAGAGCAACGTCGATTTCCTGCTGGTCGAGAACGTCGACCACAAGTTCAGGGACGACGCCGGCGAGAGCCGCACCGACGTCGTGATCGCGTCTGTCCGGGGCTGGCTCGGCCAGCAGCGAGTCGCCCGGAACTAGCCTGGCCAGCGGTGGATGAGGAAAGCGTCATCCACCCTACGCAACAGCAGAGGCCGGCGTGCCGGCGGTCAGGTTGTGTAACCCCCATTCCGATGATAGCCCGCAAGCC
>NZ_JAFKCS010000235.1 GCF_017255015.1 Bowmanella yangjiangensis | reverse complement strand
GCTCGCGCCGTTGCTGGGCGCGGTCCTGGGTGCTGGATGTCACCGCCTGATCGGGCGTGAATGAATTCGCAACGGAGGTGGGCGATGGCAACTATCACATCGATCCATGGTGCGGACGTATCACCTCCGCATGGGCCGACGCATGCCCGGTTGCGCCAGTTGCTGGAGGCGCTGCATGCCCAGCAGCACACCGAGCAGATCATGCAGGCGCGCATCGTCAGCCTGCAGGTCGAGCTCGATGGATACCGCAAGCGCCTGCAGCGCCTCAACGGGCTGGCTCACCAGCAACAGCGCCAGGCGCTGACCGATGTGCTGACGAAGCTGCCGAATCGCCGGGCCTGGGAACTGCGCCTGAACGAAGCGCTGGCCTGTCACCGGCGCCACGGTGGCGACCTGCAACTGGCATTCCTGGATGTGGATCACTTCAAACGCATCAACGATGACTTCGGTCATCCGGCGGGCGACAAGGCCTTGCGCCTGATCGCCAGGTTGCTGGCGTCGCGTTTGCGCGACAGCGACTTTCTGGCGCGATATGGTGGCGAGGAGTTCGCTATCCTGTTGCCCAATACCGGCCGGGAAGCCGGCTACGCGGTGCTCTCGGAACTGTGCAAGAGCATCGAATCGGCGCCCTTTCATGTGCGTGGCCGGCGCCTGCGTATCACCTGTTCGGCTGGTCTGGCGTCGTTCTCGGCTGGTGAGTCGGGCGTGGATACCCTGCGCCGGGCCGATCAGGCCCTGTACAGAGCCAAGAGAAATGGCCGCAATCGCCTGGAGTTGGACTGAGTGACAAGGGAAATGGGGATGCTGGGGTTGCGTGGCGCCTTGAGCGCTGGCGCGTGGTTCTGCAGGGCATTGCTGGTCGTGGGGGCGTGCGCCAGCGTGGACGCATTGGCCGAGCCTGTCGAGGACGGCGAGCTGGTCGGCCCGCTGGCTCCGCAGTTGCCCGTCTATGTCCAGTATCTGGAAGGGCGGGCGTGGATCGTCGACGCGCGAGGCGCGGAAACGGCATTGCGCGAAGGCATGCTGGTCGATGACAAGGAAGGTATTCGCACCGAGGACTCCACGTTCGTCAGCCTGGTCAGTGGCGACGGTTCGCGCATCGTCTTGCCGTCCAGCTCCCAGGTCGAACTGCACTGGGAAGAGGAGCACGAACGCCTGCAGATCATGCTGCGCCAGGGCCAGGTCGAATCCTACGTGCGCAAGCAGGGGGAGGACGACGAGCACTATCAGGTGCTGACCCCGGTCGGGGTGCTTGGCGTGCGTGGTACCCAC
>NZ_JAFKCS010000234.1 GCF_017255015.1 Bowmanella yangjiangensis | reverse complement strand
AGCTGCTGGAGCAGGAACAGCGCATCCACGACCTGGAGGCCCATCGCGCCCGCCTGCAGCCGGGCGAGGCCTGCCCGTTGTGCGGCTCGCATGAGCATCCGGCGATCGAGCAATACCAGGCGCTGAATGTCTCCGCCACCGAACAGGCGCTGGCGCAGTGCCGCAGTGACCTGGGCGAGCTGGAGAGCCAGGGGGCCAGCCTGCGTGATGAACTGACCCGCCTGGCCGCGCAGATCGAGCAGTTGCACGCGCAGCAGGCCGAGGCCCAGGCGCAGTTGCAGCCGCTGGATCAGCAATGGCAGCAGCAACTGAGCGAGCATGACATCCGCCTGCACGATGCCGCCGAGCTCGGCCCCATGCAACAGCAGCACGAGCAGGCGCTGGCGGCGCTGCAGGCGCGCCTGCAGACCGTGCAACAGCAGCAGGCCGAACTGCAACGTCTGCGCGAGCTGCGCGAAACGGCCGAGCGCGAGCAGAGCGAAGCACAGCGGCAGCAGGCTCTGCTCGAACGCGATCTGGACAACACCCAGGCGCGTCTGGCCGAGCAACAGGCCGACCTTAACGATCTGCAGGCCGGGCAGGCGCAGCAGGCCCAGGCGCTGCTGGCCAGCCTGGAGGGTTTCGCCAGCGAACTGCCGGCTGACGGCGAGGGCTGGTTGGCGCAGCAGAGGGCCGCCTGGCAGGCCTGGCGCGACACGCAGGTACGCGAGCAGCAGTTGCTCGAGCAGAAGCACGAGGCGCAGCGGCAGCTGGACGAGGACCAGGCACAGGCAGCGCAGTGGTTGCAGCGCTGGCAGGCCGCAGGCGTCGCTGACCTAGCCGAGCCTGCAGCCGTGAGCGATTCACGGCAGGCCTGGCGCGAGGCCGCCGAGCGCTTGGCCGCCGCGCAGCGTGAACGCGATGGCCTGGCCGGCAGCGAGCAGGCCCAGGTGGCGTTGCAGGCACGCCTGCAGGCGCGCCTGGATGACTGCCAGCAGGCCTGGCAGCAGGCGTTGGCCGGCAGCCCGTTCGCCGACCAGGTGGCGTTCGAAGCGGCGCTGCTGGGTGATGATGAACGTCAGCGCCTGCTGCAGCTGAAGGCCGATCTGGAGCGCGCGCACACCCAGGCGGCGACCTTGCAGGCGGCGGCGCAGGCCGAGGTACAGCGCCTCCAGGGCGAGGCGCAGAGCGCCCTGAGCCTGGCCGAGCTGGGCGAACAGATCCAGGCGCTGCAGGATCGCCTGCGTGCATTGAGCGAGCGCCAGGGTGAGGTGCGGGCCCAGCTTCAGGCCGAC
>NZ_JAFKCS010000233.1 GCF_017255015.1 Bowmanella yangjiangensis | reverse complement strand
GTCAGGGTCGTAGCGCTCGAAGTCGGTCACCGAGAGCAGCCCCATGGACAGGGTGCCATCGGCCAGACCTTGCGCCTTGAGCGCCGCCAAGGGCTGGATCACCCGGTAGTGGCCACACCCCCAGGGATCGGCCGGATGCGCCAGCACCACGGGCGAGGGCCGCCAGCTCAAGGGGCGCCAGGTGAGCGACACGTCGCTCTCCAGATCGAAACCACGCCCGCTCAACGCCAGGTTGCGGTTGTAGGCCGGATCGTTGGCCAGCTGCGGCAGGTAACGCTCGTACAGCTGATCCTCCGCAGCGGCGCCTGCTCGCACCTGCTCGGCCTCATGCAGCACGATCGCATTCGCGGCCCAGACCGTCAGGTAGCCTGCCGCGCGAACCCGCAGGCACAGGTCCACATCGCGGAAGGCGGCCAGCTGTGCATCGAGGCCACCCAGCTGCTGGAAGAGCTCCGCGCGAACCATCAGGCAGGCTTCGCCAACGGCGCTGTAGTTCTGATCGACCTGGAGACGATGCAGGTACCCCGCAGCCTCCATGGACTCGCCCGCGAAGGCAGGCGTTGCCGGACCATTGAGCCCGAGCAGCAGGCCGGCCTGGGCGATACGCCCGCCAGGCGTCAGCAGCTTGCCGCCCACCACCCCTACTTCGGGACGCTGGGCATGGTTGAGCAATTCGTCGAGCCAATCGGCGTTGACGATGGCGGCGTCACCGCAAAGCAGCAACAGGTACTCCCCCCTCGCCTGCTCCGCCGCCCGATTCTGCGCCAACCCGCTGCCTCCGGCGATCACCCGGACCTTGTCATCGCCAAGCGCCGCCACTTCACTCAGCCAGGCACTGACATCCGGGTGGCTGCCGGCATCGGCCAGCAGCACTTCGTAGCGAGCGTAAGCGGTCTTCTCCAGCAGGCTCTCGATACAACGCTGCAGGGCGGCCAGCGGCACGTCCGTGCCGAGGATGATCGACACCAGCGGCGTGGCCGCATGGCCGTAGTGAACCCGATAGCGGCCCGGCAGGCCCGGCAGCACCTTGGCCTCATATCCGCGATTGCCCAGATGGCGCTCGATCACCCGGCGCTCGTCCGGGTTGTCACGCAACGCCGGGGCATGAGTGATCAGCAACGGCTCATCGATATGGCCCAGCCCGGCCAGGCCCTCCTGCTCGATGAACCGGGTCAGCAGCTCGAACTCGAAGGCCTCGGGGAACGCCACATCGAAGCCGCCACAGGCCAGGAACAGATCGCGACGATACAACCAGTGGCGCGCCATCACCATGGGGAAGCTGA
>NZ_JAFKCS010000232.1 GCF_017255015.1 Bowmanella yangjiangensis | reverse complement strand
AAACTGATCAGGTTCGGCCCCAGGGGGTGCTGGTCGATGAACTCGCGCCACTGCCGTGGGCCGCTCCAGGTCTTGCGTGTCTGCAGGATCGGCAGCACCTTCTCGCGCGGTACGGTTTCCACGCGGGTGAAAATGTCGGATGCATCCTCGGCCTGGCTGCAGACCATGCTCAGCGAGCAGCTGCCGACCAGTACCGTGGTCACCCCGTGACGCACCGACTCCGACAGACCGGGGGCGACGATCAGCTCGGCGTCGTAATGGGTGTGGGTGTCGAGGAAGCCGGGGGTGATCCACTTGCCACGGGCATCGATGACGCGTTCGGCCAGGTGCTCGTCCAGCGGCTCGGCGCTGATCAGGGCGACGCGGCCATCCTTGATGGCCAGGCTGCGAATGGAGGAGGGGGCTGCGCTACCGTCGAAGTAGCGGCCGCTTTGCACAATCAGGTCGTACTGAGCCACGGATCACCTCGGATTTTTTGTTGTTGTGGGGTGAGACTAAGCCGCTGGCGAGCGTGCGACTTGTCATGACACGACAAACACCGCATCTTCGTCGGGCAAGCCCTTCACGGAGTGGCCATGAGCATTCGCTACGAGGTACGCAGCGCCGCACTGACCGGGTTGCCGGCCGAGGTGACGGCACTGGGCGGCAACCTGGATGACCTGCTGGCGACGGTTGGGCTGAACCGCACGGCGCTGGCCGACGGTGATCGGCTGATCCGTATCGAGCAGGTGATCCGCCTGCTCTGCGAAGCGGCGCGGCAGCTCGCCTGTCCCGACCTCGGCCTGCGCGTGGCTGGCCACCAGGGGTTGCAGATGCTCGGGCCGCTCGGTCGCCTGCTGGCGCGTGAGGCCGACCTGCACGGCGCCTTTTCTGCTGCGCAGCGCTACCTGGCGTTGCACAACAAGGCCGAGCACTGGCGCCTGTCGGCCGTCGGCGACCAGGTTGAGGTGCGCCGTATCGAACATTTCTTCGCCCAGGAGGGCGGTCAGCAGTACCGGGAAATGGCCATCGCTGCCTGTGCCCGCATGGTGCGTGCCATGGGCGGGGCCAACCTGCATCCGTTGCGGATCGCGTTCAGCCACAGCCCCGTCGCGTCGCTCGCCTGCTACCGGCGGCACCTGGGCTGCGAGGTGCTGTTCGACCAGGAGCACGACTGCCTGATCTACGCCGCCAGCGTGCTGCAGCGTCCGGTGCTGGCCATGGCCAGGCGCGATGAGCCGCATCTCGACGACTACCTGCGCACGCTGCTCGACGGCCTGCAGGACAGCCTCGAACTGCAGGTGC
>NZ_JAFKCS010000231.1 GCF_017255015.1 Bowmanella yangjiangensis | reverse complement strand
AAGCCCAGCGCGATCAACGAGGTCCTCCGCACCTGAGACGGGGCGTTGAACACAAGAGGCCGCACACGCGGCCTCTTTTTTTGCCCTGCCTCGACGGCAGGCGGGGCGCCTGCGCTCAGCTAGCCGGTACAGGTCGTATTGTTCGGGAACAGGCAGCATCGGATAATGCCGCCAGAGCACCAACGCTCCCAATCGAAGATATGGAAAGTCTGTTCGATGAACCGCATAAACCGCACCGCCCTTCTCGCCTCAACCCTGCTGCTGTCCTCCACCGCACACGCCAGTGATAGCGGACTGTCCGATACGCTCAAGGCATTCGCCAACTGTGATGCCAGCTTCTTCTCGAGCATTCAGGCCCACAGTAAAACCTGGGAGCAATACGTACCGATCGAGCGTGCAGGCGAGGTTGCCTGGATTGCAGTTGAAAACCGAGCCCGTCGCTCGGCGAACTCCGTTCCAGTACGTCACACGCCGGAGGTCGCCGGTATAAAGCTACTGTCCTACTCGGACGAAAGCTCCGACCTCGGGACCATGGGCTACTACCTGTTCTGGGGTTTCATCGCAGAAGGCAGCGCGGAGGACGTCGCTCGACAGCTCGGCAAGCTGATGGATCACCCCGAACGCTTGCAATCACTTGGCCCGACCTACGTTCGCAGTGAAATCAAGGATGGCAATCGCTGGCAGATGATCCCGCCGATCCCCGGAGCCCCGGGCACCAAGCGCCTCGAGCGGGTGCTGCTGATTGAGCCGGTAACCGGGCAAAGCGCCCAAACCCGCATCAGTTGTTCCCTGCAGGGTGCCGTCGATGCCGCGACCCTCGCAGCGTTACGCCCGGACATTCCAGCGACTGACTACCCCCAGGAAGTGCCTGATACGTCCATGGACAGCGTGGCATTACCGGAGGGCCTGACCAACGCGATTGACGCTCCTCTCCTGCAGCCGAAGTTCAAGTCGTTGCGCTATACGTACCGGTCACAGACAAATGGCAACCAAGCACCTTCTTCGGTATCGATAGCACTCGATGCCGAAGGATCGCTACTGAGAAAGAAAGAAACCTACAGCGAGACTTTTCATGTCGACCGTCTCGTCAAAGCGGACCTCGTCCAACTGAAGGCAAAGATGAACGGCATGGGAGTCAGCAACGTACTCGTGACCCAGACGCTGGAAGCTGCAATCCCTGCAAGCTGGAGCAGCGGTCAGGTCCTGAGCGCAAGAATGCACCATGAAAACGTTCCCCCAACCCCTCAGGACGAACCCGTGAACACCTTTCTGGAGTGCAAGGTAGGCGGACGCTTTCCTGCCCGTCAGGTAT
>NZ_JAFKCS010000230.1 GCF_017255015.1 Bowmanella yangjiangensis | reverse complement strand
AACGCTTCAACCGCTGACCCCGACCCGGCGCAGTGGCTCAGCCGCTGCGCCGGGTTGCGCAACTGCGCGGTTCCAGGCGCACAGTACGTCCAGCAACGCCCAACCCGAGACCTTCCCCATGAGCTTTGTAACGAAGCGACGAATTCTCTTCGGCGACTGCGACCCGGCCGGCATCGTCTACACGCCACGCATCAGCTACTTCGTCATCGAAGCGGTACACGACTTCCTGGCTCACGCCCTTGGCGGGCCGGCCATACGCGAAATCTTCGCGATGGGCATTCTGCCTCCCGCCCGCGCGCTCTCGATCGAGTTTCTGGCGCCCATGGCCTGGGACGAGGTCATCGACATCGAGGTGCGCAGCGGCGATCTCACCACCAGCTCGTTCTCCTTCTTCGTCGAGGCCCGCAATGCCGCGCGCGACGTCACCTTCCGCGCCACCCTCACGCAGGTAGCCGTGTCCCCCGAGAGCAAGCGCCCCATCCCGCTGCCCCAGGCGCTGCGTGACGCCCTGAGCGCGACCTGACGCCCCACGGCGACCCGACACGCGCCTGCATGCGGCGTTTCTGCAGTACCCAGGCGCCGGGCAGCCGTGCAATCATCCGGCACAACGCAGTGCACGCGAAGGGAATGATGAGGCATGAAACGGATAGCCGTTTTCGGCAAGCCAGGTGGCGGCAAGTCCACGCTGGGCAGGAAACTGGCACAGGCCAAGGGCCTCGAGCTGTTCCCCCTGGACCTGATGGCCTACCGAGCCGACGGAACCAAAGTGTCGAACGAGGAATACGACGCGGCGCACCGTGCCATTCTGGGCAGGGACGGCTGGATCATCGAAGGTCTGGGCACGCTGGAGTCCTTCTGGCAACGGCTGGAATCCGCAGACACGCTCATCTACGTCGACCTGCCGTACTGGCAGCACTACTGGTTCACCTGCAAGCGACTGCTGCAGAGCGCATGGGTGAGACCGGAAGGCTGGCCGCAGGGCAGCTCTGTGCTGAAAGGCACCCTGGCGAGCTGGAAATACCTGCGCCTGTCACCACGCTTCTGGACCAGCGCCTTGCTCGCCAGGATCGAGGCAAGCGCCGCCGGCAAGGCGCTCTACCACTTGCAGTCGACCGCAGATATCGACGCCTTCGTCAACGCGCATACGGTGCGCCGCTGAACACGCGCCAACCGATCAACGGCAAATTCAATCCCTCGGTAGCCATCACCATGCCCTTTCCAGCCCATGAATACGACGCACTGATCAGCCTCAAGGGCGTAGGCCCGACCGTCGTTCGGCGACTCGAACAGATAGGTTTCAACTCACTCGGTGAACTGGCCGAAGCC
>NZ_JAFKCS010000023.1 GCF_017255015.1 Bowmanella yangjiangensis | reverse complement strand
CAGCACCAGCGATACCTGTGGGGTGGAATTGCCACATTTCCATATCTTGCAGACAGACACCAGCACGCAGGGCCATGCCCACGCCGTCACCCGTATTGATATGCGCGTTAGTGGTAGAGGCGTAAATACGACCAGCACCACCAGTAGCTAAAACAACGGCTTTAGACTTGAAGTACACCACCTGACCGGTTTCGATATCGATGGCGGTACAGCCAACCACATCGCCGTCCTGGTTTTTCACCAGGTCCAGGGCATACCATTCACTGAATACCTTGGTTTTGTTCTTAACGTTTTGCTGATACAGCAGGTGCAACAAGGCGTGACCGGTGCGGTCAGCAGCCGCGGCTGTACGTGCGCCCTGCTCGCCACCAAAGTTTTTGGACTGGCCACCGAAAGGACGCTGATAAATCTTACCGTTTTCAAAACGTGAAAAAGGCAGGCCCATATTTTCAAGCTCAATAATGGCTTCTGGACCTGTCTTACACATATATTCGATGGCATCCTGGTCACCGATATAATCGGAACCTTTAACCGTGTCATACATGTGCCATTCCCAGTTGTCGTCATGGGCATTGCCCAGTGCAACCGTAATACCGCCTTGAGCAGATACTGTGTGGGAACGGGTTGGGAATACTTTAGACAGCAAAGCGCAGGATTTGCCGGACTGGGAAATCTGCAGGGCGGCACGCATGCCTGCGCCACCGGCGCCAATTACCACTGCATCAAATTCATGTACTGGAATAGTCACTTACACACCCCACAATACGAACAGACCTACAGCAACGTAGGCAAAAGCCAATAGGTTTAACAGGAACTGAATAGTGCCACGCAAAGCCGCAGCTTTAACGTAGTCGGTCAGAACCTGCCAAAGGCCGATGCGCACATGGATCATGATGGAAACCAGCGCCGCCAGGGTAAAGACCTTCATTCCCAGACCAGCAAACAACGCCTGCCAGATTTCAAAAGTGATCTGTGGCGTTGAAATAAAGAACCACGCCATATAAAGGAAGAAAGACGCGATAATGGCTGCGGTGGTGCGCAGAGATAAATAGTCCTGAACGCCGTTACGCTTCAGACTGGCCTGATTAGTTACCATAGTACGACTCCCACTACGACTGTCAGAACAATCCAAAGAGCAATAACAGCTTTAGCGCTGGCATTACCGGATTGCAATTCTTCCCAGTGCCCCATGTCCATGATCACATGGCGCAGGCCACCCAGAAGGTGATAGATGAAGGCAGAAACTGTGCCGATGGCAATCAGCTTACCCAAAACGCCATTCATGCATTCCACCACCATGTCAAAACCTTCTGCAGAGGATACAGACACTGCCCAAGCCGAGATCACAAAAATCAAGGCAAAGAACATAGCTACACCTGTTATCCGATGCAAAATGGAAACAATGGCAGATGGAGGAAAACTAATCGTATTGAGTTGTAAATTTACTGGTCTTTGTTTTTTCACGATTTGTTGCCCGTTACACCCCCGGAAGGGTTGAGTTCTACGTCGCTAATCCAGCGTTGCGCAAGATTAACCGTCTCTCTATTCAAGCTGTCAAAAATTAAACGACGGGGTGCTGCATCAAATTGTTAAAAAAATGCTACAAACACCGCTACTTAAACGTCGCAAAGTATATCCAGCCCTAGCCATAATTACAATTTTTGTTACGTCCTAACGCCTTGTTTGGATTTTGTTTATTTCCTATTCAATAGAAGAAAGTAAACTAAATCATAGCTTCTTGATAGATTGACGCGCATAACAAGCGCGCATCCCTTGTAAGCACTGACCAAACAAGATGTTTCACCAAGTATAAAGCCGATAAAACATCGGCTTTTTTGCTCAGGCTTTGGCAAAATCCTTTGCAAGCCCATAAGCAGGACGCATACACTTGGCCGCCGCAATTTTGCATTCAAATCGCAAAATCAGCGTTGCGCCTAGGTTATAGGGGAGATTCCCAACATGACACTAAACTTTAGTTGAATAGATATCAGGCGAAAACGCATTAAAATTGACTTGGAACGCTAATATCAGTACAAATAGCGGCACTTTTTAAACGCCTGTGTGAACTTTTCCGCTCTTTATTTCGGCTGTCTGCTTCCTGCGTACCAGTCTGGAAAAGTTGCAACACACCACCACAGAAGCAATCTGAAGGAGAGCATCTTATGGCAGATCAAAAGGCCATCTTAAAGGTAGGCGACAAGGAGATCGAACTCCCTATTCTATCTGGAACAGCAGGCCATGATGTGATCGATGTTCGGTCATTGGGCGCCAATGGTTACTTCACGTTCGACCCCGGTTTTATGGCTACAGGCTCTTGCGAATCGTCTATCACTTATATAGATGGTGAGAAAGGCATTCTGTTACACCGCGGTTATTCGATTGAAGACCTGGCCCGTGACGCCGGATATCTTGAAGTCTGCTACATGCTGCTGCACGGCGAAGCGCCCACTGCTGAGCAGTATGCTCAGTTCAAAAACACCATCACCCGTCACACTATGGTGCATGACCAGGTGAATAACTTCTTCCGCGGTTTCCGTCGCGACGCCCACCCTATGGCGATGCTATGCGGTACCGTTGGAGCTATGTCTTCGTTCTATCACGACGACCTGGATATTTCAGACCCAGAGCAGCGTTTGCGCAGTGCGTACCGCCTGGTAGCAAAAATGCCCACTTTGGTCGCTATGTGCTACAAGTACAACATTGGTCAGCCCTTTGTTTACCCGCGCAATGACCGTTCTTTTGCGGCCAACTTCCTGAACATGATGTTCTCTGTACCCGCTGAAGAGTACAACGCCAGTGAAGCCGTGGTTCGTGCCATGGATCGCATCTTCACTTTGCATGCTGACCATGAGCAAAATGCCTCTACCAGTACTGTTCGTTTAGCCGGCTCTTCAGGTGCCAACCCTTATGCATGTATTGCTGCTGGGGTTGCCTCTTTGTGGGGACCTGCACACGGTGGTGCCAACGAAGCCTGTTTGAACATGCTGGAAGAAATTGGCTCAGTGGATCGCATTCCAGAGTTTATTGAACGCGCGAAAGACAAAAACGACCCATTCCGTCTGATGGGCTTCGGTCACCGCGTTTATAAGAATTATGACCCACGAGCAACAGTAATGCGTGAGAGCTGTCACGAAGTCTTGGCCGAGCTGAATATTCAGGATCCATTGTTGGATGTGGCCATGGAACTGGAGCGTATTGCGCTGTCAGACCCCTACTTCAAAGACAAGAAGTTGTTCCCCAATGTGGACTTCTACTCAGGCATTATCCTGAAAGCCATTGGTATCCCAACTAACATGTTCACCTGTATTTTCGCTTTGGCTCGTACTGTGGGATGGATTTCTCACTGGCACGAAATGCTCAGCCAGCCAGGTCAGAAAATCGGTCGTCCCCGTCAGTTGTATACTGGCCACGACGCGCGTAAATACCAGCCACTGAACAAGTAATCAGTGTCTGAATTGAAAAAACCGCCATAAGGCGGTTTTTTTATGCACGCTCAAAATTGTAAGCCGTTCACAAGCAAATCTTTCAACCTGTAACATGGTGTTAATAGCTTGAATTTTCGCCGCAACATTTTGCCGCCTGCCGCATCACTACGACTAAGAACCACACCAGGTAATGACGCGCAAGATATGTCGCCATGCCAACAACTGATTGAAGATGTAATTGAGCCCCGCCTGGCACGTATTCCTGGGGTGGCGCAGGTTAACCTGGCCAGCCAGCGTCCCAGAGAACTGCGTATTAGTCTCGATCTTACAAAGCTGCTGCACTGAATGATATTAACCAGACAATCCGCGAACTTTATGATGGCCCACTGGCAGAACAGGGGCAATTAAAGGCCGGTGATAAAGTCGCGGTGCGCGGAGCAGAGCGGCTACGCGACGGTCAGCAGGTGCAGATCACCCGATCCTGATTCTCAACAAAGGGTATTTTGCGCTAAGCTAGAGGCCTTTATGCATGGGCAAGCAGGGATTTGATGAAAGCAGCCTTCAAATGGGTAAGTGGGATATTGATTGCTGGTCTGATAATCATTGCCCTAGTGTACAGCTTTCGCCACCCTCTTGCCTTTTCGCTGGCCAATCACTATCTAAAACCTTATCAGCTAAGCCTGGATTGCCTGGAATTTTCACTTAGCCGTGAGAATGGCAGCTGGCAAATTGATGCTAAGCAACTTTGTCTTAGCGGCCCTGGCTTTGTACTCGATGGTCAACAGGTCATATATGCGAGCAATAGCCTGCAGATTGCCAAACTGGCCATAACACATCAGCCCAGTACTGCGGCTAACAAGGCCGACCAGCAGCCGCTGCGTTGGCAGATCCCAACGCTGCCGTCTGTCAGCATCGCGGCCCTAAACCTGCAAAGCCCCATGCTTCGCCAGCCGTTGGAATTGGCCGTGCACTACGATAAAGGTGAACTACGACTGGATGGCCCTTGGCAGGCTGCGGTCGCCTTAACTGACAACCAGGCTCAAGCGCAAATTAACTGGTCATTAACCAGTCTTGCTGATTATTTTCCCATCCCCGACAGCCTGCCACCAGAGCTACTCAACACCGTCATTCAAAGTCAGGTGAGTTTTGATGGACAATTTGTCACCAGCCAGCACAACCTGGCACTGCAAATTCCCTATCAACACAACGTAAAAGACCAGCGTTGTTTGTTATTACTTGCGGCACAAGGTACCTTGGGTTTGTCGCTGGATATCTTAAGTTTACAAGGACAAGCTGACTTAACCGCCCTGCCCTTAAGTATTGCCCTGCAGCAATGTCCCTTGCCTTATGCCATGGCCGATGCATACAAGCCGGAACAATTGCAGATTAACCTGCCTCTACCGGTGGCATTTTCCTTACAACAACTCTCCACGCCCCGCCTGCACGCCGAGTTTAAAGGTAATAGCGCGGGACAGTTGCGTGTAACGGATTTGCTCTGGCAGCAATCAGGTAAGCTGACGGGCAGATATCAGCTCGATAGTCATCTCACTCCTGATGCCAGGCAGGCCAAGCTATTTCCATTGGCCATGCAGGGTATGGGAGACTTTGCGCTGCAGTTTTCAGCGGGACAACCACAATACCAGCTTACCGGGCAAGCTTGGCAGGTCAGCGCCGAAAGGTGGAAAGACCCAGACTGGCAGGTCGATGCGCTTAAGCTAAACGCTGATTTTACCTATAGCTCAGTGCAGGGAGGCGAGGTGAATGCCCAAGCAGCAGTGGCTGCCGGTCATTTCAAAGACAATAGATTCAGCAATTTATCTGCCAGCCTCTTTGGTCGGTCAGCCGATCTTGCTAGTGTCAGAGGGCATCTTGATCTATCAGTGGACAAATTCGTTGCGCCGCAAGGCCAGGCCAATGGGCTTCATCATCAACACCAGTTCAGCTTACAGGATGCCGTCTACTCACTGACTGGTACCAGCCAGATAAAGGAGCTTCAAGCGGATAAATGGAAGTTGGCGGATATCGGCCTTAGCCACACTGCAGCCATGCCACTAACTGAGCCTTTGCAAGGCACCTCGAGCCATAGCTGGCAGTTAAGTTCAGGTCTGCATGGGACGATAGAACAAGTACAGGAGCAGATTATGCTCACACTGCCAGCACAAAGTGCCAGCAAGTTTACCGCCCTTGCCCGCCCCTTGCTGCCAGAACTGACATTTACCCAAGGAAAATTTGCTGGTACAGCCAAATACAATCTTAACAACCAGGTATTAATGGCTACGCTGGGTATAGATTCATTATCCCTCAGCTACCAAGATTATCTGGTTAATGACATCAATTTGGCCACTGAGGTTAATTGGCATTCAGGTAGCCTTCATCTGCCCCCCGCTAGGCTGAATATAGGGTCGGTTAATGCCGGACTTGAGATTACCGATATCAGCGGCGAGCTGATGGGCGATGAACAAGGGATGCGGGTTGAAACCTTAAGCGGCAAGGTATTGGATGGCACCTTTCTATTGCCTAAAGCTATGCTCAGTGACAAGCCACAGCAGGTCACCTTGCATCTGAAAAACTTAGATGCAAAACAACTGGCGAGCCTCGGCAAAGATGCAGGAATTGAGGTAAGGGGCAGAATCAGCGCCGATGTGCCTATCCAGCTTGCCGACAGGCACATTGAGGTGCAAGGTGGCAGACTGTATAACGAAGGGCCAGCAAAATTACTGATTTATGACAACCAGGCCTTTGAAGATTTACTCGCCAGCCAACCAACCCTGGCACCCAGTTTGTCGGCCTTAAAGAATATGGATATTTCATCTGTCACCAGTAAGGTTGATTTAAAACCAGATGGCTGGCTGAACCTGGAAATGAAAATTAAAGGGCACAATCCTGGCCAAAAACAGGACGTTAACTTTAACTATAGCCATGAGGAAAACCTTTTCACCCTGTTTCGGGCCCTGCAACTGGGTGATGAGGTGCAAAAGAAAGTGCAAGAGAAAATCAAATGAGGAAAACGCTGTGAGACACTTACTGTTATTGACTGCCGTGCTAATGCTTGGCGCTTGTACGCATAGGGTCCAGGTGGAAACCAAGGAACCAATTACGATTAATCTGAACGTCAAAGTTGACCATGAGATTCGCGTCAAAGTGGACAAAGAGCTGGACAGCCTGTTCAGTGAAGACAGCGAATTGTTCTAAGGAGATATCATGAAAAACAAAATTTTGTCTGCCCTGTTTGCCCTACCGTTACTTTTGAGTCTACCTGCCCTGGCTATCGAGCTGGACGATGCGAAGCAGAAAGGTTATGTGGGTGAACAAACCGATGGCTACCTGGGTATAGTGAAAAGTGCCCCGGAAGTGCCAGAGCTGGTGCAGGATGTGAACGCTAAGCGCAAGGCCAAGTATCAGGAATTAGCGCAGAAAAATGGTATTTCCCTGGCCCAGGTTGAAGCGCTGGCAGGCAAGAAAGCGGTTGAAAAAACCGCGCCGGGCCACTACATACTGCTGGATGGTCAATGGGTTAAGAAATAACCCTTAAAGGTTTTTACTATCACCACCTTAGCACGGCCAGTTATACTGGCCGTGTTTTTTTGCAGGAGCCGTTATGTTTGAATGGATTGCCAGCCCTGAAGCCTGGGTAGCCTTAGGTACCTTGATGGCCCTTGAGATCGTTCTGGGCATAGACAACATCATCTTTATCTCCATTCTGGTTGGCCGACTGCCTCCCGAGCAACGGGAAAAGGCACGTAAACTGGGCATTACCCTGGCCATGCTAACCAGATTGGCCCTGCTATTCTCCATCACTTGGGTCATGGGCCTGACTGAGGCCTGGTTTACCTTGCTGGATAACGAAATATCTGGACGGGATGTCATTCTGATACTTGGTGGTCTTTTTCTTTTGGCCAAGTCCACCCATGAAATTCATAACAGCCTGGAAGGTGGTGGTGAAACTGATGCACATCAGGCCGCTACCAGCTTTGGCGCCATTTTGGTCCAGATAGCCATATTGGATCTGGTGTTTTCCCTGGATTCGGTAATTACCGCGGTTGGTTTGGTCTCGCACCTGTCAATCATGGTGATCGCCGTTGTGGCATCGGTACTGGTGATGCTGTTTGCCGCGAAGTCGATTGGCGAGTTTGTTGACGCCCATCCCACCATCAAGATGCTGGCCCTGTCATTTTTAATTATGGTGGGCTTTACCTTAGTCATCGAAGGCTTTGATGTGCATGTGCCCAAAGGCTATATCTACTTTGCCATGGCGTTCTCAGTGGCAGTGGAAATGCTTAATATCCGTCTGCGTAAACGCCAGCAAGTGAAAAAAGTAACTCTGAATAAATCCATCAGCTAACGAGGATAGGATGCAAACCAAAATATTGATCCTGCTGGCCTTGCTGGCCTTGTTTTTTATTAGCCGCACCGCCATTCAAATGTTTGTGCAAAAGGTGGTGGAAGTAAAAGACGCCAGCCTGACCCGCAAGGCTATGATCAAAAAGTTCCTGTATATGGCGCATTTAGGGGTGTTCCTGTTTGCGGCCGTGGTCACCATGGGCATAGACTACGCCAATCTGATGGTGTTTTTATCCTCTACCTTTGCCATTTTGGGGGTGGCTCTGGTGGCACAGTGGTCGATTCTGGCCAATATCACCGCCGGTATTCTGATTTTCTTTAACTTTCCTTACCGTGTCGGTGATCGGGTAATGATCGTCAATAAAGACTTTGATATGTCGGGGGTAATTGAGGAAATTACCACATTCCATGTGCTGATCCGTCGAGACCAGGGTGAGCTCATTACCTACCCCAACAGCCTGATCTTACAAACCCCTGTGATTAAAGTGCCCGATGGTGTTCCGCGCCTGTCTGGCAAAACCGAACAACTGGAATCCGATTGATGTCTATTATCCTGAAAAACGCCGAACAAATTGAGCTGATGCGCAACTCCGGACAGCTATTAGCCAAGGTATTTGCCATGTTGGATGATTATGTTCAGGCTGGCGTCAGCACCATGGACATCAACAATAAAGTTGATGATTTTATTTGCAATGAACTGATGGCGCGTCCGGCCAGCAAGGGCCAGTATGACTACCCCTATGTGCTGAACTGTTCCATTAATGAAGTGGTTTGCCATGGTATGCCAAAAGCCACACAGCGGCTGAAAAACGGCGATATCGTCAATCTGGATATAACCTTAGAGAAAAACGGCTTTGTCGCAGACTCCAGCAAAATGTACCTGATTGGCCAGGTTACCCCATTGGCTAAACGCTTAGTTGACACCACTTATCAAGCCATGTGGGCTGGTATTAACAGTGTCAAGCCAGGAGCCACATTAGGTGACGTTGGTCACGCTATTCAGCGCGTGGCTGAGAATGCCGGCTATTCGGTGGTACGGGATTATTGCGGCCATGGCATTGGTGAGCAGATGCACGAAGGCCCGCAAGTCTTACATTATGGTGAGCCTGGTACCGGTGTTACGCTCGAGCCGGGCATGACCTTTACCATAGAGCCGATGATCAATCAGGGTGGCTACCGCACTAAAACAAAGAAAGACGGTTGGACGGTGGTAACCCGTGACGGCAAACTGTCGGCACAATGGGAGCATACCGTCGCCGTTACCGAAACCGGCGTCGAAGTTCTGACCCTAAGACAAGAGGAAATGGCATGAGCCTGGACAATCGTATTGAATTGGCAACCCTGCCTACTCCGGTGGAATTCCTACAGCAGCTTAGCACTAAGCTTGGCGGCCCACAGATCTGGCTGAAACGCGATGATTTAACCGGTCTGGCGCTGGGCGGCAATAAAACGCGCAAGCTCGAATACATTCTATTCGATGCCATTGAGCAAGGCGCAGATTGCATTATCACGGCAGGCGCCATTCAGTCGAATCACTGCCGCCAAACCGCTGCAGCGGCGGCCAAGCTGGGTCTGGAATGCCATTTAGTGCTGGGCGGCGAAGCGCCAGAGAAGTGTAATGGTAATTTACTTCTGGATAATCTGCTTGGTGCGCATATTCACTGGGCAGGAGAGAACCGCAAAGGCGAAGGCATTCCCGCCCTGATTGCCGAACTCAAGGCTAAGGGTAAAACCCCCTATATGGTACCTTACGGCGGCTCCAATCTGCTTGGCGCAATGGGCTATGCCAATGCGGTATTGGAGTTGGTTAAACAATCCGAAACCCGTTTTACCCATGTGGTATTCGCGTCGGCATCGGGTGGTACCCATGCCGGTATTCTGGCCGGTGCCAGATTAGTTGGCTTGGATTCGCAGATCCTGGGTATTCGGATTGATAAAGCCGATACGCCGGAACTGCTATTTGCCGACAAGGTACTTAATCTTGCCAATGAAACCGCCGAGGCTCTGGCATTGGAACCCTTTAATGCCAAAGATGTACTGCTCAATGAAGATTATCTGGGGGGCGGTTATGCGGTTATTGGTGATGCAGAGCGTCAGGCTATTGATTTATTGGCCAAAACAGAAGGTGTATTAGTAGACCCCGTGTATACAGGACGCGCCATGGCAGGCCTACTGGATCTTATCCAAAAAGGTTATTTCAAAACCGATGACAAGATATTGTTCTGGCATACCGGCGGTGCCCCCGCCCTGTTTGCCTATGCCAATGAGCTCTAAAGAGTAAAAGCGCACTGCCCGGCAGTACGCTTTTCTCTACCCCATCGACAATGTTAGCGATGTCGACTCACTCTCAATCGCATACAAACTTTATTGCTTAGCCCGGCGACGTGACATGCTTAGGCTAGCCAAACCTAATAGCATTAATATCCAGACCGATGGCTCAGGTATCTGAGAAGGAATATCGGCCAGCCCTACCAGGGACCATTTGGCAAATGTCACCCTGGCAGAAGAACCATTGCTTGGGTTTGAGTGATCCCACCAGGTATTCATTGAAGAATGTGCAATCATGTCCTCTATGCTGGACGCATTTCGTGCAGAAGCACTTTTAGTTGATGTATCCTCAAAACCATAAGCGGTAACAACAAAGCATCTATCAGATGCAGTACAACCATTAGTTAATGATGGGTTAGTGTCATAGATACCGAGAAAAACCTGATCCAGCAACGCCTGTGATGCCAGATCAGCGCTAGCTAAATCCTGAAAAGTAAAATCGCTAATCTCATTACAGCCCGAATAAACACTCTGGCAGGACCCATCGATAAAACTGACATCATAGATATAATTGCCAACCGTCACTCCGGTAGCACCGAGCAGCGCATCATTCGTCCCCACAATTAATGCAGCATTTGATGAAAGCGGGCTGAAGAAGGCCACCGCCGCAATCAGATTGAGTATTTTTTTACTTAGCATAACTATCCTTACAACTTTTTTAAGCCAACGCCTTAGCAACAGTTACACCAAATCTAATTATTTGATATCAATAGGTTAACCAAGAACAAAGCTGGAAAACAACAGACTTTAACAAGGGTTTCGCAAACCACCAGACCGGCAAAATTGTAAGGCTAAGTCACCCGCATCGTCTTCTAGCCGAAAGTATGAAATTTACTGGAGAAGTTGTGAGGCGCAAAAATTTAATGGACAGATGAGCATCGCATTGAAGGGAGCGCATATAAGTGCGCTCCTTAGGTTACATTGACTCCAATTTTTACTAAAGCCCTAACAAATACCGCCATACGGCCTGTTCAATGGTCACTAATGCCTGGGCAGAGGCATCACCTTCAAGATCACCGCCGGTGGTTAAAATCACCAGGGCAATATCGTTTTGTAAATCACCGATGATTTCTGTTGATACCCCAGGGTCGCCGCCACTATGGCGTATGTAGCTGCCGTCCACTTCCCAGAATAAACCGTGTTGCCCAAACAAGGCCGGGTTATCTGTTAGTGCTGATTTCACTGCATTGGCATTCAGTACCTGCTGATCCCCCAGTTTGCCCTGATGCATCATAGCATCGAGATAACGACTAAGATCCCGTGCAGATGAACGCAACTCGCCATCGGCACTGGTCACACCGCTATACTGTGGAATAGGCTCATTCACACCGTCGCCATCCAGATCACCATAAAGCGTCGCCTGATCAGGCAAAGCCGGATCCCAACTGGTATTATGCATGCCTAACGGCGTGAACAAACGCTGCTGAGTATAATCAAAATAGTCCACATAGCCCTGTTGGTTTAAAAAGCGTCCAAAGGCATAGGAAGCCAATCCGGTTGCCAGGTTACTGTACTCACTGAACATGCCAGGTTCAAAGCCAGGGTATTGCAGATAGTTCTCCTGCTGATACAGCTCGCCGCCGGGAACAAGATAGCTTTTTAAAAATCTTCCCAAATCGGTTTCTACCGGGTCCGGACAGCTGTCGCTGGCATAAAGCTCGTTGTATAAAGAGCGACTGTCATCCAGCGCGTAGTAAGCACACAGATAGGAGGCATCCGTTATACCGGAAGTGTGGCTGGCCAGATGCGCGAAACTGGCCTGTTGTGATACGCCTTGCAATAGAAAGTCCAACCAGTTCTGCACCGGTGCAGATAGGTCCAGTTCCAGCTCGTGCTGGGCATGAGCCAGTGCGGTGCCCAGAAAGGCCTTACTCACTGAAGCCAGCTTAAATGGCGTATCCAGTGTCACAACCCGGCCGCTGTCATCAGCCTGACCATAGTTACCCTGCCAGACAATTTGCCCCTGTTTGATTGCCGCAATACTGGCGCCCACCAGGTTAGCGTCAGCCAGTATGGTCTTGATATTGTTATCCAACTCGCTTTCACTGCTCGCTGGCGCCAGTTTTCCACCCAGTTGTGTCAGTACATAATCGTAACTACTGAAGCGGCCAAACTGCGCACCGGAAAGACTGTAAGTTGGCAGATATACATCGGGCGGGATACCGCTCTTTTCAAAATGGTGGCCAAGGTGATCCCAGTAAAATTCATGAGAAAGCTCAGCGTCCCAGCCATTAGGTAAACTTCCGGGTAATTTGTCTGACAACCCGCCCCAGGTAGATTGCCCGACCAAGGTCACCTGAGGCAGAGCAGACATGGCCAGGGTGAAGGTTTCGCCAGCGCTGACCGTATCTTCACTGACAAGCAGATAAACCGGTTTATTGTAGAATATGTCGCCATCCGGCTCGATAAAGAACTCACTGACTGGCGAGTTTCCATGCTTGTTTCTGGCCTGTTTGGTAAAGGCGAGTCGCCGTTCATTGGTCAGGTAAGAGGCAATCTTTAGTCCCAGCGGATCAAATCCGCCGTCATTCAAGCGAATATCGACAATCATGCCCTTAGTGTCAGCCAAATCTGCCATGATTTCAGGCATGATTTCGTCCAGTACCGCCAGGTCTTCTGGAGCACCCTTACCACTAAATCCATACATACGGGTCACCACCAGTATGGCGACATTCTGTGCGGTTTTACCCCAAATCATGCCAGGTAAACCAGAGTCGCCCAGCTCACCACCACTATCGGCCACGATATAGCTACGAATGCGCTGTATGTATTCGTTAATATAGAGTTCCTGCAACGCGTCCAGTTGCGCTTGGCTAATACTGGGGTCATCCATAAAGGCACTAACCTGCGCCTGCTCAATTTGTTTAAACAACTGGCCTGTTTTACTGGTGGGTGAATATTCCCTGTCCAGGGTTTCTGCAGACAGCACCACATGGCCGTCGTTCAGAGGCTCAAGCATTTGGGTAAAGATATCGAACAGTTGTTCATCCGTGGTGGACGCATTAACAAGCGGGCGATACCTGTCATACATGGCTTGCCAGTCCACTTCACGCAAAGCAAAAAAAGCATAAAGTTCATTAAACTTATGCCAGAAGTATTCGAAGTTCGCTACCGGGTCCTGGCTCTCGTCTGTACCATCCACACATACCGAAGGTAAGGCATCGACCCGTTCAAATACAAAGTGGTAGTAAGGGCCATACTCAATGAGATCGAACTCCAGACGATTGGCACCGGGCAGCGAGAAGTCACCAAAAGTGTTATCGGCTTGTGCCATTGGTACATTCATCAATGGCAGGCAACCGACCTGATTGGCCTCAAAAATGCGCACTCCCTGGCTGTCCGCCTGCAAATAGCGGCCATACCCTTTTTGTACCCAAGCCCCTTGCGCCTGCTGATACACTGTCGGTTCAACCGGTATAACAGGTTTCTTATTGTCTGAGCCGCAGCCGGCTATTCCCAGAGCAATGGCTGATAAACAAAATAGTCGTAACATACTCAATCCTTTTGTTGGCGATGTGACCAATAGCATGCCAAGGGGACTGCCTGAAATCCGTTCAGGCTTGTGGCAAAGTTGTATGGGAATGTCGAACGTTGTGTATGCAACCGTGATTTTCAGTCACACCAAGGCATGAATTATCGAATTAACTTTTAGGTACAGGTCCGGAGGTAGGATTATCCATTGCATACCCCATCAAATAAGATGATCTGCCGACTAGCCACCAAAATGTGTCCGGTAATCCATAGGCGTAAAACCAAAGCGTAACTTGAACAAACGACCAAAGCTATTGGCACCGCTAAATCCGCATTCCTGACACACCCGCTCCAGACTATAACCGTCACACAGCAACAAACTGCGCGCCCGATCCAGACGCAACTGCTCAAGATAACGGCTGGGGGAAAGGCCAAATCGCTGAGTAAAAATGCGCCTGAAATGCCGCTCACTCAGACAGGCCTTATCTGCCATTTGTGCCAGGCCGATGGGACGGTGTAAGTTGTCGAGCACCCATTGTTGTAGCTGAATAAAACGGGTTTCCTCGCTGGCCTGCACAGTCAGTGGTCGTGAATATTGGGTTTGATTGCCACTGCGGCGCAGGTACATGACCAGCTCCTGGGCCACGGTTTGGGCCAGATGTAGCCCCAGATCTTCTTCCAATATAGCCAGGCACAAATCAATACCTGCCGTCATACCGCCTGAGGAATAGTATTTATCCTCTTTGTGATACAAGGCCTCGGCATTAACCTGCACGGCAGGAAAGGCGTCCTGCAATTGCTGAGCAAAGCGCCAGTGAGTAGACAAGGTTTTGCCATTCACCAGACCACTGGCGGCCAGTAAGAATGCACCAGTACAAATGCTGATTAATTTTTCAAGCTGACTATCCTGGCTGCGCAACCAGTGCAAAAACACAGGATTCTGCTGTAATTGCTGGTTACCGCTGCCACCGGGCAGCACCAGATAATCCAGTGCAGGACAATCATTCAGTGCAACGTCTGCCATCAGTTTCAGACCGTTTTCGGCCCTGATAGGTTGCGTATTCAAACCCAGCAGATGTATTTGATAAAACGCCGGGCGCCCCAATTTTTTCAGCTCCTCATTAGCTTGCCCAAAGGTATCTAAAGCACCGGCTAAATCAACGGCTTGCACCTGCTCATAAATAAAAATACCCACTTGCTTCATTGGCTGCTCCACCTGAGGTTTTAAGCAACTATAACAATGCCCAACACTGACCGAAAGGACATACATAGTGCAGATTCGGCCATAAAATATGAAATTTCAAGTGGCTTGATGAAGCGAATCAAGAATATCCAACAAAGCGGTTTCGTCCGGCTCCAGGTCGGTTTGTTGCGTTCCGCTGAGGCGCTGGCGGGTATGCCAGTCGCAATTTTCAATCACAACCGGGTCGATATAGCCCGGGTCATTGTGCAATGACAAAGGCCCTGGATGCAGACATTGCCAGAGGCGCGCAGAATCCGTCAGTTGTTGCTGAAAATAGGCCGCCTGAATCTCGGCCTGTCGCCAATGTTGGATATCTGCTTTAAGGGGAAAGGCGGGTGCCCCCGTCAGGGTTTCGGGGGCCTCAGGCAACGCCACCGCAGACGGCTCGCTAGCAATCCGCAGGCGTTCAAGCAGATTTTGTTGCAGCATACTCAGCAGCAGACTAAATGTCTGTGCCTGACCCGGCTTAGCCGCCCGGCTCAATACACCACTAAATTCGAGATCGTTAACTACCGATTGCATGACGTTCCCTACTCTTCTAGCAGATATATCGTATGCACTGCCTATAACTTTAGCGTGGCATTGAGCTTGCTTTCGATTGGCGATTAAAAGAAGATGACCAAAGCTGTAAACACTGGATGTATAGAACCCGGGCTACGATGGCAACCCTCTCCTATCTGAACAAGCGCGTACTTGTCGTTGATGATCAACGGCCTTTTCTTATTTTATTACGCGGCATTATGAATAACCTGGGTGCCACATCTGTGGTGGTAGTGCAAAACGGCGAATCTGCCGTCGCGGCCTGCCGTCAGGAAAAGTTCGATATTATTATTTCCGACTTGCATCTTGGCAGCGACAAAAAGAACGGCTACCAGTTACTTGAAGAGTTAAGGGTACGCAAGTTGGTCAAAGCCACCACAATTTATATGATGGTCAGTGCAGATAGTGACCGCCCTATGGTACTTGGCAGCATTGAGAAACAACCCGACGGCTATATCATCAAGCCCTTTTCTCAGTCACAACTACATAATCGCCTGGCCAAGGCGTATCAAAAACGCCAAACCTTGCAGCACATCTATCAGAAAATCATGGATGGTGATAACGCCTCGGCGATTGAAGAATGTCGTAATCTGATTCGTTCCGGCAACCGCTACAGCAAGTATTGTCTGTCGATTCTGCTGGATTTATTGTGGCGCGAAGGTCGTAATGAAGAAGCCTTGCAATTACTCAACTCCATCAGTGATGCCAAGCCACTCCCGTGGATCAATATTGCCCTGGCAAGAACGCATCTGTATCTGGGTAACATTCCAGATGCCATGTTATTAGCCAGCCGGGTTGCGGCACAAAAACTCTACGCCGTAGAAGGTCTGGATATTATGGCCCAGTGCAGAGTTAAGCGTAATGAACTGGACGAGGCATTAAAGACCATTCAAACATCCCTGAACTTGGCACCATTTTCACTGACAAGACAATTTCTGGGTTGCGAAATTGCCCGTCTCGCTGGTGATTTTGAAATGGCCAAAAACTGCTGCCAAGCCATTTTGGAACAAAGCAAAAAATCGGTACATCGCAGCGTTACCCATCTATGCAACTATGTTCGCAGCATTTTGGATGCTGCCTCCAAGGCAGAAGACAAGAAAATACGCAATCGCTATCACCAGGAAGCCATGCTGGTACTGCAGCGTAATCGCAATGATGAGCTGCTTAGCCGCACTAAGGAAAGTTTTGACTACAATATTTTTGAGGAGCTGATTGGCGCCAGGATAAATCTTATCGATGGGAAATTACTTGAAGCGAAACGCGCATTAAATGCCACCCAGTATGAACTACGCCAGCGTTTTGAAGAATATCCCATGGCACTGGCTCCTGACTCACTCACCCTAATGTCTGATTTAGGTGAGTTTGAGGAAGCCAGCCAATTACTGATGGAAATGCGCAGCAGCAATTTGCCGGTTGATCCTAACCTGCAATACCTGATCAACAACATTGAACACCGTCAAAACGAAATCAGAGAGAATTATAATAAGTACAACCGAGCCGGTATATCACAATACGCCGAGGGACAATACGAAGCCGCTTATCAGTCTTTCCTCAGCGCACAGGAGTTAGCGCCAATGAATACCGGCGTGGCGCTAAATCTGTTGCAGTGTCTTATTAAGCTGATGGAAAAAATGCAAAAGCCCGATCAACCGCTCATTATGAAATGTCGTCAAACCTACCGTATGGTCGATGGAATGCGATTACCTGAAAGCCATCAAACCAAATTTGACAGCATTAAAGACAAAGTAAAAAGTTACCTGGAGCACAGATGAAATATCAAGCCATTATTCCCGTCCTTCTGGCCAGTGTATCAATGGGATGCACCAGTAATGATGCACCCTGCGAGCGCATTCTTGAGGTTAAACAACAGGAACAGCAATGTGCCGAATGGCGCAAAATCATGATGGATAAAGAACATCCTCAGCAGGCATTAACCGCTAAAAAGCGTTACGAGGAGGCCTGTCTGGAAATTCGCTACTACCGTGACCAGTACGACACTATCTGTAAAGGTGACGAGCGGGCGATTGGCGAGCCTCGCAAGCGCGAAGAAGAGCAGAATTGAGTTAGCAAGCAGGTTGGTTTATGCCAACCTGCCACTTTGATAGTCACGAATTGCCTGTTGGATTTCTTCATGAGTGTTCATCACAAAAGGCCCATATTGCACCACGGGTTCGTTTAAAGGGCGGCCTGTGGCGAGAATAAAACGAGCGCCGGCTCTGACCTGAATATTGACCTCTTCCCCGTCACTGAGTACGGCCAACTGCCCTTTTAACACCGCTGTGTCTGTAATTTGAATCTGACCTTCATAGGGGTAAATAAAGGCGTTATGCCCCACGTCAACCGGAATAGTTAGCTCAGCATCCTGCGCAGCATGAATATCGACAAACAGCGGGCTAACGGCTTGTGTCGAAACCGGCCCTTGTGCGCCAAACACACGACCGGCCAAAATCCTGGCTTTAATACCTGGCTGCACTGTGATTTCGGTGATTTTATCAGCCGCTAAATCCTGATAGCCGGGTGCGGACATCTTCTCAGCAGCAGGCAAATTAACCCAAAGCTGAAAGCCTCTTAATAAGCCCTCTGTTTGCTGAGGCATTTCTTCATGAATAATGCCCCGCCCGGCATTCATCCATTGTACGCCCCCTGTTTCAATCAGGCCTTTATTGCCAACCGAATCGGCATGGGCCATCTTACCTGCCAACATATAAGTGACAGTCTGAAAACCGCGATGTGGATGCGGGGGAAAGCCAGCCAGATAATCTTGTGGCTGGTCTGAACCAAACTCATCCAGCATTAAAAATGGATCCAAACGCGGTAACGCTGGCTGCCCAATAATTCGGGTCAGAGATACCCCAGCACCATCATGGGTTTGGATACCAGATACCAGTTGTTTCACTTGCCTTTGCATCGCCACTTCTCATTAAACCCCATTCAACCCAATGTAAAAGAATGAAGAGTAAATAAACAGTGCAACATAACCATCAAATCTTTCGATATATGTGAACTATCCTAGCAACTTATCCACCACGGCTTTTGCAATGGGAATGGCAGAGGTTGCGGCCGGTGATGGCGCGTTCCCCACATGTAAACTGTTATGGGTTTGCACAAAGCGGAAGTCATGCAACAAATCACCACTATCCGTAACAGCCTGCGCCCGCACACCATGTCGGTATGGCTGTAGATCCTCCAGTTGGATTTGAGGACAATATTTCTGTACCCGTTTCAGGTATTCTGACTTACGCAGTGACTGCTGAAATTCGTTAAAACCACTTCGCCAGAATCGTTTTGCCAAAGGCCAAAAGCCCTTGTAGGTAAAACTATCCCAACAGTCCTTGAGGTTAACATCCGACCAGCTATACCCTTCTCTGGCGAGCGCCAAGACCGCATTTGGGCCTACCGTAACACTACCGTCAATCATTCGGGTTAAATGCACCCCCAGAAAAGGCAGTTGAGGATCGGGAACAGGATAGATTAAATGATTAACGATTTGATTATATTTTTCTGGAAGTTGGTAGTACTCGCCACGAAACGGCAAGATGCGAAAATCCGTCTTAAGGCCTTGCATGGCAATGAGCCGATCGGCCATCAGACCTGCGCAATTCAAAAACTGGGTAGCAGCAACAGATTGACCATCTGCACAGGTGACTAAAATATTGCCTTCACGTTCAGTGATTTCATTTACTTCACGATTAAATTGTATGCAGCCCCCGGCATTCTCAAACTTTGTCAGCATACTGCGGGTTATGGCTGGATAATCAGTAATGGCGGTTTCCTGAATAAAGATCCCCGCCATTCCCTTAACTGCCGGTTCTCGTTTTTTTAATTCATCGGCATCCAACCATTGTGGCGATAAACCATTTTCATGACTGCGTGAGTGCAAAGCAGCTAACCCTGACATCTCAGCGCTATCCGTCGCGACGATCAATTTTCCGCACTGCAACCAAGCAATATATTCCTGCTGACAAAAGGCTTTTGTTTGCTCCAGTCCTTCACGACAATAACGGGCCTTGAGACTACCAGGCGGATAGTAAACACCGGCATGTACGACACCTGAATTGCGGCCGGTTTGATGACTGGCTGGCTGTGACTCTTTGTCTATTACCAGTACCTTACTACCAGGACGGCGTTGCAGGTATTGCCAGGCACTGGCAGCCCCTAAAATACCCGCTCCGGCTATGATTAAGTCATATTGCTGAGTCTTACTCATTGGCTAATCAGGTCGGTAAGATCGTCAATAAGGGCTTGAACTTCCTTCAGTATGTGGCGCTTTTGTTTTTCGCTAAGCTGTGAATTCATACTGACCAGCATATTGGCATAGTGCTCGCGATTTGCCTTATCTGCCAACTGCAACTCATTGGACTGAAACACTTGTGGACGCGCCAAAAGCTCAATAAAACCCTGCCGCCATGACTCATTGTCCTCCCGCATCAACAGCATACGTTTAGCCTCGGCTTGCCAAGCACGACGATACGCCATCCGCGCTTCAAAGGTGGGCTGGAATCCTTCCGTCCATTTAGCCACATCGGCCTTTTGCGTGGAATTTAACTTGCCCGTCCATTCCTGCAAATCTTCCAAGCGATTCTCAACATCTCGCTCCAAGCGCTCTTGCGGGGTTAATTCCTCTCTTTCCTCTTCTCGTTTCAGTTGCTGCTTTTCCAACGCGGTAAACAACGACTCAACCTGCTCATCGGTTAATAGCAATGACAGGTCAGCTAAGTCAGGCGCAAGATAATTAAGCAATGATGCCCAGTGACCACGGCCTCTGGAAAACACTTCCTGCCACTGAAGGACTGTCATTTCGCCAGTCTCAAGTTGCTGCTTCAGGGCTTGTAAATCATCCAGATAACGTGGCAACTGCTGATTACGATGCCAAGCCAGCCAATCAGCCATTTTGCTATCGAAGTGCTTTTTCTGCGCACGGTTAAGATCGACATAATCATCGAGATACCAATGCACTAACCAATTGAGATTGTTATATACAAAAGTGGTAGAGCAGCCGCTAAGACCCAGTACCAACAAAATTGCCGCGAGAACTCTTGCCATCAACGCTCCTCTTTTTTGCGAGTTTAGCAACAGAGCATGGTTAAACAACGGTTAAGTTGTTACCGAACATGAGAAAGTTATCCATACGCACTAGCGGCAGCGTCATACTGGGGTTTATGCTAGTGGCATAAAACGCAAGGGAGCTGAGATGAAACGTATAGCTGTATTAACCTCTGGCGGTGACGCCCCCGGCATGAATGCCGCGATCCGAGCCATTGTTCTGGCAGGTCATTACTTTGGCCTGGAAGTCATTGGCTATCGTCATGGATTTAACGGTTTGTTAGAGCAGGAATATCAAATTCTGCAAACTAGTGATGTCAATAACATCATCCAACGCGGTGGCACTATTTTAAAAAGTGCCCGCTGCAAGCCGTTTAAAACGGACCAAGGTGGCCAGCAAGCGGCGGCGAACTTACAGGCTTTGGAGATTGATGCGCTGATTATTATTGGTGGCGACGGTTCGTTTCGTGGTGCAGTGCATCTGAGCCGCTTCTGGTCCGGCGCTATTCTTGGCTTGCCAGGCACCATAGACAACGACATTAACGGCACAGACGCCACCATTGGTTATTACACCGCTATTGATACAGCGCTGGAAAGTATCGATAAAGTCCGCGACACTGCTGACGCCTTTGAACGCATCTTCCTGATAGAAGTCATGGGGCGCCATGCTGGCTTTATAGGTTTGAGCGCCGCCGTGTGTTCAGGTGCAGAGCAAGTTTTGCTGCCTGAACTTTGCACCGAACAATTACCGGAATTAACCGAATTGGTTGCGCATATCCAAACCGCACAGCAGATACGCGGAAAATGTAGCTACATTATGGTGGTGTCGGAAAACACCTGGCCAGGAGGTAGCGCAGTTCTTGCTCAACAACTAGCAGAGAAAACCGGTATCGACTGTCGACCTGTTATTCTAGGTCATGTGCAACGCGGCGGCTCACCCGTTAGCCTGGATAGGATCCTGGCATCCAAGCTTGGCGCTTATGCAGTGGAGGCTGCTATTGGCGGTAAGACCGGCATTATGATTGGTGAGCAAAACCAACAAGTGGTGGAAGTACCTTTCCCCCAAACATGGGATAAAGCCAAGTCCCTTGACCCATACCTGCTGCACATTCAAACGGAAATGTTCGATTTAGTTAAGAACAACCACTAATGGGGCAATAAAAAAGCCCCACTCTCGCGGGGCCAAGGGAAATTGGGCCAGGCCACTTATCTGATTAGAGGCGTCAAGACCACAGACAAGTGACGCCCAAAAACTTTTTAGCTAATACGAGAAACCAGTTCCTGACCAATAGATGTTGCAATATGACCATTTGCTTCAGCCCATTGCTGTAATGCCATACCGTCTTTTTCAACTTTTTGCAGGTCGGTTTTGCTCATCTTTTTGATCATGAACGTACCCACTTCTGCCGCGTTATTCTCCATTGAATAACGAATCAGGCTTTGACCACCGCAGCTGATACCCTCGTAGTAATCACCCAGGCGCAGATTGTAGTCATCCTGAACCTGCTTTACTTTCTTACGCAGTTCAGCTTTGTCGTCGTTTTTCACAATTGTGCAGATATTTTGCAAATCATCATTGATGTCAGCAACACTCAAAGGAGATACCGCCAATGACGCCAAACCAAGCAAAACTAAAGCAGATTTTTTCATAAATTACAGCCTCTTAAATGAAGTTTCAAATCTTGACGGCGCGCATCATACAGATGAAATTTAACTCAAAATACTAGCAAGAAAGCACCCATGTATATAAATTCATACCAAAATAAAGACTCCCCTTTGTTCAAACAAACCGGCTAAAGAACTAGCATCGGTTGAACCTGTACTATACTGAAATAAACAGTCACCACGCTGTTTCGCACACTCACTAGGAAGCAATAAGATGAAGTCAACCCGATTTTGGTTGCTGATGTTACCCTTAGTCAGTCATCAGGCTTTGGCAGACTGGTCAGCAACGCTCACCGCGGTATCGGATTACCTCTTTAATGGCGTAAGCCAAACCGACGAAAAACCGGCACTACAAGGTAGTCTTGACTGGGCTTCTCAAAATGGCTGGTACGCCGGGGTTTGGGGCTCTAATGTGGACTTTGGTGACGACACCAAGATTGAAGCAGACATTTATGGCGGCTACTACCTTGACCTTTCAGATTCGTTAAACCTCGATGTGGGTCTAGCCCAATACACTTACCATGGTGCCAGTTATAGCAGTGAGGGGAATTATCCCGAGGCTTATATGAAATGGGGAATGGGTAATACCTCGTTTAATTTATGGTATTCATGGGACTATTTCGGTACTGGAGCAGGCCATTACATTGTCATGTTGAATCATAAGGTTCAGGTTAGCGACTCATTTTCCATTCTATTGGGCATTGATAAATCCACCAGTTTGGATAAGGACAAATGGCAATGGGAAGCGGGTGACGATGATTATATTCACTGGCAAGCCACAGCTAACTTTAGTCGCTGGGGGTTAGATATGTCGGTTGGTGTGCAAGGCACGGACTTGGATAGCTATGGCGACACTAAAGTACTTTTTACTATAGGTCGAACCTTTACCTTTTAATGAAGCTGCCCCGAGGATTCATCCATCGGGGCAGTTAATATTAGCAACAATTACCCTGCCGCTTTGTCTGCGGCAAAGGCAATTTATTGATGAATCATGGATTTTACTCTGTCTCTGTGGCTGCGGCTGACCTTCAATTCGGTGCCGTTTTGTAGAACCAGGTGGTATTCACCACTCACATGACTGACCAATTTACTCACATACTGAATATTGGCGATTGCGCTGCGGTGTACTCTGACAAAACGTCGTGGATCCAACTCTTCTTCCAGCTCTTTCATAGTACGTCGCATAATGTGCGTACCACCGCCAGCATGCACACACATATAATCCCCTGCCGCATCTATCCACTGAATATCGTTAACCGGTACGCGGGTAACTTCATTGCCGTCTTTAATCGCCAGAATATCGGCATACTGACTTATGGGCTGACCATCGGCCAATCTTCTCAGAATCTCTTCACAATCATCGCCGGTAATATCAGCCACCAGACGCGCTAATTTGTCTTTCTGTGTACCATCCTGACGCAGAGCCAGCACTTGACTGACCTTGTCTACCGCCGTTTTTAAGCGTCTCTCATCCACTGGTTTTAAAACGTAATCCAGTGCATGCACATCAAAGGCCTTAATGGCATAAGAATCATAGGCCGTGACAAACACAATCAGCGGCAAATTGCGCTGTTTCTCCCGCAACTCATTAATTACCTGGAAGCCGTTTAAACCGGGCATCTGAATGTCCATGAACACCAGATCTGGTTGCAGTTTGCTAATTTTATCAACCGCTTCCACGCCATTTTTACATTCGTCCAGCAGCTCGATGTTGGCAAAATCAGCCAAGCGAACTGCCAGGCCACGTCGTGCTAGGGGTTCATCATCGACAATAATGGTTTTAATCTTGGTTTGCATCCTGACCTACCTGATAAGGAATTCTGATACTGACTTTTACGCCCGACGGTGCATTATGGGCAATAACGAAGGAAAAGTTACTGCCATACAAAGATTGCAATCGTTCTCTAATGTTAGACAGGCCAACACCGCCGTGTCGTTGCAACTGACCGTTACTAATATCCGCGCCCGGTCCGTTATCTGTTACTTCTATGAGTAAATCCCGGCCGAAAGCCTTGGCACTGATGCTAATTTGACCACCCTGCTCGGTTTTGGCGATGGCATACTTAATGGCATTTTCAATAATAGGTTGCAGAATCAAGCTAGGCACCAGTGCTTCGCACGCCTCACCTGCCACATCCCAACTGACCGTCAGTCTATCTTCGAAACGCACTTTTTCTATATCAAGATACATCTCGATAGCCTGTATTTCCTGCTCAAGTGGCACTTTCTTGATGGGATCTTTATCCAATGAGTAGCGCAAAAAGTCACTGAGCCTCGACACCATGGCATTGGCGGTGTCATTTTCTTTAATCAATACCAAGGTCGAAATGGCATTAAGGGTATTAAACAAGAAGTGCGGATTAAGCTGATAACGCAACATCTTAAGGTGCGCCTGGTGAGCCATGGTTGATGCTTTCAAGGCATTCTGCTTTTCCTGCTGCAACAACTGATAATACTTGATGCCGAAATACAGCACGCTCCAGCAAACAATCACCAGGAATGAGTTTACGCTGTTGGAAAAATAGAAAATCCACTCGTCAGGCCGATAGCCATGTTTATAGATTTCCCAGTAGTTAATGTTTTTTATTACCGCCCAGATCACGCCCACTAAATAGGAACAGACCAAAGCAGCCAATATCATCTGCCAGGTTTGCAGACGCCATAACTTTCTGAACACATAGCGTAGCGGAATGGTTATCAGCCAGCCAGCGTAGGCATTCAACAAAATCACAAACAACCAGATGCTGCGCATATCATGCAGAAAGGAACCAAGGTAATAGATCAGCGCAAAGCCAACCCAGCCCCCGGTATGCAGTACCCAGAATTGACGCTCTCTGTCGTCAAATAATTTCAGCCCGTGAATCAAACCTAACTCTCAGGAAAGAACAACCACTTGAATTATACGGCTTTAGTCAAAAGACCAGAGGCTGCTGGTCGTGAGCCTGACGTCATCCGCCGCATGTTGCAAAAGCGTATCGTCAAGCCCACAGCGGTGTGACTAGTAGCTAATATTCATTCTTTTTAGCCAGTGCACCCACCACCATGCCGGCCCAACCAGCAAAAACTGCAAATCTTTGAAGAATGAGGGCTTTTTACCTTCAATATGATGACCGATAAATTGCAGTATCCACATCACAACGAACAAGGCCAGGCAGAATTGCCACACAGAGATATTCAACAGCACCAGTATTTTTATGCCCAGGAATACCAGTATGGATAACAGTGTCATTGCCGCACCAATAGGCCCGGACAGCTTAAAGTAGTAATACAAGGTCGGGATCATTAATACGTGAGCCCAGGTTGCCCCGAAATAATCGATAAAGTCAGGCACCGGAATTGACCAAAGCAGACCAACAGTCACAAAGTAAATGGTCGGCACTGCAATAGCGTGGATCAGTATATTGGTTTTGTTGGTATGGCTTTCACCATATTCCCTTAGTAACACATCTATCTGTCGCATTATTTCGCTCCTTTTTCGCTGGCAAGCGTTACCTTGCCTAGAAGTCTATAAGTATTTCAGACAATAGCGGGGTAATCTGTTCATCACCCTGTTCAAACTTGATGCCATAATAATGGTGCAATTCATCTGTCTTGTGGTTCATCACCTGCCCTTTGAGACGATAAACACTGTCCTTCTGGGGACGAATCGATAGCATCAGATTCTTGCCCGTCAGCTTACTCTCGCCCTGAACCGCTCTTTTCACCCCGACCCGACAACCACTGGCAGAGATATCCAGTACCAATCCATCATACAGGGGGCCACCTGTTTCACCATCGGCCAGTTCAACCGGCGTGCGGGTGCTGGTTCGTTTATCCGAGCGCAGCCCTTGATTCTGAATAGCCATAGGAAAGCTGATAAATACCAGTTGCGTGGGCTTTGTGGCAACGAGCAAGATACGACTTTTAAACGCAATGACCTCGCCGGTTTCATCTTCCAGAATGAAACGTACGATAATACTGTTGTCCGTGTATATGGCGTCTTTCAGATTGCCCCATTTAGCTTCGTCTGGGTAGCGCAAAATAATACAGCGCGTACCATCCATTCCTACAAATTCTGTGCGCACCCGCTTGGCGGCATTCGGTGATTTGACTTGAACATCGAGGACCATCCCAGGTCGCATAGAACGCAACTTGCGTAAATCGGAATTCGATAGCCCTACTTTTTCATTTAAAATTGCCATGTATTCAACCGCTGAGGCCTACCAGATTAGATTTTATCTTTATGATTTAGAAAGCATAATATGTGTCAGCAGCAACGTCACGCTGGCTTACTCACCAATGTAGCCCTATGTCGCGACAAACACAACGCTCAATCAATAACGAATTAGCTGCCACAAGCCCGGCAGTATAAGGTTTACCCGTCATGCATCTTGATTATCAGGTTGATATCAGCCTACGCAAACGCCATTTATTTCAGGTAAGGCTGGAGATTCCGGCCCATTCACAGCAGGTATTGAATATCAGTCTGCCCGCCTGGATACCTGGCTCTTACATGATTCGCGATTTTGCCAAGCATATTGTCAGCATTAATGCGACGTGCCCCCAAAGCAGTACACTTTTAACTCTGAATAAACAGGATAAACAGCGCTGGACACTACATAGCGGTGGTAAAGCCTGCACGCTGAATTACCAGGTTTATGCCTTTGACAGTTCAGTTCGCACGGCGTATCTGGATGACAATCGCGGGTTCTTTAATGGCACCAGTTTGTTTTTACAGGTGGAAGAACTTGCTGAATGCTCACACAGACTGAAACTGCTTCGTCCTGACGACCAGCCCCATTGGCGAGTAGCGACCGGCCTTAGCCGCGCGACTGGCACAGATAAATACGCATTTGGCAATTATCAAGCTAGCAACTACACACAGCTGATTGATTGCCCCGTGGAAATGGGTAACTTCGATGCCCTGGAATTTGAGGTATTGGGCATTCCTCATCACCTGATATTAACCGGCAAACATTATGCTGACCATGCCCGGCTTATTCGCGAACTGACCAAGTTGTGCGAATTGCATATTCGCATGTTTGACCCAAAAAACCAAAAGGCGCCTTTCAGTGAATACTGGTTTTTAACCAATATTTTGCCTGAGGGTTTTGGCGGCCTGGAACATCACAACTCCACTGCCCTGCTGTGTTCAAACTTTGACTTTCCCAACCTGCAACGCCCGAATGAATTAACAGAGGGTTACAAAACCTTCTTATCACTGGCCTCACACGAGTATTTTCATGCTTGGAATGTCTGTCGTATCAAACCCCAGGAATTAATCGCGCCGAAACTGGGCCAGGAGAATCATACCAGCCAGTTATGGGCATTTGAGGGCATTACCTCTTACTATGACGATTTGAGCCTGTATCGCACCGGCCTCATTGCTTTTGGTGATTATCTGGCATTGCTAAGTAAAACCCTGACCCGGGTGCAGCGCGGCCAAGGCGAGCTTAAACAATCGGTCGCCGACTCCAGTTTTGACAGCTGGACGCGTTTTTATCAGCAAGGCGAAGATGCAGTGAACAATATTGTTAGCTACTACACCAAAGGGGCAATGGTGGCTCTGTGGATGGATCTAACCATCCGCCAGCAAAGCCAGGGTAAACACAGTCTTGATGATGTGATGCGAGCACTGTGGCAACAGTTTGGCCAAACCGGTCAGGGCACTACAGAAGAGGATTTTATCAGCTTGCTGAATCAATTCTGTGGTAATGACCAAAGTGCAGCATTCAAAGACATACTGCACAGCAATAAGCGACTTGAGCTGGACGATTTGCTTGCACAAGTAGGGGTAAAAGTTAACCGACGTGCACCGCGTCCTAACGACTTACTAGCGGCAGAGAGCAATGAACATTCCCCTTACCTGGGCTTTCAATATCGTGCTCATCCTTTGGGTCTGGAAGTGCTGATGGTGCTGGAAGACTCCCCCGCCGAACAGGCTGGCGTCTGCGCCAAGGATATTTTGATTGCTCTGGATGGGATGAAACTGGATGCAGGCAATCTGCTTTCGCTGTTGCAAAATCAGCCAATTGATCAGCCCATCACTTTGCACCTGTTTCGCCATCAACAGCTCCATGCGCTAAGACTTGTCCCCAGCAGTGCCCCGCATTACGTGGTTGAGCTCGGCGAGCAGGATGCCAAGCTCAGTGCAAATTGGCAAAAAGTGATCGGACAGTAGTGCTTAACCAAGTATGATGCCATCCCGCCTTGGCCGAGGCGGGAAACATCAGCGAATCGCAAAAGAGACCATGCAAGTACAGATAGCCTATCAATTTGATTCAGAGCAAGACGCCTATCGTTTTCTAAATTCCCTCAGGCACTGGCCTGTGGCAGAGGTAGATGCGCGCTTCTATCGCGGTGCAGACAGTGTAAAAGTCAGCTATGAATATGTCGCCGGCGGTTTTGACGCTACCAGTAGCGAACTGGATGATTTGGCTGCCAGACACAATGGCCGGGAAATCAATTAGGCCACACATTTATGCTTTGGAGGATGAAATGAGCGGAAACCTAAGAGCCAATATCAAGAAAGGATTGCAAGTGGCCATCGTGCTGAAACAAGACCAGCGCAGCGGCAAACTCACTCAGGGTGTAGTGAAAGATATTCTGACCAACTCGCCAAACCATCCCCATGGCATCAAGGTGCGTCTGGAGTCGGGAGAAGTGGGCCGGGTAAAACAAATTATTGCCTGACACCCCGCAGTTACTGACGGGGTGGCACCAGCAGTTGTGGATCGATTCGTTCACCAAACCAATTGATACGCCAGTCCAGATGCGGCCCCGTGGCGCGGCCGGTTTTACCGATTTCTGCGATTTTCTGCCCCTGTTTAACCTCATCGCCAGCACTGACCAGACTTTTAGATAAATGAATAAAGGTTGATGACACCCCATAGCCATGGTCAATGATCAGTGTACCGCCTGAGTAATACATGTCCGGCACAAACAGGGTCACCACCCCATCGGCGGGAGCCACCACATCAGTACCCACGGGACCTGCCACATCCAAGCCGAAATGCGGGCGCTTGGGCACCCCATTGAATACCCGCTGACTGCCATATACACCGGATACACGCCCTTGCGCTGGCCAAATAAAACTCTGCCAGAAATCCAGTCTGTCGCTGGTAACCGCCCGTGCTTTGGCTATCTGGCGGTTATCCTTAGCGATGCGTTCGGTCACAGAGGCTGGCGGAGATACATATTTTTGTTCAACCCCTTCGATACGCTGTACGTCGTATTCTCTGGCACTCAGCGTCACGGGCCATTGCTGCAAACCATCTTCATCGGTCAGAGTAAGGGTGTTTTCCAGCGCCGCATCACGACCAAAACCGATAACAAATTTGCCGTCAGGCGAAACTTTGACCGGCTCGCCATTTAGCGCAACCTGCGTACCGGCGGCCACCTTACCGCGCAGCAAGGTGCCTTGTACTTTTGGACCGCTAAGCTCCAGTGTATGAGCGTAAAAGCTACCAAGGGCCAGCAACAACACCCAGGCCTTAGGCATAAGCGATAGCTCCCTTACCCACGCCTTCAAAGGCAAAGACCTGATACTCATGTGCTGGTGCTAAGCGTTTGTGCTCATCGGCCATAAACTGGGCCAGGCATTCCACCGTGGAGTCGGTATCGATGAGATCAGATTCGGCCTTAGGGATCACCAGCTCAAACAGCCCCTGGGAGGACTCATAGGCAAACAAGTAATGCTCAGAAAAATCCAATGTCTCGGCATGCTCAGACAAATGCAGTGCCGCACGCTCGGCCATATCTTCGCGGGTGCCGATATAGATATCCTGCCAACGTGTCGCCCAATACGCGGCACTCTCTTTACAGGGCTGGCCATCTTTAGTCACTTTAACCCGCGAGCGGTGACCATGGGCAATGCGCTGACAATTGCCGTCATGCTTTTTAAGGCCATGGGTGTAATGGTAATAAGGCTCATCAATCTGCTCTTCGCGAAGCATCAGGGTCAAGCCTTGCACGTTATCCGGCAGCTCAGTGGCAATAATCTCTTTAAGATACTGACTCACCGAGTCCATAGTCACTTCTTCGGAATAAATAAAGGCGTAAGCTTCCGGCGGACAGTGCAGATGTATGGAACGTCCATCCGGGCGCAGAAAGTCCAGATTAACCTGGTCGGTAAGCGGATCGTGCTTGACCTTGGCATACTGGTGTTCTGCAGGTACCAGCAGCTTGTGGTCAACATGCTCGTCAATCAGCCGCTTCAGTTGCTTTTTGACCTTTGAGAAGTCCAGCACCATGCTCTCTTCGTTCAGGCCGCCGTCCAGAATTACATCCACAATCCAGCTTTCGCCAACCATGCCCCGACGTGGGCATAAGTACGAGAAGTCCATTACGGTGAGGTCATTTACAAATAGTTGCATCAGGTGGGACACTTAACAAAAACACATGACATTATAAGGCCCTAAACGGGCCATTGTAAAAGCACAGGTCAGACCGGTATAACAAAAGGTCATCAATCTTTGGCCTGCTTGAGCAACTGATCCTTCAGATTGGGTGGAATCCCTTTGATCACCAAGGTGTCGGTGGCGATATCATAGCGAATGCGCTCGCCATACAAGGCCCGGTCAAAACTGATGCTCACGCCACCACCGGCGCCGGTAAATTTGCTTAAGCCTTTTAGCGCCCCGCGGTCGGCTTGAAACACTTCCTCAAGAGGACTCTCGTTAGCGTCGGTTTTGACAAAGTCGTAAAAGGTACGGTTTTCATCGCTGGGCAGACGACCAGACAACTCTTTGATGTTGATGTCCTCGCCCAGTTCCAGTTTTTCTTTGTAATACTCGGCCACGGCCTTACGACTTTGCTGTTTTTCCTGTGGGTCTAACTGCTCCGCCGCCAGAAACTCATCCACTGTGGTGACCAGCTGTTTATTTTGCTGTTTGATATCCACCAGTTCCTGACAGCCCAGGAAGCTTAAGAAAAAGTCTGACACCTTACGCCCAGCCCGGCCCTTGATAAAACTGACATAACGCTGCTTATCGGCATTAATCCTCAGCTCGGTTAAATCCACCCGCGCCGCCAGTTGCATACGTGCAAGATCTAAATGGTCGCTATAAGTCAGCTCCAAGTCGTGGTTAATCTCTATGTGCTCTTTGGTGTTGACCACCGCCACCAGCAAATAATCGGTGGCCAGAAACTGATAACGACTGAATATCACAAAGCCAGTTTCCGGTGTGGCGAAATCCATTAAGGTCTTTTTCAACAGCTCGGCAATCTGGATACTGAAGCCGTGAAAATCCAGCTGTTCAGCGGTTAACTGAGCGAGCAGCTGGGCAAACTCCGGGTGCTCTTCATCATTCAGGCCACCCACACCTTTGCCGGGCTTGGCGTTGTAGCTGTGGTGTAGCTGCTGAGCCAGTTCCTCGATTTGGGCGCTGATATCAAAACAATTGGCGCGGGGCACCAACACCAGTTCTTGTTCAGCGTTAATTCTCAACTGATGAACAACAAAATCTTCAATTACAGCACTCATAAATGCACAAAGCCCTTTGCAAATAGTTATAATTTAAGCAGTTGTCGTGGCGATACGCGCAACGGATTGGTAAACTTGGCCGCAGACAATTCCATAGAATGACAGCATGCCTCAAAAGTCAAAATACTCTAATGAACGTTTCGACCTGCTTACCCAGGATTTAATCAGCGTACTGGAAAAGCACCAGGCCGACCGCGATCTTACGCTAATGGCGCTGGGCAACCTGGTTACTAATGTATTTAACCATCAGGTGGCACCTCAACATCGTCAGGCCATGGCTGAACAATTCAGTCAGATTTTACTGAAAAGCCTCGATAAAGCCCAAACCACCAACAAGGAATAAAGCAGCGCGCTATGATACTTGGTGATACACCCAGAAGGCAACGCGTGACCAAATTGGTCAGTTGGGGGCATTGGTTTGCCTTAAGCAATATCCTGATCGCCATAGTGATCGCCTCCATCTATGTGTTTAATTCCCCCATACCCGACACCGGGTTAGGTTTACTTTACCTGTTCAGTAACTGGTTTAGTCACATTGCCTTTTTAACCTTTATGGGTTTTATCCTGTTTGTGTTGCCCTTGTGTTATCTGGTACCGAATGTCCGGGTGGTGAAAGGCTTAAGTTCGGTATTTGCCGCGGTAGGGTTGGCACTTCTTGCCTTTGATGCCCTGCTGTACAACAAGCATGGTTTACATCTTAGCTTAGGCTCAGCCGAGGTAATACGCAGCGAAACCCAGAACGCCATGGCCAACTTCAGTTGGCAACAGTGGAGCTTTTTGGGGCTGTTATTTTTAGTCTGGCTTTCCTTCCAGCTAATGATGGCCAATGCCCTATGGAAGCGTATTGAACGTTTCCAAAAGCAGCGTATCGGTCTGCCAATACTGAGCTTCTTTGTGCTGTGTTTTGTCAGTAGCCATGGCAGCCATATTTGGGCCGATGCCAACTTGTATCAGCCGATTATCAAGCAGGACGATATGTTCCCGCTGTCCTACCCGGCAACGGCCAAAACCCTGATGTCCAAGTACGGTTTACTGGACTATCAGAGCTATCAGCGGCGCAAAGAATTGCAACTGGACAGCCAGTTTAATCATGTCACCTACCCTTCTGCGCCCGTGTATTGTGGCATTAATGACAGGGCGAGTTTGGTGTTACTGGTAGGTACCGAGCCTTCTCAATTAGGACATCTTAGCTCTGCCTTAGCGCTTAGGCAGCATTCATTGCATTTTGATATTGCTGCCGACCAAACCAGTGCGCGTTTCTCGGTACTTTATGGCTTACCGTCCTTATACCAAAGAGCTTTACAGGGACAAAAACCTGTACCTTTGGATCTGGCGCAAAAACTCGGACTCCCCACCTTTATCTACTCAGCCCAGGCTTTACCTAAGGGCGTGCAAGGCTTGAATAAAGACTGGAGCAGTTTTTTCAATGCAGTCAGTGAAGATGGCCCTAAGCTCGCCATTGCTTTTGTCAACGATGAGCAGATGAACTTGTTGCTGGGTGGAGATTTACACAAACACAGTCAGTTACTGATTACCCAGATGCGACCTAACCAGCGCGTTGGGCTGCTGAGCAGTATGCCACTGGCCAGTAATGTATCCAGCCATGAAGACTTACTGCCGACACTGATGGGTATGCTGGGTTGCAATGCGCCCACGAACAACTACAGTACCGGTCAATCCTTGTTAACGCCAGAGCGTAGTTGGCTTATCAGTAACAACAACGGCAAATTGGTGTTACTGGATGACCAACAGCGGGTGGAAATTGACCCACAAGGTAATTTCAAGAGTTTTGATCTGCATTCAGACGAGCAAAACAGTAACGGTTTGAATATGAGCAGGCTAAGTCAGGCCATTAAGCATTTGAGCCGCTTCGCGGAGCACAAGTGATTAGCTCACCCCGCACAGGAAAGGCCGGACTGAGTCCGGCTTTTTTATTGGGTTTGTCCCGTCCTAAATAAGGTAGGTGTCAACCTAAATCAGGACTAGTCACAGCAATCTCATCCAGATGCATGACACAAATGGCATCTTGCCAACTGCCTTCAGCACCAGGATGTGCATAAAAATAGCGAAGTCCCACCCCGGCTTTTGTAGCCGCCTGCATATCCGAGGCTTTATCTCCTACCATCACTGAAGCGGACAAGTCGATATCCAAGGCTTTAGCGGCATCAAGTAACATACCGGGAGCCGGCTTACGACAGTCGCACTGTCGTTTATAGACACCCAGGCCTTTTTCGGCATGATGTGGACAAAAATATACCGCATCAATGCTGATACCCTTTGCCGCGAACTCGGCCTTCATCCACTCAGTAAGCAAGGCAAAGTCCTCTTCCGTGTAGAGCCCCCGGGCGATGCCGGACTGATTAGTGACCACCACCAGACGATAACCAGCGTGTTGAAAGCGTTGGCATAAGGCGAAAATGCCCTCAACGAACTCGAAGTCCTGCGGACGGTACACATAACCGTGATCCAGGTTGATTACACCGTCACGGTCAAGAAACAGGGCTTTTTGCATGGCATTCTTTGCAATTTAAACGACGGGCAAGGATAGCAGATTAGCCTCGAAGCGGCAGAAAAAAGGCGGCCAATGTCAGATTGCCGCCTTGCTTAGGGTTAAATGCGTGTACCGCCATCGACTTCCAATACCCGACCGGTAAAGTAGTCATTTTCGAAAATAAAGGCCGCGGCGTGGGCAATTTCATCCGGTTCGGCTAACCGTCTGAGCGGTACAGCGCTTAAGAAACGCTCACGCATTTCCGGACGCATTTGCGCCGCCATTGCCGTTTCCACTAGACCCGGCGCAATACAGCCTGTGCGAATGCCAAAACGCGCCAACTCTTTAGCCCAGGTCACCGTCATCGCTGATACCGCTGCTTTAGAGGCAGAATAGTTGCTTTGCCCGGCATTCCCCGCTCGCGATACCGAGGCCAGATTGATGATCACCCCTGCACTCTTGGTTTTAACCATTTGCGCCGCGGCTTCCCGGCCACATAAAAAAGTACCGGTCAGATTCACATCAATCACAGATTGAAATTGGCTTAGCGACATTTTGTCCAGCACTTCGCCATCTTTGACCTTAAGCAACATACCGTCTCGCATAATACCGGCACTGTTTATCAATCCGTTTAACGCACCGAAGTGTGCAGCGATATCGGCAAAGGCTTGCTCCACTTGTTGCTCATCGGTGACATTGACCACAAAGCCTTTAGCGCAATCACCGTTGGCATTGAGTTGGCTGACAGCCTGTTCTACCGCGTCGGCCTGCATATCCAGCAGCGCAATTTTCGCGCCCTTAGCGACAAACGCCTGTGCCATGGCCAAACCCAAGCCCTGGGCTGCGCCGGTAATGGCGATCACTTTATCTTGTAATTGCATACGCTCACTCACTTATGGGTATCGGCTTGACCGAACAGGGTGAAAATACTGGAAAAGTCTTTGTTACCATTGCCGTGCAGGCTATGCATGGCATACAGACTTTGCGCCAAAGCGCCAAGCGGCGTGGATGAATGGCTTTGTTTGGCTGTGTCCATGGCAAGCCCCAGGTCTTTACGCATCAAATCCACCATAAAACCGCCCTGATAACCATGGGTAGACGGCACATTCTCCATCACCCCAGGACAAGGGTTGTACTTTTGCAGTGTCCAGTTACAGCCCGAGCTTTGCAGCATAATGTCTGATAGCACTTTAGCGTCCAGGCCGTTGTCCAGTCCCAGCTTGAGCGCTTCACTGGTGCCCACCATCAGCACCGACAACAGCATATTGTTGCAGATCTTGGCAACCTGCCCGGCACCATGGCCACCGGCATGAAAGATATTCTGACCCATGGCTTGTAATACGGGCTTGGCCTTGTCGAATTGCTCCTCGCTGCCACCGACGATAAAGGTCAAGGTACCCGCTGCGGCCCCGGCTACCCCACCGGAAACCGGCGCATCAACAAAATCAATACCTTTGTCCGCCAATCCTTGTGCAACCACACGGGCACTTTCGGCATCGATGGTGGAAGAGTCAATGACCAAAGCGCCAAATTTCAGGTGTGCTACCAGGCCATCATCGCCAAGATACAGGCTACGCACATGCTTGCCGGCAGGTAACATGGACACCACCACATCTGCGCCTTTAGCCGCATCAACAGCGGAGCTTGCAGCAGTGGCTCCGGCCTTGACCAGCGACTTAATATTGTCTTCAACCAAATCAAACACATGAACATTAAAACCGGCTTTCACCAGGTTGGCGGCCATGGGCCCGCCCATATTGCCGAGTCCAACAAATGCAATTTGCATATAGATCTCCTATTCCTTACCAAGCCCAGCGAGGGGATGCTGCTGAGCATCCCAGATAGGCTTGAAGAACCATTCGACATAGTCAGCCGGTACATCAGCCACCGACTCGTAGCGCCATTTAGGTTGATTGTCTTTATCAATCAGTAAGGCACGCACCCCTTCCTGAAACTCACCAGCCTCGCCACAGCGACAGGACAGGTTAAGCTCCATACGGAAGCAATCTTCCAGGCTTAAGGCGCGGCCACGTTTAAGTTGCTCCCAGACCAAATGGGCGGTCACGCTGGAGCCAGCATTGAGGGTTTGTACTGCCCTTGCCAGCCAGTTGTCTTGCATGGGATCCAGCGCCTGGATCGCTGATACCGCGTCAGTCAGACTGTGGTGGCTGGTGACTTGTTGAATCAGAGCATGGTGCTCTTTGACATTACCGCGGGGTAACTGCGACTGGCAGTCTCGCTGAAACTGGGCACACAGATTGCTGAGCTTTTCGTGATTCAGGGATTGGGTCCCCCCCCACTTAATCGCCAGCATCTGCTCAATAAACTCATCCTTCAGCCCATGACTGATAAAATGATCGGCCAGTTTTACATACAGAGCATCCGTAGCATTGATGCTGGCGCCAGTCAGGCCCAGAAACAACCCACAACCAGTTGGCATACGGTTTAAGAACCAGCTGCCGCCCACATCGGGATAAAGGCCAATAGTGATTTCCGGCATGGCGATACGTGAGCTTTCGGTCACGATACGATGGCTGGCCCCACTCATTAAGCCCAATCCCCCCCCCATCACAATACCGTTACCCCACACCAACAACGGCTTGTTGTAAGTATGCAGCAGATAGTCAAGGCGGTATTCCTCAGTGAAAAACACTTCTAGTGAGCGGGGCACCTGACCGGGTTGCTCCAGCATAGCGTTATGCATGGCTACCACATCACCGCCGGCACAAAATGCCTTGTCGCCACTGCCATCCAGGATCACCGCGACAATGTTGTCGTCCTGCTGCCAAGCCAGCATTTGCGGCATTAACAGGCGGATCATCGACAGGTTCAGGGCATTTAATGCCTTAGGCTTCTTTAAAGTGGCATGGCCAATGCGTTTACCATTGGCGGTGACTCTCTCTTCAAATACCACCAAAGCTTGCTGTTCCATGTCTTGCATGCTCATCTCCTACAGGATCTCACCAACATCGTCGGCCAACAGGCGTCTTGCCACGATCAGGCGCATAATCTCGTTGGTGCCTTCCAGGATTTGATGTACTCGCACATCCCTGACATGGCGCTCCAGTGGATACTCACGAATATAACCGTAGCCGCCGTGAATTTGCAGGGCATCATCACACACCTTAAAGCCCACATCGGTAGCAAAGCGCTTGGCCATGGCACAATAAGCGGTTTTTTCCGGGTCGTTATTATCCAGTTTAAAGGCAGCCAGTCTTACCATCTGCCTTGCCGCTACAAGTTCAGTGTTCATATCAGCGAGCTTGAATTGAAGGGCCTGAAACGCCGCTAGCGGCTTACCAAATTGCTGACGTTCCAGCATATAGTTGCGCGCCGTGTTCAGCGCCTGCTGCGCGGTGCCGATAGAGCAGGTAGCAATATTAATCCGCCCGCCGTCCAGGCCCTGCATAGCGAATTTGAAACCCTCGCCTTCCATGCCCAACAAATTTTCTGCTGGCACTTTAACATCCTCAAAGGTCACCAGTCGGGTGGGTTGAGCGTTCCAGCCCATCTTCTCTTCGGCCTTGCCGTAAACAATGCCTTGGGCATCTGCCGGGATCACCAGCGCCGAAATACCTTTGGGGCCAGCTTCACCAGTACGAACCATCACCACCAGTACATCAGTTTCACCGGCGCCTGAGATAAACATTTTGGAGCCGTTGACCACATAGTGATCACCTTCTTTTCTGGCAGAGGTGCGCAGCGAGGCGGCATCAGAGCCTGAGCCAGGCTCAGTCAAACAGTAGGAAGCCAGTTTCTGGCCGGTAACTAAATGCTCACACCAGGCGGACTTCACCGCCTCGGTTCCCCATTTGGCAATCATCCAACTGGCCATATTGTGAATGGTCATCATGGCGGTCGTGGCAGTGCAGCCCATGGCCAGTTGTTCAAAGATAATCGAGGAGTCCAGTCTGGACAGGCCCAAACCACCCGCTTCTTCCGGGGTATACAAGGCACAGAAGCCCAGTTCACCGGCTTTTTGGATTACGTCTTTGGGAAAATGGTGCTGCTTGTCCCATTCACCGGCGTGAGGGGCCAGTTCCTGTTCAGCAAATTGTCTGGCCGTTTCAACAAAGGCCAATTGATCATCGGTAAGATTAAAGTTCACGTTAAATTACCTGTATGTCCGTTACGGCCGGTGTTTACCGGCCGTGAAAAAACACTCAAAGCACAGACACGCTGGCAAACAGCCCCTGTGCCCTATCACAATCAGCGTAAGCTGATGGTCATATTCGGACCATGTGGAATATCATCTTCAAACCAGCGGCTGGTAACCGTTTTGGTTTCAGTGTAGAAGCGCACTGCTTGTTTGCCGTAGGCGTGCAGGTCGCCGTAGAAGGAGTTTTTCCAGCCAGTGAAAGAGAAAAACGGCAATGGCACAGGAATGGGCACATTGATACCCACTTGCCCCACTTCGATTTCATGTTGGTATTTACGTGCGGCCGCACCGGAGGCGGTAAAGATGCTGGTGCCGTTACCAAAGGGGTTGCGATTTACCAGCGCAATGGCATCTTCCAGCTCTTCCACTTCCATGCAGCACAGTACCGGGCCAAAGATTTCTTCTTTATAGATGGTCATCTGCTCGTTTACACCGGTAAATACGGTGGGTCCCACCCAGTTACCCGCCTCATAACCCGGCAGGCTGAATTGGCTGCCATCGACCAGACACTCGGCACCTTCCTGTTTACCTTGCTCAATCAAAGACAATACACGTTGTTTCGCTCTGGGGCTTATCAGGGGGCCATAACCGGCCTCTTTGTCGTTCCAAACACCGGGTTTGACTTTGCCAATCATCTCGGCCAATTCCGGGATCCATTCTTTGGCCTTGCCGACAAACACCGCCACGGAAATGGCCATACAACGCTGACCAGCAGCACCCACTGAGGCACCGACAAGGTTATTCAGTACCTGCGCTTTGTTGGCATCCGGCATGATCACTGAATGGTTCTTGGCACCGGCAAAGCACTGGGCGCGTTTCATGTTATCGGTGGCCGTTTTATAAATATGCTGCCCCACGGGCACTGAGCCGACAAAAGACACCGCCTTGATATCTTCATGGGTGAGTAATTGATCCACCTCTTTGGCACCGCCGTGGACAATGTTCAGCAGCCCTTTAGGCGCGCCCGCTTCAAGGAATAACTCGGCCAGACGGGTTGGCGTCATAGGATCCTGCTCGGAAGGCTTGAGTACGAAAGTATTACCGGCAGCAATGGCCAGAGGGAACATCCACAACGGGATCATGGCCGGGAAGTTAAAGGGTGTGATACCCGCACAAACGCCGAGTGGCTGAATATAGCTGTAAGTATCAATACCGCGCGCTACATTTTCCACCGTCTCACCCATCAGCAGCGCCGGGATATTCATAGCCTGTTCAACCACTTCAATACCGCGCCATACATCACCTTTGGCATCGTCAAAGGTCTTACCAGTTTCCTGGCTGAGAATTTCAGCAATCTCGTCGTGATGCTGCTTCAGCAGCGCCTGATAGCGCATCATCAGGCGGGCACGCTCTGGTACCGCCACATTGCGCCAGGTTTTAAACGCTTCCTTAGCTGAGGCTATGGCAGCTTGCACTTCCTGTTCGGTTGCACAAGGAACCTGGGCAATCACGCTGTTGTCTGCAGGGTTAGTCACATCAATAAGTTGTGACGATTGCGAGGCAACAAACTCACCATTGATAAGCAAGGGGATCTGTTTCATAGGACATCCATCTGTTGCTGGCCACTCACTGAATGGAGCAGCTTGTTAATATAGTGTGAGCTACCTTAGCAGAGTTTTTACCTTGACGTTAACGTAAACTTGTAAAAATTTTTCCCCGTCCATGACAACTTCTCTGTACAACAAAAATGTCCTATTCCAACTAACGCAAGGAGCTTCACATAGACAATCAGACGTATCGCTCAGGCACCTGTTTTTAGGATATTTTTTTGTCGAATCCTGAACTGGGTTGCTATGCTCAAGGCTGCGTTGCTTGTACTGGAGTCAGATTGGTCGACAATATCAACATTGCCATTGTTGAAGATAATGGTGTTGCCCGCCTTAATCTGCGCAATCATTTAATGGAAATGGGTTATGCCGATATTGGCTGTTACAGCCATGGCCGCGAGCTCAAGCCTGTGCTCAAACAACGACATTTCGATTTGATCCTGATGGATTTTCATCTTGGCCAGCATAAAAACGGTGTAGAGGTGGTCAATGAGATGCAAAAGGAAGGTTTGCTAAAACCTTCAACCAGTTTGGTGTTTGTCACCTCCGATCGTATGCCGATGATTATCGGCCAGATTGTCGACGTACATCCGGACGCTTTAGTGCTTAAACCCTACACCATTCGCAATCTGGAGAAGACCTTACGCGCCTGTATCAACTTTAACCACTACCTGTCGCCGGTGTTAAAGCTAATGGACAGCGAATCCTATGAGCAAGCCTTACACACCCTGGATAGCTTGCTTAGCGACAACCAGATGCCCAAAGCCCGCACCAATATGATTAAATTGCGTGCCCGCTTATTGACCAAGCTTGGCCGCTTTGATGAAGCCGTGGCCATTTACACAGACATCCTTAAGGCGTCAGATAATATCATCTGGGCTAAATGGGGCCTGATTCAAAACACCTACCTGGCTGGCAATACAGAAAAAAGCGAGGCCATGTTACAGGCATTATTAGATACCCATCTGACCAATGACAAAGCCTGCGAATGGCTGACCCGGATTAATATAGATAAACAGGAATATCAAAAAGCCCAGGAATACATCGACCGCATCAAGGAAGGAGAATTGTCTCTGTCTGCTGCACGGCTGAAGGCCTATCTGTATCAGGTACAAGATCAGATGGATGATGCCATCAGCCTGCTGGAGAAAAAGCGCGAGTCCAACCGCAATATCCGCGAACGCTTTAACGAGCTGTCCCTGGATTTAGCCCGCTGCTACCTAACCCGCGCTCAGGATGCTCCTGAGACAGAGCGAGCCAAGCACCTGCAGGTCGCCCGTTTTCTTATTGGCAGTGCCGGTCGCAATTTGCATGGCCAGGATGTAGACATCAAGCGTAACTTTATGACTGCCCTGAGCTTTATGCTCGAGGGGGATCTAAACAAAGCTAAGGAGCTGCTGGATCAGCAAGATATGCAAAGTGTACTTAGCATGGATATCCCCACCTTATCGGATGCCGTGAATGCCTGGTTTGGTGCAGGCGAAATTGCCAAAGCATCTGAGCTCCTTTGCGAACTGGAACACAAACTTGAACATTTGCCCGATGAAAATGAAAAAACCGTTTCCAGCCTGATGATGCGACGCAATCAGGAAACCCTGGGCGACAGAAAAACCAGAGCCATGGCATTTAACAAACAGGGCCTGGAGTTTTATAGTCGAAACGAATTTGCCGACGCCATTGACGATTTTTATCAGGCATATTTGCTGTTTCCCGCAGAGCCCGCCTTTAGCGTTAATTTATTACAAAGCATGGTAGAAGCGGGCGTACATACCCATAAACGGGCAACCATTGCCATACTACATAAAGAATTGTCATCCCACCCCCTGTCACAGGCCAATGCTCATCGCCTTGCTGAGATCACCGCCAAAGCCAGCAAACTTAACTGGCTTGATTCACCCGAACAACCGGCAGAATAAAGTACCTTTACGATAGTTGTCCGACCAGTTAAGCTGACCGGCATCGCTTACCAACTTGGGTAATTCATGCATATTGATGAACTATTGCTGCAGATCCATAACAGTCAGGTGTCCAGTCCAACCTTACGTATACCCAAAGATTGGACACAGGGGCGCACAGTGTTTGGCGGACTGTCCGCGGCACTGTTATATGCCGCTATCCGCGAGAAAGTCGCGTCAGACCGACCACTTAGGTCATTGACAACCAACTTTATCGGGCCATTACTTCCAGATACGGATTTTAACATTGAAGTGACCTTGCTACGGGATGGTAAGAACGTTACTCAGGTTATTGCCAGTGCCATACAAGAAGGGCAGGTTGCGGTATTTAGCCAGGCGTGTTTCGGCACTGAACGGGAGTCCAAAATTCGGGTGGAATCCCAGAGTCGACATCAAATGCCACTGCCAACTAAAGCCAAGTTCATTCCCCAAATTCCGAAAGTGACACCTAAGTTTCTTAAACATATGGACTTGTCAGTGGTGGAAGGTGGCTTGCCGTTTACAGGAAAGTCACACGCCAGTGTACATGGTTGGATGCGCTTTACCCAACCTCCTGCACAAATTACCGATGCCCACCTGATCGCCCTGATTGACGCCTGGCCGCCGACCATTTTACAAATGCTGCGCTGGCCAGCCCCAGCCAGTACCATGAGTTGGAACCTGGAATTTATTCATCCTCATCAACCCGTGGCGCCGGATGATTGGTTTGCCTATCAAGCCGATACGCGCCAGGCTGCCGATGGGTACTGTCATAGCGAAGCCAATATCTGGGATAAGCAGGGCGAGCTGATAGCCATCAGTCGCCAGATTATTGCGGTATTTGACTGATTAAGAGGCCTGACTGACCAGTGAAGCCATATGGCCTTGCTGCAGGTAGGCCAGCCCTTCCTGGTAGCCAATCTGAATGATGCGCTGAGCTTGGCGAAAGTCCAGCATACCGACGTTTTCGATACGCGGCTGGATAAAGTAATCTACCATCTCTCGGTTGGCTTTCTGCCGCTGTGCGCTGGCCAGCATAGAGGAACGCAGTAAGGTATGCAGTATTGAGGGAACCTTGGGCTGTTCTCTGCCTAGCAATTTATTAACCAGCAATTGCCAAGGCGACGGCACCTCACTGAGTTGGGTCAGATAATCCTCTTCTGGACTCACGTCGATGGCGGCGATAGGCCCACGATTGCGCTGACGCATCAGATCGCAGGGCAAATTGTTGAACAGGCCGCCATCAACCAGATAATGGCCGCCGTCTATTACCGGGGCAATAACCCCAGGAATAGACACACTGGCACGAATCGCACGCCACAATACCCCTCGCTCATGATCACGTTCTTCAGCGGTACTCATATCCGACGACACACAGAAAAACGGTAACGGCAGTTCTTCAATTTGAATGTCGCCAAATCCTTCATGCAATAGCTTATCCAGACGCTGACTTTTCGATAGCGAAATCATCGGTAAGGTGTAATCTCCGAGGGGATTTACCGACACAAAAAAGCGCCTTATGGCGACAATAATTTGCTCGCTGTTCCATCCCAATGCAATCCAGCCGCCCATAATAGAGCCCATACTGGTACCTCCCACCCAATCCACATTAACACCGGCTTCCTGCATAGCTTTAAAAATGCCAATCTGGGCAAAACCTCGGGCACCACCGCCACCTAAGACTAAACCCAGCGACTGGTCAGTCAGATAGCGACTTAGGCGTTCCACATCCAGGCGGCTGTCCTGCTGCAGATGAAAATGCTGACGAATGCCCAGAACATCCAGCCATTGGCTGGTTGCACTGATATGGGCAACCCGAGGGTGGATAAGCACCAGATGTTTTCGCTGCTTTTGCCAGGAAAACATCTGGCTGAATTTAGACAGCCAGGCCAGCAGATTCTGAACCCCATGACTTTCTTCGGCTAGTAACCATACCTCATCGGCCCGTTCGAGGCAGATCTTGGTCCAGTCATCAGCATCCAGACTGGAAAAATACAGATTGATAGCATTGTCTTGTTCGCGGGCATCCAGATGATCAATCAAGGTTGCATGGTTGATATCGCTAATCTGACGGTATGCAAATTTTCTGCACACCTCTTCTTCGCTGAATACGCCAAAGGCACTCTGCCATAAAATGGACTTAAGTTGTTTAGCTGTGTCGTGCGCACCATCCCGACCACATTCTAATACCAGGCGGTTTACCGGTTTTACCTTACGACTGTTTTTCTCACTTTGTTTTTTGATGCGATCAATCAAACTGGAGACGATATAAGTGCTGAGCCAGGGAAACTCTACCGACAGCCGATCAAACTGCTGTCTGTCCAGACTAATCAAAGCACAGGAACGCGTTGCCACCAAACGCACGGTTCGCACTTGGTTGCTGAACAGTGACATTTCGCCAAAGGCTTCACCATGGAAAATCTCCCCTACCCGTCTCAGACTGTCCTTGTCACCGGCATAGACATCTATTTTTCCGCTCAGTAAAAAATACATCACCTGAGCCGAATCGCCCGGCTCAAACAGGGTCTGATTTTCCTTTAGATAAGAAAAATGCGCACTTTGAATCAGTTCCTGCAGAAACTCGGCAGACACATTCGGATAACTGCGCAAGAAGGTCTGCAGCACTAATCTGATGGTATGTAGCCTATGATGCAGGGGCTCAAAGTGGACAGCCACCTCATCCAGCTTGGCTTTGTCGATTAACGACCAATCAACAGATTCAAACAGGCACGAAGAGGTACATAGCAGGCCAAAACCGAGGTTCTCTTCGCCTGCCAAAATGGCTTGGCCTACCCACTGTCCTGGTTGTAAATCCAGGGCATTCACTGTGGTATCCTGCTGGCGCAACTGCAAAACTGCCGAACCACTCACCAAACGATACAAGGTGGTATTCAGATCGCCTTGGGCAAACAAATGATGCGCTTTCTCACAATTAACCATCACCCCATGAAGGGATGCGGATTGCTCAAGTACCTCGATACCCTGCCCCTGCCACAACATAGCCTGCCCCTGCTAAAAACTGGAACCTAGAGTATAGAATAAAACGTCAAATATTCAGCAACTTAACGCAAGCAGCGTAATTATGCGCTGAGTTACTATTATTATTCTGATTTTCGCACAGATGCACTATCCATACGCCGACGGCTAAGCACTTGTGCCAACTTCTTCATACTCACAGCCTTGTCTTTTTCATCCACAATTTCAAGACCCAACATAGCTTCAAGTAAGTCTTCCAGCGTCAGGATCCCTTCAAGCCCACCGTATTCATCCACGACCAACAGCATGTGCGCCCGATTATTCAAAAAATGATCAAAGGTCTGCACCAATGGCATGCTACTCAGCATAGTCACCATATCTTTGCGATACTCACCCAACGTACGTTGTCCATTGCCACGCGCCTGAGCCAAAAGCAGATCAGACTTGAGCACAAAGCCAGTGACCTGCTCTGGCTCATTCTCATACACAGGAATACGGGAAAAGGTGACATCGTCATGCTTATGAAAGAAGGTTTCCACCGTCATAACTTCCGGCAATGAAAACACCACGGTGCGATGGGTCATGGCTTCTTTGATTTTCATTTGATGCAAGTTAAGCAGGTTCTGCAGAATATGCGCCTCACGCGACGCCAGTTGCCCTTCATCCCGGGATAACTCAGCCATTGCCAAAAGCTCGGCGCGATTCAAACCTCGCTGAGAACTATCTGGCGATATATGTTTGGTTAGCCAGTTAGACATCACCACAAAGGGATACATGCCCCAGATCAGGTACTTCAGCAAGTAGGCTGTTATGGGCGCCAACTGGCGCCAATACGTCGCGCCCAAGGTTTTGGGAATAATCTCCGAAAAAATCAGGATCAGTAACGTCAACACCGCAGACGCAAGTCCCAGATAGGCATCACCAAATACAACGGCCGCCTGCGCACCAGCACCGGCGGCACCAAAGGTATGGGCAAAGGTGTTTAAGGTCAGAATTGCCGACAAAGGCCGATTAATATCATCGGTTTGACTTCTCAGCAATTGCCCGGCCGGACGACCTTCCCCCTCCAGAACAGAGATGTAGGCAGAAGATACACTCAGGATCACTGCCTCGGCGATAGAACACAGAAACGAAAAACCCAGGGCTACCAACACATAAACTATAAGCAAAATCATTGGGCTTTTTGCTCCTGGCTGCCCCGATACTTATCAAACCACCATAGAATATACTGCACTTTGGTCATAAGGTTACTTGGGCGTTTGTAAATGCCGTGCGGTGCGTCTGGAACTCTGACCATGGCTGTGTCCACTCCTTGCAGTTTGAGTGCCTGATAATATTGCTCCGTTTCGGAAATAGGCGTTCTATGATCAGCCTCACCTGTCAGTAACATGGTTGGCGTTTTTACATTACCCACATAGCTAATGGGTGAACGTTTCAGATAATGCTCTGGATCTTCCCAGGGTTTCTTAGCAAACCAATACTGGGTAAAAAATGGATACATATCTGCAGTCAGGACAAAGCTGTACCAATTAATAACGGGTTTAGCCACCACCGCGGCTTTAAAGCGATCCGTATGACCGACAATCCAGGCGGTTAGCACGCCGCCACCGGAACCACCAGTCACAAAAAGCTGCTCGGCATCAATGAAGCCTTTGCCAATGAGCATGTCCACACCACTCATAAGGTCATCATAATCCTGGCTGGGATAATTGTGGTGAATAGTCTGGGCGAATTGCTGACCATAACTGGAGCTGCCACGGGGATTGGTATACAGCACCACATAACCCGCGGCTGCAAACAACTGTACTTCCGCAGAAAAGTGCGGGCCATAGGCGGTTGTCGGCCCACCATGGATCTCAAGCAACAACGGATACTTCTTACTGGCGTCGAAATCTGGCGGATACACCACCCAGCCTTGAATATCCAGACCATCGGCTTGTGACTTGTACCAAATTTCCTCCACCTTACCCAAGGTCTTATGACCCAGGGCATCGTCATTTAAATGGGTTAATAATTGCGGTTCACCCTTTTTTAACACCGCAATATCTGCTGGTCTGTCAGGGCTAGAATAGGTAAACACCAGGGAGCCGTCCTCTGCTACATCAAACTCAGCGCCGGTGTAGGGCCGCCCATAGGACTGTCCGCCCAAACTGTCCGTCAGAACTTGGCGTTTACCATTAAGTCCCTGAAATGCCAGTAGGGTTTTACCTTGGTTATCATATTGAATATATAAGCCCCGCCCTTTGGCATCCCACTTAAAATCACTGATGCTGCGATCTAAGTCAGCACTGATTGAACGGCTGTTACCCGTGGCCAGTTCCAAGACATAGAGCTGGTTATTCTCATAGTTTGTACGCTTGTCATCATAGCCAAGGTAAGCAAGATATTTACCGTCCGGCGATACCTGAGGGCTGCTATCCGGCCCGTTTCTCTCGGTAATAGCCTTTATCTTTCCAGAGGCCAGCTCCAGTTGATAAATCTCGCTATTCATCGGTGCCGTGCGGAAGTCTTCATGCAGATTGGCAGAAAAATACAAAGATTCGCCATCCTTACTCCAACTCAAACCGCCACTGTGGTTGTAGTCGCCAAAGGTAAGCTGGCGAGGGCTGCCGCCCTGCGCATCAAGCACAAAGATCTGTACATACCCAGGCTCGGCATAGCCGCCACCGTCGTTTCGGTAAATAACGTCGTCAATAAATACCGCCGGTTCTGCCCATTTTGCACCAACAGGCATACCACTCAGGGCCACTGGAGACTTGGCTTTTCCTTTGACAAACATCTTAAAGGCCAACTTACTGCCATCAGGTGACCAGGTCAGTCCACTGGGGGATGAGGTCAAATGGCTAATCTGCCCACTGACTTTCTTATCCAACCACTGCAGATGAATCTGCGGTTTCCCTGACTGAGTCGACACATAAGCTAAACGTCTTTTATCCGGTGACAAGGCTAACCCATAATCCTGATGAGCCCCGCTGGTTAACGGTAACATCTGCCCTTGTTTATCCACCTGCCAGATGTTGCCAAGCTTTTTATCCTGGTAGATGTCCATGTAATTACGAATAAAAAACACACTTCCAGACTCAGCACCACCCGTGATCCCGGAGGCATACTCCAAACTAAAAATGTCACTGGGAATCAGCATTGATTGAGGCTCTGCCTGGATGGCACCAGCGCCCAGCAGCAAAGACACGGCCAGAGATTTATAGGAATTCATTTTATTTCCCTGAGTTAACAGACAGGTATTCCCCTGGATTGTTGCACCTCAAGCACAGCCTGTCATCTGCCATTCAACGTAAAAACCGGAAAAATCTGCTCATTTATTAAGCATAAATGTCGATATAAGATTTGGAGGTGAGTCATTATGAACATGTCCATTGCAATCGCATTTTCCCATAACCAATCCATTGTGGGGGACGTAAAGTCTGTCCAGCAACGAAAAGATTTAGCTAACAGTTGGCAAGAAGCGAAGGAACAGCGTTTACCCCAGGAAAAAACCAGGCAAACGCTAAATACACTGGATGAGAATTACCGTATAACGCTGAAAATTGAACGAGAGTTACAACACTACAATCTGGAAACAGAGTTGAAGTACTATAAATACAATCATAGTGAACAGGGTCAGCTACTCGATACCCTTGTTTAGGCTTGATTTTACGCTCTGCTCAAAACCACTGGCGGGTAAATACCTTGTCTAGTTCATCAAATGCTTTACGCAATAATCCCGCCAGTTCCATATATTTAGGTCTACGTTGAATATCCTGGAGCTGGCAACCTTGCTGGCGCATTTTCGAATGGATCTCCTGATACCAGGAAAAAATAGCCGGCGGTAGTGACTGGTTTGCCCTATGGCCAAGCCACAATAACCCCTGTAATGGCAGACTCAAAAAGAAAGCTGCCATAGCTAGCGCCTGAGGCAAGGCTTCATGGCCTAAGGTGCTTACATGGGCAAAGGCGACAATCACGGCCAGCGGAGGCATAAAGCGGATGGAAAAACGCGTAGCCGCGATAACACGACACTCAGGGAAAAGCCCATACAGTTCAGGCTGCATTGGCCACAGTTGCATGTAAGCCTGACCATCTTTGAACATGCTGGTGATGGATTGCCCCATAACTGCCCCTCGGTTTAAAACACTACGTTTTAACTATATCAGCATTTACCCCAGTTAGCGGCAAAGTTTTCTGTCACTCGCCGCTCCGCAATACCAGTAAGCTTATTTATCGGTATAACACCAAGGTACTGGTTAGCCTATCTCTGCCGAAAGAGGCCATTTTTATAAATTCTTCCCGGCTCACAGGCACATTGGTAAAGTCCATTTCCGTCTGCCAACTTTCATAGTCTCGCTCGGGATCGGTAATAGAGACACAATTCTGGTCAGCCCCTGTCACTAACACCCAATGTGGTGCCTTGTCGCGCGTTAGCCGCCACATGCTGATCAAACTCACTAACACCGCTCCTTGCTGCAGATATTCATCCAACTTGGCTAAGGTCAGCGGCGTATACTGGATGTCCACTTGCGTTTCTTGCAACTGTTGGAGGAAGTGCTTGTGAACCTCTTCGATCACCACCTTTTTTTGTGGATCGCGAACACTGTTGATAAATGGCACATTGGTCTGATTCACGTACAAATGTACCTTGTAGTCACGACGCCAGGCACTTAATGCCAAACCAAAGCCGCTGCATCCGCCATGACCGGACGTCATAAAGATAGTGGTCGCCTCACGCCAAATCTGAATCTCTTCGGCCATGGACATTTGATAGCGTGTATCGAGTTTATGCATAGCCATCATCAAACTTGCCGGACCGCAGGTAAAGTCTGTCGTTTGTTGGTAGCGAATGCTGGGCTGTTTGCCTAGGGAAGTGGGACGCAAAGTGCGCTCCATCTGCAGCGCATCGCCACCGTCTTCGTAATACCCTTCAACCCTACCAATCGGACGGTACTTGAGTTTTTGATAGAGGTTGATGGCAGCCTGATTATCTACCCGAACCTCAAGACGCATAAACAAGCACAACTCTTCTGAAGCGCGCTGCTCGACGTCATTGAGCAACTGCTGAGCCACGCCTTTACCGCGGCTAGCATCAGATACGGCAATAGAGTATAGCCTGGCGAGCTGAGTGCCATTGCGGTAGAGCACCAGCGCATAACCCGCCAAGTGCTGACCATCGTAGGCAACTATCAGTGAGCAATGCCCTTTACGAATAAAATAGGTAAAACTGCGACGGGAAATTCTGTCCGTCGTAAAGCTGGCTTTTTCCAACGTGACTAAATCGGAGATATCAGTCAGTTGAGCAGGTCGAATAACAAGTGTGTTCAACAACATAGACTCGCAAAAATGCGTCGCGATAGTTTAGGCTTAAACTCAGAAACTGCAATATGCAAATACAAGACAAGCCAATCGTTTAAAACTATTATTGCAACACTTGTTTTAGTGTATTTTAGCGGTCTGCATAATGTCCTTGTCGGGCACAATAAGCAGACGAATTTGTTATACCTCTTATCTGACGCTAACAGGCGTCTAAGGCATTAGTCAGCATGTCTGGATACTTTGTGGTCGTGGACGACCTGGACGATTGGGCTCCCTACTTCCCCAGTCGAGAAGTAATCTCCTTTGATCAATACCTGGCCAAAACCGATATCCCCGCCGATCAAACGGTACGGATCCTCAATTTTTGTCGCAACAAGCGGGCGCTGGGACGCGGTTACTACTGCTCTTTGCTGGCGGAGGCCCGGGGGCATAAAGTGATCCCCAATATCAGCGTACTTAACGATTTGCGTCGTAAGAAGCTTTACACACTAAAGCTCGAAGAAGTCGCAAAATCTATTGCTAAGTTAAAGCCAGCGGGTAATGACACCCAGACCACATTCCGCATCTTTTTAGGTGAATGTTTGCAAACCGAGTTTGCCGAACTGGCCAAAAACATTTTTGAACGCTTTGCCGCTCCTGTGTTGGAAGTCACGCTGGAATATGACGGCCAGTGGAGCCTGGAAAAGGTTCATACCCTGTCATTAAAAGAAATCACCGATGAAGCCGAGCAGGAATTCTTAGCCAACACACTGGAGAAATTCAGTAACCGCCTGTGGCGTAAGCCTAAGACACGCAAACACTATCGATATGATGTGGCGATGTTGGTTAACGCTGAAGAAAGCATGCCTCCCAGCGACAAGAAAGCGCTGAACAATTTTATTAAGGCTGCAGATAAGCTGGGTATCAATCTGGAAACCATCGGCAAGCGTGATTATGTGCGCCTGGCGGAATACGACGGACTCTTTATCCGCGAAACCACCTCTATTGACCACCACACCTATCGATTCGCCAAAAAGGCTGAAGCAGAAGGCATGGTCGTTATAGACGACCCAACCTCTATTCTGCGTTGTACCAATAAGGTTTATTTGGCCGATTTGTTGCGAACCAATAAGGTTCCCACGCCAAAAACCTTGTTACTAAGTCGTACTGACAAGGAAAGCCTGCAGCACGCCATTGATTATTTAGGCTTTCCAATCGTGTTGAAAATACCAGACGGGGCCTTTTCGCGCGGCATGTTTAAAGCCACCAACATGGATGAGTTGGTAGATGCCATGAAAAAATTAAGCAAGACTTCGGCCTTGGTTTTAGCGCAGGAGTTCCTATATACCGAGTACGACTGGCGTATCGGCGTACTGAACAACAAGCCGCTTTACGCCTGCAGATACTTTATGGTGAAAGGACACTGGCAGATTTACCGCCATGATGACGGTAAGAAAGCCGCTACGGGTGGCTTTGAAACCATGCCGACCTATGAAGTACCACAGCCGGTCCTCGAAGCGTCCTTGAAAGCCTGTCGACTGATTGGTGATGGATTTTACGGGGTAGATGTCAAACAGACCAAAGACGGCCGGGTGGCGGTAATTGAAGTCAATGACAACCCTAGTATCGATTCGAGCGTTGAAGACAAGTTTTTAGGGCAAGCCCTTTATTACGAAGTGATGGCGGAATTTTTGCGCCGGCTTGAATCTCAATAGCAGGGGCACCGGTCCCTTGCATGAATTATGTAGTACAACTTTTTAGCTGGAGAATTTATGGCTGAAGCAAGACATAGCCGCCTGATGATTTTAGGTTCAGGCCCCGCGGGCTACACGGCAGCCGTTTACGCGGCACGTGCCAACCTTAACCCTGTATTGATCACCGGTATTCAACAGGGCGGCCAATTAACCACCACCACTGAGGTTGAAAACTGGCCAGGTGATCCAGAGGGCCTGACCGGTCCAGATTTGATGGTGCGCATGCAAAAGCACGCCGAGAAGTTTGATACCGAAATCATCTTCGATCACATCAACGAAGTAGACTTTTCTAAACGTCCATACACCCTCAAAGGTGACAGCGGCAGCTATACCTGTGATGCGCTGATTATCGCTACCGGGGCTTCAGCCAAGTATCTGGGTTTACCCTCTGAGCAAGCCTTTATGGGTAAAGGCGTTTCCGCCTGTGCAACATGCGACGGATTCTTCTACCGCAATCAAAAAGTAGCGGTGATAGGTGGTGGTAACACCGCGGTTGAAGAAGCGCTGTACTTGTCCAACATTGCTTCAGAAGTGCATGTTATTCACCGACGCGACAGCTTCCGTAGTGAAAAAATCCTGGCTGACCGCCTGATGGAAAAAGCCAAGAATGGTAACGTTGTATTGCACCTGAACAAAACCCTCGACGAAGTGCTGGGTGATGAGATGGGTGTGACAAAAGTACGCATTCGCGATACGCAAAACGACAGTACCGAAGAATTGGACGTAATGGGCTTATTTGTGGCTATCGGCCATAAACCTAATACCGATATTTTTGCCGGCCAACTCGATATGAATGATGGTTATATCAAGATTAACAGTGGTCTGAATGGCAATGCCACCGCAACCAGCGTACCTGGTGTTTTTGCTGCCGGGGATGTGTGTGACCACGTTTACCGTCAGGCCATTACTTCGGCCGGTACCGGCTGTATGGCCGCACTGGATGCAGAGAAGTATCTGGACGGTCTGGAATAAGCCTCGAAGGCAGGCATAAGCCTGCCTCTTTCCCGCCTATGAGCGAACATTTCTATAAACTCGACCAACGCCTGCAGTTCCCTGATCCAACCCTAGCATTAGTGGACCCAAACGGCTTACTGGCTTTTGGTGGTGATCTAACTGTCGCTCGCCTCTTGTTGGCCTATAGCAATGGCATTTTCCCTTGGTTCAGCCAGGGCGAGCCCATCTTATGGTGGTCCCCTGATCCAAGGGGTATTTTGGAACTGGATGAATTCATTTGTAGTAAAAGTCTGGCCAAACTGGCCAGGTCGAAACGTTATCAAGTCACCCTGAATACGGATTTTGACGCAGTCATCCGCCACTGTGCCTCAGTACCAAGAGATATTAACGGCACCTGGATCACTGAGCAGATGATTCAGGCCTATATGGCCATGCACCAGGCAGGACACGCACACTCAGTGGAAGTGTGGGACAAACAGGAACTAGTTGGGGGATTATACGGCGTTAGTATCGGCAAAATATTTTGCGGTGAGTCAATGTTTCACTTGCGAAGCAACACCTCCAAACTGGCATTTTTTCACTTAGTTCACTATCTAAAAGGGATGGCATTTGACTTGATAGATTGTCAGTTGCAAAACCCACACTTAGCCAGCTTAGGCGTAAAAGAAATACCCCGCTCGCAATTTTTAAGCAGACTCAAACCAGCCGTTGCTTCGTCGGTTAGCAGCGATTGCTGGCAGAAAAAATGCCTTAACGAGTAAGCGTCAGAATGAAGTTTGCTCTCACCCATCCCTTTACCTGTAGTTACCTGCCAGAGGAAGACGAGCAGCTTATCGTCCTGGCCGATGCCACGCCGGTAAGCGTAGAACATTATCAATATCTGCTCGGTGCAGGATTCAGACGTAGCGGTGAGCATGTCTATCGTCCCCACTGCCCGCAATGCAATGCCTGCCAATCTTTACGCATTCCCGTTGCGCAATTCAAACCCAGCCGTGGACAACGAAAACTAATAAAAGCCACGCTGCACATAGAACACCGGTTGTCGGAAACGAACAAAACCGAGTATTACCCTATGTACGCCCGTTATATTGCGGCGCGCCATCAAGACGGCAGCATGTACCCGCCTTCACAAGAGCAATATCATACCTTTACCCAAGCGCCCTGGGGTAATCCTCTGTATCTTGAACTATGGCTGGATTCGCAGTTAGTCGGCCTGGCCATTACAGATGTTACCAAGCAGGCATTGTCGGCCTTATACACTTTCTTTGAACCCGACCTGTCAACACTTTCATTGGGCACACTTGCCATATTGCGACAAATTGAGGTGGCGCAAAGCTTAGGTAAGGCGCACCTTTATCTGGGCTACCAAATAGATCAATGTGACAAAATGAACTACAAATCCCGCTTCCACCCTCACGAGAAATTTATCCGTGGTAACTGGTACCGAGAGCAAGATCAGGGCTGAAAAAGTAAAAAAATCCAGAGTACGCTTTACAGTGGCGGTATATTTGGGCAAAATCTGCGCGGCATTTCTCTGGGTACCAGATAGGAAAAACTTCCCTGGTAATAAGGAAATTTCAGGTAAACACGACTTTGCCCCCTGGGAACGACAATATTCATCACATTCTGCTTGGGAATTCCCCCAAACCGGAAAGTAACTAGCGATAAACAAAGGTAATTTTTTTAGATGGCGAAAGAAGACTGTATTGAAATGGAAGGCACGGTATTGGACACCCTTCCAAATACTATGTTTCGTGTTGAGCTTGAAAACGGTCACGTGGTTACCGCGCACATCTCTGGCAAAATGCGCAAAAACTATATCCGCATTCTCACCGGCGACAAAGTCACAGTCGAGATGACCCCATACGATCTGACTAAAGGACGTATTATCTACCGCGCTCGTTAATTTTTTCGCGGAAAGATAAAAAAAGGCCCGTTATACGGGCCTTTTACATTTTTCAAACTTCAGCCTTTGAACTACTCATACTGTAATCAAAGCTCAGTTTGTCATCCTTCACATCAATTTTAACGCTGCCGCCATCAGACAGCTCACCAAACAACAACTGATTGGCCAGCTCCTTCTTCACGTGCTCCTGCAGAACCCTGGCCATTGGCCTCGCTCCCATCGCCTTGTCATAGCCTTTCTCAGCCAGCCAAGCGCGCGCATCAGAAGTAATTTCCAGCGATACGCCTTTGGCATCCAACTGCACCTGTAGTTCAACAATGAACTTGTCGACCACCTGCAGAATAATGTCAGCCTCAAGATGATTAAACCAAATGATGCCATCTAACCGGTTCCTGAACTCCGGGCTGAATATGCGGTTTATCTCGGCCAGTGCATCATGGCTGTGATCTTGCTGTTTAAAGCCAATAGATTTCCTCACCGTCTCCTGCACACCTGCGTTGGTGGTCATCACCAACACCACGTTACGAAAATCTACCTTACGTCCATTATTATCGGTCAGGGTACCGTGATCCATCACTTGCAGCAGGATGTTATATATATCGCTATGTGCTTTTTCTATTTCATCCAGCAGCACCACCGAATACGGATGCTTAATCACAGCATCCGTTAACAAACCGCCCTGATCAAAGCCCACATAACCTGGAGGGGCGCCAATTAACCGGCTGACGGCATGACGCTCCATATATTCAGACATATCAAAACGAACCAGCTCCACCCCCATGATTTTCGCAAGCTGCTGGGTTACCTCTGTTTTACCTACCCCAGTGGGACCAGCAAACAAGAAGTTACCAATGGGTTTGGTTTCGCTGCCAAGACCACTGCGAGACAAGCGAATAGCGTTTGTAAGCGTCTCTATGGCATTGTCCTGGCCAAATACCACCATTTTGAGGTTGCGGTCCAGGTTCTTAAGCGTTTCTTTGTCAGAAGCCGACACCGACTTCTCAGGGATACGCGCCATTTTGGCAATAATCTGTTCTATCTCCGCCACGCCAATGGTTTTCTTGCGCTTTGACACGGGCAATAAACGCTGACTGGCACCGGCTTCATCTATGACATCAATGGCCTTATCCGGCAAATGACGCTCATTGATATACTTTGCAGAAAGCTCCGCAGCGGCGCGCACAGCCTTGTGCGTGTAGCGCACGCCATGGTGCTCTTCATAACGAGACTTCAATCCCATCAAGATCTTGGTGGTATCATCCACACTAGGTTCTATCACATCAATTTTCTGGAAACGCCTGGCCAGCGCCCGGTCTTTCTCAAAAATACCCTGATATTCCTGATACGTAGTTGAACCAATACAGCGCAACTCACCACTGGAAAGCTTAGGTTTCAGCAGGTTGGATGCATCCATGACCCCACCAGACGCAGCGCCAGCACCAATAATGGTGTGGATCTCATCAATAAACAAAATAGCGTGCTCATCACGCTCCAACTCTTTCAAGATGGCCTTCAACCGCTTTTCAAAATCGCCACGGTATTTGGTACCCGCCAGCAATCCGCCCAAATCCAGCGAATAAACGGTGGCGTCGGCAATCACTTCCGGTACTTCTTTTTGCACTATACGGTATGCCAAGCCTTCAGCAATGGCCGTCTTACCCACCCCCGCTTCACCAACCAGTAGCGGGTTATTCTTGCGCCGGCGGCATAGGATCTGAATTGTACGCTCCAGCTCCATATCACGGCCGATTAACGGGTCAACCTTACCTTCCTTAACCATCACATTAAGGTTGGTGGAATACTTATCCAGGGTAGATGTACCCTCTTCTACTTCGCCCGGTTCGTCTTCACGTTCAACCTGTGAGGGGCGATCTTCTTCCGATTTCGATACACCATGGGAAATAAAATTCACCACGTCCAAACGGGTCACGTCCGACTTTTTAAGAATGTAAACCGCCTGGGATTCCTGCTCACTAAAAATGGCAACCAATACATTGGCCCCAGTCACTTCATCTTTTCCGGAAGATTGCACATGGAAAACCGCGCGTTGCAATACGCGTTGAAAACCTAAGGTTGGTTGGGTTTCACGATCAGATTCAGGTCCATCAAGAATCAATGGTGTAGTGTCTTTGACAAAATCGGTTAACTCAGCACGAATAACATCGATATTGGCACCACAGGCTTTGAGTGCCTCTCGAGCCGCTTTGTTGTCAAGCAGTGCCAATAGTAAATGCTCGACCGTCATAAATTCATGGCGATGCTCACGAGCGAAAATAAACGCCTGATTTAACGTTTGCTCTAAATCTTTATTCAACATACGCGACCCCTTACTACTGCGCTCGACGATTCAAGCTGGCTCCATGGAACACATTAATGGATGTTGATGCTTCCTGGAGTACTGATTGACTTGCATAACCTTGGTTTCAGCGATTTCCGCAGTGTAAATACCACATACCGCTCGTCCCTCGTAGTGCACCGTCAACATCAATTGGTTTGCTTTGTCCGCTGTCATATTAAAAAAACGCATCAACACTTCTACCACGAAGTCCATCGGCGTGTAGTCATCGTTGTTCAGCAACACTTTATACATTGGAGGCGGCTGAACTTTGCGTTTTACCGCCTCGAGTTGCTTGTCATGACTAATGATGCTGTCTTTACTCATACTTCAAATAATAGCCGTTCAATTAAAATGCTAAATGGGAATTTCTGACTTTTTAGTAAAATGTTAAATTTACCCTTGACATATTCAGGTTAAAAAATCTACATTTTTTAGGTTCCCTTAATTTGCAGTAGTCAGGGAACCTTAATCCCTAAGTCTCATTGTGGGGATTATCACGGGACAGTTCAAGGGCTCTAGAGGAAGCAGAAGTATGGCAGTTGGCAAGGTTAAATGGTTCAACAACGCTAAGGGTTTCGGTTTTATCGTACCGGAAGACGGCGGTGAGGATGTTTTCGCTCACTATTCTACGATCCAGATGGAGGGTTACCGCTCTCTTAAAGCGGGTCAGGAAGTTAAGTATGAAGTGCAACAGGGTCCTAAGGGACTACACGCTGAGAACATCGAGTTAGCTATCGAGCCAGAAAGATAAATCCGGCTTGGCAAAATAAAAAAAGCAGATACACATTGTCTGCTTTTTTTATTTCTGCTGTTTATGACCGCCCTAAATATAGACTAATTACATCTGATTTATAGCTTATATTTATATTCTTCGATCTATTATTGATTTGCTATTTAATTCAATTAGTTGGTGTTTTAACTTATGAACCATAAAATAAATTATTCAACATCGTCTCACGATACTGAATAGCTTCTCGCAAGTTCAGCCAAGCATAAAAAAAACCCGGTCAATGCCGGGCTTCCATCATTTACTTTTCAATTATAAGGTAGCCAGTACGCTCTTAAACACCTCACTTGGGAACATGGCTTTACTAACCTTAGCTTCTTCAGGGAGGTAGTAACCACCGATATCCAGCGGATTGCCTTGAGTCGCATCAATCTCAGCCAAAATCTTGGCTTCATTAGCTTGCAAGGCTTCAAACAGAGGTTTGAACTTAGCCGCCAGCTCAGCATCTTTGCTTTGGTTAGCCAAGGCTTCAGCCCAGTACATGGCCAGATAGAAGTGGCTGCCACGGTTGTCCAGTTCACCGGCACGACGTAGCGGTGATTTATTCTCGTTCAGCAGCTTTTCAGTGGCCTGATCAAGGGTCTTAGCGAGTAGTTCCGCTTTGGCATTTTTCTGCTTAATAGACAGGTCTTCCAGCGATACAGCCAGGGCCAGGAACTCGCCCAGG
>NZ_JAFKCS010000229.1:524-1331 GCF_017255015.1 Bowmanella yangjiangensis | reverse complement strand
ACTCGACGGGCGACCTGATTCTCAAGGAGGTCAGCGCACGCCTGACCGAGGTATCACGCAACCTCGACACCGTCAGCCGCCAGGGCGGTGATGAGTTCGTCATCCTGGTGACCGATATCCAGCGCTCGGAGGTGATCAGCGACTACGTGGAGCGTTTGCTGGAAGTCATCGCGATGCCGATGAACATCGCCGGCAGTCGCTTCGACCTGTCCGCCTGCATCGGCGTGAGCGTGTTCCCGGATGACGGCGACGACCTCGAATCCCTCTATCGCCAGGCCGATGCCGCGATGTACCAGGCCAAGCAGGAGGGTCGCAACCGCTATCGCTTCTTCTCCCAGAGCATCGAGAGCGATGCCAGAGCCCGCCACCTGCTCGAAAGCCACATGCGCAGCGCGCTGGAGTCGGGGGTCTTCGAAGTCTTCTACCAGCTTCGCTTCGATGTCAGCCGTCAGCAGAGTTGCGGCATGGAGGCGCTGATCCGCTGGCGCCGAGCCGACGGCGAACTGGTCTCCCCTGCCGAGTTCATCCCGCTGGCGGAAGAAACCGGCCTGATCGTACCGATGGGCAAGCAGGTCCTCCACCAGGCCTGCCACGACGCCAAGCTGCTGCTCGACCAGGGCAAGCGCCTGTGCGTCGGGGTCAACATCTCGGTGGTGCAGTTCCGCGAGGAGTCCTTCCTCGACATGATCAAGGAAGTGCTCAACGACACCGGCCTGCCAGCGGAACTGCTGGAACTGGAGATCACCGAAGGGGTGCTGGCGCGCGATATGGACCAGACCCGAGCCCTGCTCGACGAGCTCAAGCACA
>NZ_JAFKCS010000229.1:0-514 GCF_017255015.1 Bowmanella yangjiangensis | reverse complement strand
CACCGGCTATTCGAGCCTGTCCTACCTCAAGCGCCTGCCGATCGATGTGCTGAAAATCGATCAGAGTTTCGTGCGCGACATGCTGACGGATCGTAGCGATGCTGCGATCATCGAGGCCATCGTACGCATGGGCCAGGCACTGGACCTGGAGCTGGTCGCCGAGGGCGTGGAGTGCAGCGAACAGTCGCAGCAACTGCTCGCACTGGGCTGCAAGTTGATGCAGGGCTATTTCTACTGCCGCCCCATGCCCTTCGAGCAACTGCGCAAGAGCCTGGATCTGCTGCCGGCACTCGAACGCAACTGATCACCTCGCAGAAAAGAAGAAACCACATTGAGACTGATCGTCCTGCTGACTTTCGCAACGGGCATGGCCGCTACCGCGCTGGTGGCCGGTTGGGTACAACAGAGCAACGAGAAACAGGCCCGGGATGAACTTGTCAAAGCCACGGAACGCGCTGCGGATGTCGTTACCAAGCGCATCGAGCTCTATCAGTACGGCTTGCGCGGGGCACGC
>NZ_JAFKCS010000228.1 GCF_017255015.1 Bowmanella yangjiangensis | reverse complement strand
CCCAGGGCCCCATGACCCTCGATCAGCTGGCCGAAGAGGCCTTGTCATTGGTCTGCAAGGAAGCTTGAGCAAATTGAACTAAGCTAGGGTCGATGACGACCGTTGGCGGGTTCCGAGGCGTATCGCACCCTGTATTACGTGACGAGAGGTCGAGTTTGCGTGCGCTAGTTGCTTGTCTGCTTACCTACCTCACGCTGCTGAATGTGCCGACGGCCATGGCGGCGCAGGAGGTGCGTGTCGGCGGCTACCATTTCCCTCCCTATCTGGACAAACCCGAGTCGCCGCATCCACAGGGGCTGGTTCCGGATTTGCTGCATGCGCTCAATGCATTGCAGCGGCAATACCATTTCGTGCTCGTGCCGACGTCGGCGACCCGCCGCTATCGCGACCTGCAGGGCGGGCGCTTCGACCTGATCTTCTTCGAGTCGAGCCTCTGGGGCTGGGACGCGACGCCGCACCTGGAGCTGAACCTTTCCATCGATGATGCCGAGGTCTACGTTGCGGCGGCCGAGCCAGGGCGTGGCCAGGCGTATTTCGACGACCTGAAGGGCAAGCGTCTGGCCCTGTACAGTGGCTACCACTATGGCTTCGCGGGTTTCGAGGCGGATCCCGAGTACCTCGCGCATACGTTCGATGCGCTTATGACCTATTCTCATGACAGCAACCTGCGGATGCTGCTGGCGCGTCGGGTGGATGTGGCGGTGGTGACCTGGTCGTACCTGCAGATGTTCCTCGACCGGAACCCGCAGCTGGTGCCCGAACTGCTGGTTTCCGAGCGTGTCGACCAGCAGTATCGCCATCAGGTGTTGCTGCGTCCTGGCGGGGTGCTGACACCCGATCAGGTGGCCGGAATGCTGAGTGAGTTACAAGAAAATGGTGAGCTTCCTGCGCTACTTCGACGCTATCGTCTGACATTGGCTGGCAAAGTAGTAGCGGACTGAAAAAACTATCTGGTTGGTCAGCAAAGACTCGGGTAGGCTGCACCACAACTAGAAGAAGGATTTTTTGGGGAGTCGACATGCGGCATTCGCGGCGCTGGATTCACGGATGGCTGAGTGCTGTCTCGCTGTTGCTCGTCGGTGCAGTTTCCGCAGCCGAGACCGTCAAGGTCGGCGGTGCGCATTTCCCTCCCTATGTCGACAAATCCAATACGCGAGAGTCGACCGGGCTGCTACCGCAGCTGCTCGAAGCCCTCAATCAGGAGCAGAGCGACTATCACTTCACCATGCTGCCCACGGCCATCGTGCGGCGCTTCGGCGATCTGCAGCGCGGACGCATCGACATGGCGATCTTCGAGAATCCCAGCTGGGGCTGGCAGGACATCGATGCCAC
>NZ_JAFKCS010000227.1 GCF_017255015.1 Bowmanella yangjiangensis | reverse complement strand
AGGGCGCGTGCCAGGTGCTTCTGCACCGAACTGTCGGAGATCTCCAGCTGACGCGCCACCTGGGCGTGGGTCAGGCCCTCGATGCGGTTGAGGCGAAAGATCTCCTGAGTCCGCGCCGGCAGCTCGGCGACGGCCTCCTGCAGGCGTTCGATACGCTGGCGCGCGGCGGTGATGTCGTCCAGCGAGCTGCCTTCGGCCTCGATCTCATGCAACAGGTCATCACCGAGCAGGTCGGTCCTGCGCCGAATCTGCTGGCGCTGGTGGTCGATCAGCAGGTTGCTGGCCGTACGGTAGAGGTAGGCCGGCGAATTGTCGATGCGCTCGCCGCCGCTCTGCTCGGCCAGACGCAGAAAGCTCTCCTGAGTGAGATCGGCGGCCAGTTGCGGGTCGCGACTCTTGCGCAGCAGAAAGCTGTTCAGGGTCTTGGCGTGCTTCTGGAACAGGCCTTTGAGATCCAAGTCCGACAATCGTGCATCCCTGGTCTTGGGCGATAGGAAAGCGGCATCTTATTTTTATTGAGAAGCATTTTCAATTTATCGACTCGAGGCAGTTCAGCAGACAGTCCAGTGCCGGCTGGCGCTGTGCCCGGCGCAACAAGGCGACCAGTTCGCGGTGGAAGGTCAACGCGCCCAGCTCGATCACCCGCAGGCGGGTCGGGCGCTGCAGCCACAGGCCAGCACGCGGCACCAGCGACACCCCCATGCCGTTTTCCACCAGGCGCACGATGGCTTCCAGTTCGTCCAGTTCCAGCGCCTCATGCACCATCAGGCGTTGCTCACGCAGGAAGCGGCTGACCTGGCGGCCGCCGAACGAGGTCCGGTCGTAACGCACGAATGGTTGCTCGGCCAGCAGCCGCAGCGGGTCATCCCCCTCGACGTGCAAAGGGGCGACGAGCACGAAAGGTTCGCGCGCCAGCGGCACTTCGAGAATCTCCTTGGGCAAGGCGAACGGCGGCTTGATCAGCAAGGCCAGGTCCAGCTCGCCGGCATCGAGCTGACTGAACAGCTGCAGCGAGACACCCGGCACCAGCTTCAGCTCGACCCGTGGCGCCAGCTGGCGAAAACGCGGCAGCGCCTCGGCCAGCAGGCCGGTCTGCAGGGTGGCGATGGCGCCGACGCGCAACTCGCCGACACAGTCGCCAGCCCCTGGCGGCAGGGCCATCTGCCCGTACAGGGCGAGCATCTGCTCGGCCAACGGCAAGGCATGCCGGCCGGCGGCATTGAGCACCGCACTGCGGCCACTTCGGTCGAACAGGAGCACGCCGAGCTGCTTTTCGAGCACACGCTTCGGGGCGGTGACCGCCGACTGGGTGATGCCGACCTGCTGGCCGGCCGCG
>NZ_JAFKCS010000226.1 GCF_017255015.1 Bowmanella yangjiangensis | reverse complement strand
AGGTCGCGTGCCCTGACGAAGGCGATGATGCGCTCGGCGCTGGCGTGCGAGGTGCGCCCGGAGGCGGCATCGTAGTCCAGCACCGAGTCGATGATCGCGCAATGCTGCGAGGCTGGGTCAATGACCACATAGCTGTAGGTGTAGGTGGCAGGATCGAAGAATTCGACGACATCGGGCTGCATGACCAGGCTCCTTCTCATACCCGTGGGAGTATTTAGTTAAGAAAGAGCTTAACTGTGTTTTGGTTCTATGCATAGATTGATATGGAATAAGCGAGGGTGGCCTTGTTCAGGACGGCCATAACCGTCCTGCAAGTCGTTGAATGACTTGGCTTTGCCAGATCTGGCGGACTCGAACGCACGCCGGAGAGGGGGATCAGGTGTACTTGGTGAAGATTTCGCGTACGCGCTGCAGTGACGCTTCGGTGTCCTGCTCCGGGTCGAGCATGGCTTCTTCGATGAGGCAGGTGAGCATCAGCCGATAGGACTTGTCCAGCGCACTGCGCGCCGCCGAGAACTGCTGGGCGATGGCGGCGCAATCCTCACCGCGCCTGATCATCGCCTGGATGCCGCGTATCTGGCCCTCGACCCGGGCCAGGCGTTTGAGCATCGCTTGTTGCTGCTCGAGCATGCGTGCGTGCAGGTCGGTAGGTTCGGTCATGGCGTGTCCTGTGCGATGGGGCGACTCAGGGTGAAGGCGCCGCGCAGTTCGCCAAGCTGGTAGCCGCGGGCCTGATCATGCGGATAGTACTGGTCAATCGCATTCTCTACCTCTGTCCTGATCGTCGCACCGTGGCACGCCAGGCAAGGCTCGCCAACGGCGATGGCCTGCATGTAGCGGTACTGCCCGTCGACTTCCTCGGCATGGCGCAGCTGCGTGACGGGCGTGCCGCTGGCGGCTGCGGCGGCAAAATCGTGCAGTACGCGGCGCTCCCAGGCATCGGGGGCGTTGTCCGGGTTGCGTACCTTCAGTGACGTGCGGCCGATCTGCCAGGCCTGTCGGCTGTGCTCGCTGGCGATCTGTGGCGCCAGTGCGTGGCAGGCCTGTACCGCTGCACCCGGCCCGCCATCGGCGATGGCCTGGCGCACGGTGCCGAGCAGCTGTTCGGCGAACGCGGGTATCTGCTTGGCCGCGTCCTCCTGCCAGGGCGTGGCGGCATACAGGGTGTCGCTGGTAAGCAGGGCGGCGAGCAGCAGGGTGCGCATGATCGATCCTCATAAATACTGGTGGGGGTATTTATGCACGAAACCTGCGCGCTGTCATCGCCACGACCTGCGACATGACGACTCGTGGTGCATTCAGGTGCGGATCAGTGCCGGGCGCCGTCGGTGGGCAGCGTCAGCAGTT
>NZ_JAFKCS010000225.1 GCF_017255015.1 Bowmanella yangjiangensis | reverse complement strand
GGAACGCCTGTACGGCGTGCGTTGCACACTGCTGAGCGACCCGCTGAGCGGTACCCCGGTGATTGCCGGGGTGAGCCGGCTGTAAAGCGCCAGGCCGGGCAATCCGGTCCGGACGCTGCACTCTGAAAACCCTGTAAGCCATAAGCGATTCGTCATTCCGGTTATTGCTTACACGGACAAATTCCCCTGACCAATCAGTCATTTATTCGCAATATTCGTTGCCTGCGCCAACCGGACGGAGCAGGCCGTCTTTGAGCCTCCAACGAGCTTGAACTATGGTCCAAGCAACTCCGTTTGGAAGGGACTCGAGCGATGAAGTGCGTCATGAGAAGCGCCGTACTGACCCTCTTCTTCTTCTCCGCACCGGCATTCTCGGCCGGCGAGTTGCAAGGTCAACTGAACATCCAGATCACCATCGGCAGTGGCTGTACGGTCACCAACGGCAGTGCCAGTGGCAGCGGCAACACCTTCGGCTCGCTGTCATTCGGTGACTACAACGACCTCAACAACCTGATCGACGGACGCTCCCTCGGCAACTCCGGCGGCAGCTCGTTCGGCCTGCAGTGCACGCAGAACACGCCCTACACCATTGCGCTGAACGCCGGGCAGAACGCCACCGGCGGACAGCGACGCATGAACAGCGGCGGCGTCCTCATCGACTACAACCTCTATCAGGATGCCGGTCGCACGCAGTCCTGGGGCGATGGCGGCGCCACCGGCAACGTGCTTTCCGGCACCGGTACCGGCAATGACGAAGAAGTGGTCGTCTACGGCCGCGTACCGGCGCAGACCACGCCCGTCGCCGGCACCTACACCGACACCGTGCAGGTGACCATCGCCTGGTAATCCCTCACGGCCCGTGCAAGAGGACGTCACGCCTACCAAGGAAGAATCGCCATGCACCGCCTGATCGCCCTGCTACTCCTGCTGACCCCGGGCGTTCTGCCTGCGGTCGACAAGACCGCCACGGTCGGCCTCAGCGTGGAGGTACTGCCGGCCTGCCAGGCAGGCGGCGACAGCGGTTCCGGGGTCAGCTTCGGCACCCTGGATTTCGGTACCCACCTCAGGCTCGACAACCTCATCGAGCGCGTGGGCCAGCCCGGAGCAGGCGCCCTGCGCATCAACTGCCAGCAGAACATTCCCTATCGCGTGCTGATCAACGCCGGCCACAGCGGCACCACCAGCAACCGCCAGATGGCGGGGCCTGGCGCCGACGTGGTGAGCTACAACCTCTACACCAGCGCCGACCACGCCACGGTCTGGGACGATACGACCGGCGTCAGCGCCATGGGCAACGGCCAGGACCAGTGGCTGCCGGTCTATGCCCGGGTACCGGCCCAGGGCGCGTCGCTGCC
>NZ_JAFKCS010000224.1 GCF_017255015.1 Bowmanella yangjiangensis | reverse complement strand
AGCCTGTGTGTTGATCGGCGTGTTCAACGCCCATGTGGATACCCAGGTCATTTTCGACGACCTCGAGGCCCTGGGTTACGCCCGCATTGTCAGCATGGTGGAGTTCGTTCGCCTCTACCCCGAGGACCAGCCGTTTCGTTATTGGCTGGTCGAGCCGCAGTTCTACGAGCGGCACGCCTCTCGTGTCGATTCGCTGCGCGCAGCGCTGGCCGATGAAGCCAGCAAGACGCTGCTGGACGCGATCGTGGAGTATCGCACCCAGGGTGACCCTCGCTGCCTGCCTCCGGTTTCTGCTCAGCAATACTTTCCCAGCGACCTGCCTCGCCTGCCCGAACCGCTGCGTTTCATCGACTGTGGCGCCTACACCGGAGATACCGTCCAGGCGTTTCTGGGCGCGGGCGTTCGTTTCGCCAGCCTGGCGACGTTCGAGCCGGATCTGGATAACTATCGATACCTGACAGCGCAGCTCGGCTCGGTTCCCGGAGCGATCCATTTCCCCTGTGGCGTGTCGGACAGCAACCGAGTGAGTGGTTATGATCCTGCATTGGGGGCGGGCGGTCACCTCATCGAGTCGGGCGGCAATCCCGTGTGCTGCGTTCGTCTGGATGACGCGTTGCCGGGTTTTGCTCCCAACTTCATCAAGATGGATGTCGAGGGGGAAGAACCTGCAGCGCTACGCGGTGCGGAGAATCTTTTGCGCACACATCGCCCCCGTCTGGCCATCAGTATCTATCACCGCGCCGAGCATCTCTGGGAGATAGCTGAGCAACTGCAGGATTACGACCTGGGTTATCGACTTTACCTGCGCTGTCATTCGCCAAGTACCTTCGATGTGGTGCTTTACGCTGTACCAGGACGCTCATGATCCGCATGGCTTCCCGGAAACCCTGGCAGTCAAACAGGCGCCGGTCGCTTTACAAGGAAATTTCAGGTGCGATCAATGAACGAACTTTCTTCGATGGCTGAGTCTGTCGTCGTTTACGGCGGCGGTCAGATAGGCGTCGGGTTCTGTCGGCGTTTGCTGCAGCACGGCGTGAGTGTGCGCGCCATCATCGATCGCAAGCCGGAAGGTGTCGCGGATTCGCCAGTGCCGGTAATGAGCGTCGAGGCATGCCTGCAGCAGCACGGTAACGTGCCGGTCTTCGTGGCGATAGGTAATGGCCTCGCTCATCCCGAGATCGCGCGTGTTCTGCGTGGTGTTGGCTATACGACGATTCTTCACCTGCCGGTTTATCTCCGCGGAGAGAAGGCCGCTGCCATGACGCGTGCGTGGAATGCCTTCTATTCCGGAGATTACGCTACGCCCTGCGCAAGTTTTGACGAGCTGTATACCGTTCGAGCCGCAGACTACATTCTGAGTAC
>NZ_JAFKCS010000223.1 GCF_017255015.1 Bowmanella yangjiangensis | reverse complement strand
GAGAATGGCGCGGTCACGTTGTTCGCTCTGCTCCAGGCGCTCGAGCATGCTGTTGAGGGCGCTGCTCAACTGCCCCAGCTCATCCCTGCCGAGGTCCGCCAGCTTCGGCAGCCGGGTCTGCTCGCCGATACCGTCGATCTCCCGATTGAGCACCTCCAGGCGCCTGAGCAGCCAGAACTCCAGGCCCATGTAGACAACCAGGGCGGCACCGAGAACGATGACGAAGCTGATTGCCAGGAAGAAGTGCAAGGCGTCGTGCGCACCGTTGTAGTTGCTACGTTCGGTGGTGATGCGCAGGGCCAGCTCGGGTGCCTGCCACGGGTTGTCGAGCTGCAGCAGGATGCTCTGCCGTTTGTCGGACAGCAGCTCGCGGGGGCTGACTTCGGCGCCGAGGGGGGCCTCGTGCCTGGGCTGCCAGCCCGTCGTGTCGGCCACGGCGGGGATGAAGGCGACCTGGCCGACGAACTGGTGCGCCAGTGAGGTCATGCGCGACGTGGTGAAGAAGCGGCCGGCGATAAAGGCGCCGGCCGCCGGCGCAGTGCCGTCGCTGTCGGTGACGGCACTGCTCAGCAGCAGGGTGGGCACGCCATGGATCAGCAGGAACTGCGCCGTGGTGAAGCGCGGATCGCCCTTGGCGTCGAGGATGCCTGTCGCCGCGCTGCGCGCGTACACGTCGTTGCGCAGGTCTTCACGGCTCGGTTCGCCGCCCGGACCCAGCACCAGCAGTTCGCGGGTGTCGAACGTGCCCCAGCGCTCCAGCAGCAGGCGTCCCTGGGCATCGAACATGGCCATGAAGTCGAAGTCGTAGTTGTCCAGTTCGGTGTCGTCGAGGTCCTCCTCCAGGTAGCGTTCCACCGGGCTGCGCGCCTGGGCGACCGCGTAGCTCTGGTCCCACCAGCTGTAACTGCGCAACAGCTGCGCGGCCTGCTCGATGTGGTCGAACAGGATCTGTTGTGCCTTGCTGGCCGCGTCCTGGAGGTTCTGTTCGTCCTGCTGGTCGAAACGGCGCAGCAGCAGGTGGTCCGACAGGAGCTGGACGATCAGAAGGGTCACTACCAGCAGCGGCGCAAAGAGTGAAAACAGGCGTTTGCGCAGGCTCATCGGGGTTTTCGTCCTCGTCGCTACAGCCTCAGTATAGTGAGGCTCCGGGGCCGTGCATGAACGATAGCGCCTCTCTATCCGGGGCATTGGCGATAGGTATTTCCGCCCGTTCAGGCTGCCCGATAGTCTGGGCCGCACCTTCACTTTCGCGGGGCTTTCACTCTTCACAAGCCTTCCCCTAGCGCTTCGAAAGTCCCCTTTTTATTGCAGCCGGCGCGACGGGTCGGCGAGGAGTTAGCGATGTCCAGCGTTCGTCACGCCC
>NZ_JAFKCS010000222.1 GCF_017255015.1 Bowmanella yangjiangensis | reverse complement strand
TAGGCGCTGTTGACCTTGAGGGTAATGCCGTCGGCATCGGTGATGTAGACACCGTCATGCAGGGCATCGAGCAGTTCGCGAAACCCCAGGGCATCGAAATCCATCAGGCATACTCGGCTGGCTTAAAGCACGAATTCTATCGCTGCCTGCCGCCGCCTGCCTCAGCGTGACGCCCACTGTTCGAAGCGCGCTTCCAGGTCGGCACCGTGTTCGATCCAGAATTCCACCCCCATCGGCAGTGCCTGCTCGAGGTTCTGCGGCGCGGTCGGCAGCCTGGCCAGGCGCTGCGCGTCGAGCCCCGCCTGGGCGTCCTGGCGGATCGGCCCGTAGGGAATCTGCTCGGAGAAGGCACGCTGGGCGTCGGCCTGGCTGGCGAAGCGGATGAAGGCCTGCGCCTGCGGCGTGTTGAAGCTGCCCTTGGGAATCGCCCAGTAATCGAAGTCATAGACGCTGCCGGCCCAGATCAGCTGCAGCGGGTCACCCTGATCCTGCGCCGTGGCGATACGTCCGCTGTAGGCCGCACTCATCGCCACGGAGCCATCGCGCAGGCGCCGCACCGGCTCCTCCCCGGCTTCCCACCAGTGGATATCGGCCTTGATCTGATCGAGCTTGGCGAAGGCCTGGCGCACACCGGCCTCGCTGGCCAGGCGCGCATAGATCTGCTGCGCCGGCACGCCATCGGCCAGCAGGGCGAATTCGAGGTTGTACTTGGCACCCTTGCGCAGGCCGCGTTTGCCCGGGAATTTCTGCACGTCCCAGAAATCGGCCCAGCCGGTCGGTGCCTGGCCGAAGCGTTTGCTGTCGTAGGCCAGCGCCATGGACCAGACGAAGATGCCCACGCCGCAGGGCCGTATCGCCCCCGGCAGATAGCTGGAAGTATCGCCCAGCGCACTGGCATCGATCGGCTGGAACAGCCCTTCCTCGCAGCCCCGCACCAGCTCGGGCGCCTCGACCTCGATCACGTCCCAGCTGACGTGCTGCATCGCCTGCATCTTGCGCAGCTTGCCGAAGTCGCCGTTGTAGGAGCCGCTCACCACCACGACATCGGAGGCTTCGCGGAACGGGCGATAGAAGGCTTCGCGCTGGGCATCGCGCACCGAGCCACCGAATGAAACGACCCGCAACTGCGATGCGGCCTGGGCCACATCGATCGAAGCCACGCAGCACAGGGCGAGCGCCCAAGGCCAATTACGTTTCCACAGCATCCTTGATTCTCCCTGTGAACGGCCGGCGCAGCCTCACGGGCCATGCCGGCACGCATTCGCTAATGATGACTCAGGCATGCGGCCCCTTGCGCCGCACGGGTGAACTCACTCCACTTGCTGGGTACGCAGGCGCTCGCTGCGGCCGCGCAGCCACTCCAGGGTCA
>NZ_JAFKCS010000221.1 GCF_017255015.1 Bowmanella yangjiangensis | reverse complement strand
CCCATTACATGGACGAGGCCGAACGCTGCACGCGCCTGGGCATACTCGACAGCGGGCGACTGGTCGCCGACGGCAGCCCCGCCGAGCTGATGGCGCGCCTGCCCGGACAACCGCTGCTGGTGGAATGCGCCCAGCCGCGCCAGGCGCAACGGGCGCTGCAAGGCCTGCCGGCGATCTACGCCAGCGCGCAGATCGGCGCCTCGCTGCGTCTGCTCAGCGCCACCGACGATGCCCGCGAGCAGGTCGAACGGCGTCTGGCCGAGGCTGGCGTGCAGGCACGGGTCCGCGCGACCGAAGCGAATCTGGAGGATGTCTTCGTCGCCGTGACGCGCCGCCCCGACATCCAGGGAGCAACGCCATGAACCTGCGTCGACTGACTGCCATCGTGCTCAAGGAACTGCGCCAACTGCGCCGCGACCGTCTGACCTTCGCCATGATCGTCGGCATCCCCGTCATGCAGTTGGTGCTGTTCGGCTATGCCATCAATCTCGACGTGCGCGGCCTGCCCAGCGCCGTGCTGGATCAGGCCAATACGGCCCACTCGCGCGAAGTGGTGGCCGAGATCGGCGCGAGCCAGGTGCTCGACCTGCGCTACCGGCTGTCGAGCGAACAGCAACTGCAGACGCTGTTGCGGCGGGGCGAGATCAGCGCCGCGCTGGTCATCCCCGCCGATTTCGAGACGCGCCTGGCCCGCCCCAACCCCGAGCGCACGCCCCTGCAACTGGTGGTCGACGGCTCCGATCAGGTGGTCCAGGCCTCGGCGCGGCAACTGGCGAGCTACCCGCTACCCGGTTGGCAGGCCACGCCGTCGATGACCGTGGTGAACTTCTACAACCCCGAACGCCTGGCGCCCCTCAATACCGTGCCCGGCCTGATCGGCGTGATCCTGACCATGACCATGGTGCTGTTCACCGCCATCGCCCTGGTGCGCGAGCGCGAACGCGGCAACATGGAGATGCTCATCACCACGCCGGTCTCGCCCTGGGAGCTGACGCTGGGCAAGGTGCTGCCGTTCGTCGGCATCGGCCTGGTGCAGGTGACGGTCGTCCTGCTGGTCGGCTGGCAACTCTTCGCCGTGCCGGTGCGCGGCTCGCTGCTGGCGCTGTACGCGGCGTCACTGCTGTTCATCTTCGCCAGCCTGACCCTTGGCGTCTTCATCTCGACACTGGCGCGCAGTCAGTTCCAGGCGATGCAGATGGCCTTCTTCACCTTCCTGCCGCAGATATTGCTGTCCGGCTTCATGTTTCCCTTCGCCGGAATGCCCAAGGCCGCGCAGTGGCTGGCCGAGGTGCTGCCGCTGACGCATTTCCTGCGCCTGGCACGCGGCATCATGCTGCGCAACGCGCCCCTGGCCGAACTCTGGGTGGAG
>NZ_JAFKCS010000220.1 GCF_017255015.1 Bowmanella yangjiangensis | reverse complement strand
GGCAGGAAGGCCAGGAAGAAGATAGACAGCTTGGGGTTGAGCAGATTGAGCGCGACGCCCGAGCGTATCAGCGTGGCGTTCGAGCGTGCGCCCTGATGCGCCTGCAGCTGCAGCGGACCCTGTTCACGCAACATGCCCCAGGCCATCCAAAACAGGTAGAGCGCGCCGCCGTAGCTGAGTGCTTGCAGCGCCAGGGGGCTGGCGTAGAGCAGGGCGGCCAGCCCGCTGACGGCGGCCAAGGCATGTGGCGCGCAGCCCAGGGTGCAGCCGAAGGCCGCTACCAGGCTGGCGCGCCAGCCCTGTGCCAGGCCGGCGGCGATGGTGTAGACCACGCCGGTGCCTGGCGAGGCCACCACCAGCAGCGAGGTGAGAAGAAATTCGAGGTTCATGCCGCAGGCCCTCCCTGGTCGTTCGGGCCTGTGTTGCGATCGTGGCTGTGCATGGGGCTTTCCCTGTGACGAGTGAGCCCGCAGTCTGTCGAGTCGTGTTCCGGACGATATTGAACGAAATTGCAGGGGGCTCAGCGTCCCGGACGGGCGTACAGTCCTGGGGTGAAGCCAAAGCAGCGCACGAAGTGGCGGCTCATGTGGCTCTGGTCGGCAAAGCCCGCAGTGGCCGCAGCCTCGGCCAGGGGCAGGCCGGCGGCCACCAGCTGGCGCGCCTTCAGCAGGCGTCGTTGCAGCAGGTAGGCGTGGGGTGTCAGTCCAGTCAGGCGGGAGAAGGCGCGTACCAGCTGGAAGCGGCTGAGCTGTGCCTGCTCCGCCAGCAGCGACAGCGTCAGGGGTGCCATGGGGTCGTCGTCGATCAGCGTCTTGGCTCGGCTGGCACCGTTTCCGGCGGCCAGAGGCTTGCCCGGACGCTGTTCCCGAAGGTGCGCGAGCAGCACCGGCAGGGTCTGCTCGCCGGCCAGTTGCGCCGCTGGCATGTCAGGCTGGGCGATGGCCCGGTACAGCGCCGCGAAGGCATGGCTGGCCTGGCGCTTGCGCAGCACCGGATAGGCCAGTTCGCTGGGCGTCGGGCCGCCGTCACTGGCCATGTCGGCGAAGGCCTGGGCGATCCGCTCGGGCTCGAAGTACAGCATCCGCCAGCGCCGGGCGTTGCCACCCAGTGGTGCGCCATCGTGGACTTCACCGGGGTTGAGCGAGATCAGGTCGCCGGCTTGCGCCTGTACCTGGCCCCGGCCGCTGGCCGAGCGCTGGGCGCCCTGGAGGATCTGGCCGATGCCGAACTGTTCGTGGATATGGCGTGCGAAGCTGCGGTCGGAGTCGGCCTCGACGATCTCCACGCCCAACCCGCTCAGGCGTCGTATGCGAAAGCCCGGCTCGTTCATGCGTATCCGTCTCCTGGCGCCATGCTGCGTCTGGCTGAGGTTA
>NZ_JAFKCS010000022.1 GCF_017255015.1 Bowmanella yangjiangensis | reverse complement strand
GCCACGTTGCCGGTCAGCACCATCAGGTCGGCCCAGGAGATACTGCGGCCGTATTTTTGCTTTATCGGCCATAACAAGCGTCGGGCTTTGTCCAGACTGACATTGTCCGGCCAGGAATTTAACGGCTCAAAGCGTTGCTGGCCGCCACCGGCGCCACCGCGACCATCGGCGACTCGGTAGGTGCCAGCACTGTGCCAGGCCATGCGGATAAAAAACGGACCATAATGACCATAATCCGCTGGCCACCAATCCTGAGACTGAGTCATTAAGGCTTGAATTTCCGCTTTCAGCGCTTGCAAATCCAACTGCTTAAAAGCTGTGGCATAATCAAAATTGTCACCGAGAGGATTAGACTTTGCTGCGTGCTGGCGCAGCGGCGCCAGGTCGAGCTTCTCTGGCCACCAGAACTGATTGGATTTTGCCATGGGATCCGCTGCCACCTGACCGGCAGACAGTGTCAGGGTGACGGCCAGAGCTGCGGCCGAGAAAAGGGGTAGGGGTTTACTCAGCATAATGGTGTCCTTTTGTTATCAGGTTGTTTTTGCCCTGGGTAACTATAGGTGGCTTTTATCGGTACACCAGATAGTTGACTATGAAGAAAACTGATTGATGCAATAGGTTGGCTGAATCAAAGGTATGCAGGGTCTTACCACTGCAGTTGCAATGAAAAGGCGAAACGGACACCGAAGTCTTCGACTTTCATTAATGCCTGGGCATGGCCGTCTTGTGCGTAGCGGCGTTTGTTCTGATTGAGCAGGTTGTAAATATCCAGCCGCAGCAATACTTGCTCCAGTGGTGTGAAAGACAGGCTGGTGTCCAGGCTGGTAAAGTCATCCACCCAAATGTCTGCGCGATTGGTATTGTCCAGTTGTTCCAGGTAGCGGCTGCGAAAATTCATATTCACTGCGCCCTGCCAGGGGCCGCCACGCAGTGCCATACGCAGATTGGCGCTGCGCTTTGATACACCTTCCAATGGGCGTACCTTTGGCTGGCCTGCCACCTGATATTCGCCTTCGTGGTTAAGTTGGGTGATGCTGGTGGACAGCCCCAGACTGTCTAACCCGTTTATCGGCAGGGGAATATCCAGTGATAAACTGGCCACAATGCCAGAAACCGCCCCCTGTCCCTGGTTGGTTTTACTGCGCAGGTTGTATTGCTGGCCCATATAGGTCAATTGGCTGACCTGCTCGCTGATAAAATGACTCAACTGCTTGTCAAACCAGAGCAGCGATAGCTGTCCGCCTGCTGCGGTGTAGCTCAGTGAACTGGACAGATTCCTCGATTCCACCGGACGCAGGGCCGGATTTCCGCCCTCTGCATAAGGCTGACCGCCAGAATGGGCATGAATTTTAGGGTTCAGATCGGAATAGTTGGGCAGCGCCATGCTGCGCGATAGTGCACTGCGCCATTGCCAGTTTTCGCCGGGTTGCCAGACTAAGCTTAATGAGGGGAGCCAGTGGCGGTAACGGGTCTGACTGTGTCTGGGCACCACCTGCAGATCGTCGAACAAGCCAAATCCCTGTGACTGACTCTGAGTGGCGCTGTAACGAATCCCGCTCTGTAGTTGCAATGTCGTGATCCCGGGAAGCTGCCATTGGCCGTTAACAAAAGCTTCGGTGGTACGAAAATCGACGCGGTAACTGTTCAGTTTATCGCTTTGTGACATTGCGCCGAACGTTAGCAGATGGCGCTGGTCGCTTTGCAGTTGCAGGCTGGGAATCAGCCACTGACTGGCAATCTGGGCGGCAAAGTCAGCCTCAAAAGGGGTAGGCAAAGCCTGATAATAAAGGGCATTGTGCGCATCAATGGCGGCAAGTTGTGCAGAGTCGAGTTCAATATCCTGACGATGGTATTGGTGATGATGCCTGCTCAGCACTAGCCCCAGGTCTAACTGACTGCGCTGAGAAAGCTCAATTGTGGCATCCACTCCTGTCTCCAGCACCTGATTATCCACCCGAATATGCCGTTCACTGATGCCACTGATACGGGAAAAACTGTCGGGGCTCAGTGCCGGGCTGCTGAGCGTGAATTGCCCTAATCTTTGCGCATCAATGGCAAACTCCAGATCCGTCCTGGCTATTTCGCTGCGGAGCCGGGTAATGGGAGAGGTGGTCCGGCTGATGGCCTGACTCAGGCTCAGATAGGGCTGAATAAGCAGCGGCCAACCTAAAAAGCTAGCCTGGTGTTCACCACTGGCCTGCCAGGTTTGATGCTGATAATTCAGCCCGGATACTTCTCTGGCACTTTTAATATCGGCATCGCGGTATGTCACGGCGGATAAGGCATTGTCCGCAGAAATAAAATGTGGAGTCGCTGTTTTACTTGCGGGGTTTACCGACAATCTGTGTTCATCAAAGGCATAGTCGGTATCCGACAAAAAGCCGCTTACCAGCCAACTGGTGTGCGATGTTGGTTGCCACTGGGCAGTTAACAGGGCACTGAGCCGGGTTCTGTCCTCGTTTTCTATGGTCAGCGCCAGCCCATCAACAGGTACCAATGTGGTGTCATCGAGCTGAGGGTAGTGATACTGGGCGGGGGCATCGGCATTGCGGCCCCAGTGCCAAGTCTCGTATTGAAACTGCCGCTGGACCCGGCTCTGATAGTTCAGTTTGGCCAGCCAGGCCCATTGGCGTTGAGTGCTAAACCCATTGCTGCTGATGGTCATATTGGGTTGCACCTGGTTGTCACCGGACAGGTTGGTGCCGGATAAAGTCAATTGCGTTTGCTGGCTGGGCAGGGAAAGTGGCTTTTCACTGATAATATTGGCTACCGCGCCTATGGCTCCGGCGGGTAAAGCGCTATCGGCGGTTTTATGCAATTCCACCGCAGAAAATACCCCGGCGCTTAGTGTGTCGAAGCGATATTCCTGGCCATACTGATTACTGTTTCTGACATTTTCGGTGTTGGCAATACGCCGACCATTTAGCAGGGTTAACTGGTAGGCGGGCCCCAGGCCGCCTGCGTTAATATTCAGGCCTTCGCCCCGATCGCGGCTGATACTGAGGCCCGGTAGGGCCTGCATGGACTCGGCCAGGTTTTCTGCTGGCAGCCCCTTTAACATCGCGCCAAGTAAATAATCACTGTCGCCAATCTGCTGTTGTTTGAGTTGGCGGCTGGCACGGGTAGCGGCCTGATAATCCCGCTCAAGTTGCTGAGCATTTGCTGTCAGGGCAGTGCCGGTAACCCGGACTTCTTCCAATACTTTTGTCAATTCGGGCTGACTTTCCGTGCTCTGGTCATGCCGCCGTATCACAATGCCCGTGTCGCTGATCTCCAGATCAAGAGGTAAGTCGCCAAGTAGCTGTTGCAAAGCCACCTGCAGTGGCAATTCGGTATCAGGCATATCAACCTGGATATCCGCCAGCTCCGCCTGGTTAAACACGATGGCGACCTGGTGCTGGCGGGCCAGTGCACTTAATACCTCTGCCAGTGGTGCGGCCATCAGACAGCCTGGTGCCAGCAACATCAATAAGGCCGACAGTGTTTTTAGCATTTGGCAGACGAGTCAGTTGTGGCTGAAACTGGCCTGTAAGCCTGTATTATTCAGGTGACGTTTTTATGACAGGGGCCTTGCTCAGCAGATAACTGTCGCTGAAATTGTCAGTCTTCAGGCCATATAGCTTGCTGATCAGATCCAGTGCGCCTGGAATATCACCGGTGCGAAAACGGCCACTGACCGTCAGGTTGCTGAGCTCATCGCTGACTAATACCGGCTTGTCACTGTAGCGGGACAACTGCAATACCACGCGGGACAGTGCCTGATTGTCTATATTCAGCCAACCCGACTGCCAGGCCGGTGTATTACCGCTTATCTGCCCGCTATGCATGCCCATGGCGTCAATACTGAGCTGCTGGCCAACACTAAGCTGCACACTTTGCTGACTGGACAGCTGAGTCACGGCCACTTTGCCATGAAATACCTGTACCTCGACCTGGTTAGCTAAGCGATTGATATTAAAACGGGTGCCCAATACGGTGACCTGCGTATCACCGACTTTAACACTAAAGGGTTTGGATTCATTGCGAGCCACATCAAAGTAAGCCTCTCCTTTGGACAGAATAACTTCACGGCTGTCAGCATGTTCGACAAAGGTCAGGTGGCTGTCGCGATTCATGGCTACCTGAGTTTGGTCACTCAAAACAATGTCTCTGGCTTGCTGGCTTTGAAACTGAATGGGTTTGGCCTGGCTGTTTGTGTGCGCGAGTGGGATGTTTTCTGCGGCTGGCATCAGTAGATAGACACTCAACACACAAATCAAAATGGTCGCTGCCAGGGCATACAGTGCAGGCGGCATAAAGCGTTTTTTCAGCGGCGCTTCAGCCGGTTGCTGAGTCTGCCACTGCTGCAAAGCCTCCGTCAGGGCATCGTCCTGCCAAATGGCTTGTTCCAGTTTTTGGCTGTGCGGGGTGTGGCGTGGCTTGTCTGACATCTGCATCTACCTGAATGACTTATTGCTATGACTGCCCGACTGACTATTTGGGGACAGGTCAGGGTCGAGTTTTTCCATTGCCTGGCGCAGGTCATCCATGGCCCGGCTCAGATGCTTCTTGATCGCCTCTTCGCTCAGGCCCATGGCTCTGGCAATAGTGTCACGACTTTCACTGTGCAGGCGACGGCGGATAAACACTTCTCGTCGCAGTGCGGGCATGGTGGCTATCACTTGTTTGTACAAGGTGATGCGCTGTTGATGGTCGAGCAAAGTGTCCAGGCACAGTGACGGGGCTTCAGGCTCATGCACCAGCTCATCAGGTTGGCGTTGAGACTCCCGCAGATGATCGATGATCAGGCTCTGGGCCATTTTGTAGCCATAAGCCAAGAGGTTGTCGATAGCCTGTTGGTTGTCCATACGCAGCGCCTTTAGCAGCAACTTCTGGAACAGATCCTCCACATCGGCTTCTTCCGACAGGGTCCGGCGAATATAGGCCTTAAGTGCAGTCTGATTGGCCATCAGGCAGGTCAGCAGCGGGGCTGATGAACCTGGGGTAACGGCTTTGGCTCGGCGAAAGGGCAACTGCATGATGAAATCTGATAGGTGGGCCTATTAGCGTTAAGACGCGCATTGTAGCCAAAGGGGGACGAACATTTTTATGAAGTTTTCATGACAGCGATGTGATGCCTGACTGACACAAAAACTTCATAAAAAAACGCGTCCCCATTGGCGTTCTTCCTGACGTCTAGAGGGACGACATTGCAGCACTGGCTGTCACACATAACCAACTCAGGAAGCTGAAAACATGAAATCCTCCTTGTTTGTCCTTTCCCCCCTGGCTCTGGCCCTGGGCTCCGTTTTGTCTGTTCCCGTTATGGCTCAGGATGAGGCTGCAGCGATAGAAGAAATTGTGGTCACCGGCAGTTACGCCAAAAGCCTGGAACGGGCAGTGGATATTAAACGCAACAATATTGGTTTTTCTGACTCTATTGTGGCTACCGACATTGCCGATTTCCCGGAGCAAAACCTGGCCGAAGCCCTGCAACGTATGCCAGGGGTAACAATCGAGCGTAACAAGGGCCTGGGCAGTAAAGTGAATGTGCGCAGTTTGCCCAGTGAGTTCACCCATGTGTCCATTAACGGTCTGGCTACCGCCTCTGGCAGTGGTGGCCGCGATGTGGAATTTGATATTTTCGCCTCAGAAATTATTCAGGGCGTCACTGTGCAGAAATCCCCGACCGCCGCCGATGAGGAAGGCGGTATTGCCGGTTCGGTGCTGATTTCCACCGCCAGACCCTTTGACTACAACGAACGCCAGCTTGTGGTGTCGGCTGATGCCGCCTATAACTCCATTTCTGAAAAGACCGATCCAAAATTCTCTTTTTTGGCCAGTGACACCTTTGGTGACTGGGGGGCGCTGGTGTCTTTCTCTAAAGCCAGCCGCACCAACCGCACCGATTCTAATTCGGGCATCAATTTCCGTCCCCTGTCCCGCTGGACCGAGAAAAAAGGTTCTTCACAGTGGCAGTCAGACCAGACCATTGAGGTGCTGGCGCGCGATACCGGCGTGGTGATCAGCGATCCATTTGATACCGAGCAAACCAATCGCGTGGTGTTTCTGGATAAAGTCGGCGACCGTGCCTATCTCAATGATCAGGACAAATGGGGAGCCACTGCGTCATTGCAATTCAAGCCCAGTGAAACGCTGAGCCTGACCTTTGATGCCATGCTGGGAGGATACGACAACACCGAGGATGAATACGACGCTGCCGCTTATTCCGCCTCCAGCATCAGCGCACTGGAACAGGTACATAGCTATGACAATACCACCCTGGCTGATTATGGGGTGGTGGTGCTGACCGATGTATCTTACGCCGCCACTCAGCATGAATTCCTCAGTAAAGAAAATGTGCACGAAACCGACTACAGCCAATACAGCCTGAGTCTGGACTGGGATGTGGCTAACTGGCAAATCACCGGCCTGCTGGGCTATTCCGGTGCGGAAAAACTGTCAGATACCAGCAATCTCAAGCATGTGGCCTTTGCCCCGTCCCGCAGCCGCTATACCGACACAGGTGGTGAGACTATTGTTAGCGCCAACCCCCAAAGCATTGATATGTACAACTCGCCGGACAAATACCTGTTTGATTCCTACGAGGTTAATCTGGAAGAAATACAGGACGACAAATATGCTGCGCAGTTGGATTTTGCCCGCCCTTTGAGTCTGGATTTTCTGCCGTCCCTGGCTAAGGTGCAGTTTGGGGTGCGTTACACCGACAAATCCAAACAGCGTAACCGCGGTAGTAATACGGTGCGTGGACCAGCCGAAGGAGACAGCTCCTGGCGTAACACCCGCACATTACAAGACAGTGACATTCAGTTAATTTCTGACCTGGTGCCCGGTGGGCGCTATATGAAGCAGCTTGATGGCAGCCCGCAGTGGTCGCAGGTGGGTAACGATTACGCCAGAGACACCTTCCGCTACAGCGGCTTTAACGTGGACTTTGCCGACAGTGAATTTTATCAGGTGGACGAGGAGGTCCTGAGCCTGTATGCCATGACAGATTTCCTGTTTGATATTGGGCATATGCCGGTCACCCTTAATGCCGGTGTGCGTTACGTAGACACCTCGGTGTTGTCCTTTGGTTACCATCAGGTACAAAACAGTGATGGCTCCACAGGTTATACCCCTGAGCCAGTGTCCAAGGATGGGGGATATCAGGAAGTGCTGCCCAGTGCCAACCTGATGATGGAATTGTCTGATGACTTGATGCTGCGCGCGGCCTATTCCGAAACCCTGATGCGCCCGGCGCTGGGCGATATTGCTTATAAGCGCACCGTCAGCGTTAACGAATTTAAATACCGTGACGGTAACCCGGACCTGAAACCCACCTATGCCGATCAGTGGGAAATTGGCCTGGAGTACTATCTGGAAAATGGTGGTCTGCTGGCAGTGTCTTACTTCGAAAAGACCATTGAAGGGGTGGTACGCGAGAGTCTGACCGGCGTGGTCAAGGATGTGACCAAATATAATGCCAATGGCACGGTTGATGGTATCTATGACTTTGACGTGTATCAGAAGGTCAATGCCGAAGGCGCCTATGATGTGTCAGGGGTGGAACTGATTGCCCAATTCCCGCTTAGCATGCTGCATCCCATGCTGGAAGGTTTTGGTATCAATGCCAACTACACCATGCTGGACAACTCCCTGACCGGAGCCTCTGATCTGTCTATTCCCACGCCACCCGAAGGCCTGGCAGACAAAACCTGGAACGCCACCCTGTACTACGAAAATGCCGCCTTCGATGCGCGTTTGTCTTACAACTATAAAGACAAATACGTAGAAGTCATTGAGCGGGATATGTATCCGGTGTATCGCGATGCCTATGGTCAGTTGGATTTGTCGCTGGGGTATCAACTTACCGACGACATCAAAGTTTCACTGGAAGGCATCAATATTACCGATGAGGAAACCCGTGCTTACACCATCGCACCGGTGTTCCCCAGCATGTATGAGTTCTCAGGCCGTCGCTTCAGTTTAGGTGTACGCGCAAGCTTCTAAGTCGTTGTGGCCCGCTCTGTGCGGGCCTTTATATTGGTATTTTTCAGGAGCGGCTTATGTTCAGGCTAATCATTGGCGTGCTGCTTTTTCTGACCCTGTTGCCGGGTGGGGCAGGGGCGGATAGTGCACCGGCTGCTGAGCCGCTGCAAATCGCCTTTATGCCGGATGTGCATTTTCATGATGTTTACGGCGAGTTTCGCGATGGGGCATTTGAGGGCCTACCCAACAGTAAAAGTGGCCGTAAGGCTACCATTCGCAGTATGCGGGCACAGTTACATTCCACCCGGCTGTTTAATGAAAACTACTTTGCCCTGCTGGCGGCCCTTGACGATGTTGCCCGCCGTGGTGTCAAGCTGGTGGCGCTACCGGGGGATTTCAGTGACGACGGCCAGCCCCTGCATATTCGCGGCCTGCGGCGAATTCTGGATAACTATAGTCAAACCTACGGCATGCGTTTTTTTGCCACGCCGGGCAATCACGATCCAGTGCGACCCCTTGACTCACCTGGCGGCGAGCCGGATTTTCTGGGCGCGGGTGGCCATCAGCAGGCCATATTCAGTCGCGGGGCAGACAAGTGTCTGGCTTATCAAGGGACCTGGGCGGTGATCAAGGGCGATAATACGCCTGATACGATTTGTAGCGAGGAAATACGCCATATGGGGTATGGCGGTATTCTTGCCGAGCTTGCCAGTTTTGGTTTTTTCCCGGATAGCAGAGACCTTTACTGGGAATCGCCTTATTCCGATTATCAGACAGATACATACAGTTTCCACCAGGCAAGTCAGCAGGCTGAGTTGGACCAGCGCAATTATGAAATCTGTGCTCAGGGTACAGGCGGGGCCTATAAACAGGCTGGCTACAGCCAATGTCAGCAGGTGGCGGATGCCAGCTATCTGGTTGAACCTGTGCCGGACCTTTGGTTACTGGCCATTGATGCCAATGTGTATGTGCCAAAAGTAGCTAGCGGCGAGTTTGCCGGTTCCGGGAATGCGGGATACAACAAACTGGTCAGCCATAAAACCCAGGTGCTGGATTGGATCCGCTCTGTGGTTAAACGGGCGGCCAGCCAAGGTAAAACCCTGCTGGCTTTCAGCCATTTTCCGATGACGGAATTTTATGACGGCCAGTCACAGGCTATCGCCCAGGTGTTTGGCCGGGAAGCCCTGCAATTGACCAGGCGCCCGACAGACAAGGTGGGGCAGTTATTGGCGGATACCGGCCTGACCCTGCATGTGGGCGGGCATATGCATTTTAACGATACTGGCACAATCAAGGGCTCGCAGGGCAACACCCTGGTCAATATTCAGGCACCGTCACTGGCCGCTTATGTGCCAGCTTACAAACTGCTGACCCTGCACAGCGACAGGCAAGTGGAGGTCGACACTATCGTGCTGAACAAGGTGCCACGTTTTGACGAGTTGTTTGAGCATTATGCCCAGGAATATCAGGTCAGCAGCCACAACGCCCCGCCCTGGGATAAAGGCATTCTAACGGCCAAAAGCTACCGGGAGTTTACCCTCTGGCATTTACAGGAACTGACCCGGCTGCGCTTTTTGCCGGGGGAATGGCCACCGGACTTACGTGAGGCGTTACTGGCTTTCAATGGTTGGCAACTGATGGTGCTCAGTGGCTTTAATGGCGACCGGGAACAGGCTCTTAATGTACTGACGCAAAGTAAAGACTGGCAGTCTGCCGATATCAGCCTGCGCAATAACTGGCCGTATCCGTCTGTGATGCCGGAGGAGCTTAGCCGCTGGACGGGCTTTGAGCTGGCGCTGGATTTTTACCGGTTGCGTAATGCTGGCAGTCTGGCCCTGGCGGACATCCCTGCTAAGCGTATCTTGGCCTATCAATTACTGGCCCAGCGGCTTAACCGTTCTGAGCAGCCTGAGGGTTCGCCGCAATGGGCACTAAAAACCAGGCTAAGCCAACTGCTGGCGATATTCCAGGCCCTGCAGCAAGGGGAGCCGGACAGACATTTCATTGTTAATTTAGATAACGGGCAAGTTATCCAAGGCAATTAAGCATGAATGCTTGTCCCTGACTGGACCTTGGCCCTGGCTGTTCTAAATTAATGATAGGATGGCACCACTGAATCCAGGCAGGGATAATATGACCAACCCCAATCCCCAATTGCACACAGCTAGAATGCTGGTGGAACAAACCGGCGTACATGTGTTTTTAACCGGTAAGGCCGGGACCGGCAAAACCACCTTCCTGCGTGAACTAAAAGCGCATAGTCCTAAACGTATGATGGTTACCGCCCCAACCGGTGTGGCAGCCATTAATGCCGGCGGCGTAACCCTGCATTCGTTTTTCCAGCTCCCCTTCGGGCCCTATATACCTGGTACCAGACAGGCTGAACATAACCGTTTCAGCAAAGAAAAGATCAATATTATCCGCAGCCTGCACTTGCTGGTGATTGACGAGATCAGTATGGTGCGGGCCGATATGCTGGACGCCGTGGATGCGGTGCTAAGGCGTTTTCGTGACCGCAACAAGCCCTTTGGTGGCGTGCAGTTGCTGCTGATTGGCGATTTATACCAGTTGCCGCCGGTGGTGAAAGACAGCGACTGGCAACTGCTGCAACCGCATTATGCCAACCCTTACTTTTTTGCCAGCCAGGCCCTGGCGCAAAGCCAGTGGGTGCAGGTGGAATTGCAGCAGGTCTACCGTCAGTCCGACCCGGCCTTTATCAGTCTGCTGAATCAGGTGCGCAATAACCAGTTGGATGACCAGGCGCTTGACGCCCTGAACCGGCGCTATCAGCCGGATTTTCATGATGACGACTATATAGTGCTGAGCACTCATAATCACAGCGCGGACAAGCTGAATAACAGCAAGCTGGCGGCGCTGCCTGGCGAACTTCAATATTTTGAGGCGCGGGTTAACGGTGAGTACCCTGAGCAAAGCTATCCGGCCGCCGCGCAACTGGCACTGAAAGTTGGCGCTCAGGTGATGTTTATCCGCAATGACCAGGGCGAGCAGCGGCGCTATTTTAACGGCAAGCGCGGGGTGGTCAGCCGTATACAGGCCGACAAGGTATGGGTGCAATGTGCAGACGAGCCAGAACCCATTGAGGTGGAAGCGGCCACCTGGGAAAACATCAAATATGGATTGGACGGCGAACAGCAGATTAGTGAAGATATCATCGGCAGTTTCAGCCAGATCCCGCTGCGCCTGGCCTGGGCGATTACCATTCATAAGAGCCAGGGGCTGACCTTCGATAAGGCCATAATCGACGGTCAGGCGGCCTTTTCCCACGGGCAGATTTATGTGGCGCTAAGCCGTTGTCGCCAATTGGATGGACTAGTGTTGCAAAGCCCGCTGCTCCCTCAGGCCGTGCGTTGTGACGAGCTGATTATTCATTTCAGCCAGCATTGCCCGGCGCCGGATGCTGCCATGCTGGAGCAGGCCAAAGGTGAGTATCAGCAAGGACTGTTGCTGGAGAGTTTTGATTTTAGTGGCTTGGGGTTTGCGCTAAACCGGCTGGAAAGAGAATTGGCGGATGGCGGAGACAGGGTGCAAAGCCATAACAGTGCAGCTTTGCCTGAATTAAAGCTGGCCATCCAGAATAACGTGGTCGCAGTGGCAACGAAATTCCAGCGCCAATTGCACAGCCTGTTTGCTAACGCGCCGTTGCCGGAGCAGGATAGCGCAGTGCAGGAGCGGGTCAGCAAAGCCAGTGGTTATTTCAGTCAGGCCCTGGCTGAACTGATGGCTTGGCGAGCAGCATTTCACTATGCCACCGACAACAAGCAGCTTAACAAGCAGATTAAAAAAGCCCTGGAACGACTGGATAGGGTTTTGGCCGAGAAGCAGGCCATTGTGGCTTGCAGTGCAGCCGGGTTCAATCTGGCCATCTGGTTACAAGCCCTGGCCAAAGCGGGTATTCAGGAAAGTAAAAGCGCTGCGGTGAAAAGCCCCCCGGCAGAGGAACTGAGCATTGATGACCTGGCGCACCCGGCGCTGTTTCAGCGCTTACGGGACTGGCGTAGTGCGCAAGCCGAACATCAGCAGGTGCCCGCTTACCGCATTGCTCATCAGCAAGTGCTGCTGCAAATCGCCAAGCATTTGCCGGGCAGTCGCCAGACGTTATTGAAAGTGCATAAAGTTGGCCCCAGCACGGTGGAAAAATATGGCGAGGATTTACTTAAGCTGGTGGCCGAATACTGCGCTGAGCAGGGCCTGGAGACCGATCCTGCGCCCTTATCCAGCGCCGACACCAGAGTGGCTTTGTCATCCGGCCAGGAAAACAGTGCAGAAGATGCCACCGAAAAGCGCAGCACTCGTGATATTACCCTGGATCTTTACCGACAAGGCTTAAACCTGGCGCAGATTGCCGAGCAGCGCGGCCTGGTGCCTGGTACTGTGGCCAATCACTTATGCCACTTTATTCAGACCGGTGAGATTGAGGTGCAGGAGCTACTGCCAGCAGAACGTATTGAGGCTATTCGCCAAGCCGCCGCTGCTCAACGGGACAATAGCCTGAAGGCCGTCAAAACGGCACTGGGGGATGAGGTTAGCTGGGAGGATATTCGGCTTGCCCTGGCGGCACCTTGAGCGCCGCCACAGACTAGCGGCGATTTATTGTCGAAGTAAATAGGCTTTAGTGATCGATACCGGCTCGGCGAGTATCTGGCCATCTACATAATCATCCTGGCCGGTACTAACGCCTTGTAGAGCATTGATTTTACGCACCACCTCCATGCCGCTGACGACGCGCCCAAAAGCAGCAAAACCCTGACCGTCGGGGTTACGTTTGGCGCCAAAATCCAGGGCCGGCTGGTCACCCACGCAGATAAAAAAATCACTACCACCGCCGGTTCCAGGCGCTGCCCGGGCAATGGACAAGGTGCCATCCAGATGCTTCAGTCCAGTCTGCTCGGTGGTTTCATGGGCAATTGGGGCTCTGCGCTGCGCGCCGTCTTTTAACCCGGCCTGGATCACCGAGATAACCGGCGTGCCGTGGTCATTATCAGGCCTGACCACGCGATGAAAGCCAAGCTGATTGTCGAACAACCCTTGTTCTACGTAGGCCAGAAAATCCCCCGCCGACAGGGGCGCTTTATCCAGATAAAGCTCCACCTGAATGTTGCCCATCGGGGTTTCCAGCAGCACTTGCGGATTGGCCGGTTGTGCATTGGCTGATAGAGCACTGGCGATTAACAAAGTGAGCCAGGTAAAGCGGGTTAGAAACAAAGACCAGAATTTGTTCACGGGGCATCCTTATACTGTTTAGGGCTTATGTAATTAGGGACTTACTTTAGGATCACGTTGTCCAGATGATTGAACAGCTTATCCATGTTTTCAATTTCATCATGGCTGAGTTCGGCAATCAGGCGTCTTTCATACTCAAGGGCAATAGGTACCACTTCCTCGTACAGTGCTTGACCGGATTCAGACAGGGATAAGGAGAAGCGGCGGTTGTCGTTGCTGTCCTGATTTTTTTCCAGTCGCTGCTTTTCCAGCAGCTTTTTCACTGCCCGAGAGACGGCCACTTTGTCCATAGCGGTGCGCTGGACTATTTCAGCAGCAGACAGTGCTGTGCCTTCGCCAAGTACAGCCAGAATGCGCCATTCAGGAATGCTCAGGTCAAAGCGCTGACTGTACTGTGCAGCTAGCGCCTGGGAGATCTTGTTCGACAAAGTAGTCAGCCGATACGGCAGGAAGCGCTGCAACAGCAGTGGAGAGTTTGGTTTACAGGGCAAGTTCGGGCTCCGCCATTGTCAGTGGTTTCATTTGAAACTAATATGCTTTCAACTGAAACAATACTATTGGGTAACAACCTAAGAGGTTGCCCAAAAAGCAGCAAAGTGTAAATAAGGGGATTGAGATGGCGGATTTGTTTGAAAACCCAATGGGCCTGGACGGCTTTGAATTTGTCGAGTTCACCGCGCCGCAAAAAGGTGTGCTGGAACCGGTATTCGAAGCCATGGGCTTCACTAAGGTGGCAAGACACAAATCCAAAGACGTGGAACTGTGGCGCCAGGGTGATATTAACTTTATCACTAACTACGAGCCTAAGAGCCACGCCCACTACTATGCCATCGAGCACGGCCCGTCTGCCTGCGGTATGGCGTTTCGCGTAAAAGATGCGCAAATGGCCTATGCCGCCGCGCTGAAAAAAGGTGCGCAGCCGGTTGAAATCCAAACCGGAGCCATGGAACTGCGTTTGCCTGCCATCAAAGGCATAGGCGGTGCCACTTTATATCTGATTGACCGTTATCAGGAAGGTCAGACCATTTACGATATCGACTTTAACTGGATTGAGGGGGTGGACCGTCATCCTGAAGGTTGTGGCTTCCATACGCTGGACCACCTGACTCACAACGTATATCGCGGCCGTATGCAGTACTGGGCAGATTACTATTCCAATCTGTTCAACTTCCGAGAGATTCGCTACTTCGATATTAAGGGTGAATACACCGGGTTGTTGTCTAAAGCCATGACCGCACCTGATGGCAAAATCCGCATTCCTCTGAATGAAGAAGCCAGTGCCGGTGGCCAGATCGAAGAATTCCTGATGAAGTACAACGGTGAAGGTATTCAGCACATTGCTTTTGCTTGTGATGATTTGCTGGCTTGCTGGGATAAGCTCAAAAAGCAAGGCGTGAAGTTTATGACGGCGCCGCCTGCAACTTACTATCAGATGCTGGAAGAGCGCCTGCCAGGGCATGGTGAGCCGGTAGACCAACTGCAAGCCCGTGGTATCTTGTTGGATGGCACCACCGAAGGCGGCAAACCGCGCCTGTTGCTGCAAATCTTCTCAGAAACCGTGCTGGGCCCGGTGTTCTTTGAGTTTATTCAGCGTAAGGAAGATGAAGGTTTCGGCGAAGGTAACTTTAAGGCATTGTTCGAGTCTATTGAGCGCGACCAGGTTGCCCGTGGTGTGGTTGGTCAGGGTAAATAACCGGCATAAGGATTGATCATGAACATTCAACGTATTCATCATGTGGCATACCGCTGCAAAGACGCCAAGCAAACCGTGGAGTTTTACCGCGACCTGCTGGATATGGAATTTTTGCTGGCCATTGCCGAAAACGAAGTGCCCTCTACTAAAGCGCCAGACCCTTACATGCATGTGTTTTTGGATGCCGGGCAGGGCAATGTACTGGCGTTTTTTGAACTGCCTAACTCGCCTGACATGGACCGCGACCACAATACCCCAGCCTGGGTGCAGCATATTGCTTTTGAAGTGGCGTCCATGGATGAACTACTGGCTGCTAAGGAACGTTTGGAGAATGCCGGTTTGAAGGTGCTGGGCCCCACCGAGCATACCATCTTCAAGTCCATTTACTTCTTTGACCCCAACGGTCACCGCATTGAGCTGGCGGCCAATACCGCCAAGCCCGGTATGCTGGAAGAGCTTAAACGGGTTGCGCCGGCCATGCTGGAGGAATGGGCACAAACTAAAAAGGCCCCCAAGCATGCGGCCTGGCTGCACGGCGAAGGTGAATTTCCCGGAGACAATGCATGAAGCTGGCCAGTCTGAATGCCGGTCGTGACGGCAAATTGGTATTGGTCAGTCGTGATCTGACCCGTATGGTGTCGGTCAGTGATATTGCCCCTACCTTGCAATTTGCCCTGGATAATTGGCGCGAGCTGCATGGTGCCTTACAAGCACGCTATGAGGCCCTGGAAAGCGGTAGCATCAGTGCCGAGCCTTTTAATCAGGCTGACTGCGCCTCGCCCCTGCCGCGCGCTTATCACTGGGCTGATGGTAGTGCTTATGTGAACCACGTAGAGCTGGTGCGTAAGGCCCGTAACGCAGAGATGCCCGAGACCTTCTGGACCGACCCACTGATGTACCAGGGGGGTTCGGATACCTTTTTGGCACCGCGCGCACCGATAGTGATGCCGCAAAGCGAAGGCTTTGGCATCGACTTTGAAGCCGAAATTGCCGTGATTGTTGATGATGTGCCCATGGGCGTATCGCCTGAGCAGGCGCTGTCTTATATTCGCCTGGTAATGCTGGTCAATGACGTGTCGTTGCGTGGCCTGATCCCGGCCGAGCTGGCCAAAGGTTTTGGTTTTTATCAGTCCAAACCTTCCAGTGCCTTCAGCCCGGTTTGCGTCACCTTGGATGAACTGGGCGAAGCCTGGCAGGCCGGTAAACTGCATCTGCCGCTGCTGTCGCATCTAAACGGCGAGCTGTTTGGTAAACCCAATGCCGGTGTGGATATGACCTTCCACTTCGGTCAGTTGATTGCTCATGCAGCCAAAACCCGCCCACTGGTGGCTGGCACTATCATCGGCTCAGGCACGGTATCCAATAAGCTCAACGATGGCCCAGGCAAACCAGTCAAGGAAGGTGGCGTAGGCTATAGCTGTATTGCTGAAATCCGCATGATTGAAACTATTCAACAAGGCAAACCCAGTACGCCCTTTATGGACTTTGGCGACAGTATTCAGATTGAAATGCTGGATAACAACGGCCAGTCGATCTTTGGTCGTATTGAGCAGGTTGTGCAAAAAGCCTGATTGCCACGGTTACCTTGACAAAAGCGCCAATTATTGGCGCTTTTGTCATGGTTTAAAAAAATTATGGTGATCACTTCTTTGGGGGGAGCTACCACCCTATGTTAGTACCAAGACATCCCTATGTCTTTTATGGGCATGCGAATAAACAATTTGACTGGATAACTCCACTGTTTGAGCCTGACTGTGCGGCGGTTTTGCGCTAAAGTGGCAAAATGGTGTCTCTACTCTTCATCCAGCCTTGATTCGTATCCTTCTTCTTGTCTTTCTGTTGGGCTTAAACTGGAGCATTTCCTGCACAGCGCAGGCTTCTGAGCATCCGCATATTTTGTTCATTAATCCCGGCTCTGCTGCGGGTGATCAAACCGGTGTGTTCTGGGCGACAGTGAGTCAGTTTATGCTGGCAGCCGCTGTGGATCTGAATCTGCAATTAAGCATTGAATATGCCGAGCGAGACAGATTGAAGCTGGTGGAATTGATACGCCAGGGGATTGCACGTCGTCCGGATTATTTGCTGCTGGTCAATGAAAATGCGGTATTGGATCAGCATGTTGCGTTACTGGAAAGTGGCGGCATTCCTTACTTTCTGGTTAACAATGATTTTCTGGTGGCACCGAAGCAACCCCATCCCAGGCATTATCTGGGAGCTTTAACTGCCGATTTGTCGGACACCGGCTTTCAAATGGTATCGGCGCTACTTGCTGAAGATAGCCGCAGGCCACTGAAACTGTTGGTCATTAACGGCGATCGGCACTCGTCTTCGTCCAAGGCCCGCACCTTGGGCATGCAGCGAGCCTTACAGCATTATAAAGGGGCAATTCAACTGGTGTATCAGGATTTTGGCAACTGGTCTCAGGATGAGGCGTACCGGCTGGCCAATGCACTCTTCTCCCGTGCGGTGCAGGTGGATGCGGTATGGGCAGCCAATGATCCAATGGCTTTTGGGGCGGCTAAGGCTGCCAACGAAGCTGGTCTGCAGGGCACTATTCGCTATGTTGGGATCAACTGGGACAGCTTACCGGCCAATGTGCCTGCAGACTATATCAGCTTTGGTGGTCACGTGACTCTGGGTAGTTTAGCGCTGGTGATGCTGGACGAACACTTTGCTGGCTTGCGTGAATTAAAGCCAGGCATTCCCACTGTGCTGCCGATTTCTGTGAGCAATCAATCTGCGTCAGCTAAAGCCTTGATTGCTGCTATGCATGCAGGCCATTTCACCGCCCTTGATTACCAAAAACTCAGCCGCCGTTATAGCAATTCGCCGCTTCCTATGACCATTGCCTCGCTGGCCGCAACGCTGAACGAGAAGCGCCAATAAAAAAGAGCCCGGGCGGGCTCTTTTTAAATTCTAACTTAATCAGTAATGTGACCCTTCCAGGTCATTGCCTTGCTGAGGCGCAGGCTTACGAGACAGCTTTTGCCGCACATACCTGAAAGGTTTGCGCATATCTTCCAGAATCATGTACAAACAGGGCACTAACAACAGCGTCACCAAGGTGGCGTACATCACCGCGAAGCCCAGTGCTACAGCCATAGGAATAACAAACCTGGCCTGCAGACTGGTCTCAAACATAATCGGTAGTACACCGGCGAAGGTCGTGATGGAAGTCAGGGTAATGGCCCGGAATCTGGCGCAGCCGGCTTCCAGTACCGCATCTTTGATGCGAATGCCTTCGGCACGGCGCTGGTTGACATAGTCTGTCATGACCAGACTGTCGTTAATCACTACCCCTGCCGCCGCAATCAGGCCGAAGGTGGACATCATGCTCAAATCCAGTCCGAACAGGAAGTGTCCCCAGATAGCGCCGGTCAAGCTGAATGGGATAACCGACATGATAATAATCGGCTGCCCGTAACTTTTCAGCGGCACGGCCAACAAGATGTAGACGATGATCATGCCGGCAATAAAGAACATAACCTGTTCATTTTGCTGGGCCTGCTGTTCGGCTATGCCGCCGCCTAGCTCAGTTTTCACTGACGGGAAGGTGGCTTGCATATCTGGCAGTAAGGTCTCTTCAATGGTTTTGACCACCGCATTGGGCTCGACTTTCTCTTCGTCAATATTGCCCCATACATAGACGCTGCGATAACCCCCTTCACGGCGGATATAGCTGATACCCGGTTGTTCAACCAAAGCTACCACATCACCCAGCATGACTTCCTTGCCGGACGGCGTTTGAATAATGGCGTATTTCAGTTCGGCAAATTGTTCACGGGATAACTTGGGATAACGCACCATAACCCGCACTTCTTCGGTGCCGCGAATAACCCGCTGAGCCTCGCTACCATAAAAACTATCGCCAATCTGATTGGCTATGCTGGTCAGGTTCAGTCCCAGGTCGTAGGCAACGGGCAGCAGTTGTATCTGCACTTCTTTACTAGCCGGGTCTATGGTGGAACTGACATCAAACAGGCCTTCCTGCTCCTGCAACTTGCTGATGAAGTAGCGGCCAGCCTCGTTGAGGGTTTTGATATCTGAACCAAACAACAGGTAACCGAACTCGCCGTCATCACGCCCGCCATTTACGTCGTCCTGAATGGTAAAGGACTTCATGCCGGGAATTTCAGGGATCTTTTCACGCCAGCGGCGTGCCAGCTCAAAGGCCGTGAAATGACGATCTGCTTCATCTACCAGTGGCACTACAATGCGGGCCTCGGTGCGGCCCTGGTTGAAGGCCAGCAGGTCTTTAACCATACCGGAACCATATTCAGCGGTGATTTCTTTCTCCACCTGCCAGATGGCAGCTTCGACAATTTTCAGCGCATCAATAGTGGCTTCATCCGAGACGGTCTCGTTCATTTCAATCTTAATCGCTGGGAAGTCATGCGGTACTTTGGGCGTTGGAACCATGCGTACATGATTAGCAGAGATAAGTGCCCAGCTAATCATCAACATGGCAATAAACGAGAAGAAGGTCAGCCAGCGCCATTCCACACAGCGAGCAACAAAGTTTTTGTAGGTACCGTTTACAAAACCGAAGAAGCGCGTGTTGAAGCGGTCACGCCAGCTACCCTTTTTAATAGGTTTAAAATCGATATGGGCAATATGCGCTGGTAGGATCAGCTTGGACTCGATCAAGCTGAAACTCAGGCACAAGATCACCATAGTGGCGATGATGACAAAGAAGGTACCTTCTGGCCCTTTACTGAACACAAAGGGCGCAAATACTGCAATAGTGGTCAATACCCCGAAGGTCGCAGGCGTGGCAACCCGCTTAGCGCCGCGGATAACATTTTCAACCCCCGGCCCCTTACTTTCTATTTCGGTGTAGGCGCTTTCCCCTATGACTATAGCGTCGTCCACCACTATCCCCAGTACCATAATAAAGGCGAATAGCGACAGGATATTAATGGTGATGCCAAATACCGGCATCATCATCATGGCACCCAGGAAACAGACCGGCAGACCCACCATTACCCAGAACGCTAAACGGAAGCGCAGGAAGATAGTCAGCATCAATGCTACCAGAATTGCCCCTTGCCAGAGGTTATTCAGCATCATGTCCAGACGGGCATTCAGGTAGTAGGTCATATCCACCAGTACCTTCATTTCCACGCCATGGGGCAGGGTTTGATTGCGGTGTTCGATAAAGTCTTTCACTGACTTGGCAACCGGCACCATATTCTGGTCTTTGGTGGCTTTCACCGACATAAAAATGGCGTTTTCGCCCGAGTACTTGAAGTAGTACTCACCCTCGGCCAGCTCATCCTGAATAAAAGCCACGTCCTGCAGCAGTACTTTGTTACCACTTGCGCCTATTTTGACCGGGATATTGCGAAACTCTTCGCCGTTGTAGTATTGGTTTTCCACCCGCACGGCGATGATGCCTGTTTCAGTGCGAATTTGACCGGCAGAAATATTCGCTGAATAGCGGCGGATTGCGGCGGCTACATCATCCAAGGTCAGGTTGTAGCGGCGCAGCATCTCGGGTTTAATTTCAACGGCAATTTCGTCATCCGGGGCATCCAGATTTACCAGCGACACATTGCCCAGTTGCAGCATTTCCCGTTCCATCTGAATGGCTATGCTTTTAAGGTCTTTGAGTGGCAACTCTCCCACCACGGCCATCTCAATCACATCCTGACGGAATTCCTGCTGCGATACCGTCACAGGTTCCATACCGGCCGGGAAAGTGGCGATGCTGTCTACGCGTAGTTTGACCTTATCCAACACATCGGTAATGTCTTCCTTAGTGTGGATTTCCAGGGTAATTCGGCCGTTGTTCCTGAATGCGCGTGAAACCAGGCGCTTAATCTCGGTCACATCTTTGAGTGACTCCTCAATTTTAATCAATATGCCTTCTTCAATTTCCTGAGGTGAGGCGCCGCGGTAAGTGGCGTTGATATTGATGTAATTGATTTCGATGTTTGGGAACATCTGGCGCTGGATAGTGAAATAGCTGACCAAACCCATAATGATGATAAACCACATCATCAGGTTGGCAGCTACCGTATTGCGGGCAAAATAGGCAATCAGGCCCTGTTCTTGAGGTGCTGTACTGGACATGATGCTTCCTTAATCGTTCGCCTGCGCAACCAGACCACTATCCTCGGTGCCTGTGTTGGTTTGTTTGCTCTGCTCACCGGCGATTTTCACTTTCATGCCGTTTTGTGGATACTCAGGCAGGGTCATAACCACCCGTTCGCCGGCATTCAGACCATTCTCCACCAGGAAAAACTGCGCCTCTTCTCGCAAGACTTTCACGGTGCGGGATTCTAATTCGTTGTCTTTGTTTACCACCCAAACTTTGCGGTTAGTGACCAGTTCCTGAGGCAGGCGGAAAATATCCTGCAGGGTTGAACCTTTGAGACTGACTTCCACATAAGTGCCGAATTTGAAGGCTGGCGCGTCGGTGTTCAGGCTATATGGGTCATTAATCCTTGCCACCACCTGACTCATACGAGTGTCCTGATCAACAATACCAAGATCGCGTTCAACTGTGCCGGTACGGGTCACAGTAATAGCGCCACGGCTGCTGATTTGCGCTGTACTGCCTTGTAAATCGGCAGGCAGGAACAAGGCATCAAAACCTGCAATGGGCAGGTTGATTTCAGCGGTTTCAATATTGTAGAGCAAACCAACTTCGTTGCCCTGATGCACATATTGCCCTGTACCCAGGTTGCGAGACACAACTAGCGCATCATAAGGGGCGCGGACGTCGGTGTAAGACAGGTTGCGCTGGGCGATCTTTAATTGCGCCTCGGCAGATTTAACCGCGGCCTCGGCACTCAGCACCTGCGGCTTTCGTAAGTACAAGTCGGTGATGCGGGCGGCCGGCATGGTTTTGGCTTCGCGTTTGGCGACTTCAGCTTTGGCACGCTCTTCGATTAACTGTGCATTAGCCTGACTCAGGTTGGCTTCAGCCTGTAACAAGGCGGCCTGATATTGTTGCTTGTCGATGCTAAACAGCAAGGTACCACGCTTTACCACGCCGCCAGGCACAAAGTCCTCATGCCAGCCAATGACTTCTCCAGACACCATTGCTGCTAACTGAGTTTTTTCCAAAGGTCTCACTTCACCAAAGCTGTTAATCGCTACCTGATAGTCTTCGGTACGCAGCACTTCAACCTTAACGGTGGGGCGCGAATCAATCTCTTGCTTGTCTTCTTTATCTTCGGCGGTGGCTTTGATGGCTGCCATACCCACAAATCCGATACCCAGCGCGAGTACCGGAAGTGCGATCTTTATCCAAACTTTGTTCATTGGCTGTGCGTCTGCTTTGGTGTCTTAAAGTGCCTATGATAACCAAGCTTTGCAACAAAGGCGTAAGGCAATTGTAAATTTCTGTTAGTAGAAATGCTTTTTTAATACCCATGTACGCTCTGTTAGAATAAGGCAAGGTCCTTTTTATCCCGTAGAGCTGCACATGGCGGATATACAAGCAAACAATCCCTTACATGGCGTTACTCTTGAACAGATGTTAATCCGCCTTGAAAAAGAGTTAGGCTGGGAGCAAATGGGCAAGGCGGTAGAGATACGCTGTTTCACCCATGATCCCTCGGTAAAATCGAGTCTTAAATTCTTGCGGCGCACCCCATGGGCCAGGGAAAAGGTTGAGCGGCTTTACCTCAATGCTTTCCATGTGTGGGGCCGTGCAGCGGCCCGCACATCAGAGGATTAGTCTTCAGAAGTGATAGGTAGCGCCTACTCGCAGGGTGCGGGGTTCTATGGGGTGGTAGTGTACATCTTCAATGCCCTCTTGTGCTTCACCCGGCAAGCGTGACTCATACAAGTAGTCAATATCGTGGTCGTTACTGTCCAACAGATTCAGGGCTTCGAGTCTGAACTGCCAGGATGGCAGACGGTAACTTACCGACAGATTAACTACCGTCAGCGGTGAAGAACGCTGTTCGCCATGACTATCCAGCATACGTTTACCGAAGTGGCGAACCCGCAGGCTGCTTTGCCACTGTTCGCTGAGCTGCCAGTTTAAGCCTGCGCTGGCTACCATAGGTAAAGATCCGTCGATACGATTACCTTCGCCTTCCTCCTCGCCACGGAAGCGGGAGTGGGTCAAGGCCAGCTCAAGATCCGCGCTTAAGGTCTCGGCTAACCAGTAATAGGCGGCAAGTTCCAGCCCGTAGCGACGTGAGCCGCGGCTGGCTTCGGTATTCCCGGCATCACCGACAAACAGCAGTTCTGAGTCCAGATTCAAACTCCAAAGTGCCATTGACAGGTTGAGGCGGCGACTGTCGAAGTAACGCAGTCCCACCTCCATACCTTCGCCGCGCACCAGCAAATCCACTGGGCTGGCGGCTTCCCCTGTTACCGGATCAACAGAAATGGTGGCACCGCGGGCATCATTGGAATGAAATGACTGACCGGCGTTGGCATAGGCTTCCAGACTGGGTGTCAGGCTATAGGTGAGGCTGGCGTTAAAGCTGACTAAATCATCATTGGCATTGCCGCTGTTATCAGTCAAATCACTGTCTACAGATACATCAAAATAGTCGTAGCGTACACCGCTGCTTAAGGTCAGGCGGCTGCTTAACAGTAGCTCAGACTGCCAATACAACGAGCTGGATGTTTCTTGCACGGCATCCACCCTGACTGGGCTTATCACTTGCCTGGCGCGGGTGTTATACAAGGCCACTTCTCCAATATCATCATGGCGAAGCTGAGCACCAAATTCATGCGCCCATTCTTTGCCAAACAAATTGCTATACGCGTGGCGATTGATTTCTCCGCCCCAGATGCGGCGCTGATCAACTTGTTTGAATTGGTCGCCCTGCACCGGATCATTAAGGAAGTAGGTAAAGTTGGAATACAAGTCCAGATTTGATTCGATGGCATAGGCGCTGAGGCTCCATTCGCCGACCAGCCAGTTAACCGACAGGCTGTAGCGGTCAGACTCGCCTCCTAACGTGGTATCCAACGAGCCTAATTCATCAATCAGACCTTGCTCGACAGCGCGCTGCGGGATTTGGTCGGCTGAATTCCATTGGTTGTCATATGCCATGAAAGTCAGGCTGAGCTGACCATTTTCAGTCGGGCGATGGTAACTAACTAGGCCGTTGAACTTCTTAATGTCTTCTTCAACATCCGTCCAGGGGCCATCATAACGAGTGGCTTCCACCCCTAAGTTGAGAACGGCATTGTCTATCTTCAGACTTTTCGCAGCCAGGGTGCGCCAGTAATTATCCTGGCCCATTTGCAGGGATAGCATGCTGGGTAATTGCGGCGTCATAAAGAAACTGGCAGAACCGGCGGTAGCAAAGTCGCCCTGGGTTGCGTGGTAAGCCCCTTTGCGATATTGAATATTGCCAACGAATTCCGGCACGATAAAGTTCAGGTCGGTATAGGCCTGGCCGTGGCCATGGGTGCGCATGTTAACCGGCATACCATCCACACGGGTTTGAAAGTCCGTACCATGGTCAAGGTTAAAACCTCGCAGGAAGTACTGATTGGCTTTACCTGAACCACTATGCTGAGTGACCACCATACCAGGCACCAACTCCAGCATTTCACCTGTTCTGAGTAGCGGGCGCTGAGCAATTTCACCCTGACCAATAATGCCTTCAGAAGCGGATATCGCCTGACCTACCAGACGGGTCTGATGGCCATGCACGGCTATGTGCTCATAGTCCAGGCCATGGGCTAAAACACTGAGGCTGAAAAAATAGCTGAAAGGTAGGAGGAGAGACTTGTGATCCGGCATCTGATATTCCCTGGCTGGTAGACGGCGGCGATTCTGACACAAGTTGATAAACGGGTCTGCGCTAATGAGGCAGACAGCGGGGCTTAGCCGATTAGTGCCCAATAACGGTCAGATGAAAATCCCTTGTGGTATTTACATTCTCGCTTAGGCTTTCCGTCCTTTTACTGACAATAGTGTAACACACTGTTTTTGTTGGAAAATTGTAACCTTGGTTAATGCTATTAACAAATGGCATAAGGTTATTCGTTTAGGTTATGGGTGTTGCTGTTTTTACTATGTTGAAGCGTGAAAATTGTGCGCCCTGGTGAATCTTTGTACGTTACACTGCGCGCCTCTCGGACATGGCCATGGACAGCTGCGCAAGGTTCTGAAATTTCAATAATTTCAGGCGTTGAACTGTGCCGTGCAAGTGCTGGGGCGGCTTGCGATAGGCTATCGAGCAGAGGGAGAGCTCTGCGTCTGGGATAGCGTGATAATAGATCTATTGCAAGGCGACGTAGTAAATGACAATAAGACAAAAGCTGTACACTGCACTGTTTTCCCTGACCTTTGTGATGCTGTTACTGGGCATCATTTCCTATCTGATGTTGGGCCGACTGGAAGGGCAAATTCAGATTCTGACCGGCCTGTCCAACGCCAATACCCAACTTTATCAAGCCAGGCTGTCGCAAGCCGATTATATGATTACAGAATTACCTAAATATCATGACGGTGTTTTGGGGTATCTGGATCAGGCTAATGCCAGTCTCGAGCCTGTTCTGGCCAATATGCAGGCACCGGAACGCCTTCGTCAGGCACAGTCTATTCGTAGTAATATTGCGGACTACAGAAGTGCCTTCAAAGACTTTACGCAAGCGCAGTCTGACAATATCAGAAGTCGCGAGTCATTCGACGGTGCTGCGCGTGCTGTCTCCACGGATATTGATGCAGTACTCTCTGCTATCGAGAGTTACTTTTCTTCCCATCAGACCGACTTCGCCGAGTTCAATCGTTATCGTACCGCCAAGCATTTTAAAGACAGTTTTAATTTGGTTAGAGTGGAAATCCGTAAATACAACAGTAAGCCAACGGCTCAGTTAGCAGACAACATTCTGAGCGAAATCGAAGGTCTGAGTAAGCAAGTATTGCATATGAAAAGTATTATGCTTTCGGACCAAACTCAGACTCACCTTGGTAAACTAAACGACAGTCTTACTCAGTATCGTAGCCTGTTTGTTGCGATGCGTGATGCCAGCATAGGTGTTGAAAGCGCGTTTTCTCACATGCTGAGTGAAGGTGAAGAAGCATCAACCATGGCGACTAAACTCATTGGTGAGGAACTGGTGGTTGAGTCCGATGTGCGCACCCAGGTAAAAGCAGTAACCTTTATTGCCGTGGCACTGGCCATGTTGCTAAGTGCCGTGCTGGGGGTGTGGTTGGTACGCAGTATTATGAATCCGCTTAATCAATCCATTGCGTTCGCAAAGGAAATTGCTGAGGGTAATTTAACCAGCAATATCAATATCATCAATAATGACGAGTTTGGCGAACTGAATACCGCCATGAATCAGTCGGCAGCCTCACTACGCGACATCGTAGGCCAGATCCAGCAGGTGACAGGGGTATTGAATGACTCTAGTAATTCTGTGATGGCGGCAGTCGAACAGTCCAACCGTTCAGTACAAACCCAGCAAATGGAAACCGATATGCTGGCCACGGCATTAAATGAAATGGCCGCAGCCACCTTGCAGATTGCGCAAAATGCATCACAGGCACATCAGGAAAGTGTCAATGCCGAAGAGCAGGCAAAAAATGGTGAGCAGGTGGTGCGCCTGACCATCAACGCCATGCAAGAGCTGGCTATGGATATGCAATCAGCCACCCAAGTGGTGAATAAGCTGGACGGTGATGCGGCGAATATCTCCAGTATTCTGGGCGTGATCCGTGGCATTGCCGACCAAACTAACCTGTTAGCGCTCAATGCTGCCATTGAAGCGGCGCGAGCTGGAGAGCAGGGTCGGGGCTTCTCTGTGGTGGCCGATGAAGTGCGCACGCTGGCACAGAAAACCCAGGATTCTATTGCTGAAATTACTACTATCATTGAGGTTATTCAGCAAGGCGCAGCCAATGTAGTTAACGTTATTGGCCAGTCAACGGACAAGACGAATAATGTTGTCAACCTGACCAATGAGTCCAGTGATGCCTATGGCAGCATTGTGGCCGCCATTAACAGTATCTCTGAGATGAACACTCAGGTGTCGGTGGGGGCTGAAGAGCAAAGCTCAGTGGTTGAGGAAGTAAACGGCAATATTATGCAGATCAAAAATATGTCTGATCAGAATGCCGAGGGCTTAAACGAGATCCAACAGCAGATCCGTGAACAGGTTGAGCGCAGCGGTCAGATGGAAAAGCTGGTGGGCTTTTTCAGAGTCTGAGGATAAAAAGGGGAGCAATTCGCTCCCCTTTTACTTTTTACCCCTGAGACCTGCGCCTGATTGTTGATGGTGAATATACTGGGCTATGTCACGAAAGGTGCTTACCCAAAAGCGCTTAGGGTGTTTGGCCAGATAGGCTAAAAAGGCATCGTGAACATCAGCGTTAACACGCATATGGTCGCCCCCCACACCGTGAAAACTAATACTGGCCAAGGTACCGCGTTTGGCCGCTTGTTCCACATAGGCAATTAACGCATCCAGACTTGGCTGGTCAGGAAACCAGGTGGGGGTGTGTGATAGATTCAATTCATCCATACTGACCAGCGGCGCCCCAGGCAGGCGTATGGCAGCAAACTTAGGTTCAATGGCGCTGACGTAATCACCGTCTTTAGTCTGCCGATCTCCACAAGGTGGTGTGTAAGTGCGTACCGTCTGGCCATCAATGGCATACAAAAAACTGCTGGCCTGGCTTACTTCGCGTAGCATGCGGGTCATGCTCCAGTTATCTAACTGGTTCTCTGCCTCCACCCACTCACGTCCGGGCAAGTCTGCCCGGCAGGGGTGATTGATACTGTGATTGGCCAGTTCATGACCGCTTAACGCGGCAGCACGCCAGGCATCCATGCGTTCGACCAACACCGGGGAAGACAAGGTCAGATAAAAAGTCCCGCGCAGGCCGTGTTTATTCAGTTGCGGGATGGCGATATCCAACTGGCTGGCCAGGGCATCGTCATAGCCGAGACTCACCGCTGCCTGCTGGCCATCCGGCCAGGTGAAATCCTTGGCGATACCTGACTGACTCAACACACTCAGGGTGATGCCGGTTGCGATTATCCATTTGCTCATTTACAGGTTCCCCTCACTTTGTTGAACCGCAGCTTAGAGGCTTTTACCTGGCTAATACAAGATTATTTGAGGCACTGCTGCGGGGCAGTGACACCCGGCTGCAAGCGGATATCGGCCAAACTGATATCAAGTTCCCCTTTGACCTGCAAACTAAATGGGCTGAATACCCTGGCCAACTGCTCCGCTTCGGCAAAGCAGGCTAAAGCAAAAGACAATTGATGCCACTGCCCTGTGGGTAATTGGGCTAATTTATCGCTGATATCCAGTTCAGCGCGACATCCCTCTCCACACAACATGGCAAGCCGCACTTCGGCCTGGGCTGGACTGCCAAGCTTAACCGTGAGGTTCAGTACTGCACCACTTTCCAGGTAGGTACGCAGATCTTGCGGGAAAGCGGCACCAATCTGGATTTCGCCTGTGGCCGAACCGTCAAAACGCAATAGGCGACTGTCTTCCTGAATTTTCCAGTCACTGGTGCGCAAACTCACCGGACCTTGTTGCTGTACGCTGCTGACCACTGCCTGGGTGTGGCCAACTTCGCCAATACTCAATTGCCACGGCGCTTTGATGTTGTTTTCAAACAGCACCAGTGGTGACAAGTCACTATTGGCGGCGCTTAGTGTTTCATTCAGGTGGGGGGCCAGTACCTCAGCATCACCGTAACGCAGACCAAAACCATAAGGCAGCAAGGGCTGATAATCAGCATCATGACGGTTGACTGTGGTTTGTTCTGGCGTGGCGGGCCAGGAGAAAGACAGCTTACCTTTGAAATCATAGTTGACTGTGCCATCGGCTTTCTTCAACAGCACATCCGCAATGCCAACGCCCTCCGAGCCAGGTAGCCAGGCCGCCACAAAGGCATCTGCCGCATTCAATTCCGGGTTCACCCATAGCGGCCGGCCACTGAGAAATACTGCCACTACAGGAATGCCTTGAGCTTTGAGCTTGCTTAGCAGGGCCAGGTCAGTTTTATTACCCCGTTGGTATTCCAGATTGGCCAGATCGCCGTTACCTTCTGCATAGGGTTCTTCACCGAACACCACAACAGCAACATCGGGTCGCTGTGTAAAGCTGCCATCCTGTGAAAGTGTGACTTTGCCCCCTGCTGCTTGCATGGCCTGTTTAAAACCGTCGTATATTGAGGTGGCGCCTGGAAAATCACCGTTCTGATTCCCTGTGCCCTGCCAGGTGATAGTCCAGCCACCCGACTGCTTGCCGATATTGTTGGCCCCATCACCGGCCAGCAATATATGCGCGCGGGGATCCAATGGCAGCAACTGGTGATGGTTTTTAAGTAAAACCAATGATTCACGCACGGCCTGGCGTGCGACAGCCCGGTGTGCGGGATGGCCTATCAGGTTTTGCTTGGCCGCCAACGCACGCTGCGCAGGCGAGGGCTTATCAAACAAACCTGCGCGCAGTTTGACCCGCAGAATCCGCGCTACTGCATCATCCAAGCGCTGGGTACTGATTTGCCCTGATTTAACCTGGGCTATGGTGTTTTCCAACAGTGGCTTCCAGGCCTGAGTGGGTACCATATACATATCCAGTCCGGCGTTGAGTGCGTCAGGACAGCTTTCGTTACTGCAACCAGGGATCTGGCCATGCCCGTTCCAGTCACCTACCACAAAGCCGTCAAAGCCCATGCGCTGTTTGAGAACCTGGGTCAGCAAATAAGGGTTACCGTGATTTTTCACCCCATGCCAGCTGTTAAACGAGGCCATTACCGATTGCGCACCAGCGGTTAAACCACCAATGTAACCTTGGGCATGGATGTCAAAAAGTTCCCGCTCCGTGGCCAGATTATCGCCCTGATCATCGCCGCCTTGTGTGCCGCCATCACCGAGGAAATGTTTAACCGTACTTATCACATGTTGCTCAGAGAGAAAGTCATTTCCCCGCCCTTGCAAGCCTTTGACTATGGCGTAGGCGTAGTCACGCACAATATCCGGGTCTTCTGAATAGGCCTCATAGGTACGACCCCAGCGATCATCGCGGGTAACCGCCACTGTGGGGGCAAAGATCCAGTCGATGCCGGTTGCCGCCACTTCTTTGGCAGTGGCTTCGGCTATCTGTTCGATTAGCGCCGGATTACGCGTGGCGCCCAGACCAATGTTGTGCGGAAATAAGGTCGCACCAATCACGTTATTATGGCCATGCACTGCATCGGTGCCCCACATGGTGGGGATGCGACTGCCATCCAGGCTATCATCCACAGAGGCTTGATACATGGCTTCAGCAAGCTTTACCCAGTCCTGCACTGAGGCATGTTTGTTGTTGTTGGGAAAGGCACCGCCACCGTTCAGGTAAGAGCCAAATCCATAACGGCGCATATCCTCAACACTGATATCACGGATTTCCGGCTGCATGGTCTGTGCGACTTTTTGCTCTATGGTCATGCTCGCCAGCAAGGTCTTTACCCGCGTTTCGATCTCAGTACTGGCGACCACCTCTGAACGGATCACCGGCCAGTAGTCCGGTACAGCCGTCTCAACCGCGTTTTGCTGCGGTTCATTATCTGTGCATGACATCAGCAGCGCACTCAGTGTCAGTAGCGGTAATGAAATAGGTAAAGTGCGTATCATTTGGCTACCTCATTGTGCACAAAAGCGGGTGAAGATTGGCGTACCCTGGCTCCGACCAGGCCATAAAATGCGATATACAGATAGCAAACCAGCGGCAGCAGGAACGACAACTGCAAACCAATATTGTCAGCCAGTATGCCTTGCATTAGCGGTACCAATGCGCCGCCAACAATGGCCAGACACAGCAATCCTGATCCCCGGCCGGTATCCAGCCCAAGATTCTTAATGGCCAGACTGAAGATGGTAGGAAACATTATGGAGTTGCATAGTCCCACCGCCAGGATGCTCCACATGGCAAGGCTTCCATCAGCCACAATGGCGGTGAGGATTAGCGCCATGGACGCCAGGCTGTTAACCGCCAGTAATAAACCTGGGGCCACGCGCTGCATCAACAGGGCACCGATAAAACGTCCAACCATAGCGCCGCCCCAGTAATAGGCAATGTACTTAGCGGCTTGCGCTTCGCTCATACCCATAACCTGGTCTTCACCGAGGAAGTTAACCAGAAAGCTGCCAATGGATACTTCCGCACCTACGTAGACAAAAATACCCAGGGCACCCAGCACCAAATGCGGATACTGCCACAAGGAGACTTTACTGGTGTTGGTGGTGCTTTGCCCATGTTCCTGTGTCGGATTAGGTAAGTGCAGCTTCAGGAAGGTTAGTGCCATGGCTGCCAGCAGTATGGCCAGGCCGATATAGGGCAGGATCACCGAATCAGCGCTCTGCTGTGCGTCTGCAGCGTGAGAAAATATCAGCAAACCACCTACCACTGGTGCCACCGTGGTTCCGAGCGAGTTAAACGCCTGCGTCATCGTCAAACGGCTGGAGGCGGTCTTTGGACTACCCAGCAAGGTAACCAAAGGATTGGCCGCTACTTGCAGTATGGTGATACCGCTGGCCAGTACGAATAGCGCCAGCAGAAACATCCAATAGGTGGTGTAGAGTGCGGATGGCACAAACAGCACGCAGCCGCAGGCTGCCGTCAAAAGGCCGGTAGCAATGCCACGCTGAAAACCTATGCGGTCCACCAATTGCCCGGCAGGCACCGAAATCAAAAAATACGCCCCGAAGAAGCAGAACTGCACCAGCATGGCCTGGGTGTAGTTGAGATTGAATACCGCTTTTAAATGCGGGATAAGTATGTCGTTTAAGGCCGTTATAAATCCCCACATAAAAAATAACGAGGTTAACGACACCAGGGCAAAGGTCAGATTAGCAGTAGGGGATTTGATCCCCGAAGCGGCGTTGTGCATAGCAATTTCCGGCTTAGCTGAGGGCTGGTAACGTTTTACATTGACCGGCCAGTTACAAGGGTTTAACATTTGTGAAAGCGCTTACATTATTAGCATCACTGAATCCCTTGCGCAACACATAGCTGGTGTAAAGCAAATTTAGATGCCCGGGCGTACTGTCGTTAATTGAATGTTAAAACCCAGAGCTGATTGGATAACACCTTGAATAACAAACGCATTGAACTGCCCCATGGCGCACCGCTGCTAAGTCCGGATTTTCTTTTTGGGGTGGCCACAGCCGCGTTCCAGATCGAAGGCGCGGCACAAAGCCGTTTGCCCTGTATCTGGGATACCTTTTGTGCCACTCCCGGTAAGATCCGCGACGGCTCAAATGGTCTGCAAGCCTGCCAGCATGTTGAACACTGGTTGCAGGATATTGAGCTTATCCATGCCATGGGGGTGGATGCCTATCGTTTCTCGGTGTCTTGGCCCAGAGTGATGCATGAAGACGGCAGCCCCAATCAGCAAGGCTTGGACTTTTATCTGCGCTTGTTAGACAAGCTGAATGCTTTGGGGATTAAGGCCTTTGTTACCCTCTACCATTGGGATTTACCTCAGCACCTTGAAGATAAAGGGGGCTGGTTAAATCGCCAAACCGCCTACCAATTTCGTGAATATGCTGATTTGGTATCTCGAACCTTTGGTGAGCGGGTCTATTCTTATGCCACGCTGAACGAGCCATACTGCAGTGCCTATCTTGGCTATGAAATTGGTGTGCATGCCCCTGGGCATAAAAATAAAGCCTGGGGCAAACAGGCAGCCCATCATTTATTGCTTGCCCATGGATTGGCTATGCAGGTGCTGGCAAAAAATGCCCCGCACGCACAAAACGGTATCGTACTGAACTTCAGCCCTTGCTATGCAAAAACCAACTCGGCAGAAGATATTCAGGCCGCACAGAATGCCGATCAGTACTTTAACCACTGGTATTTGCGTCCGGTCATGGAAGGCCGCTATCCTGACTTAATTCATGCTCTGCCTGCTGATGAGCGTCCTGTGATTGAAGAAGGTGACATGCAAGTGATTGCTCACCCACTGGATTACCTGGGCATCAACTATTATACCCGTGAGATTTATTCCGCCGACCAGCACGAACTGTTTCGAGGCGGACAGGAAAAGTCGCTACCATTGACCGATATGGGTTGGGAGATTTATCCGCAGGGATTAAAAAATCTGTTACTTGCTTACCACCAGCAGTACGACCTGCCGCCGGTTTACATTACCGAGAATGGTGCGGCAATGGTGGATGAGTTGAAAGACGGTCAGGTTAATGACTGGGACCGGCTGGCGTATTTGCACAGTCATATTAATGCGGTGAATGAGGCGGCCGAGCAGGGCGTGGATATTCGCGGTTATTTTGCCTGGAGCCTGATGGATAACTTTGAATGGGCTGAAGGCTACCTCAAGCGTTTCGGTTTGGTGTATGTGGATTACGCCAGTCAGCAGCGTATTGTTAAAGCCAGCGGTCTGGCCTACCGGGACATGCTTAATCGCCGTCCTTCCAGGGTATTGAGCGGGGAGTAAAAACTGATGCTGTCGGTACGGGAGAAGGTTGCTTACGGACTTGGCGATACCGCCAGTAATATTGTCTTTCAATCGGTGATGCTGTTTCTGTCCTTCTTTTATACGGACATTTTCGGCTTGTCTCCGGCGCTGGTCGGTACCCTGTTCTTAGTGGTGCGTATCTTTGATGCCGTAACCGACCCGCTAATGGGGGCCATTAATGACAGGACCAACACCCGACACGGTAAATTTCGTCCTTATCTGTTATGGCTGGCGGTGCCCTTCGGCATTATCAGCGTACTGGCTTTTACCACACCCGATCTCAGTCCGGACGGCAAGGCGGTGTATGCCTTCGTTACTTACGGTTTACTGATGTTGGCCTATACGGCGATTAATATCCCTTACTCGGCCCTCGGTGGGGTGTTGACTGCTAATCCCACCGAGCGGGTGTCGGTGCAATCTTATCGATTTGTGTTTGGTATGTTAGGTGGCTTGTTGGTAACCGCCTGCACGTTGCCGTTGGTGGATTTCTTTGGCGCTGGAGATAAAGCCAAAGGCTATCAAATGACCATCGCGGCCATGAGTGTGCTCGGGGTTATTATGTTTTGGCTGTGTTTTGCCGGAACCAAGGAAAGAGTGTTTCCGCCCGCCGAGCAAAAATCCAGTTTCTGGCAGGATATGGCATCCCTTTGGCACAATGATCAATGGCGTATTCTGAGCCTGGCAGCGCTGTTTGTGCTGGTGGGTATGGTGCTACGCAATACCCTGGCCATTTACTACGTGAAGTATTATTTGGGGCGCGAAGATCTGATTACCTTATTTGTGACCTTGGGTATGCTGGGCAATATTGCTGGCTGTGCCGTCGCCCAGTGGCTGGCGGCCAGAGTGTGCAAGGTCAAAGCTTATATGGCGATTCAAGTGATTGCGGCACTGCTGTGTGTGGTCAGCTACTTTATCGGCCCAGAGCAAACGTTACTGGCCTTTATTATCTATGTGCTGTGGTGCTTTATATTGCAAATGGGCACGCCTTTGTTATGGGCCAAAATGGCCGATGTAGTCGACTACGGCCAGTATCGCAGCGGCATACGCATTACCGGTATGACGTATTCCTCAGTGGTGTTTTTCATCAAAATGGGATTGGCGATTGGTGGTGCTATGGCCGGATGGTTACTGGCGTTTTATGGCTACCAGCCTGACCAGGCGCAATCCGCCGATACCCTGCAGGGGATTTTGTTATCCTTCACCTGGCTGCCGGCGCTGGCCTTTTTAATAGTGGCGCTGGTCATGAAGTTCTATAAACTCGGCACTCAGGAAGTCGAAAAAGTCAGAGTAGCGATAGAAAGCCGCTAGGAGTGCAATAGAGTTAGCATGGCAACCATTTACCAAGTTTCTGAACGGGCCGGTGTCTCACTGGCTACTGTCTCCCGGGTAATGAACGGCAGCGCCAAGGTTGGGGAAGCTACCCGCAATAAAGTGCTGCAAGCCATGCAGGAGCTTAACTATCGACCCAATTCTATTGCCCAGTCACTGGCGTCAAACTGCTCGAATAGCGTCGGCATGCTGGTGTCTGAAGTGCATGGTCCTTTCTTTGGTGAAATGATGAGTGGCGTGGAGAACGAACTGCGCTCGGTGGGCAAACACGTGATTATTGCCGCTGGCCACAGTGATGTTGAAAGCGAAAAAGACGCCATTGAATTCCTTATTAGCCGCAAGTGCGATGCGCTGATCCTGCATGTTGACGCGGTGTCTGATGAGTATTTGTTGGAACTGAATAAGCAGACGCCGGTGGTGGTGTTAAACCGTCATGTGGCCGGCATGGATGAAAACTGTATTTGCCTTAACAACGAATTGGGTGGCTATCTGGCTACAAAAGCCATGCTGGACCTGGGGCATCAGCAAATCGCTTATATTTCCGGCCCCTTGTTTAAACTGGATGTGCGCGAGCGTCTGGCGGGCCACAAGCGAGCCTTACAGGAAGCTGGCAGAGCCTTTGACGAGGGCTTGTTTGTGGAAGGAGACTTTCATGAAGCCGGCGGGGTGGCTGCCATGGAACAGTTGCTAAAGCACAAGCAACCCTTTAGTGCCGTGGTGTGCGCCAATGACGAGATGGCCTGCGGCGCCATGAATTGCGCCCGCGATCATCAACTGGATATCCCGGCGGATGTGTCCATTATGGGTTTCGATAATGTGATTATATCCCGTTACACCTTCCCGCATTTAAGTACTATTGATTTCCCCGCCGGTGAAATGGGCCGCATGGCCGCCCGCTGGGTGCGTAAGCACATTTATCAGGACGATAAACTCAAGGTACAAAACCTGTTTGAACCTAGCCTGGTATTGCGTGATTCTGTAAGCCGTCGTTAATTCCCTTGATTGCTTGAGTACCCTAGGTCACACCGCACAGGTACGCCACCCATCTCCCGCCCCTGTGTTTTGAGGCCATCCCGACAGCTTTATCTACCTTCAACTTTTTGTTGGAACGGCCATGGCATGCCAACGCAGTTTGGGTAATACAAAAAAGGCACCCGTAAAGGGTGCCTCTAGCTATGTTCACCAATAAGGTGGGGGAAGCGAGCGGTTAGAAGGTATAACGTAAGCCCAGGGCATAGCGGGCATCATTTTGCTGCGCCAGCAGCATCTGCTCCTGGAAGCGGCCATGCACGCGTTTTTCCTGCTCGAGTATGTTGATACCTTCGAAGAACACTACCAGCTCCTCATTAACCTGGTAGCTGACACTCAGGTCCAACTGACCATAGGCTTCTGTGAACTGCGGGGCTGGGCCGCCGGCTTCCGCCTGACCCATATCGGACAAGAAGTCATCCCGCCAGTTGTAGGCCAAACGTGCCTGCCAGCGTTCATCTTCATAGAACACCGCGAAGTTGGCCGAGTCGCTCAAACCCGGTAGGGCAAACTGCTCGTCGGTACGCTGCACATCGTATTCGGTATCTCCGTTGACCTTAGTGTAGTTGAGGCTAAAGCCCAGGCCGGTATCCCACAACCAATGCTGCCAGGCCAACTCCCAGCCACGAATGCTGAGATCTTCCACGTTATTAGGCTTGCTGATATTCCAGGTGGCAACAGGGTCATTGTCTGACTGGACAACCCGGTTCTCATCGTTGCCATAACCGTTATCCAGTAACCATTGAAAAACTGCTTCATCACTGGGGGTTTGGTTGTTGGCGATCAGCTCCGCCCGCGCTTGCTCGGCGGCGGGTCCCATAAAGGGGTCACGCAGATGGTCATACTGCTCAGTGGAGATGGTGTTCATCAGGAAGTTTTCTACGTCCTTGTTAAACCAACCCACAGAAAGATAACTGGCATCGTCGTAATAGTACTCAACCGAGAGATCGATATTGTCTGAACTATATGGTTTAAGGGCTGGGTTTCCGGCAAAACCAGTACGAGAGCCGACTTTAGGAATTGGCGTCAGTGAGGTGGTTGCCCGCATAGAGCCCAGAGTAGGACGGGTAATGGTTTTGCTGTATGAGACACGGGTGATGAGATCTTCACGTAGTTCCAAACGCAAATCCAAACTTGGCAGAAGCTCACTGTAGTCGTGCGTTTCATGGCTGAAGGTAAAATCATCGGAGAACAGCGTCTGCCACTCTGTTGGGTTCAGCCATACCACCTGTTGGGCTTCTTGTTGCATGCTGCTAGCCGTGACGTCGGTTTGCTCATAACGCAAACCTGCGACTACATCCAATGGCATATCGTAAAGCTCACTCTGGATATTGGCCTGGATATACACCGCTTTGGTTTTTTCCTCGATGTTGTGGTCATCCTGCCAAGGGGCTGCAACATATTCTACGTCATACAAGCCTTCGGCTTTTTGCATGGCAGCCGCTTGGTCGTAGCTGTAGTAGTAAGGAATTAACATCTCACTACCACCGCCGCTGAAGTCTGATAGAAAATCTGAACCCAGCCCCACAAACTGTACATCGTCTTTCCACAGGCCCATATTTCCATACCAGCCTGCACTGATAGGACCTGTATAGCTAGCTTGTGCATGAGTCTGCATTGACAGGTATGACAAACCAAAATCAATGGATGCCAGGGCACTGTCATTGGGGTTTACCCAGCTACCATCAAACTGGGTTTGCTGAACATCTGTTTCATTACGCCCGGCTCTGACACCTGCAAACAATGACGCATAATGTTCTGGCAGCAGGTGGGGTTCACCGGCCGGATTCAGATTGGCGTAATTGGCACCCAGTAAAGGGATATCTGTTGAGGTGGCGTCGTAAGTTTTATCTGAGACGTTTAAGGCACCGAGGATGAAGAAGATATTATCGGCATAATTGTCCAGGCCGCCTTCTGATACCGCTTCGGAGTCATGCATATCAAGACTGAAGCTAAGCTGCTCGCTGGCTTGCCAATCGATATTCAGGCCCAGAGAGGTGTTGCGATTCTTACTGGCATTTTGATTCATGGTGCCAGAGTAGTCCCCATCAACCTCGGTGACCCGGTCAAACGTACCGTTTTCATTGATATGCGCAGAGGTGGCGTTGCCAGGGCCGGAAAACCATAAACCCCAGGTATCGGTACTGGACACATCTTCCAGTTGTGAGTATGTGTAGTCGGCGGTAATTTCGAGATTCTCGACTGGGGCGTATTGCACCACAAATTGCGCATTGGCGCGCTCTCGCTCAATATCTTCGGTGGCAAAACCCACGTTCCTGGCATAGAAGGTATTGCCGTAGGGGTTCTTGTTGTTGTCTTCCACCACCGCATTGGGGTTAAGGTCGCCGTGAATGTTTTGTCGCCAGCCGTCTATGGTGGCGCGTTTGACGTTGCTGTCACGCTTTTGATAGGAGGCCGACAAGCCTAACCCCAGTTTATTGTCCATAAAGGTGTTGCTGACAATGCCGGAGATCTCCGGCGTCAGATTGTCACCAGATTCGACACTGGTGTCGTGGTGGGCTTTAACACCGAAGCTGGCGACCATGGATTTGCTGCTCAATGGACGCGCTGTTTGAATATTTATGGTCGAACCGATACCACCGGACGCCACATCGGCTTTTCCGGTTTTGTAAATTTCCACAGCGCTGACACTGTCAGATGCCAGATTGGCAAACTCGAAGGAGCGGGTTGACTCACCAGATACCTGGGCGGTAGGCATCACCCTGTTATTCAGCAAAACCAGGTTAAAATCAGGGCCAAAGCCCCTTACTGTGACTTTACTGCCTTCACCATTTTGGCGGTCGATAGATACACCCGTAATACGCTGTAATGATTCAGCCAGGTTAGTGTCGGGAAACTTACCTATGTCTTCCGCCGAAATGGCATCTACTACCCCATCACTGCTGCGTTTAACGTCCATGGCGCGGATCTGGCTACTGCGAATCCCTGAAACCTGAATGACTTCTACTTCTTCAGCACCCTGAACCGCGTCCTGAGCAAAGGCTGGGGACAACGTTGCCCCCAAAATTAACGACAAGCAGGTCGCCAGCCGGGTTTTATTGAATGTGTTGCTTTTCATGTGTCCCCCGATGTAACCAATGACATCGAATCATTTTGTTTTGTAAGCGCTTACAATTTCTGGTCAGAAAAAAGCGCCTGACCTGAATTGCGTGGCGCCGCCGGCCCAAAGTAATTATGCGCTGACTGTTAATGGCAAGTGTAACATCTCGTTAACCTTTGGGCATAAGGTTTGTGCCAGGTTACTTAAATGCAGTAATGCTGACCTATACACTTGCACAACAAGGCCTGGGACAGTTTTTCTTAGTGATGGAATGATGCATCTTAACTGTTTCTGTAGGCATGTAAGCGCTTTCATTAAGTTAGTTCGTTTTGATTTGTGATGCAAGTGTTTTTGAAATGTTAAATGTTTGGGGTGCTGTAAGCTGGGCTTTTAGGTACCAATCTTTCCTGCCCAAAGTTGAGTTTTATAGAAGCCGACTGGCTGCGTAAAGCTTCGTCGATGTGCTATTGCTTTAATAAAAAGCTGCTATCTTTACTTATTGATTCTCATGCTTTTTATTGCGGTCCAGCAAGTTCGCTCTAGCTGGAAGGGAAGGATTCTGAACCGCAATTTCAGTCTGTTAATTCGCCGGAACAATGATATGACCATTAAGAATCTTCTCAGACTTGCCTTTGGTGTGACAATAGGGGTGGCCGCTCTACTCTTATTGATTGTTTTATTGCTGAAACAAAACCTGACTGACAGCTTTAACGCGGCCGAATTTCGTTACCAATCAAGCCATTTGGCCAAGCTGTCCGCTACCAACTCCGCAACCCTTACGCTTTTGGCCCGCCATTATGTGGTTACGCTTGAAGAGAAATATCTGGATGCCTACAACCTGTTGGTGGAGCAGATTCAGGGTAATGCTAGATGGGAAGATGGCAGAGCCACTGGCTATCTGGAGCGTTTACGCGAATTAGGCATTGATAGTAGTGATTTAGCTTATCTGGAGCAATCCAATGAGCTGTCCATGGCCTTGGTCAACACCGAAGTGGCGGCCTTTGATCTGGTCGCGCCTTTTAAGCATAAAAATATTAGTGACTTAACTGAGCAAGAACGGTTGAGCTGGCTTAAAGCCGTGGATATGGTGCATAACCAGGCCTATGAAAACGAAACTGACAAAATAAAGGCGCCTGTTGATAAGTTTATCGAGGCTATTGCGGTTTCTTCTCGCCAGGCTTTGGAAGAGACCCAGAAAAGTGCTGACAGATACAGCTTTATGAGTGTTGCAGCTGTATTGGTGATCATTATTATGCTGATCCTTTGTTACTGGTGGCTGGAAAAACGGGTTATCAGGACCAGTCACTCTCTGATTGCTAAGGCTTTGCTGATAGCCAAGGGAGATCTCACTGAGCAGATTAGCATGCCAGGCACTGACGAGTTGGCTCAGCTGGCATCGGCTTTTAACCTGATGATAGATAAACTCAGTGAGCTGCTGAGTAAAATTCGTGACCAGGCAGAGCAAGCCAATAAGGCGTCTGTGGTGCTGAGTGACATCGCCCGCCAGTCTGCAAATTTAAGCAGCAGTCAGAATAATGCTATAGAGATGATCTCCACTTCGGTATACGAAAATTCCAACGCGGTAAAAGAGGTTGCGCAAAATTGCAGTGAGGCGGCTGACTCGGCAAGTCGGGCTGACGACATGACTAACAGTGGCCAATTGACCGTTCAGCAAAGTGTCGCGTCGGTTGAGCAGGTATCACAGGTGTTGCAGACTGCCACCCAAGGGCTGCATGAACTGCAGGGCTCGGTTCAGGATATGGCCGCGATTCTGGACGTGATCAATAACATTGCAGAGCAAACCAACCTGTTGGCCCTCAATGCCGCTATCGAAGCCGCACGGGCCGGTGACCAGGGGCGGGGGTTTGCCGTTGTGGCTGACGAAGTTCGCACCCTGGCTCAGCGAACTCAGCAGTCGACTACAGAAATTCAAAGTAAGATCAATGTATTGCAGTCGGTTACTGAATCAGTTTCAAACCGCATTAAAAGTAGCGATGAGAACGCTAGGTTGGCAGTGCAGAACTCTCAGAAAGTTGGGGAACTGCTCACGGACATACAGGCCCTGGTCAAGAATATCAACGATATGAACCTGTCGATTGCGACCGCTTCTGAGCAACAGGCAAAAGTGTCGGATGACATTGCTGAACGGTTAATCATAGTGCGTGATGGTGCCGAAGAAGCTAATCAACAAAGCCGTTCGGTTTCTGCGTCATCCGAAGAGCTGCTGTCCATTGCCAGGACGCTGACTGAGGAAGTAAACCGGTTTAGACTGAGATTTTGATCAGCCAGAACAGAATATGCCCGGAAAAGACATGAAAACAGAGTTCCACAGCTTTCGTGAGTTTTATCCTTATTATTTAAAGGAGCACCGTCATCCTGTTTGTCGACGGTTGCATTTTATTGGCTCATGGTTAGTGTTAGGAATTTTGTTCTATAGTTTGTCCAGCGCCAATTATTGGGCCTTATGGTTTATGCCGATTGCGGGCTACGGGTTCGCCTGGGTAGGGCACTTCTTTTTTGAACACAATAAGCCTGCGACTTTTAAGTATCCGCTGTACAGCCTGATTGGAGACTGGGTGATGTTTAAGGACATACTGATTGGCCGGTTAAAATGCTAAGCCTGCACACAAGTGGGTGAAACGCTGGCTTGACTGAGCTTTGGCCATAAGGAGGCGAAATGACGGAATTGACTCATGCCATTGCTTCTACCCACCAGGTTTTTAACCAACCTCCGCCGCTTGAAAACTACAATGCCTTCCACGGTGACCGCATGTTGCAATATTGGCTGCGGGTCTTTGGTGCAAAGTGGGCTGAACCCAGGCTTATGGAATTCGGTCATCAGGTCGGTCATGAATTATTGCAAGCGGGTTTCCAGGCCAATAAACACATTCCGGAATTTCTCCCCCACGATCGTTTTGGGCACCGTATCGACCAGGTTGATTACCATCCTGCCTATCACCAACTTATGCAGGCGGCCATTACCGCTGGCCACACCCATTTACCCTGGACCATGCAGGAGCCCGGTACGCATGTGGCCAGGGCGGCCCTGGCCTATCTGCATAATCACGCTGATCCTGGTTCGGGCTGCCCCTTAACCATGACCTTTGCCAGTGTGCCAGCTATTCAAACGCAACCCGACGTGGCGAGTTGTTGGTTACCTGGCATTCTGTCCGGCCATTATGATGGGAGCAATAAGCCCTGGTATGAAAAAGTCGGTCTGACTATAGGTATGGCCATGACCGAGAAACAGGGCGGTTCTGATGTGCGGGCCAATACCACGGTGGCGGTGCCTGTCGGTCAGCCTGGCGCTGGGCAGCTATACAGCCTGCTTGGTCATAAATGGTTCTGCTCGGCCCCCATGTGCGATGGCTTTTTAATGCTGGCAAAAGTGGAGGATCAGCTTTCATGCTTTTTGGTGCCGCGCTGGCGGGAAGATGGCAGCAAAAACCCAATTCACATTCAACGTCTTAAAAACAAACTGGGCAACAGATCCAACGCCAGTGCCGAAATTGAACTGCGCGGCGCTCATGGCTGGCTGGTGGGAGAGCAAGGACGCGGCGTGGCCACCATTATCCAGATGGTGGCGCTAACTCGCTATGACTGCATGATTGGCTCGTCGGCTCTGATGGCGCAGGCGGCCAAGGAAGCCATCTGGCATACGGCCGGTCGCAGTGCCTTTGGCCGGCCGCTGCATTTGCAACCACTGATGCTCAACGTGCTGGCGGATTTGGCCCTGGAAGCGGAAGCCAGCCTGGCCATCAGTATGCGTATTGCCCATGCGCTGGATAATATGCAGGATGCACAGCAGGCAGCGTTGGTGCGCTGTGCCACGGGCATCGGTAAATACTGGGTCTGTAAACGGGCCGTACTGCAAACCTTTGAAGCCATGGAATGTGTTGGCGGCGTTGGTTATGTGGATGAAAATGTCTGCAACCGTTTGTACCGGGAAGCGCCGGTGAATTCCATCTGGGAAGGTTCGGGCAATGTGCAGTGTCTGGATTTACTGCGGGTGTTATCGCGGGAGTCTGACTGTCTGAATGCGTTGATAGCAGAGCTTGAAGCGGCCAGAGGCCGGCATCCTTTGTATGATCGCCGTTTAGAGCAAACCCTGGCCATGCTGGTACAAACAGAAAGCCTTGAATACGCTGCCCGCCATATTCTGCAGCATCTGGCACTGTGCTGGCAGGCTGCCACCCTGCTGCTGCATGGTGAAGGTTGGATTGCTGAGGCTTTTGTACGCGCCCGCCTTGGGCAGAGCAGCCTGCAATTTGGCTGCCTACCCGAAGGGATTAATACCCAGGCTATTGTCGAGCGTTTGTTGGTTAGAATTGATAACCGAACTGCAGGGTAACGCTGCGTCCTTGTTCGGTGTACACGCTGTACATGCCTACCGGACCAAAAGACATATCGGTGGAATAGTTGATGGTATTTTTGTCTGTGAGGTTTTTGCCCAGCACTGCCACCGACCAACCATTGGCATAGTCGGCTAATGCGACGCGCAGATTCAACTTACCGTAGCCGCTTTGTGCGGTAAAAGGGTTGAGATCATAGTTGGTGTAATGCATGGACTTAAATTGGCTTTGCAGATTCACTTTAAGCTCCAGACCGTCACCGATTTCCATCAGGTAATCCAAATCCAGTGAACCGGACCATTTGGGCGCAAAGGCCCCGGTTTTGCCGGACATATCGCAAGATTGCCCATCGGCTTCAACATTATCCGGGGTATACATCAGGCTGTAGAAGCATTTCGCACCTTTGAATTCATCCCAACTGAAATCCAGCCAGGCGAGGTTACCGGATAAACGCCAGTTGTCGGCAAACTGCCAGCGGCCATCTAGTTCAACGCCGCGACTGGTGGACTTACCGCCGTTTTCTACAAAGAAACCGGCAGTGCCATCAAAGGTCGAGGTTTGCAAATCTTCAAATTCCATATTGAACAGGGCCAGATTCAGATCAGCACTGCCATCATCCAAGGTCAATTTGGCCCCCAGTTCGTAGGCGAGGACCGACTCGTCTTCAAATTCCCAGTCTCTGGCCACATTGGCCCTGGCATCAAAACCACCTGCTTTGGTGCCGGTGGATACCGCGCCGTACAGCATACCGCCGCCAAACTTGTACTTAATGTTCAGGGCTGGCGAAAAGGCTTTCTCGGTGCGTTCGCCACTTACCGCATGCTGTTCTAGTTGCAGTTCGCTGGCGAGGATCCCCAGGTAGATTTCCGGCGGCAACTGGGCTGGTAGTCCCATGGCTTGCAGCATGTCCGGTACATTGACTATGTCCTGCTCGGCAAGGATTTCCCCAGTGGATAACTCTACCAGTGTCAGGGTGCGGGAAGCTTGCTTGTCTTCCTGGGAATAGCGTAGGCCAAGCGTAGCCTGCCAGTGGTCGCTAAAGCTGAAGTCCAACTGGCTGAACAAGGCCCAAGTGTCTGAGTCATTCTGGTAGTCCCGCGGCCCCAATGCATTCAGCGGATAGATGCGATAGGCCTCGGCAAAATCCAGTTCGGTCTCTTGGTAGTAAGCGCCGGCGATAAAGTTAAAGGCACCCTGCCAGTCGGAGGTTAAGCGTAATTCCTGGCTGAGCTGGCGGTATTCTTCGTCGTTGTACTGGCGATACACCAGCGGCACCGGGCTGTCATCACCGTCACTGGTCAGGGCCAAATCATAACGTTGCCAGCCGGTTACTGAGGTCAGACTCAGCTCTCCCAACTGCCACTGTACATCCAACGTCAGATGGTCAGCCTGATAGTCTGTGCCTTCGTCTTCCCCCAGTTCTCGTAAGCCTTTTTGCGTTACATCGTCCAGTACATACTGGCGGGGATCGCCAAAATAATCTGGCAACTGGGCTCCGCCGTTTAAGTAGATAGGCTCGGCTACCGGCTGGGCATTTCGCACACCGTCAGAATCTTCACGGTCAAACTGGTAACGTAGCAGGACGTCCACATCGTCGGCCGGTTGCCAGGCCAGGGATACACGCCCTAACAGGCTGTTACGGGCCACTTCATCGCGGCCCATCAGGCTGTTATGCAAAAAGCCGTCTTCATTAATCAATTTCAGTGCCACGCGGCCCTGCAAATTATCCGTCAGGGCATTGCCCACCGCGCCTTCCAGGCTGTACCCATTGTCCAGTTCATAGGCACCATGCAGATAGCCACGTAAGTCATCGGTGGGTTTGGCGGTGAGGATATTCAGGGCACCGGCGGTGGTGTTTTTACCAAACAAGGTGCTCTGGGGGCCGCGTAGCACCTCAATACGTTCAACATCCAGAAAGCTACTGCGCATTAGTTGGGCCCGACCGCGGTAAATCCCGTCCACATAAGTTCCTACGGTTTGCTCAAAACCCTGATTCGACCCCGATCCCAGGCCGCGCATATTGATGGCAAAGCCCTGGCCGGTCTGACCCACCGAGAAGTTGGCAATGCTGCTGGATAGCTGTTCTGCGGTGCTGAGGTTGTTGTCGATAAGTTTCTGCGCCGGGATAGCGGTGATGGAAATCGGCACCTCTTTCACGCTTTGGCTGCGTTTTTGCGCCGACACCATGATGACTTCCAAACCACTGTCTTCGGCCGGTGGCGCTTCCTGAGCCCAGGCTGAGGTGAGGGCTAAGCTGGTGGATAGCGCCAAAGCACTGAGCTTCGAATTAAGGTACATGGGAATTCTCCTGCGTGCGCCCGGCCTTGTTGGTCGGTTTAATTAAATTGGACACTCGTCCAATTTAATTTCCGATGGCGAGAATTGTCAATGCTTTGTAATGAATTTGTTGCTTTGTGTCTGTGCGCTTTGCTAGTGAAAGCGGCTTGACTGCCCCATAGGGCTTGGATAACGTCGGACTTTTGTATTTGGTGAAACGGGGAGACGGGATGACCGGCACGGTGGACAAGAAAACGGTAAAAAGTGAGATCACCCGGGGCAAAATCCTCGAAGCCGCGCTGGATTTGATTGCCGAAGGTGGCCTGGCAGCGCTGTCACATCGCACTATTGCCAGCCGTGCTGAGGTGCGCTTGTCCCTCACCAGCTACTATTTCGGTTCCCTCGATAATCTGATTGAGGCGGCCTTTGACCGCTTTGTCGAACAAACTCAGCCCTATCGTGACAAGGTCAGAGCCAACATTGATCAGCAATGTCAGTTACCGGATGGCTCGTTGTCGGCGGCACAACTGGACGGGCTGACCAGCCAGTTGGCAGACTTTCTGACCCAGCATATCCAAGCCGGGGTCACGCAGCGGCGCCGCGAGTTGGGGGTGGAAAGCCACTTTGTGTATGCCTTTAATGTGGCTGAGCCGCTGGCTGCGAAAATTCAGGCCTTTACTCAGATGCAGTTAAAGATGATTGAATCTGTGTGTCTGCGTTTTGGCAGCAGCATGCCCTGGCAGGATGCGCATTTGATTCTCGCGGCCATCAGCCAGATGGAGTTTGCCCATGCCAACGGCGGACGTGAATTTGATGCTGAATTTGTTTATCAGTGCCTGAAGCGCTTGTTTAGCAGCTTGTTTACTGCGCAGTCCTAGCTTTGCCCATACTGCACGAATGTATTGGCTCTGATACCCAGGCAGCCGCCAATCCCGGTGTCTATCCGGGCAAGTTCGCTCAACCCGCAGGTAGTCTAACAAGCTGTTGACAAACCAACAGGGTGGACTGTAATTTGGACGCTCGTCCAATTTATGCCGGTGAGGCTTTATGGCTCTATCTCCACTTCGTCTGGCGCTGCTCATCGCTGGCTTGTCAGGCAGCGCTGTTCAAGCACAAATGACTCCGGAACAAATGCAGTTGTTGAGTCATAACTGCCTGCAATGTCATGCGGTTGCTCACACCGGTGCGCCACTGCTGGGCGATACTCAGGCCTGGCAGGCGCGTATGCAAAAAGGCCGCGAGCAGATCCTGCTAAACAGTATTGAGGGCGTAGGTGGCATGCCGCCCATGGGCTATTGCAGTGCCTGCACCGAGGAGGATATGCAGACCCTGATCGACTTTATGTTGGGCGATGCCAAGGAGGTGGGGCATGACAAGTAATACGTCCGGCATCAGCAGACGTACCTTACTCAAAGGTTTGGCCGCCAGCGCTGCTGTGCCTATGGCGGGCTGTTCACCTAATCCGGCGTCGCCGCCACTGGCTGCGCCCTACGTGCCGGGCAAACCCCTGCCCTGGATTAACTGGGGCAAGAATCACAGTTGTTATCCGTCACAGCGTCTGGCACCACGTAACGAACAGCAGTTGCTGCAAGGTTTGACCCAGGCCAAAGGCACAGTGCGGGCGGTGGGCTCCAGTCATGCATTTAGTGCCTTAGTGCCTACCGACGATACCTTGCTGACCACGGACTATTTGTCAGGGCTGATTAGCCACGACCCCGCTACCTTACAAGCTGAAGTTTGGGGCGGCACGCGCCTGCATAGTCTGGGCCCCTTACTGGAAAGTGTCGGGCTGGCCACGCAAAATCTGCCGGATATGGATTATCCGTCGTTGGCCGGGGCTATTGCCACTTCAACCCATGGCACCGGCAAACACTTCGGCTCGCTGTCTACCCAGGTGGCCGGGCTTACTTTGGCAACAGTGGATGGGCAATTGCTGGATGTCAGCGCCAAACAACATCCGCAAATATTCAACGCCGCCCGCACCCACTTAGGTGCTTTGGGTGTCGTTTCCAGAGTGCGTTTGCAATGCCAAAGCGCCTACCGTCTGACCGAAGTCAGCCAGGTTGAACCCCTTGAGTTGATGCTCTCAGAGCTTGAGCAGCGTATGGCACAAAACCGCCATTTTGAAATCTTTGCTTTGCCTTATTCGCCCCTTGGTATCTCGGTGGCCACCAATGAGGCCAAAGCCGCAGATGTGAATCAGGGCGAAGAGGATCCCGGTGCCTTGAACCAGCTACGTCAGGTATTCGAATCTGTCTCCTGGCTACCTGGAGTAGGGGAGTCTCTGTATGCCTGGTTGCTGGACAAAGCCTTTGGCGGCAACCCGCCAGTAGTTCGAACCGGCCCCTCTTATCGGGTGCTGGCCCATGCCAGAACCACGCGTTTTTGTGAAATGGAATATTCTGTGCCGGTGGAAGCCGGGCCGGAGTGTTTACGTAAGGTGCTGGATACTATTGTGCGACGTAAGTTGCCAGCCTGTTTTCCTATTGAATACCGGCATGTGAAAAGCGACGACATTATGCTGTCCATGTACCAAGGACGCGACAGTGCTGTGCTATCTATCCATCAGTTTGGCGACCTGGATTACCGGCCGTTTTTTGCCGAGATTGAACCGATATTCCACCAGTACGAAGGGCGTCCCCATTGGGGCAAGATCCATACCTTACAGGCACCACAATTGGCCGCACTGTATCCCAAACACTGGCAGGACTTTCTCGCCATTCGGGAAAGTCTGGATCCCAATGGCAAGTTGCTGAATACCCATTTAAAACAGGTGCTGGGTGTGTAAATGCTGTTTATCCCGGCAGGGGCTTCAACGACTGATTAATGAATTGATAAATGGAGTAGGTTGAGATGACAAGCAGACGCACCTTTTTAAAAGCCGGTGCTGGTGTGGCGTTGCTGGGCGGTGCCTGGCTGGCCAAGCCGCAGGATAATGCCGGTGCCGTTGAGCCTTACTTTCAGGGCTTGTCTTCGGCATTAGACCGCGCTGATGTTACCCATCCGTCGCTACTGATTGATCTGGATAAACTGGACCAGAACCTGGCGGTATTAAATGCATTTTTCAGCCGCCAGCCAGATAAAACCTACCGGATTGTGGTGAAGTCGCTGCCAAGCCCCGACTTGCTTGACTATATAGCCAAGCGCAGCCAAAGCCAGGCTTATATGGTGTTTCATTTGCCTTTCCTGCAAGCGCTGGCCAAAGCCAAACCCGATGCCGACATTCTGTTTGGTAAGCCAATGCCGGTGGCATCCGCCGCGGCTTTTTATCAAAGCTGGCAACCACAATCGCAGGGCTTTGTTCCTGCAGAGCAATTGCAGTGGCTGATTGACAGCCTGCCAAGGCTTGAGCAATACCTGCAACTGGCCAAACAGCAAGGCTTGCTACTGAGAGTAAACTTTGAGATTGATGTGGGGCTGCATCGTGGCGGCTTTAATGAACCGGCCAGCTTTGCCAAGGCTCTGGAATTAGTGGCAGCAAATCCCGAGCATCTGCAATTTTCCGGTTTAATGGGTTACGACGCCCATGTCAGTAAACTGCCCGGCTTTTTGGGGGACCGCGAGTTCATACAAGTGCAGGCCCGTTATCGTGCTTATGTGGAACAGATTCGCAGTGCATACCCCAAGTGGTTTGAGCGGCCGCTGTGTTTTAACGGCGCCGGTAGCCCAACCTTTTTGCGCTACGGTGATGTCACACAAGTAAATGATTTGTCAGTGGGCTCTTGTTTGTTAAAGCCTCTGGATTTTGACCTGCCAATACTTGCAGAGTTTGAACCGGCCGCGGCCATTGCCACTCGTGTACTAAAAAAACAGGTGAATCAAGGAGTGCCGACCCAGGAATGGCTGGGTAGCGTGGCAAGTTGGTGGGATCCCAATCAGCAGGTGAGCTTTTTTATCTACGGTGGTAAATGGCTGGCAGCTCCCTGGTCACCGCCTGGGCTGAGTTTTAATGGCCTGTATGACAGCTCCAATCAGCAAGGGTTAAGTGGCTCAGCACAACTGCCGCTGGCGGTGGATGACTGGGTATTTTTGCGGCCCCTGCAAAGCGAGGCCGTGTTATTACAGTTTGGCCATTTGCTGGCCATGCGTAATGGCCAATTGCTGGCTCGCTGGCCGGTATTGGGGGCCGATGGCCCCTAAACCGCGAAGAGTTGATTAAGATCTTTAAAGGCCTTGAATTCCAGGGCATTACCACAAGGATCGAGTAAAAACAGGGTTGCCTGCTCGCCGGCCTGACCTTTAAAGCGAATATAGGGTTTGATCACAAAGTCACAGCCGGCATGGGTGAGTTTGTCAGCCAGTTGTTGCCAGTCAGACCAGGCCAGTACCACGCCAAAATGCGGCACGGGCACCGCATGGGCATCTACTTCGTTATGCGCCGGGGCGCTGGGCATCTGTTCCACCAAGTGCGTGACTAGCTGATGACCAAAAAAATTCCAGTCTATCCACTGCTCACTGAAACGCCCGGTTTCACAGCCCAGTAATTCCCCATAAAAGCGTCTGGCCTTGGCCAGTGAGGTGACAGGTATGGCTAAATGAAAAGGCTGTAGCATTATTTCACCCACTTGAGCATTTTCATTTTTTTGGCACTAAAGGGCGGGTAACGCCAGTCAATGTCAAAGCGGGTGCTGCGTTTCATTACGGCCTTTAAATGGCTGAAGGTATCAAAACCCCATTGACCATGATAACGGCCCATGCCGCTATTGCCCACGCCCCCAAAAGGTAGCGCCGGGTTAGCCATAAACATGATGCCGTCATTAATACAGACGCTACCGGCACTGGTGCCTGCCAGTATCTGCTGTTCTAAGCTTTGAGAGCGGGTATACAAGTACAGGGCCAGTGGCTTGGCCCGCTGGTTGATAAAATCCTTGGCCTGTTCAATTCGGTCCAGACCGACAATAGGCAAGATGGGGCCGAATATTTCCTGCTGCATCAGCGGGCTGTCCAGGGCCGGGTTTTGTACCAGGGTCGGCGCCATATAACGGGTATTTTCATCTACCTGGCCACCGCATACCACCTTCTGCCCTTCAAGGTACGACTGCAGCCGGGCGAGGTGGCGGGGGTTGATAATTCTGCCATAGTCTGGGCTTTGGGCCGGATTTTTTCCGTAAAAGGCGTCTAACTTGCTGACAATAGCGGCGATAAGTTTATCGACGAAGGCATTCTCCACCAGAATGTAATCCGGGGCCACGCAGGTTTGCCCGGCGTTCATCCATTTGCTCCACACAATGCGCGCGGCGGTGACATCCAGATCGCAATCACTGGCGACAATGCAGGGGCTTTTGCCACCCAGTTCCAGTGTCACTGGGGTCAGGTGGTCGGCGGCGGCCTTCATGACAATTTTGCCTACCGTCTCTCCGCCGGTGTAGAGAATATGGTCAAACTTCTGTTTAAGTACCTCGGTGGTTTGTTCCACGCCCCCTTCCACCACCTGATAGGCGTTACTGTCGAGATAACGGGGCAGCAAGCGGGCAATCAGGGCGCTGGTGTGTTCGGCCAGTTCAGATGGCTTGACCACCGCACAGTTACCGGCAGCAATGGCGGCGACTAATGGGGCTAAGAGTAACTGAAAGGGGTAATTCCAGGCGCCAATAATCAGCACCGTACCCAGCGGCTCGGGTTGCAACCAACTGCTGCCGGGTTGGGCCAGCATGGGAGTGGAAAGCTTGCGGGGCTTGCACCACTTGGCAAGGTGCTTGAGGCTGTGTTTTATATCGTCTTCCAGAAAACCGATTTCCGCCAGCCAGCTTTCCTGTTCCGCTTTACCCAGATCCTGCCTGAGCGCCTCAACAATATCCTGCTGATGAGTCAGGGTCATGGTCAGCAACTGATTTAACTGCTGACGACGCCAGCTTAAATCTTTAGTGACGCCGGTATTGAAGTAGCTGCGTAAGCCTTCTACCTGTTGTGCAATTAGCCCAGTCATGTGCATCCCGAATAATTCAAACAGGTGTTCACATTATGCTATTCCTGCGGGGGGAACAAGCGGCTTATTGTTATCCGTTTCAGATAATTGGTCTTTCGTCCAATTATTTCTATGATGCTGGCGAAGCGCAGCAACTTGCTTGTCTGGCTTGCTGCTTATCTGTGTCCAGCGACAGGCTTTGCTCGGCGCGGGCTAAGGCCTTGGCTGCGTGCAATCTGGCTGCTTCACGCATACCAGGCGCCGGGCAGTCAGCCAGCGCCGTCAGGGTTTTCTGTAGCTTTAGCACCACTTCAATACTGCCTGCACCGTCACGACCTATGGCGTTAAAGGCATCGTCAAACAAATCCTGCATATCCAGTTCAGGCACTTGGATGCGGTCGAACCTGCAGTCGGCCATATCCTCTGTGGCCACTGGCTCATTCCACTGACTAAACAGCCGGGCGAAGCTGGATAGCACATCTATCGCAGTACCTGCATCATTAACCGCAGGAGACAGGGCCTTACAGGCAACCTGCGAAAGCACCACCAAACCAAAGCGAGGATCTTCAATAAAGGTGCGGTTTTTGCCGAGAATAAAGGCACTTTGCAGTGTGCTGATATCTTGCTCATCCAGAGCTCTCTGCCCGCCTACCAGCAAAACCGGCTGGCCGGGAAAGACAAAACTGCCAGGTAACACCAATAGCCTGACGGTCATGTCCAGCCGCTCGGCCAATTTTTGAATGCTGCTAAGTTCGATGCGCTGAATATAGCCGGGCTTGAGTATGTACACTTCCCTATTCGGGGCTGATACAGGGGCAAGAGCAATGCCGCCCATCAGCGGTGCTTGTTTGCGATGTTCTAAGGCTTTGGCGGTGGCTTCTTCAATTTTATCTATGGTGGAATTAACCCGGCCAAGGCGGGCAATACGGTCGACCCAGCGTACAAAGGTGACAATGACTGCCGCCAGTACCGAAAAGGTCATACAAAACAGCACAAAGTGACCGCCCTCGGCATAAAAGTCGTTTTTCACCGCAACTATGGCTACCACACTGAAAATAAAGGCGCCGATAAAGGTGGCCAGGGCGTTTTGTGACACATCATCGGCAATTACCAGGGCGAAGGAACGCGGTGTGGCACTGTTACCAGCGCTGGCATAGGCTGCCACCATAGAGCCCACGCAGAAGGTGGCTATCACCAGCATGCTGGATGACATAATACTCAGCAGGGTTTCCAGGCTGTCGCGGCTGATGCTGGGTAGATAAACGGAGAGCCCGCTGTTGCCCAGCCACTGAGCCATAAAAGCGGCAACAACAGACACCAGGCACATCAATAACGGCCGTACCCATAAGCGTTCGGATAACTTATTGGCCAAGAATGTCATTCGACTAACCATGCTCGCTCCTTTCTGGTTTGGCTGTTCCGCTGCGTAACGAGCATAACACAAACAAAAAAGGCCCGACGATGCGGGCCTTAATCGCAAATGCCACCTATAGATAGGTTTGCAGAAACTTCAGATAGGCTTCCTGGGCGGTAATGCGGTTGGCCTTGCTGCGAAAGCCATGGCCTTCATCAGCAAACAGCACATATTCCACCGGCACATTATTAGCGCGAATGGCTTCTACCATCTCGTCACTCTCAACCTGCAGAACCCTGGGATCGTTGGCCCCTTGTACTACCAGCACCGGCTTTTTGATTTTGTCGGCATGGAATAGCGGTGAAATACGGGTCAGGCGTGCTTTGTCGGTAGCCGGATCACCCAGTTCGTCGTACAGAGACTGACGGAAGCTCTCCCACCAGGGTGGAATACTTTCCAGTGTGCGCACCCAGTTGGTGACACCGAAAATATTGATGCCTAGTTTAAACTCATCGGTGAAGGCCATGGCGGCCATGGTCAGGTAGCCGCCATAGCTGCCGCCCATCACGGCAATACGCTCGCCGTCTACCCAGTCCAGACTTTGCAGGTATTTTTTGCTGTAAACAATGTCCTGCAGATCGTCTTCGCCATGGCGTTTGTCATCCAGATGGAAGAAGGTTTTGCCATAGCCTGATGAGCCACGGTTATTCACCCCCAATACCGCATAACCATGATTGACCAGATGCTGGATAATGGCGCTGTAACCCTTGCGGGTTTGACCGCCGGGGCCACCGTGGATAAAGATAATCGCCGGTACTTTATGACTGGCACTGGCTTGCTTGGGTTGGTACTGGATAGCCGGAATAGTGATGCCGTCAAAACTGGGAAAGCGCACTACCTCACTGCTGACCAGATACTGGGCGTCTATTTGTGGGTTTAGTGACTGACTAAGCTGCTTGGCGGCACTGCTGCCAACCTGCCAGCTAAACAAATTGGACGGAGACACATCGGAATTAATGTAGAACACCATGCGCTGCTCGTCGCGGCTGAAGTTTACCCCGCGCAAATCTCCGGCCGGTAAGGCCGGTAACAGCAGTTCTTTACCACTGTGTGTATCCAGAATCGTCAGGCGGGTTTGGGCATCCGCGTTAACACCGGTTACCTGATAACGGCCACTATCCGAGTAGTAGACAAAAGACACATCCCAGTTGTCGGCATAGTGCAAGTTACGCTGACCTGATAACAGGTTATAGGACCAGGCCTGGGTAAACTCTCCCTGGGCGTTGCTACCGTAGATCAACTCATCACTGTCTGGGGTAAAGCTAAACACGATGTGACTGACTTTGCCCTGATGGGGGGTGATATGCAGAGGTGGGGCGGCAAGTTGTTGCAGATTAGCCACATAAATATCGTCATCGGCGTTGCTATGCACTTTCATCAAGGTCAGCCAGTTACCGTTTTTACTGATCTCACCCAGCTCCCAGCCCTGGGTGTTTTCAAACACCAAAGTACGGCCGTAGTCTTCGCTATCGTATCGATACAGATCAAAGGCTTTGGCATCCCGTTCATTGGTGGCCACATAAAAGTGAATATCGTCCTGATGCCAACCCATAAACTGTGCTTTGAGTTTTTCCCCTGGGGTGATGTCGCGGCTGCTACCGTCTTCTTCCAACACATATAAATGGTGTAGCTCGTTACCCCCTTGATCTGAGGTATACAGCACTCGGTTATCTGCCGGGAACCAGCTTACGCCGCTGATGGCATCGGTGGTGGAATGGATTAACTGAGTCGGCGCACTGCCATCCAGGGGGTAACTGTAGGCATTAAACACGCCGCTGGCGTCACTGCTGACCAGCACCTGGCTGTTGTTGTGGTTAATGGACGAACCATACAGGCTCACCGTGTCATAAAAGCTTTGGGCACTGTATTGAGGAATTTGTACGGGTTGTATTTGTGCCGCGCTTTGCTGAGCATCCGGCGCCTTGGCGCTCTGACAACCTGCCAGCAAGGCGGCGCTTAGGCAAAGGGCAGACCAATAGTGGCTGGGTTTCATAGTGATCCTTGTATTTTTTGCAGTTCCACAAGGTTTTGTATAAATACTGACCGGCTTAGTCAAGCTATTGCTGCCTGAAAATAAAACTTGTCTTTATGTAACCCTTGGGTATCAATAGTTACCCAAGGGTATCATGAAAATATTCTTGAAAAGGAAGCAGAAGATGACAAATAAAGCCATTTCCCTCTATGAACGTGAGCAACAGTATCTTAAGCGCAATGCCGTCTGCAGCCTTGTTATGGCTGTAGTGCTGGTCGTTATCTGTCTGGATAAGTGGTTTAACGTAGCATTCGCCAACTGGCTGTATGCGGCCACTGTACTGGCAGCGCTTGTTTGTATGTTAGTCACCATACGTGATTGCGTTGGCAGTGTTAAAGCTGCCTTCTGGTATGGCGAATTTCAGGATGAATTTGCCAACCACCTTCATCAGCGCGGCTGTAAGAATGCCTTTCTGATAATTTCGATAGCACTGGGGGCAACCTTTGGTGCAACAACAGATGGCAAACAAATATCCGGGCAAGGTATCAGCGCGGCATTGGGTGCGGTATTGCTGATTGCCTATGCACTGCCAGTACTGAAAGGCTTGAGGGCAGAGAATGAATGAGCAACTGGATAACCATATTCACAAGCTGCGTACTCAGCGCAAGGTCTCTCAGCAAGAACTGGCGGATGCTATCGGCGTATCACGCAAAACCATCAGCACGGTGGAAACCGGGCGTTTTACCCCGTCGGTGGTGATAGCCCTGAAAATGGCGCGTTTTTTTGAGGTGCCGGTAGAGAGTATCTTTGCTCTGTTGGATGACCAGAGCTGATATTGGTACAACGTTGATTCAATGCGTAAACGCCCGATATAGTTATCGGGCGTTGGTTGTTTGGGGGCTCAGGCATTTTCACCTTTAAGGCTTGGGACTGAAGTCGGTTGAGTTTAGGTAAAGACGATAGCTATGACATTGGAGCAATTCTCTCTGACCCATTGATTTCAATAAGGCCTCTTTGTGGCCGTTACCAGGAAAGGCGGGCTACCACGCGCTTTTCATCGGCGTGCAGTGCAAACGACCAGCCATTGCGCTCACACAAGCGTTGCACTATACCCAACCCCAGACCATAGCCCTGTGCTGAAGCGTCGGTAGCTAAGTGCGGCTCGTCAGCTTCACTGCTTAGCTTATTGGTCACCAGTAGTTCCTGCTGGTCAATCCGAATCGTGATGGGCCCCTGACCGGCGAGGGTATGCTCAAATGCATTGCGTACCAGATTATTAACCGCGATAGCAAAAGCTTGCGGATGGCCGCAAACTCTGGGGTTAGCGCGCTGGTCAATGTCAACATCGACTTGCTTGCGGCTTAGCAGGTGGCGCTGCTGGTCTATGGCGCTGCTCACCAATGGCGTGACAAAAAACTGCTGGTGATATAAGCCGTCGTCGGTTTCGCGGGCCAGGCATAAAAACATGTCAATGGTGGTTTTCATATCAAGGGTGGCACGGCGTACCCTGTCCAGTGCCTTTCTGTCGCTGGCTGACAGCTCGCTGTGTTCCAGCAGCTCAAGTGCGCCGGTAATGACCGTGATGGGCGTGCGCAGCTCATGGCTGGCGGAACTGGTAAAATAGCGCTCCCTGGCCATAAAGGCGCTGATACGCTCAAGCGTTCTCTCAATGGTTGCTGCCAGTACGCCAACTTCATCATCGCCAAAGCGGCTGGATTCAATGCGTTTATAATCATCCATCGAAAGCTGTTGTACGTCGATATCGGCCACCGCTTTGGCCAGTTGCGCCACCGGGGCAACAGCCTGGCGCATGACCAGCACACCCAGCCCGAAACCCAGCACACCAAGGGTACCCACAACAGCGCTGATCACCAGCAGCAGCCACCAGTCCTCTGACGATGCCGCTTCAATTCCGGTAACGTCGAATACCACAAAGGCCCGTTGCTGATTGCCGTTGGCGATGACCGCCACATGCAGCTCTTCGGCTTCAAATTCGTACAACCCTTCCGCCGGGTTTGTTTGCGCCCACGCCTGCAGCGATGCCGGCAGGCTGGCAATCGTATCGTAGCCGCGCAGATTCGCTGGTATAGCGGGATAGCTGTTGGCGGCAACCTGCAACTGCTGGGTTAGCACCCGGTCTTCGCTTAACCGGATGGCGGCAAAAAAGGCGAATCCCCAGGCCAGGCTAAGCACTGCAACGCAGATGGCAAAGGCAATGGCAACACGCTTGCGCAAACTATGGCGGTACACTAATTATCGTCCAGTGCAATGCGATAACCAATACGATGCACGGTATGAATAAGCGGGCGTTCAAATGGCCGGTCGATAGCCTGACGCAGCTTATACATATGCGAGCGCAGCGCATCACCATCGGGGCGTTCGTCTGCCCATAATAAGGTTTCCAGCTCATCGCGTGCCACCACAGAGGGCGCCTGCTCCATCAGGCGCTGCAGTAATTTCATACCCGCAGGGTTTAGATCAATCCGTCTTCCTGCACGAGACACCTGCAGCGTCGACTTGTTGAGCGCCAGATCCGCCACCGTTAACAGACAATCGGTTTTACCGTGGCTGCGTTTGTACAGGGCCTGCAGGCGCGCATGTAGCTCCTGTAAGGCAAAAGGTTTAACCAGATAATCATCGGCGCCTGCCGCAAAGCCTTTTAGTTTATCGTCGAGGGTGTCTCGTGCCGTGAGCATCAGCACCGGCGTTTCGATTTTGGCATCGGCACGCAGCTTGTGGCAGAAACTCAGGCCATCCATGCCCGGCAGCATCAGATCCAGCACAATCACATCGAAGGTATTGGTTAACGCCAGGTACATGGCGCTGATGCCGTCATAGGCAAAATCCATCACATAGCTATGCTTTTCAAGATAGCTGGCAATGTTCTCGCATATGTCGCGGTTGTCTTCGACAATCAGCACCCTAACCGGTGCCACACCAAGCGCATGTACCATAGCTGTTGCTCCTAACCAGGCCCCTTACCAGGCATAATCCAGTCGCAGACCAATTAACGGCTCTGCCTCGCTATCGTCCTGCACCAGCACACCGCGGCGATAGTCAAACTCGGTATCATCGCTTGACGAGGCTGCCGTGACGTTAATCACATCAAGAAAGGCTGTGACATCAACCGGCCCAAAGGCGCGCCGATAGTCAACCCGAAGGTTTAACAAGCCAGCGCCGTCTTTGCGACCAACATTACGCTCAGTGATCTCTTTTGAGTAACGCAGCATTTGCCCCGGCCCCAATACGTCTGCATGAATAACAAAGTTATCATCTGGGCGACCGGAAAGGTATTTGTAGCGCGCTGCAACTTTCCAGCGGTCGCTGATTTCCCAGGTCAGGCCCAGGGTGGCGACATGCTTGCGGTTAAATTCCGCCGCCACCTCACCGCGCCCGTCCTTGCGGTCAACTACTGCATCGTTGTAAGAATAGGTGGCGCTGGCGTACAGGCCTTCGAACAGCGTACCGTTAACCACAATATCGACCCCATAGGAGCTGCCATCGCCCAGGTTGGCAAAGGTGCCGCTGGCCCGGTCAAGGTCGACCACCAGGTCGTCGAGACGTTGATAATAGGCCTCGGTTAATACCGACCAGTTGCTGTCGGGGAAGTATTTTAAACCTATGCTGGTATGGGTGATTGTTTCATTCTTAAGTGTGTTTGACTCGTTAGCGGCCAGTTCTAAGTACCTTGGCGACTGATGGAACAGCCCGGCGCTGGCAAAATACCTGACTTTTTTACCCGGCTGCCAGTTAAGGCTGAGCCTGGGAGCAACCAGGCGTTCATCGGCAAAACCATCGCGCTCCAGGCGTAAGCCGGTGCCAACATCCCAATCACCGAATTGAAAAACCTGCTCGACATAGCCAGCATAGCTGGTTTCTTTGTGTTTTATTGCCGAGTTGATGTGCGAAGGCGTTAGCACAATATAGCGCTGCTGTGGGTCAGCTCTGAAGTCATCATCGTCGTACACAAAGCGGATCCAATCGCCATCCAGCACCGTGCTGTAGTCCAGTTCAATTTGCGTCAGCCGTACCCCGGCACTGAACAGCCCCCAGTGATTGGTTGTCTCAAAATCACTGCGCCAGCCAAGCTCGGTTTCATCTTCAGCGATGCTAATAATATCTTCCCTAACCGGGAAACTGGCGGCCGGTGAGCCTTCTGGCACCAGATCAGGAAAAGCTTCACCTTCTGAGCTTAGCTTGTCGCTTTTGCGGTAATACAGCTTATTGGTCCAGACCGCTTTTTCACCCACTAATGAGCGCAATGTCAGGCCATATAAATCACTGTCTTGTTTGAAGTCCAGCAGCGCGGCATCTTCAAAGTTGGGTGAGGCAAACACATGCGTAACGTCGCGGCGATAGTCTTCCTGCGTATCCATCAGCAGAATTTCAACGCTGTGGTTCTGGTTAATAGGTATCACTGACTTTAGGATGATATCTCTTAACACCGGCTCGCCAATATCCAGCTCTTCAATGGTTTCAAACAACTGGCCAAAGTCCAGGCGCCGGGCAGAAAACAGCATCGTTGCGTCATCACCAACCGGGCCATCGTAACCCACCTCAAACCCAGCCAGGTCGTAGCGGAAACTTGCCGATGGGCTTGGATTGCCATCGGCAACCTGCAGTTTCAGTAGCGATGCCGCCCGCCCACCATAGGCCGCTCCCCAGCCTCCGGGGGAGAACTCAGCGCTACTGATCACATTCGGGGCGAAAATCGAGAAACGGCCACCACCGCCAACATCTTCCTCTTCCCCTAAGGTGGCATCAAAGTGCACCGCTTTATCAAAGGGAAAGTCATCAACGAATATCAAATTATCTCTGGGGCCACGGCCACGTACGCTAAAGCTGGCAAATTCACTGGCTGATGCCAGGCCTGGTAAGCCGTCCAAAGACAGCAGTGGATCGGCGCCACCGCCCACCGCGCTGCGCAGCGCCTCGCGGTCCAGATAGGTGCTGGAGCCTGAGGCAAAGGTATCGGCTTGCTGCGCTCTAACCTCTACCACTTCAATGGCTTGCTCTCTAAGTTCGAATGCCAGTTTGATATTTTTCCGCGTCACCACCCGTATGCTTGGCTCATACAATGAGGCGAAACCGTTTTTGGCCAGGCTTACCGAGTACAGACCGGGGTCAAGCTGTTCAATAACGATGCGCCCCTGTGCGTCGGTTGCAAAGGTTTGTGTGGACGAGGTTTCCCGTTCCCTGACGGTAATCTGCACATCCGCAAGGGGGCGCTCAGTATTCTGATCTTTAACGATAACAGTCAGCGCACCGGGTGCTTCTGCGGCCTGGCTGAAAAGTGGCAAGCCAATCAGCAGCGCCCACAGAGTCAACCAGGATATTTGCGTTAATTGCCTGTTCATATTGCTACCTTCCAAATGTTGAGCCTATCTATTTGATGGAACAAAGGGGAAGCTAGCAAAGCCAATGTGACTAAAATGTCGCCAAGATGTGAAGGTTATACCCGCAGAGTGAGATTTTTCTATATTGGCGACAACGAACTGAATAACGCAGTATCAACTGTCTGCTTTTGCTGTACCAATTGGCTAACCTCTCTGTTCTTTATGAGACGCAGTCCTTTGCGCGCCTGTTATTTTTACAAACATGCGTCCTGCCTGTTGGCTTTCAGGCTAGCTAAAGCTGTTCAATCTGTTTTTTGACTATGTATGTAAAACTGTTGCAGGTCATTGGATAGCTTTACTACAAAGGATGAAAGAGATTGCCCATTCTTCGTGTTCTTCTGATCTTTGTGGTGAGGCTGTATTTTAAAACTCCTTAAACACGAAGAACGCGAAGTCCACGAAGGGGCTTGCTTTCCCAACTTGGCAGTTGAAAGCGCAAGATGTCTGACTCACTGAAATCGAGTAAGCCAGTTCCGGTCTGCAATCATCACCTTTAAATTCAGGGAGACTGAAGCAGTTTCTCTAAGGTCAAGAGTAAGAGTGATGGCACAGGGGCATTTCTCTATGATGCTATTGATCGTTTTTGCGCCGTCTGGCTAAATCATTGCCATATAGGCAGTTAAATCAAACAGGGACAGTTTATCTCTGCGTTTGCCCGATAGCGTGGCAGAACCCTGGGATAGGGGCATTGCATTTGTGATAAGAAAAGATAAACACTATACCGCGCTTTTGCGGTATGCCCATAAGTTGGCATGGCATGCCGATGAAGCTGAGGATCTGCTTCAGACCGCACTGCTTGCCGCCATCGAGACAGGTCGAACCGATATGGCCTGTGTTGATAACCGCCGCTGGTTAGTTGGCGCTATTCGAAATCAGTCAGCCTTTCATGCCCGCTCGGCCATAAGACGGCGAAAACGGGAAGCGTCATTTGCCTACTTAAGTGATGAGCAAACACAAAGCGAAGCATCAACCACCTCTTTTGTCAGCAGATTACCGCCAAGCCTTAAAACGACCGCGCTTCTGGCCCTAACCGGGCATACTAAAGCTGAGATAGCCTGGTTAATGCGTGTGTCAGATGCGGCCCTGCGCCAACGCATAGTGCAAATTAAACGGCGCTGGCGTCAGTTCGACGGCAGTCATGTACTTGAACTTAGAGGTTTAAAAGAGGGGCTGGCGTTTGGCCGCATACGTCAGGCATTACGCAAATTGCCTTGCAGGGAGCATGTGATGCTCGCCACTCACGACCCGGACGGACATCTTTTTATGCTTAGCTCACAAAACGGCCCATTGCGGCAACCTAGGATGAAATCAACCCAAAAAAAGGAAAAAGACAATGTTTGGTCAAAGTAAGCTTGGCGCTATTTGTTATTACGTAAGCGACATTGATAAGACCGAAGCCTTCTACCGCGATGCGCTGGGGCTGGCGATGCAGAGAATGGAAGGTGAAGACGGTGACTGGTTAATAGCGCAAACGGCCAATGAGGTGGAACTACTGTTCTTTAAACAGGAATCACGACCAGGAAACACACCCATTATTGTGTTTGATCTGCCCGATGGCGGTATCGACGATGTGGTTGCCGCGCTATCAGAAAAAGGCGTCACCATAGTCACGCCGGTGAGCCACGCCCCCGGCGGCTGGTCTGCAGAAATCGCCGACCCAGACCATCACCAGATATCTATGTATCAATCCGAAGCAGTGCCGCGCAAGCTAAATTGAGTGCTGTTTGGCGTAAGCGCCACAGAGTTTTAGATGGATAACGAAGAAGGTAAGCCGAGAAGCACAATAGTGCCCTCGGCTTTTCTTTTGGGCCAGTTAAGGCTGATCGTAGTGACCACCAATAGCAAAGATATAAGTGCACTCATCGTCGAACCGATATATCAAACGGTCTTTTTGTGATATCCGCTTGGACCACAAGCCAGAGAGGTTGTGCTTCAGTGGTTCTGGCTTTCCCAGTCCGGAAGATGGGTCATCGGAGCGCAGCATTTCCTTGAGCAATTTACACAGGGCCTTGTGCAGAGGTTTGTCTTTTTCGCGCATAGCCTCATACGCTGCCCAAGTGTTGCCCTCAAATACCAGTGATCTCATCCATCTGCTCGCCAGTGGGTTTATAGCCTTGTCCACGGGTGTGGGTTTCAAGAGAGTCGGCAATCTGCTGCATAAGATTCTTGCTTTGGAGTACGTGAAGAGTTTCCTGCTCTCGTTCCCAGTCGTCGGCACTTATCACCACAAAAGCCTCTCCTGCACGGCGCGTTACCTTGAGCGGTTCGTGTCGGCTAACCACTTGCTCTACAACGCTTTTAAGGTTATCTCTGAATTTGTTTACACTGATTGTGTCCATAAAACGGCACCTTAATGTACGGAAGTTCCGTACTAGTATACGCCAGGAGCCTTAACAAGGCCAAGCGCGCCTGCTTTTTAGTAATAGGGCCAACAGACCAGGTTCGTTGAAATTGTGCAAGCCAGAGTTTATCTGTGATGAAAAATACCTTCTTCGTGTTCTTCTGATCATCGTGGTGAAGCTGGTATTTTAAAACTCATTAAACACGAAGAACGCGAAGTCCACGAAGGGATTCAACTACTAAATAAAGCAGCTAAAGAGAGCGTTCTGTATATCTAAAATGGTACGAAACAGTTCCGCCTTTCCCCCGACACTATATCGATACCACCAAAAAAACTCTTGCTGGGCAAAGGGTTACAGGCGTGCTACAAAATGACAATGTAAAAATCACGTTTTACCGAATCACAGAGGGCGGCAGTGATCGACAACTCTGAATAATCCTCTAATCAGCCTCGCGGATCAGCTACAGCTATTACGCTGTAAGTGAGATCCAACAAGCTGATCGGAGGCTGACATGAACTACTATAGCGCAATAGATCTTCATTCCAACAATAGC
>NZ_JAFKCS010000219.1 GCF_017255015.1 Bowmanella yangjiangensis | reverse complement strand
CAAGAAGGAGAAGGCTGCGGCCTGATCCTGGCTCGGCCAGGGATGGCCGGGTTTCGGTGCTGGCGCTGATCGGCTACATTCCTTGCCATATCCGTAGGGAGGGAAACCCGATGCAGTGCCCAAAATGCCGGTACGAGCCTACTTTGGCCGAGGTGCAGCAAAGCCCTGAAGACTGCGTAAAGTGCGGGGTGAATTACGAAGGTTTTGAGCGCCATGCCGCTGAGGTAAAAGCACAGCGCCAACTAGAACAGGCAGCTAATGCGGAGCGCGCCAAGCGCTCGCCTGCAGTATATGAAGCAGAACAGCAGTATCCAGGAGCCCAGCCTGTCGTTGTGGTTGATATCAACATGAGCTTCGGCGCAATGGTGCGCTTCATGGTCAAGTGGGTATTGGCATCGATTCCCGCGATCATCATTCTTTTTCTTTTGTTCACCGGTGTCCCGGCTTTCCTGGGTGCCCTGATGCGCTTTTTCTAGTTTTTAGCCCAACACGCAACCCGCTACGGCGGGTTTTTTATTGCCCGGAGATTGAGATGAGCGAAGGCGCCACCGGTAAGTCTGTTATCAAAACGCTCAGCAATGGCACTCGCGTGTGCTGTATGGAGCTGACCGTTGCCCAGGTGCGCGGCCTGCTGGAGACCAAGCCGGGCGGCGACCTGATCGACGAGTTGCTGCTGGAGGATGTGCGCCTGCCCGACTTGCCGCTGTTCACCGGCCTGAAACTCGCTGACCTGGAACAGATGCTGCCGAGTGATCTGGAGGCCTTGGTTGATGGCTGCAAGGAGGCCAACCCCAGTTTTTTTCGCATGCTGGCCAAAGTGGCCAGCATGCGGCAGACAGCCTGAAGCAGTTGGATGAAGCGGCCTGCCAGCTGGTGAGACTTGGCCATCACGCTGTATGGCAGTACCCGTGGACCCTCTTTCGCCGCGCAATGAAAGGCTGATGCCATGACTGATGTTGAACTGCGGCTGACGGCCGACCTGGACCAAGCCACCAAGGAGGTGGCCGGTTTCCGCAAGGAATACCAGGACATGGTGCGCGCGGTCGAAAAGCCGCTGCGCCAGGTGAACATTGCCCGCGATCTTGAGCGCGACCTTGACGCCACCGGCAAGGCCGTGCGCAGCACCAAGGACCAACTGCGCGCCCTGCAGAGCGAGTTGATCAACACCGATCGCCCCAGCGAGCGGCTGAAAACGCAGTATCGCGATATGACCAGCGAGCTGCAGCGCCTGGAGCGCGTAGAGGCTCGTCAGCAAACCCAACTCAGCCGCATGCGTGGCGAGCTGACTGGCGCCGGAATCGATACCAGCCGGCTGGCGCAGGAGCAGCGCCGTCTCAACGCCGAGCTGACTGCCGGCCTGGCCGCTGGTCGTAACG
>NZ_JAFKCS010000218.1 GCF_017255015.1 Bowmanella yangjiangensis | reverse complement strand
CGGCGCGCAACTGCGTGACGGCCTGTTCGAGATGGAGTAGCGCGACACGCTGGACTGGCACATCGCCATTAACTAGCATGCCCGCCTCACGCCCGCATGCCTCACATCAAGGACGACCTGCCGATGCTTCACTCGACCACCCTGCGTGCCCTCGCGGCGATGCCCCTTCTTGCCCTGCTGCTGAGCGGATGCAGCATCCACGGTACCTACCCGGACGCCGGCGAAGCCGACGCGGCCAAGCTGCGTTTCATAAGCGGCCTGGATAGCGCCACGCTCGCGGTATTCGATGCCCAGCACTGCGCAGGGCAAACCACTGGAATACTCAATAACCTGTTCGTGGCCAACACCGCACGCCGGGTGGACATGTCCATCGCCCCACCTGCCGACGCGGAGCCCTATCTGGAAATACGTCTGAAACCAGGCAGGGAGGCCGTGCTCATGGTGAACACCCAGGGCCGGAGCAGCGTGTGCGGGAGCATGTTCAGCTACACGCCACAGCCCGGAGCGGAATACGAGCTGACCTTCGAGTACGCCGACAAGATGTGCCGTGCAATGTTGAATCGTCTGCATCAGGTCGGCGACCAGGTATCGCGTTCCCCCGTGCCATTGCTCAGCAAGGGGCTGCCTGAATGCACAGGCAGCAACGGGCTGTTTCCCGTGACGCCTGAGGCGCAACCCGATACCCAGGAACGTGTCGGCATGATCGAACGGATCATCGCAGAGAGCCTCATCGAATCGATGAAGACCGAGCAGCCGCCGCTGGACAAGACGCTGCTCGGCGACAACTTCGACAAGCAGATCGACGAACGCACCCGACGCATGGGGTTCACTCTGCCAGCGGCTTACTGGGACGAGTACCAGCGGAACATCGACATCGCCACGCAGGAGCTCTCGACCAGCAAGCAGAGAACACTCGAACGCTACGAGAACGAATACGGCAAGTACCTCAGACAACTGGACACGGCCGAACTGCGCAAACTGGTCCCCAACAGCACAGCCACGGACAAGACCCTGGCACTCACGGTCAATATCCGCATGCTGCGCTACTACCGCAAGGCGGGTCAGGAGGTGCTGAAGGAAAGCCTCGACAGCCACCTGACACGCATGGCCGACCTGGACAAGCGCTATGCCGTGTGCGAGCGCTTTGCCGACTGCTGGAAGAAGTGATTCGCTTCATCGCCCACCAGGCCGGTACAGCCTCGAATCAGCCGCGCAGCGCCTCCAGGCGCTGCCGCTGCTGGCCCTGCTCGTCGAAGTTCTCCGCCGCCAGCCACAGCTGGAACGCATTCCGGCAGCCCGGCCACTCGCCGTCGATGATGGAGAACCAGGCGGTGTCGCGGTTGCGCCCCTTGCGCACCATGTGCTGACGGAACAGACCC
>NZ_JAFKCS010000217.1 GCF_017255015.1 Bowmanella yangjiangensis | reverse complement strand
AACGCTCGCGATGCCCAGGCGCTGGATGAGGTCAGTAGTGCCATGCAGGCGCTGTCGTCCCGCTTGACCGGGTTGAGCCGGGGCTAGTCAGTCGCGTTTCGGGGCTCGGCGCCGGTCCGCAGCCCTGAAGCTCCGCCGAGTGTTCTGAAAAAAACGCGACTTGGGCAAAGACCCTCTATTCTTAGAGTGATGCCACCTTAAGGGAATGGCTCAGCAGCGGTGGGCTGTCAGCAGTGATCGTCGGCATCTAGGGAAACGCGCTTCATTCGGGCAGCTCTTTCCTGATCGACAACGGTTCTGTGGCCTCGCTATTGGTACGTCCAGATGGACCAGATCCTATCCCTCCTGTCGGAAACCGTTCCCCAGGCCCGCTCCCTGGAACAGTTGGCTCGCCCTCTGCTGGCGCTGCTCGGCCAGCTCACGGGTATGGAGTCGACCTACCTGACGACCATCAACCTTGAACAAGGCTTTCAGCGGGTCGAGATCGCCCGCAACACGGGGCCGATGGTCATCCCCGAAGGGCTCGTGGTGCCCTGGGCTGACACCCTGTGCAAGCGGGCTTTGGAGGAGAACCGCCCCTACTCGGACAACGTTTCAGAGTGCTGGGGTGATTCCGACGCCGCCCAGGCGCTGGGAATCAAGACCTACCTGAGTGCGCCCATCCGTTCCCAGGCCGGCCATGTGCTGGGTACGGTCTGCGCGGCAAGTTCGCAGCAGGTCGCCTGTTCGCCCAAGGTCGAACCGGTGCTGCGCTTGCTGTCGACGCTGCTGGGCTACTTTCTGGAGCGCGAGCTGCTGGTCGAGCAACTCCAGGCCGCCAACGCCGAGCTGGCCACGCTTGCCCTGACCGATCCTCTCACCGGCCTCGCCAATCGGCGCGCCATCCTGCGCGACCTGGAGCATCTGTATGCCCTGGCGCAGCGGGATAACAGGTACGTGCTGATCGGGGTCATCGATCTGGACGGGTTCAAGCTCATCAATGACGTCTATGGCCACCAGGCCGGCGACCACTTTCTCCGGGGCGTGGCCAACCAGCTGAAGCGCAGCCTGCGCAACAGTGACAGCGTTGGCCGCGTTGGCGGTGACGAGTTCATCGTCATCGCCCAGGGCGCATCGCCGGAAAGCGCGGCCCTGGACCAGGAGCTGAGTACCGCCGCCAGCCTGATGCAGGAGCGCCTGAGTCGCGCGACGATCGGGCGCTACCCGTTGGGCGATGGCGTGGAAGCCCTCGACTATCAGGGCGCAAGCGTCGGGGTGGCTGCCGTGATGCCCGCCGAAACCAGCGCCGAGGAAGCCATCATCCTGGCGGATGGCGAGATGTATCGCGTCAAGCAGCAACGCAAGCGTCAGCGCTCATAGGCGCGGCGCACCGAGCGACTCCTGCAGCC
>NZ_JAFKCS010000216.1 GCF_017255015.1 Bowmanella yangjiangensis | reverse complement strand
CAACGAAGAAGTCCAGGGTGTATTGAGTCTCGGGCTTGTCCGAAGCACCGTACCCGGGCAGGTCGGGCACGATCACGCGGTGGCCGGCTGCGGCGAGCTGTGGGTAGTTCTGCTTGATGTTGCTATGCCCGCTGGCACCCGGCCCGCTGCCGTGGATGAATACCACCGGCTGCCCTGCTCCCTGGTCCAGGTAATGCAGGCGCAGGCCATCCTGCAGAGTGATGTACTGTCCATTCGACGCGACCATCGGCGACTTCCTCGGCTCGTGGTAGTGCCGGGATTATTTCGATGCTGCGGCGCAGCAACATCGTCCGAGAGGACTACTCGGCATGAGTCGAGTGTGGTTGCCTCCTGCCCCTCACCCTCATCGGAAAAACGCATCGTCCGCTCGGACGTAGTCCGCCTGCTTACGCTCCCCTAGTCTCGCCAGCAAGCAATTGTCTGACGACGCGACGTTGAAGGGGCGCAATGAACATCCGCAGCCTGGACCCGATGGGGGCGAAGCATGCCTGTAGGCGCACTTCCTCGACGTCGCGCACAGCGTCATAAGTTGAAGGAGCCCTTCATGTCCACCCATGCCAGTCATACCATTCACCTCAACCTCTCGCTGGAAAGCGCCTGGAAGTTCCTCAGCGATCTCAGCCTGGCGCCCTACTACGTACCCGGATTGACCGGTTGCTGGTTCCACCCTGGCCCGCAGAGTGGTCGCGGCGCCAGTCGCCGGGTGCAACGCCGCTATGGTCAATGGCTGGATGAAACGGTAGTCGACTGGCAGGAGGGTTCGGGTTTCGTCCTGCATCTGCACAAGGCCAACCGGGGAGCGCCCTCCCCCTTTCGCGAGGCTCGCTTCAGCTATGCCCTGGAAGCGCACGGCAGCGGCAGCCGCATGACCTTGTGCCTGGACTATCGCCTGCGTGGCGGCCGTCTTGTGGAGCGCCTGCTGGCAAATACCTTCGACAGGACGGTGCGGCAGATCGGCGAAAACCTCACGGCCTACTACGAGACGGGCGAGACACAGAATCGAGACTTCATTGACTGAACGCGGAGGGGGCTGGCCGGCGAATGCTGTGCTGTACCGCCGTCGGCTCATCGTCCTGGAACGCGTTCAACGAAGCTCCAGATTGTCCACGCCCCAATACGCCTTCATCGACTGGAAACGGCCGTCCTCGTTGAACTCCATCACGTCGATCACCATGATGGTGCAGGGCTGACCACCCCACTCCAGCTCGATACGAAACGGCATCGCTGCACAGTTGCCAGCCACCCGCACCGGCCCGGTGAGACGTGCATGGACTTTGTTGCGGCCCAGTCCCTTGTGGTAGAAGCGTTCGATCGCTGTGCGTCCGATCAGGGGCGGCGTACCCACCGGGTCCTCGACGCGCGCATCGTC
>NZ_JAFKCS010000215.1 GCF_017255015.1 Bowmanella yangjiangensis | reverse complement strand
CCTCGCCTGCTGGTGGTCTCGCTGATCGGCGCCACCATGCTGCCCTACGCCGCCGCCCCGCTCTGGCGCGGCATCTTCGCCAGCGCCGAGATCGCCGACCAGAGGATGGTCGAGCACACCCTGGCGCTGTTCGCCCATGGACTGGAGGTGCCCGATGGCCATTGATCGACGACTGCTCTGCCTGCTGCTCATGCTGCCACTGGCCGCCTGCAACGAACCGGCGCAGCAACCGCTGCTGGGCACCCTGGAGTGGGACCGCATCGGCCTGCCTGCCGAGGTCTCGGAGCGCGTGCTGGAGTGGAAGGTCAGCGAAGGCGAGCAGGTCGTGTCCGGCCAGTTGCTGCTGGAGCTCGACCCGCGCCGGCTGGACGCCCGCGTCCGTCAGGCCGAGGCCGAGCTGAACCAGGCCAAAGCCCGCCTGGAAGAACTGAGCAACGGCGCACGTATCGAACAGATCCAGGCCGCCAGCGCCAGCCTCCAGCAGGCCAGGGCCGAACGTGACGAAGCCGTGCGCGACGAACGCCGCATCAGCGCCCTGTATGCCCGTGGCCAGGTCGCCGTGGCCGAGCGTGACCGCGCCCGCGCTACCCGCGACCGCCTGGTGGCCGCCAGCGAGGCCAGCGCCGCCCGCCTGCGCGAACTGACCAACGGCACTCGCCCGGAGCAGGTCGAACAGGCCAACGCCGCCGTCGAAGCCGCCACCGCGCAGCTGGAGCGACTACGCCTGGACCGCGAGCACCTGAGCCTGCATGCGCCGCGCGCCGGTCGCGTCGACGCCCTGCCGTTCCACCCCGGCGATCAGCCACCGATGAACGCGGAACTGGTCAGCCTGCTGGTCGGCGAGGCGCCCTATGCGCGCCTGTTCATTCCCGCCTCGGTACGCCCGACGCTGGCCGTCGGCGCTACCCTGCGGGTCCGGGTCGAAGGTCATGAACGACCGCTGCAGGCACGCATCCGCAGCATCGCCAGCGAAGCCAGCTTCACCCCCTACTACGCCCTCAACGGTGATGACGCCAGCCGCCTGACCTACCGCGCCGAAGCCGTGCTGCTGGGTGACGAGGCCCGCGATCTGCCAGCCGGCCTGCCGCTGCAGGCGGAGCGTAGCGACGATGAGTGAGACGGTGATCCGCGCCAGCGGCCTGAGCAAGCGCTTCGGCGATCTGACCGCCGTCGACGGCCTCGACCTGCGCGTCGAACGCGCCGAGGTGTTCGGCTTCCTCGGTCCCAACGGCTGCGGCAAGTCGACCACCATCCGCATGCTCTGCGGTCTGCTGCTGCCCAGCGCGGGAGAGATCGAGGTGCTGGGCTACCGGATTCCGCAGGATGCCGAAGCGCTCATGCGACGATTCGGCTACATGACGCAGAAGTTCTCGCTGTACGAGGACCTGACG
>NZ_JAFKCS010000214.1 GCF_017255015.1 Bowmanella yangjiangensis | reverse complement strand
CAGCCTGCGCAACGCCCAACCCAGCGCCGGCCGACTGGTCATCACCGGCAACCGCCTGGAAAGCATCGGCAAGGCCATGATCCGGGTAGAGGGCATGCAGGACACCATATTGGGCGACAACCACTTCAAGGCCACTCCGCTGCTGCAGAACCTGCTGACAGGCGACCTGCTGCCGCTGCAAAGCCAGATACTCGACAGCACCGTACGCCGTCGCTGCCACCTGCAGATCTCGCAGTTCCAGGGCGCAGAGGCCGACTCGACTGACGCCCCGACCTGCAGCAACTAGCCGACGCGGACCGATCGACGGAACACCGCAGCTAACGATGCTCGACCTTCAACTGGCTGAAGGTCGCCGCTCCCGCATTGGTTTCATTGCCGCTGTTGTCGAGGGTGTAGACCCCCGCCTTGAAGTACAAGGCATGGCTCGCCCATGCCTTGTTCAAGCTGCGACTCCAGGTCTTCACCGCTCCGCCCGGCTCGACCAGGCCAATGCTCAGCGTGCCGTTCTTCGCCAGGTGAATTTCATAGCTGAAGTCCTGATCCAGCCTCACCTTGCTCGACAACACGATCTTCAACGAATCGGCGTCGGCAGGATGCCCGCGAAACGCGATCACCACGTTGCCGTAACCCGTCTGCGGCACATACTGGTAACCCAGCATCAAGGGCGGTGAAGTGCCCTGCTTGGAGTGAATCTGCGAGAACGCCAACATGCCGCTGGCAGGCACCTGAGTGATTCTGGCGGTCGCGCTCAGTACATCGGTCGCAGCAGTGTAGGACCAGTTCCGCAGCGTGCCATCGGCATAGGTTTCCCTCAGTTCGCTGCGCGGGTACACCGAGTTGCTGGTGGTAGAGCCATTGGCCGGCGCCCAGAAGAAAATCCGCCCGTCGCGGGACTGAAAGTAGTCATCCTGATACCCGCCGACCAGGAGGGGCGTATCGATGACGGTCGCAGGCACGCCTACGGGAATGGTGAGGTTCCAGGTGGCAAGATCGATCATGACTGAACTCCATGGATAAACGGCCAACGCAGGCCTACTCAGTCCCGCCAGACCGCCGCCCCACGAGAACGCGAGCACGACCTCCGACTTGCAACCGAGCTTATCGCCGGGTTCAGCGGTGATTAACGACCACTCATCATGATTTTGGCGCTGCTTTTTTGACTAACGCCGCAAGCCGGTTGAACATCCCGCCCTTTGCCTCATCGCATAACGATTCCTTGACTGGGAGACAGCGTCGAGCCCTCACAGGATCGACCTTTTCCACTCCCCGAGAGGATGCAAAGAATGTGAGCGAGTCGAAGGTTTATCGACGCCAAAGGTGCCGGCACGCCTCGTCGACACGCCAAACCGCAGGGGTTTTGACGCTTTGCATGCCCCAGAAAACAAAAGCCCCGAAAC
>NZ_JAFKCS010000213.1 GCF_017255015.1 Bowmanella yangjiangensis | reverse complement strand
CCTGCTGCACAGTCTTTGGGCAGTCCGCAGCAGGATCGAGCACCCTGACGGAGCCGTCACTGAAGAGCCAGGTCCTTGAAAGATATGGATTTATCCATATCCCAGGGCAGCCACGACGAAAGCTGGCAAAGGCCTTGCTAAGGAAACCCTGACCACGCTCCAGATCGCCAACGGCGGCGATTCGGGCACACCGACAAAGACGTCAAAGACTCCTCGTTGCCATCGGCAGCAGGTTGTCTGCGACGTCTTTTTTCGTTTCTGTCAGTCGAGGAAATGCCATGCTCCATCGCCTATCGCCCCGCCGCCTGTCTTCGCTGGGGCTTGCCCTGGGTCTGCTGAGCGCGCCGTTGCTGCACGCCGCCGAACCGGAGAAAGCTGAACTGAAACTGGGGTTCATCAAGCTCACCGACATGGCGCCGCTGGCCATCGCCTACGAAAAGGGCTACTTCGAGGACGAAGGGCTGTATGTAACGCTCGAGGCGCAGGCCAACTGGAAGGTGTTGCTGGACCGGGTGATCGACGGCGAACTGGACGGCGCGCACATGCTCTCCGGCCAGCCACTGGGGGCCACCATCGGCTTCGGCACCAAGGCGGATGTGGTCACGGCCTTCACCATGGACCTCAATGGCAATGCCATCACGGTTTCCAACGAGGTCTGGCAGGCGATGAAGCCACAGGTGCCAATGGCCGATGGCAAACCCGTGCATCCGATCAAGGCCGACGCGCTCAAGCCGGTGATCGAGCAGTACGCCGCTGCCGGCAAGCCCTTCAATCTGGGCATGGTTTTCCCGGTGTCGACGCACAACTACGAGTTGCGCTACTGGCTCGCGGCTGGCGGTATCAACCCCGGTTACTACGCCCCGAACAAGGGCGACATCAGCGGCCAGATCGATGCCCAGGCACTGCTCTCGGTAACGCCGCCGCCGCAGATGCCGGCGACACTCGAAGCCGGCACCATCAGCGGTTACAGCGTCGGTGAGCCCTGGAACCAGGCAGCCGTGTTCAAGGGTATCGGCGTGCCGGTGGTGGCCGACTACGCGATTCGCAGGAACATGTCGGAGAAGGTCTTCGGCGTCTCGCGCAGCTGGGCGCAAGCCAATCCGGAGACTCACAAGCGCCTGATCAAGGCGCTGATCCGCGCCGGCAAATGGCTGGATGCGGACGACAACGCCAATCGCGCCGAGGCAGTGGAAATTCTCTCGCGTCCGGAGTACGTCGGCGCCGATGCCAAGGTCATCGCCAACTCGATGACCGGCACCTTCGAATTCGAGAAAGGCGACAAGCGCGAGGTTCCGGACTTCAACGTGTTCTTCCGCTACCACGCCACCTACCCCTACTACTCCGACGCCATCTGGTACCTGACGCAGATGCGTCGCTGGGGGCAGATTGCCGACGCCAAGCC
>NZ_JAFKCS010000212.1 GCF_017255015.1 Bowmanella yangjiangensis | reverse complement strand
CGACGAAATCCTCATGGCCGGCCCGCTGGACGAACTGGCCGACAAGATCGCCGGCACCCGCGCCGAGGCGCGCGAGCGTAACGGCTGGATCATGGACAGCTACCTGCTGCGCAAGGAAGGGACGGTGCAGGCTTGAGGTGAGGGGGCGTTGTCTACCCTAACGTGCGACCGCAGACTGACGGACCTGCTGTGAGTCCTAGAGTGGCCTGCTCTGGCTGGTGTCGGCGTCTCGCAGGTGAGGCGCCAGCCATTGGCGCAGCGCCTCGTCGCGTACCGACAGCACTTCGAACAGGCCCAGGGCGCGCAGTGCTGGTAGCGTCGCCAACAGATCGTGCTCAGCGATCGCGCGTTGTTCGGGGGCGGCTTGGTGATCGCAGAGTATCTTGGCGTTGGCCAGAAAGGCACCGACGCTCCCCTTGCGGATCACGACGCCATTGCGTTTGATCTGATCCATGCCCGCAGGCAGCAGGTCTTCAGCGCGCATTGCATAACTCCGATTGTGGTCAGGAAGTATCATCCTATCGGCGCTGGCGTGGCGTATGTGCGCTATAAATGCCATTCGATGACGATCTGGCGCCAATCATGTCTACGCCCCTGCTGCCGTTCGAACTGGCTGATTCCCACTGTGGCCCGCTGCTGTTAGCTGCGGCAGCGCATAGCACCTTGCCCCGCGACACCTCGCCTCATCAGCATGCAAGGGGCCAGTTGCTTGGCGCTACGCGAGGGCTGCTCAGCGTCGATGCCGGTAATTGTCGCTGGGTGATCCCGGCTACCCATGCAGCATGGATTCCGGCGCACCTGCCACATGCGTTGCGTTCGCACGGCCCGTTCAGCGGCTGGAGCCTGTACGTTGCACCGCAGGCATGTGCCGATCTGCCCGACAAGCCCTGCATCCTTGGCGTGTCGGCGCTGCTGCAGGCGGCGGTGGCACGCCTAAGTGCCTGGCCAGCCACGGCACCGGAGGCGGCGCAGCAGCGCTTGTGTGCGGTCATTCTCGATGAGCTTGGCGTGGCCCCCCAGGTCCCTCTCGGCTTGGCGATGCCGCAGGATGCACGACTGCTACGCATTGCTCTGGCGCTATCGGCGCAACCTGGGGACACTCGACGCCTACCGGAATGGGCAGCGTGGGCAGGTATTGCGCCGCGCTCATTGAGCCGACGCTTCGTTGTCGAGACAGGCCTCAGCTTTGAGCAGTGGCGCCAGCGCCTGCGGTTGTTGCATGCGCTGGAGTGGCTGGCAGCGGGGCGGCCGGTCACCGCCATTGCGCTGGACCTGGGTTATGACAATGTCAGTGCCTTCATTGCCCTGTTTCGCCGGGTGTTCGGTGTCACCCCGGGTCGTTATGCACCTTTGCAGACTGAGGCTCAGCGCTAGTTCAGCGACCCTCTGGACGATTGCGGCAGGGTCATGCCGCC
>NZ_JAFKCS010000211.1 GCF_017255015.1 Bowmanella yangjiangensis | reverse complement strand
GGTTACAGATCACCACGTCGAAACGCTCGCGACGGCAGTAGCGATACAGATGCCACATGGCGCGAATGCGCATGCCCTTGAGCTGCGCATCAGTGAAACCGAAATAGACCGAACGCTCCGCGCGGCTCACTGGCTGTCCAGCAGAAGGCCGTCCACGGAGGAATGCGTTGACGGTCTCAAACCTTTCGCTGGGTAGTGCGTGAAAGATCTGCTCTCCCAGATCGGCAAAATCCTGCGACTTGATGTTGGAGTCCGGATGGAGCTGCAGAACCTTGATCCGGCGCTTCATGTTCATGTCCATTGAGAAAAGCCATCTTCGCTCACGACCCAGGCTGGGCATCGAGCAAGCTCGTCGATTGCAGAGGGAGCAGGCAGCGGGCGGCCCGACCATGCACCTCGCTTCCAGATCGCGAAGTGGAAATAGGGAAACTCGCGCGCGGCGTCACGGTCATTGCTCAGCTGCCCCTCCTTCCAGAACCATCGGCGCGGAAAGTCGAAGCTGCCATCCAGCCACGGAATACAGCCGTCAGGCGTGCTGAAGGCTTCAACGAACTCGCTACGCCTGCGCAATGGATTGAATAACCCAACGAGCTTGAACAGCGGGTCCGGGAAGTTCTTGCGCCACAGGAACAGACGGCTGAACGCCCCCTCGTCCAGCGCGTGATGCGTCTGATCCGTGAGGCGCTCCTGCCAGCGCGGCATGCGCATGAATGCCCGACGCATCGTGTCTGTGTTACGGATCAGGCAAAGATGTCCGGAGACTCTGCGAGCATGGGTGGAATAGAGGTCGTAGCGCGCCAGCCTGGCCGTCGTGAAGTACTCGCGAAGACGTCCATAGATCAGGTCGAGATCACCGAAGGCCCAAAAGTCGTAGCCTTTCAAGTGCTCCTGATGGACATAGCCCAGCGCCGGCTTCAGATCACACAGCTTGTATGGATTTTCTGGCGCAAAGTTGATCCCCAGGCGCGCCGATACCTGCGCGCAATAGCTCGCATAATCAATCGGTTCGACTCTGACATTTTCAGGCAGACCTTCGGGGACGCCACAATCGCTGAACAGCAGCCAGTCGATGTCCGGATTGCGCCTGCAACTCTCGAGAAACAGCGGCATCCAGAACGGCCAACGCCCAAAGTAGGGAATCAAGAAACAGATACGCGGGGCTTCAGCCAAGGTCCCAGACCTCAATCAAAGTGTCATAGATCATAGGATAGCCAGCCCAAGGCTCTGAAACGTTCACGCGCTGCCTGGTCACTGAAGGTTTCCAGACACTCAGGCACGCGATCCTGGCCTGAACGTGTCACGGCCAGCTCAACGAAGCAGGCCGCCAAGGCATCTGCCTGGGCGAAGGGGAACAACAGCCCTGAGCCGCTCACCACCTCACGCCCGCCACCACAGTCGCTGCATATCACCGGTACGCCAG
>NZ_JAFKCS010000210.1 GCF_017255015.1 Bowmanella yangjiangensis | reverse complement strand
TGAACCCGAGCGGCGCACGTCGCCGCTCGCTCCTGATTAGCTACTTCGCCGAGGCCCTGCATGCCTCGTACCTGCACACCCGGCACCTGCGCGGAATTCGCCTGGACACCGGCGAGCGCTTCGATCCTGCGGATCATCTGCCGAGCGCCGGCTAGCCTGTGCGAAGGCCAGCCGGGCCGAAACCTGTTACGGGCTCAGCTGGCGCTGCAGCGCCTGCTGGGCGCGCTCGGCAGCTTCGGCGGTGACGCGCTCCCCCAGCACCTCGCTCAGCTGCCGTAACTGTGCGGCACTGACACCGATGTTCATGCTCATGCGCATGTGCGCCTGCAGTTGCGCCTCGGCGCCGGGCAGTGCCGCGAGCATGCTCAGGGTTGCCAGTTCACGGCTGTGCCAGTCGAGGTTGTCGCGTTCGAAGATGGCACCGAACAGGTGAGCGCGCAGGTACTCATTGGCTACCGGGGCGAAGTCGAACAACGGCCCCTCGACCACGGCTCCGGCCAGCCTGGTCTGGTTGGCCGTGCCGGCAGCCAGCAGCGCATCGCCCTTGGGCACGGGCTGACTCGGCTCGCGCCCGGGCGCATCTTCGATGCCCCTGGCCTTGCGTGCCTCGACGACCCTCATCAGCTCGGACAGCGCATTGAGACTGCGCGGAAAACCCGCATAGGCGTAGAGCTGTACCAGCACCTCACGGGCGTCGCTGATGCTCATGCCGAGGTCGAGGCCCTGTTCGAGGGCGCCGTTGAGCCTCGCGATATCACCGGCGGCAGCGAACGCAGCGATCGGCACGATGGCCTGCTGACGTGCGTCGAGGGTTGCATGGCTGCTGGCAGGTTGCTCCGGGTTCTCCTCGGCGATGGCGCTACGCGCCGGTTCGCCGAGGCCCAGAACGACGCCGAGTGCAGCGATGGCCAGGCCCGACCTAGTCCTGATGCGTTTGGCCATACTGCTCATCGCTCACTTTCTCCAGCCAGTTGACGTTCTTGCCGTCCAGGGTCGCGGTGATCGCCATATGGGTCATCGCCGTGTCCGGAGCCGCGCCATGCCAGTGCTTGACGCCTGGCGGACACCAGACCACGTCGCCGGGGCGGATTACCCGGACCGGCTTGCCCCATTCCTGGGTCAGGCCGACGCCGGAAGTAACCAGCAGACGCTGACCGGCCGGATGGGTATGCCAGGCCGAACGTGCGCCGGGCTCGAAGGTAACCAGCGCACCGGAGGTATTGATGTGCTCATCGGCCGGCCAGATCGGGTCGATCCGCGCACGGCCGGTGAAGAACCGCTCCGGGCCGGCGATCGAGGCCTGAGTGCCGGCACGCACGATCTGCTGCTCGCCCCCGCCCGTTTCTGCAGCACCGGCTGGGCCGGTCTGCAGGGCCACGACGCAAAGCGCCGCGGTGAAGATCCGCTTGTTCATGCTGATCA
>NZ_JAFKCS010000021.1:82345-85142 GCF_017255015.1 Bowmanella yangjiangensis | reverse complement strand
TGATTCGGTTGGCGCTAACGAAGACATCATTCGCCGTTATGTGAAGTATCAGGATAAACAAGCCAAAGAGGAAGAGGAGCGTCAACAGCGCTTAGAGCTTTCTTGAGCAGAAAGGCACCCTTCTAGGTGTGCCCTTAAGCAAAGCCACCTGCTATGCAGGTGGATTTTTACTATACCCGGCAAAAATGAACGATACCTGACTACGCATCTGGCGTCATAAGCAGGCTGTCGGCATTTGCCTAAAGCTGTGGTAACCTTTTTGCCGTTTCCTATTCCAACAAGAGATTGTACCAATGAAAAAGCTGTTTAGCCTGCTCATGCTGGCCATCTTGCTGCCTCTTCAAGCCTGTGCTCAGGAAGTTTACACAGAAGGCGAGCATTACGAGGTTATTAGCGACAAAGCCACCGACAAAGCAGAAGTATTAGAATTCTTCTCATTCTGGTGCCCTCATTGCCATGCTTTTGAGCCGCTGGTCGCCCAAATCAAGAGCAAGCTGGATAAAAACGTCAGCTTTGAAAAAGTGCATGCCAACTTCATGGCCTTCACCACAAAAGACATTCAAGACGAAGCGACTAAAGCCATGATGATTGGCCGCGCCCTGAAACGTGAAGATGCGCTCAACAAAGCCATTTTTAATTATATTCACGTACAGCGTTCACAAGTAACTTCACTGAAAGATCTGGAAAACATCTTTATTATCAATGGAGTAGATAGTGCTGAGTTTGAAAAAATGGCATCCAGCTTTGGCGTAAACAGCCTGGTGTCAAAAAACAATAAGGCCCTGGAGCATTACCGTAAGCATCTGGGCGGCGTACCGACTTTTATCGTCAACGGCAAGTTTAAAGCTAAATTCACCCGCAACATGGGGCCTGATGATATGGTCGACCTGATTGTGTGGTTGTCCAAACAGAAATAACACATCGGAGGGACCAGCCGGTCCCTTTTTGTTTTTGGTTACAATTCAATATGATCCTCAACTTCCAGCAGGCTCAACCTGTGGTAGATTCGCCGTCATTACACAAGGAGAAAACGGCATGAAAAAGTTCCTCAGCTTAATCGCCATTATATTATCGCTGCCATTGCAGGCTGCTGATTGGAAAGAAGGCACGCATTACGATGTAATTAGCGACAAAGGTACCAGCAAGCCGGTTGTGCAGGAATATTTTTCATTTTGGTGTCCTGCCTGTAACGCCGTTGAACCTGTTGTGCAACAAATGAAGGCCAAGCTGGAAAGCGAAGGCGTTAAATTTGAAAAAGTGCATGTGAACTTTATGCGCTTTGCCGATGAAGAAACCCAGAATGCTGCCAGCCGCGCTATGATGATCGGCCGAGCCTTGAAACAGGAAGAGAAACTCAACGGTGCGATTTTTGCCCATATCCATAAACAGCGCCAACCCGTAACCTCACTGGATGATTTAAAAGGGATTTATGTCAGTCAGGGCGTTAGCGCCGAGCGCTTTGACGAAATGGCTGAGAGTTTTGCAGTCAACAGCTTGTTGGCCAGAAACAACAAAACGCTGGAACAAAACAACCGCCATTTGACCAAAGGTGTACCAGCCTTTCTGATTAACGGAAAGTATCGCGCCATGTTCACTCGGGATATGACACCTGATCAGGTTATTGAACTCATTGTATGGCTGGCGAAGCAGCCTTAAAGCATTAAAAAAGCCAGGTAATGACCTGGCTTTTTAATTATTGGCTTCAAATAAACTCGTAAGCATCGCCAAACAAGTTATCTAGCAACAGCCCTTGCTGATGGAAAGCTTCCCTGGCGACACCAGCCATTTCAAAGCGTCCCGCCACATAGACCTGATAAGGCTCCAGACTAATAAAATCTTCTAGCACAGCCTGATGTACCAGACCTGTGCGCCCTTGCCAATCATCGGCAGGATTTTCCAGCACGGGAATCACTGTCAGCTTGGGGTGTTGGGTAGCGAGCTTCTGCAACACATCCAGTGCGTACATGTCTTCCAATGTTTTCGTACCCCAGTACAAAAATACCGGTTCACGTAAGGGCGTAGCCAGCAGTGTTTGTAAAATGCTCCAGGTGTAAGAAAAACCTGTTCCACCCGCCATCAGAATAGTCGGTTTGGGCTCGGAGTCACGCAATTGCGCTTTACCGTGCGGGCCATCCAACAGCACCTTGCCACCTTGCTGCATTTTCTCTATCACCTGCATCGCCCAGGGATTATGCGCGGAGGCACCCACATGCAATTCAATAAACTGCGAATCATGCGCACCATTGGCGATGGAAAACGGACGCTTGTCCGTCTCACCCATAACAACCCGAATATATTGACCCGCTTTAAATGATACCGGTCGCTCTGGTTCAAGGAGGATTCGCCACACAAATGGAGTGAGGGATTCCAACTGCTTTATTTTGCACTCAAATTCAGACATTTCTCATTTATCTTGTGGTGTATTGTTAAGTCCCAGCTCATCCCAGATACTGTCAATTCTCTGCTTGATGGCTGGATCCATCACTATGGGACGTCCCCATTCTCTGTCAGTTTCTCCGGGCCACTTGTTTGTGGCATCCATCCCCATCTTTGACCCTAAACCCGATACCGGTGAGGCAAAGTCCAGATAGTCGATGGGTGTATTCTCAATCATTGTCGTGTCGCGAGCGGGATCCATCCTGGTAGTAATAGCCCAAATGACGTCATTCCAATCCCTGGCGTTGACATCGTCATCACAGACAATCACGAATTTGGTATACATAAACTGGCGTAAAAACGACCACACCCCCAGCATCACGCGCTTAGCATGACCGGGGTATTGCTTCTTCATGGTCAC
>NZ_JAFKCS010000021.1:0-82335 GCF_017255015.1 Bowmanella yangjiangensis | reverse complement strand
GCGGTAAGAGCACCCCTCTGGCGGCAAATAGAAATCAACAATCTCTGGAAACTGTTTCTGCAGAATTGGCACAAACACTTCATTCAGCGCCACACCTAGAATGGCCGGTTCATCGGGCGGACGGCCGGTATAGGTGGAATGATAGATAGGGTTCTTACGGTGTGTGATGTGCGTCACGGTAAAGACCGGGAAGTCATCGACTTCATTGTAATATCCCGTATGGTCACCATAGGGTCCCTCAGGGGCCGTTTCGTTGGGCGCAATATAGCCTTCTAATACAATTTCAGCACTGGCAGGCACCTGTAGATCATTACTGATACATTTCACGACTTCGGTTTTGTCGCCACGCAGCAAACCCGCAAAGGCATACTCAGACAAAGTATCAGGTACAGGAGTTACGGCTCCCAGTATGGTTGCAGGATCTGCACCCAAGGCAACGGCAACAGGAAAGTTTTCGCCGGGATGCTCCTGGCACCACTCTCGAAAATCCAAGGCGCCGCCGCGATGCGATAACCAACGCATAATCACTTTATTCGGGCCAAGCAGTTGTTGGCGATAAATGCCCAGATTCTGGCGCTTTTTATGGGGCCCACGGGTTACGGTTAAACCCCAGGTTATCAAGGGTGCCGCATCTTCCGGCCAGCAGGTTTGAATGGGGATTTGGGTTAAATCTACCTGATCGCCAGTTAGTACCACGTCCTGACAGGGCGCTTTGCTCAATTCCTTGGCAGGCATATTCAACACCTGCTTAAACACCGGCAGTTTATCCCAGAGCTCCTTAAAACCTTTTGGTGGATCGGGTTCTTTTAGGTAAGCCAGCAACTTACCCACTTCCCGCAGGCTTTCTACCGAATCCTGCCCCATTCCCATCGCCACGCGCTTGGGCGTACCAAATAAATTAGCCAGCACCGGCATGCTAAAGCCTTTCGGATTCTCAAACAGAATAGCTGGCCCACCGGCACGCAAGGTGCGATCTGCTATCTCGGTCATCTCCAGCACCGGATCTATCTCCATGCTGATACGCTTGAGTTCACCGGCTTTTTCAAGCTGTTCGATAAAATCACGTAAGTCTTTGTATTTCATGTGCTTGAATTAAATTTGAATTGCCCGCCATTATACCTGAGATACGCCAGAGAATCCTGCTATGACCAGTTATCTTTCAAGTAAGTGCAATGCTCATCGTTACCCTCGAGCTTATTACCCCCAATCCACAGGTTCTGGCGATGTAATACGGACAATCCTATCCGGCGGACCAATGAAAAAACGAGATTGATTAAATAAACTGCATAAAGACAAGCCACACAGCTATCGACGTTGAAAAACACTTGCGCCTTGTCGGTCCGACGCCCAATATGAAAGGTAGCGTCAGGCAATAAGATCAGCAAAAGCTGAAGTACGACGCTCACTTTGCACCGGCCATTTGGGAGATTGCCATGCCTTTTACCCACCCTATGCTAGAAGAAATCAACCTGCTTCTGAAATTTCCTCTCGATAGCCTCAGACAAGGTCTGAAGATCCATCACGATGCCGACCCGGCCATTGTGGATGCAGCCAAGCGACTGTTTGAGAAAGGCATTATCGATCAGGTTGACGGCGGTTACCTGACCGATCTTGGCCACGACTTGCACGAACATGCGCAAATCCTGGCATCTGCAATGTCTGCTTCGTCGACTAAGGAGTAAGCCATGTCTGCACAAGCAAATCCCGACAGTAAATATGAAATCTTGGCTCAGACCCCTGAACAACGTCATAAATACCTGCTCACGCGTCTACAGGAAACTCAGGAAATCTGGACGCTAGTTGATAATGATGGCGCGATGATCCTGACCACAGATGAAGAAGATTGTATTCCCATCTGGCCCGACGCTGATTTTGCTAAAGACTGGATTAATGGCGATTGGTCTCACTGCCAGCCACACAAAATCACCTTAAGTGACTGGCAACACAAGTGGCTTCCCGGCCTGGAGGAAGACGAAATTCAGATCGTATCTTTCCCGGTGCCAGGGGAGGACGGGTTGGTGTCCGCGCCCTGGGAAATGGCAGAAGAACTTGCCTAAACTGAGCGTTTAGAAACTTGAACCCGGCAGTCTGCTGGGTTCTAATTCCACTAATCAAAACTGTCAGGACCCGCCCATGTTAGATCCCAAGAAAATCGAAGAGATTGCCAAGCAAATCTCAGATGCCATTCCCCCCGGCGTAAAATCCATGGCCGAAGGTGCCGAAGCAAAGGTCAAGCAGGTACTGCAATCTCAATTAAGCAAACTGGACTTTGTCAGCCGTGAAGAATTTGATGTGCAGACTCAGGTGTTAGTGCGCACCCGCGAAAAACTGACCGCTATGGAAGAGCGCCTGGCAGAACTGGAAAAGCAGCTACGCGGTCAGGCTTAATTCTATGGGGCAGGCTTACCAACCTTTGACCTGCCCCAAGCTGGTTAGGCAATAATAGTCGGCTGGTAGCTGAAGCGTTGTCGATACGCTTTGGGCGTAAGCTGAGTCAGGTTGCTAAATAGCTTACGAAATGATGCCGGATCACCATATCCAACTCTTTCAATGATACGCTCCACCGGTAGGTCAGTGCCTTCCAGCAATTGTTTGGCTTTTTCCACTCTAATCTGCTGCAGATAAGACAGCGGAGTTTCACCGCAGGCCGCCTTGAACCGGCGAATCAGCGTGCGCTTAGTTACGGCAAACTGTGCGCAAATATCATCCAAACCAACAGACTCGGCATAATGCTGTTGCATCCATTGCTGAACCCGTTCAACCAAACTGTCCTTGTGGCCAATGACAAAGTGCGGGTCAATAAAGGTTTGCTGAGATAGACGATGCCGGTCAAGGAGCAAAACCTTAGATAAATTGGTTGCAAACTGATAGCCACAAAGGCGTTCCAGCAACACCAAGCAGACATTAGTGAAAGATGTAGTGGCTCCACCAGTCAGCAAATGCTCATCACTCACCACTAACTCATCCATACGCAACTGCACATCAGGATAACGACCAGAGAAAACCTCCTTCAACCACCAGCAGGTGGTAGCCTGACGTCCATCCAGAATACCGGCCTCCGCCATGGCGAAAGTACCGCTGCAATGGCTGGCTATCAGGCTCCCTTGTGCCGATGCCTGACTTAGTAACTCAAACATCGGCTCGGCTTGCTGCAAATACGCCGTTAAGCCTTGTTTGTCGTAGGTATAAGCCGTTCCGGCAATCACGACATCGGCCTTTTCCAGCTCCTGAATGGGCGTCGCCGGCAGTATAAAACCGTTGGAACATTGAATCTGCCCACCACTGGTCGAGAAAAATTGGGTATCGAATAACAGCGTATTGCCATTGGGGTTGAGGTAGCGCCACAACGTATTGGCATAATCAAAGAAGTCTCTGACGCCCATTAAATGTGAACCCACAGCGTTATTAGTTGCCAGCACGGCTATCTTTTTCATCACCACTCCGAAATGTCACTTTTGGCACCTTTTTTATCATTATTGCCACTAACGACCCCATTGGCAAGCCACTACACTGACAACATCAAATCAATGTCGTCGAGCAACACATTGTCTGTTAAGCGGAGGAAACTAGGGATGATCTGCACTATGAAACACAAGTCCTGGCTGGTATTGCCAACATTACTTTTGGCCTGGGGAGTCATGCTCTGGATTCAATGGAGTAGTGAGTTGCCAATCACCATTAATTTAATTGGCATTCCATTATTGATGCTATTGCTTGGTCTGCTGGCTGGATTAGCGATGGAAGGGGAAGACAACTAAACCGGTCGCTCAAGCCAATGGAAACGGCGTGCTTAGAACACGCCGTTTAAGTCCGATAAGAAGAACCGGTAGGCCGGGTTATCCGTTTGCTCCTGGAAGCTATAGCCCAACTGCGCCACGTGCTGATCAAACTCAGCCCTTGAGCCTTCGGGAATATCAAAACCCACCAGTACCAATCCTTCTGCTGCACCGTGGTTACGGTAGTGGAACAAGGTGATGTTCCAACGCTCGCCCAGGGTATCCAGAAACTTCATCAACGCCCCAGGATGCTCGGGAAACTCAAAGGAGAACACATGCTCATTGAGTAAGCTCGGCGGCCGTCCGCCCACCATATAGCGTACGTGCAACTTGGCCAGTTCATTATCCGACAAATCAAACAACTGGTAGCCTTCTTTGTGCAGCAATGAGCTGATACGCTCAAATTCAGCCCGGCCTTCCCTTAACTTCAGACCAACAAAAATGTGGGCTTCTTTGTCGCTGGCAAAGCGGTAGTTAAATTCAGTGATCGCCCGCCCGCCCAGCAGCCGGCAAAAATGCCTGAAGGCACCGGCCCGCTCAGGGATCTTCACGGCAAAGACCGCTTCTTTCTGTTCACCTAGCTCACAGCGCTCGGAAACATAACGCAAGGTATGAAAGTTAATATTGGCGCCACACAAAATGCCCCCCAACTTCTGCCCTTTCAAACCATGTTGTTGCACATATTTGCGAATACCGGCAACCGATAAAGCACCAGCGGGCTCGGCAATCACTCTGGTGTCATCAAAGATATCTTTAATGGCCGCACAGATTTCATCACTGCTGACGGTAATCACTTCATCGATGTATTTCTGACACAACCTGAAGGTTTCGCTGCCTATCAACTTAACCGCCACCCCATCGGCAAAAATACCAACGCTGGCAAGTTCAGTGGGATGCCCTGCTTCCAATGCAGCTTTGAGGCACGCAGACTCGTCGGATTCCACGGCAATGATTTTCAGCTCGGGTTTGAGCTGTTTGAGATAAACGGCGATGCCGGCCGCCAAACCACCGCCACCTACGGCAATAAACAAGGTATCCAGATGCGGGTTTTGCTCTAACAACTCGCGACCGATAGTGCCTTGCCCGGCAATGACATCGGCATCGTCAAAAGGCGGAATAAAGGTATAACCATGTAACTCTGCCAAGCGACTGGCTTCAGCCTTAGCCGCATCAAAGCTGGTGCCATGCAGCACCACTTCGGCATACTCACCACCAAAAGTGCGTACCGCATCTACTTTAATATCCGGGGTCGTTTCCGGCATCACAATAATGGCGCGAATCTGCTTAATACGCGCCGAATAAGCCACGCCCTGAGCATGATTACCGGCCGATGCTGCAATCACACCGGCCTGTTTCTGCTGCTCTGTCAGCTGACAAATGCGGTTATAAGCGCCGCGCAGCTTAAAAGATTTTACCGGCTGCTGATCTTCGCGTTTCAGCCAAATATCATTGCCCAGGGCCGAGGACAACTTGTCCAGATGCACTAAATCACTTTTTACCGCCACATCATAAACCGGCGAAAGCAGGATCTTCTTTAGATAGTCACCTTCCGAGACTGTCATCCCTTGCCCTCCAAAAGGGCACGGTCACGCACCGCTCCTTTGTCGGCACTGGTGGCCAGCATCGCGTAGGTTTTTAACGCCAAAGACACTTCGCGCTGACGGTCAACGGGCTGCCAGGGTTTATCGGCCTGGTTCATCTTCGCTCTACGTTCGGCCAATTCGGTATCACTTACCTGTAATTGAATACTGCGGTTAGGGATATCAATAGCGATCATATCGCCCGGCTGCACTAAGCCGATAACGCCACCAGCGGCAGCTTCCGGGGAAACGTGGCCAATGGACAACCCGGATGTACCGCCAGAAAAACGCCCATCGGTGATCAATGCGCAGGCTTTACCCAGGCCTTTAGACTTCAGATAAGAGGTGGGATAAAGCATTTCCTGCATGCCCGGGCCGCCTTTTGGCCCTTCATAGCGGATGATTACCACTTCTCCGGCCTTCACTTCATCACTCAAAATGCCGCTGACCGCTGCATCCTGGCTTTCATATATGCGTGCCGGTCCGGTGAAACGCAGATTATCTTCATCCACACCTGCGGTTTTGACGATACATCCATCTTCGGCCAGATTGCCAAACAGCACTGCCAATCCACCTTCCTGACTAAAGGCATGCTGCATATCGCGAATACACCCTTGCTGTCTGTCAGTATCCAGGCTCGGATAACGGCAATCCTGGCTAAACGCTTTGGTGGTACGAATACCAGCAGGACCCGCTTTAAAGAAGGTGTGTGCAGCATCATTATTCGCTTGTGTCACATCCCACTGACCTATCACGTCGCCAATACTGCCACCAAGCACGTGTGGGCTATCAGGGTTCAGTAAGCCACCACGGTTCAGCTCGGCCAAAATGCCCAGCACGCCGCCAGCACGGTGCACGTCTTCCATATGGTATTGCGGAGTGGCCGGCGCCACTTTGCATAAATGCGGAACCTTACGGGATAAACGGTCGATATCCGTCATGGTAAAGTCCAGTTCAGCCTCTTGCGCGGCAGCCAGCAAATGCAAAATAGTGTTGGTAGAGCCGCCCATAGCAATATCCAGTGCCATAGCGTTCTCAAACGCAGCACGACCGGCGATAGCACGAGGCAGTGCGCTGGCATCGTCGTCCTGGTAGTAACGTTTGCACAATTCCACTACCACTTTGCCGGCTTGTTTGAACAAACCTTCACGATCAGCATGGGTCGCCAACAGCGAACCGTTACCCGGCAACGACAATCCCAGAGCCTCGGTTAAACAGTTCATCGAATTGGCGGTAAACATACCTGAGCAGGAACCACAGGTCGGGCAAGCTGAGCGCTCAATGGCTTCGCTGTCAGCATCTGACACGTTGGGATTGGCCGCCGCTACCATGGCATCCACCAGATCCAAGTGGATGATCTTGTCAGATAGCTTAGTCTTACCGGCTTCCATTGGACCGCCTGACACAAATACCACTGGAATATTCAAGCGCAGAGCAGCCATCAACATTCCTGGGGTAATTTTGTCGCAGTTGGAAATACACACCAGCGCATCGGCGCAGTGAGCATTAACCATGTATTCCACCGAGTCAGCAATCAGTTCACGGGAAGGCAAGCTGTACAGCATGCCGCCATGGCCCATGGCAATACCGTCATCCACCGCGATGGTATTAAACTCCTTGGCCACCGCGCCAGCTTCTTCAATGCTGCGGGCAACCAGTTGGCCCATATCTTTCAAATGCACATGGCCTGGCACGAACTGAGTAAAGGAGTTGGCAACGGCAATAATAGGTTTACCAAAATCCGCCTCCGTCATGCCTGTGGCACGCCACAAGGCGCGGGCACCGGCCATATTGCGGCCCTGGGTGGTGGTTGCTGAACGTAATTTTGGCATGGTAAAAAACCCTTATTAACTGAATTGCTGGGCTATGCGCCCCATTCTCTAAATTTCTGTAGTTTGTCTGGCTGATTTTAGCCAGCCCGGTTTCGCTTCTGCGAAAGAAACCGCAACAATTTGATTCTACGCTGATTGCAGCTCGCTGTTGCGCGCCAACTGGGCCTGACATTCAAGTGAAGCCAAATCATACAGCTTATGCAATTGGCTGGTCAGTAGGCTAATGGGCTGTTGGCCGGACACCTGCATCGACACTCGCATCTGCTTCGATGCTGGCTGCATCTGCATACTGTCGACCTTAAAACCGCGGTAACGGGTGGTTTGCAGCACACGTTCCAATACCGCAGGTTGATCTGATAACAACATATCCAGTTGATAGTTCATTTTGGTTGCTCCCACATTTGATGGTTGGCGGTATTGGGTGGCACGATAGGCCATACGTTATCTTTGTGATCTAATTGCACATGCAACAGATAAGGCCCCTGATGGGCCAGCATTCTGGCCAGGGCGTCCGCGACCTGACTGCGGCAATGAATTACATCACTCGCAATATCAAAGGCGGCCGCCAGGCGGCTGAATTCCGGATTATCCGACAGGTCGGTTTCGCTGTAGCGCTCTTCATGAAACAGCTCCTGCCATTGTTTCACCATGCCAAGACGCTGATTATCAAGAATCAGTATTTTGACCGGCATCTGATAACGACGCAGAGTACCCAGCTCTTGCACATTCATCATAAAAGAACCGTCACCACAGACTGCAATAACCTGGGTGCCGGGGTTGGCCACCTGCGCACCTATGGCGGCCGGCAGACCAAAGCCCATAGTTCCCAACCCGCCGCTGCTCAAATGACAGGTTGGCTGAGAAAAACGCATATGCTGAGCCACCCACATCTGGTGCTGGCCTACATCGCAACTCACTATGGCATCATCAGCAGACATATCGCTCAGTTGTCTGAGCAATTGCGGGGCATCAATCTGACCAGGGCTATTATCTTCAGCATAAGGAAACGCCTTACTGGCTTTTAAATCGCTTACCCACTGCTGCCAGGGTTGCTTCACCTGCTCCTTGCCCAACATCGGCAGAATCCTCTTCAGATCGCCAAGCAGGCTGACATCGGCACGACGGCGCTTGTGAATCTCTGCAGGATCGATATCAATATGGATTAACTTTGCATGCGGGGCGAATTCATCCAGCTTGCCGGTGACCCTGTCATCCAGTCTGGCACCAACGGCTATGAGCAGATCACATTGTTGTACACTCAGATTGGCGGCAGCCAACCCGTGCATCCCCAACATGCCGAGGTACAAGGGATGTTCAGACTCTGCACTGCCTAAACCTTTAAGGGTGCAAACCTGTGGCAGGCCGGTGCGCTGAATCAGGTCGCGCAGCTCGGCTACCGCATTTGCCATGCCGACACCGCCGCCTATGTACAATACCGGGCGCTCGCTGCTGGATATCAATTGATTAGCCACCTGCAAATCCTGGTCGGAATGCTCAGGGATACTATAGTCCTTACAAGCTTCCGGGCTGGCGGGAACTAAACCGGTCAGAATATCTTTGGGTATATCCACCAACACCGGGCCAGGTCTTCCTTCACGAGCGATCTGAAAGGCCTTTTGCAGGCAGGGCACCAGATCTTGTGGCTCCAGTACTTGCATACTGTGTTTGCAGATACTGAGCGATAAGCCCAATACATCCACTTCCTGAAACGCATCGGACCCCATGGCCGCGCGCGCCACCTGACCAGTAATCATCACCAGCGGCACTGAGTCCAATTTGGCATCCGCCAGACTGGTCAATAAATTCGTGGCTCCCGGGCCTGATGTTGCGATACACACCCCAACCTGATTAGTCGACCGGGCATAACCGATAGCGGCGAATGCAGCGCCTTGTTCGTGGCGACACAGATAGTGTTGGACAGGCGAATCAAGCAGGGCATCATACAGTGGCATGATAGCACCGCCGGGATAACCAAAAACCTTGTCTACACCTTGCTGTACAAGGAACTCCAGGATGGCTTGTGCGCCTTTCATCTTCGCTCTCACTCTTTTTTAGCGCCCATAAAACAAAAAACCCCCCGGGCTTTCGCGCGGGGGGTTTTCGTGTAACTGGACTTATTTCAGACCAAACGCTTCCCCCGCGGAGATAATAATCACCACGACCACTACGACAGTAAGAAGAAGGTTTGCGAAAAGGTTCATAAAAAGGCTGTTTGCCCAATAAAAATCAAGTTACGTCACTGCTATTAGAAATAACACGGTGCTTAAAGCCAGATCAAGCAATAATTTTTCTCAAAATCCATTTTTGTAAAACAACTCTTTCTCCTTCTTGTCATTTTTGCATTTTGCACATTAGAGTATTGAGCAATTCGAACAGCGGAACATAGGGCATGAGCCATTGGTTACATTGGATTGATTTACTGGGCGTGGCGGTGTTTGCCATATCCGGCACCCTGATGGCCTATCGTAAACATATGGACGGTTTCGGCGTCATCGTTCTGGCTTCGGTTACTGCTATTGGCGGTGGCACACTGCGCGATATGATTTTGGATCTGCCGGTGTTCTGGGTACAGCAGCCAGATTTCCTTTATGCCATCCTGGTTGCCGCTATCATCACAATATTGTGGCTGCGCATCACTCATAAATTTCCCTATCAAACCTTACTGATTGCCGATGCAATTGGCATCGCTTTTTTCAACATCATGGGCCTGCAAAAAGCACTCGACCAAGACACTGGCCCCTTTATCGCCATTGTTATGGGTACTATGACCGGCGTATTCGGCGGGTTAATCAGGGATGTGATATGCCGAGAAATTCCCTTGGTACTAAAAGGCGAACTGTATGCCACCACCTGTATTGTCGGTGGCTTGCTATATGTTTCGGCTATGTCACTGGGTGTGCCTGACTTACCATCGATGGTACTGGGCATGGCAGGCACATTATTACTCAGACTGGGCGCAATTCGCTGGCATTGGCAATTACCGGTTTTTCAAGGCAGTCACTGAACATACTGGCTTTCCCTGGCCACTGGGCTAGGCTTTGACAGGTGAAGCCAGGGAAGATCACATGTCACTAGCCATAGTTCACACGCGTGCCAGCGTCGGCATAGAAGCTCCCCCGATCAGGGTTGAAGTACATCTGGCCAATGGGCTGCCAGCCTTCAATATCGTTGGCTTGCCCGAGGCCTCTGTCAGAGAGTCCCGCGACCGGGTGCGCAGTGCATTAATCAACTCGGGCTTTGAATTCCCAGCCAGACGTATCACCGTTAATCTGGCCCCCGCCGATCTACCTAAAGAGGGAGGGCGTTTTGACCTGCCTATTGCCATTGGCATCATCGCAGCCTGCGGACAGATCCCCCTTCAAGCTCTAGAAAATCATGAGTTGGCTGGGGAGCTGGCGTTATCTGGTGAGCTTGCTCCCATCAGTGGCGCTTTACCTTTCGCCTATGCCAGCCACAAAGCCAGACAAGCATTGATTATTCCTCAGCAAAACGCTGCAGAAGCGAGTTTAATTAATGGCATAACGCTATTTTCTGCACCGGCATTACTGCAGGTTTTCCATCATTTATGCGGCCAACAAAGCTTGCTACCTTATACCGCTGCGGTTCCACAGAAGGGCGACGACACACAGTTAGATATGCAGGATGTGATTGGCCAGACCATGGCCAAGCGAGCACTGGAAATAGCCGCCGCTGGTGCACACAACCTGCTGTTTACCGGCCCACCGGGTACAGGTAAAACAATGTTAGCCAACCGGCTGGTTAACATACTTCCGCCCATGACTGATGACGAGGCTTTGGAGACCGCTACCATTCATTCCATTACTGGGAAGCCGGTAGACCCTGAACATTGGCGTCGGCGACCATTTCGTCATCCTCATCACACGGCATCGGCTATTGCCCTGGCTGGAGGTGGCAGTATTCCCCGTCCAGGGGAAATCTCACTGGCACACAACGGTGTGCTGTTTCTTGACGAGTTGCCGGAATTTGACCGCAAGGTGCTGGATGTATTGAGAGAACCGTTGGAGTCAGGGTATGTGTGTATATCAAGAGCCGCCCAGCAAGCCACCTTTCCAGCTAAATTTCAGTTGGTAGCGGCCATGAATCCAAGTCCAACCGGCAGTATCGAAGATAAACGCAGCACACCGGATCAGATCCTGCGTTACCTTAATCGCCTGTCTGGCCCTTTCTTGGACCGCATCGATTTGCAGGTCGACGTGCCACGTCTCCCCAAAGGTAGCTTGAGCACTCCTCATCAGGAACGAGGAGAAAGCAGTAGGGTAATCCGCCAACGGGTAATCAATGCACGAATCCGACAATTAAACAGACGGGGTAAAACCAACGCCGAGCTGAGCAGTAAGGACATGACCATTGACTGCGCGTTGAATAATGCTGAACAACACTTTCTTGAAAATGCCTGTGAACGCCTGGGCCTGTCAGTACGTAGTTACCACAGACTGTTACGTGTAGCCCGCACTATTGCAGATTTACAGGCCGAACCGCGCATAGAACGACAGCATCTGGCTGAAGCTTTGCAATTTCGTGCCTTTGACCGACTTATGGCACAATTGCTCGCACAATAAGTGTCAGAGCCGACCTTGGTCTGCACTGACAGTGAATTAGCGCGGATGGCACTTGCGCTTTACTTGACAAGTCAATAGCATAGGGCCTTGTTGCGGCATTTTCGCATGTGCAAAAGACAAGCGATTTAGCATTAGCACAACGCCGTTAGATAACCATAAAAACAACAGTAGTTTGCCAGCTGGCGACCCGTTTGGAATGGAATAATGAAGCGAATAGCACACCTTGCTCTAGCGATAGCACTGGTTTATCCAGCCAGCCTGCTCGCAGCGGAAAACGCCTCCGTTGAGGAAATCCAACAGCAAATTCAAGCCAACCAAAGCGAATACGACAGCTACCATCGGACGCTGGAAGGTGAGATTGCCAAAGCCGCGCAGTTTGAGCGCGATCTGGCGTCCATGCGCACCAAAGGCAAAGAATTGGAACATAATCGTCAGGTCAAATTGAATGAAATGAACGTTCAATATGAGCGCACGATTGAAGACCCCAGCATCGATATCAACGAAGCCAGGGAAGCCTATTTGTCGGCGGTACGCGCACATAAAGAGAACAAAGACGCCATTACTGCGCAGTACAAGGACTGGCAAAGTAAATTGTTGGATGTCGAACAGTTGCGCCTGTCCAAACACAGCCTGCTGAACAAGATAGAAAGCCTCAAGGAAAAACTTAACAACGCCCGTGTTGACCGCTTGTTCCGTGAATTCAACCGCCAGGATCAAGTAACAGTTAATCATGAGATTACTTGTGACCGTGATGAGACAATCGGTAAATGTTCAGAGCGCGGCAAGTTTCTGGCTAAGCAAAAAGCCTCTAAGCGATTTCTTGATCAGTTATATGACGGTCTGACCGAGGCTGCTGCAGCAAAACAACATCGCCCTTACTCAGAAGCTTATGTGCTGCTACTGCGTAGTGATGTGACCCAAGACGGCTTCAGTGGCGCAGGTAACTACGCTGTGCAAATGAATGTGGAATTAAAGGGTAACCTAAAGCGCACTGAAGGCTGCCAATTGCTTGGGCTCGACAAGCGCTACTGTGTAGCCGAGCGGACACAACCCGAAGTCGCCAAAGTCGTTACTGTCCCCGCGGTATCTGACGGCAGTGCACCCGTTGATGAATCAGTGATGTATGAACTGACTGTGCGTTCCAACGTCTATGATGATGAAGTCTTTATTGATGGCGTTAGCTACGGTTCTACCCGCTTACAGATTATGCTGCCAGCCGGCCCTCATGATTTGGAAGTGGTCAAACGCGGCTATGAAACATTCCGCCAGAACCTGCAATTGAAAGAAAGCACCACCATCAAAGTGGAAATGAAACGTGCCCAATTTGCCTTCAACAAAGGTGAAAAAGTACAGGACATTCTGAACGGCGATATTCCTGGTCCACAGTTGGTTGTAGTTCCTGCCGGCACCTACCGCATGGGTGATATCAACGGCACAGGTTTAGAAAACGAGCGTCCGGTTGAAACTAAAACCCTCAACAACTCGTTCGGTATTGGTGAATTCGAAGTCACTGTAGCCGATTTCCGCCGCTTTGTGGAAGAAACCAGTTATGTAACCGATGCAGAGAAAGAGCGAGGCTGCGCCTTCTATGAGCAAGGTGCACCGGTTTGGCAGGATCAATTGAACTGGCGCACCCCAGGTTATGCCAATACCGATAACCATCCAGTTGTATGTATCAGCCAACGCGATGCTACCGCCTACGTAAACTGGCTAAGCGAAGCCAGCGGTAACAGATACCGTCTGCCAACCGAAACCGAGTGGGAGTACGCCGCCCGCGGTGGTAAAGAAAATGACTACTGGTGGGGTGATAGTGTCGGCACTGGCAATGCTAACTGCGGTTGGTGTGGCAGCCAGTGGTCAAACATCAGTGCAGCACCTGTGGCCTCCTTTGATCGCAATAGTTATGGCCTGTTTGATACCGTAGGTAACGTATGGGAATGGACAGTATCAAGCACGTCAAACAATGGGGCCGTAGTGCGTGGCGGTGCCTGGAACTTCGCTCCTCGTCTGGCCAGAGTGTCGACCCGTATGGAGCTGGACCCAAGTTTCCGCGCTAACTATATCGGTATGCGAGTAGTCCGAGAGCGCTAAGTATCTATGCATTTAAAAAAACCGGCTTAGCCGGTTTTTTTATGTCCAGGGATGGACGGTATGTCGATGTTGTATGGAACGTTCATCGACGATGTCCAGGGATGGACGGTATGTCGATGTTGTATGGAACATTCATCGACGATGTCCAGGGATGGAGGGGCTGGAAATGAGATGTCACTAGTCTGCGGAGCACCCCAGGTTCTGTTAAGTTGCTTAACTCAGCTCCATACCACGCAAACGGCTGCGACCACAATTAGCAGCAACCCAAGTTTATCGGCGTTTGCGAGCTTCTCACGAAATAGCCAGGCAGAGATCATCAGACTGAACAGAACTTCAACTTGCCCCAGGGTTTTAACCAGGGCAACAGACTCCAAACTCATGGCGGTGAACCAGCCAATTGAGCCAAGGCAGCTGCAAAAACTAATTAGCAGGGTCAATCTGGGCCTATGCCATAAGGCTTTCAAAGTGGCCGCATCTTTAACCAGCAACCAGCCGACCATTAGTACCGATTGCAGCAAGATCACCAGCAGCAGCACCCAGGCGGCACCATGGGGAAAAGGCAGCCCGAGGGCTAAACTGGCCTCTCTAACCCAAAGTGACGTTAACGCAAAAGCCAGGCCACTCCCCAGCCCTAACCCTAAGGTTTGCCAGGACCATCCCTGCGATGCACGCAGACCACTTAGCAGAAACACGGCCAGTGCGCCCAACAGCACGCCCAGCCAACCAAGCCAATCCAGAGACACCGCAAAAAACGCCACACCCAGAGCCGCCGCCAGAATAGCTTCGCTTTTGGCCAGCCCAACGCCGATAGCGTAATTGCGTAACTGGAACAAACGCACCATCAGTGCCGTTGCCAGGATTTGCATCAATGCCGCCCCCAGAATGTACCAGGCAAAAGCAACATTCGGCTCCGGCAGTGCCACCGGTTTCCACCAGTAAAGCCCCAAAAGGTAGAGCGCGGCCAGTGGGCTGGCATACAGAAAGCGCGCTAAGGTTACGCCGCTGGCAGCCACGTCATGACTGAGCTGCTTTTGAAATGCGTTACGCCAGGCCTGCATAAAGGCAGCCAGTAATGTAAAGGGGATCCAAAGCACTGCAATTTACCGCTGACCAAAAAGAGGCCAGATAATAACAGTCAATTCTGGTTGTGCCTTAAATTTGTTCCAGCAATGCCTTAATCAGCGGCTCGCTTGCTCTTTCTTTGAGGCAACACAACCCCAGTTTAAAGGGCTCTATATCACTAAGAGGAATAATGCCAATTTTGTCCGCAAGAATGGACTGCTCAACAACAGGCCGGGGCACTATACCGATACCGCATCCCAGCGCCACCATACTTACTATCGCCTCATGCCCGCCTACGGTGGCATACACATTGGGGCGAATGCCATGTTCTGTAAGCCAATGATGCACAATTCGCTTAGATGGGCCTGAGTCAGGCAGTACCATAGACACGGTGCGCCAGTCGACTTGTTCAACCTGGGTAAGACGCATAGACGCGGGGCAAATCATCACCAAGGGCAGGGTGTCCAGATGATGAAAAGCCAGCTCCGGTGGGAAATCTGGTGCATCGACTGCAATGGCCATATCCGCTTTGTCTGTTAGTACTTTGTCGGTAGAGACGCCAGGGTCACCCGTGGTCAGTTTAATTTCTACCTGAGGGTACAAATGCCTGAATCGCTCCAGCAATGCCGGCAAATGGCTGTAGCTGGCAGTCACCGAGCAAAACAAACTCAGTTCACCCGCAATTTCCTGCCGGTGTTGTTGTATTTCGCTCTTAACTTGCTGCCAAGCGGTCAATGTCTGCTGGCTAAAATCCAGCAGGCGGCTGCCTGCGGCGGTAAGTTTGACCTTACGATTGTCTCGGACAAACAACGGCGCACCACACTCCTCCTCCAAGCGCTGTATGGCGCGGCTTAACGTAGAAGGACTGACATACAAGGCTTCCGCTGTTTTACCAAAATGCAGACTAGTGGCTAAATGTTGGAACTGTTGCAGGCTACGAATATCCATGCTTATTGCAAAATATGAAACACACTCTTGCAAATATATCATTTTATTCAACATTGGCTATGACCTATTCTCTATCCAACACAAGTACGTCACTGTCTTGTAAGAAGAAGTTTATTGGTCACCCGATAGGGAGACCACGGAGAAAGTTATGGCAAATTATTTTAATTCCCTGAATTTAAGACAGCAGTTGGATCAACTGGGTCAATGCCGTTTTATGGATCGCCAGGAATTCGCTAACGGCTGCGATTTCCTGAAAGGTAAAAAGATTGTCATCGTGGGCTGTGGTGCCCAGGGCCTGAACCAAGGCCTGAATATGCGTGACTCCGGTCTGGATGTGGCTTATGCCCTTCGCCAGTCGGCTATTGATGAAAAACGTGATTCTTATCAGCGTGCAACCTCCAATGGTTTTGAGGTAGGCACTTACCAACAGCTGATTCCTGGTGCAGATCTGGTTTACAACCTGACTCCGGATAAGCAGCATGCCAGCGTTATTGAAGCGGTTATGCCGCTGATGAAGCAAGGTGCTGCACTGTCTTACTCGCATGGCTTCAACATTGTTGAAGAAGGTCAGCAGATTCGTAGCGATATCACTGTTGTCATGTGTGCCCCTAAGTGCCCGGGTACTGAAGTACGTGAGGAATACAAGCGTGGTTTCGGTGTACCTACTCTTATCGCCGTGCACCCTGAGAATGACCCGCAAGGTTTGGGCTTAGACATTGCCAAAGCCCTGGCGTCCGCCACAGGCGGTGATCGTGCCGGTGTATTACATTCGTCTTTTGTTGCCGAAGTAAAATCTGACCTGATGGGTGAACAAACCATCCTGTGTGGTATGCAACAAAGTGCTGCTATCCTGGGCTATGAAAAGATGGTTGCCGATGGGGAAGATCCGGCCTATGCCGCTGCACTTATCCAGTTTGGTTTAGAAGCCATCACCGAAGCACTGAAGATTGGCGGTGTGACTAACATGATGGACAGGCTGTCCAACCCTGCGAAGATTGAGGCTTTCGAGTTATCCGAACAACTGAAAGACCTACTGCGTCCGCTGTTTGAAAAGCACCAGGACGACATCCTCAGCGGTGAGTTCTCACGCACTATGATGCAGGATTGGGCCAACGGCGATGCCAACCTGCTGAAATGGCGCGAAGAAACTGGCCGTAGCGGTTTTGAGCAAGCGCCTGTTTATCAAGGCAAGATCGACGAGCAGGAATTCTTCGACAAAGGTATTTTCCTGGTCGCCATGATCAAATCTGGCGTTGAGTTGGCATTTGAGGTGATGGTGGAGTCCGGCATGCTGCCTGAGTCAGCTTACTACGAGTCTCTGCATGAAACGCCGTTGATTGCCAATACCATTGCCCGTAAGCGCTTGTATGAAATGAATGTGGTTATCTCAGATACCGCAGAATACGGTAACTACCTGTTTGCCAACGCCGCCATTCCGTTGCTGGCAGACAAGCTGATGCCCAGCTTAAGCGCTGAATTACTAGGTAAAGGTTTATCCAACCAATCTAACAGTGTGGACAACAAAACACTGGTTGCCGTTAACCAGGCTATCAGAGACCACCATGTTGAATTGGTAGGTGAAGAGCTACGCGGCTACATGACTGATATGAAGGCCATTGTAGCAGCAAACTAAATTCTCCAGTTTCTGTCGTTAGGTGCTAACCAAGCCCTTTGCCCGGTCAATTTGGCCGGGCTTTTTTATTCCAGCCCAATTCTTTATATATAAATTCATTGTAATAATATTTAAGAATCACTTCCTGGGCCGCACGTGGATCCCGACTTGGTCGGTCAGGTGGCTGAAGGTATGCAGGGCAGTGGTTTTATTGATGATATTTCCGGTATCGTCAACCGTGGCTGCCCAGACACCACTTGCCCCATCAGCGGACCGGTGGACGGCCTGGCAGACAGAAAAGACAGCTTCTTTAAAATGCTGCGTGCCATGGGGCTAAATCCTCAATAATTGCCTTTTAAGCATCATCCGGCTTAGGTCGGGTGGTGCTTAAGCACTGACACGTTGTTGATATATTTCAGCCTCTCGGTCAGCTAAAATTTCCACTGGCATTGTTAGGTCTAATCGACCTTCATTCAGTGGAATCAGATTCATACCGAAGTTAATTTTTCCCGACTCATCTTTACGAAAGGTGCCAAGAGTCTTTAACGGTTCCTGGTCGGCCAGAAACTCGCCGGTACGGGGATCTCTGGTGGTGAACACGCAGCGACTGCAAGGTGAGTCGACCTTAAACTCTACCTCGCCAATACGGATTTTTTGCCAGCCGTCTTCAGCAAAAGGCAAGGTATCCTCAACCACCAAATTCGGCCTAAACTGTGCCATCTGATGGACAATAGGCGAGCGACGGTTAAGCTCCTGCAACGATGCCTGCGAGATCAATAACAGCGGAAAACCATCGGCAAAACTCACATCTACACCGGCTTTCTCGCTGAATCTAGGGGTGTGTTCTCCACAGTAGAGTAACTGGCATTCACGCCCCAGCAGGATGCTAAACCAACGATTAGCCGCTTCTGTAGTGGCAAAGCCATCGAACTGGTCTTTCCATACATGCGTGGACACGGGCACCATAGCGCAGTCAGCATAGCGGATATAAAGTGCAGGCATGTCGGGGTGGCAAACCATCAGTCCATCTCGACGCAGCAGAGCAGAAACTTGCACTAACTTTGGCAAGGCACGCCCGGTTAACATGCGTCCCTTACTGTCCGCTAACATAAAGCGACGATCGAAGCTCAGACCAGGCCCTTCAACCCAGGTATGGGAAAGAGCGATACCCTGAGTAGATTTTATCGGGTAGATATAAATGTCGGTTAACCTGGCCATACGTCTGCGACTCCTTTTATTTACGTCCAACAGCCCTAAATCAAAGTGAACTCTGTTCGATACTGTCCAACCACTCAAGCTGTTGCTGCGCTTTCTTTAGTATCCTTATGGTCCACCACCACCCAAGTGCACAAACACCGCCCACCCAAGCAAAAACGCGTAACAAACGCATCTGGAAGGCTTCCCAAGGTGGTTGCTCTTGATACCAGGTTGCCAATAGCAACACTGCGACACTGATCAGCATGATCACCAGCCCCCATTGAGTAAATCTGGCCAACCGAATGTTATTCAGATTCTGTTGCCGCAAAGTTTGCAGGTGTTCATGCAGATTGTCCCGACTTCGAAACAGCGACAAGCGCCTTAACCAGGTATTCCAAGCTGCCGCTGCAAAAGTGAAAACAAAGATGGCAACCATCCAAATCTGCACGAGCTCTTTCTTGGGCAAAAAATACAGAATAACTACTGCCACAAAGACAACCGACAGCCAGTCCAGCAAAACATAAATCCATTGTTTGAATCGCTCTTTTCGCCATTTGGCCTTTAGCTCGGCCAAATCGGGCAAGTCAACCTGCTGACTTTGCCAGTTCTGTAGCAAAGGATCGCGATTATCACTCATGATTCAACTCCTTACTCAGAGTCTGACGGGCTCTATTTAAGATCATTCCCGCGTTCGCGGCGCTAATACCACAGACCTCTGCTATGTCCTGGTAGCTCAAGCCTTCCATAAACAATGTCATCACTTGCCGGCTTTGCAAGGGCAGCTTACGCACAGCAATCAACAAAGCCTGTTGTTGATTCTGACGAACCATTTTGTCCTCTGGGGCAGTTCGCTCATCAGGCAGACTTTGCACACAGATATCTTCCCGGCCTTTATGTCGCATTTGGCTGGCTACATGACTAACACTGCGGTTGTGGGCAATTCTGAGCACATAGGTTTTCTCGCTACTCTGCCCTCGAAAGCCAACCATCGCCTGCCAAACCGCCAGGTAGATCTCTTGCAGCAATTCTTTGCGTAGCTCACTGTTGGCTTCGTAACTAGACGCTACCCGGCTTAACAACGGACCGTAAAGTTGAATGAGTTTTTCGAAGTCCAGAGTCTGTTCCGGTGGCGTAAAAATGGAAGGGCGCCAGTATTACGCAATGAAACAGAATAGAAAAGTGCAGAAATAGTTTGTTATAAAAATCATCAATCAGATGACTAGCAATCAGACGACCTTGGATTCATCAAAAGGAACCTGATCATGACAACAATTCTGTTTATTTTGCTGTTTGTTGGATTACTGGCGGCCAGCCTGCTCTGTTACTGGCTGGATCATCGTAATGGCTGGAACTTAATGGCTTGGCTAAGCGGTGAGGCATCTTCCCCCTTTGCAGCCAAAAGAACAAAACAGCAGTGTTGCGCAGACAATGAAAAAGACGAAAAAATTCAGCAGTTGCAAGAGCGTATTCAAATACTGAAGCGCATTGTCACTGAACCGGCCTATGAGCTGAATCAAGAGCTATATAAGCTCAAAAGATAAACGGGAGGGCTTAGCCCTCCTGCTTTTACTGGCGAATGTGTCCGTCGCCCAATACCACAAATTTTTCGGTGGTCAGTGACTCTACCCCCATCGGGCCATAGGCATGCAGCTTGCTGGTTGAGATACCAATCTCGGCACCCAGTCCCAACTCTCCACCATCGGAAAAACGCGACGAAGCGTTGGCCATCACTACCGCAGAGTTTACATCGCGAATAAATCGCTGTGCAGTGGAGTAATCCTGAGTGGCGATCACTTCGGTATGACCAGAGCTATGCGCTTCCAGATGCTCAATGGCTTGGGCATAGTCTTCCACTACTCGCACTGCGATTTCCAGTGCCAGGTATTCTGTATCCCAGTCATCATCCGTAGCTGGCTCAGCCTCATGGAAATAGCCCATGCTCTTTTCACAGGCATGCACACGTACCTTGCGCTCATTGAACATGGCCGCGGCCATAGGCAGAAAGCTCGGCGCAATATCTTTATGTACCAGCAAAGTTTCCAGCGCATTACACACACCAGTGCGCTGGGTTTTACCATTGGTCAGCAATCCTAAGGCCTTAACTTCGTCGGCATCCTTATCCACATAGAGGTGACAAACCCCTTTAAAATGCTGGATCACAGGTATGCGGCTGTTTTCCGATACAAATCGAATCAGGCCCTCTCCACCACGTGGGATCACAAGGTCAATAAATTGATTCAGTGTCAGCAGCTCATTCATAATGGCCCGATCGGGATCTGGGATCACTACCACGGCATTCGCATTTACACCATGTGTACTCAATGCCTGATGAATACATTCGGCCAACGCTAAATTAGAATGCAGCGCTTCTTTACCACCACGCAGTACCACGGCATTACCAGCTTTAAAACAAAGTGCAGCGGCGTCTATAGTCACATTTGGACGAGACTCGTAGATCATGGCTATCACACCCAGTGGGATACGCATTTTGCCTACATCAATACCACTTGGCATGCGACGGATATCGCGAATGCTACCAATGGGATCATCTTGCGCTGCGATTTTTCGAACGGCCTCAGCAATGTTTGCCAATGACTTTTCATTTAAAGCCAACCTGTCCAACATGGCATCGGTCAGACCAGCCTCTTTACCTGCAGCTAAATCTTGTTGGTTAGCCGTCAATATTTGTTCAGACATACTGACCAGATTATCGGCAATACTATGTAATACGGCATTCTTTTGCTGCGCCGATAACTTGGCCAGCTGACGTGACGCCATTCTGGCTTTCTGCGCCATGTCTCGAATGGAAAAACTCATGATGTCTCCTGTTTAACCAGCCCAGCGGGACAGCCGAGCGGTTCGATTCTATTGCAATTCCGGGATTTAAAGCAGTGCCAAATCGTCGCGGTGTACTACAGCTTCACCTGACGAATAACCGATAACACTCTCAAAATCATCACTATGCATGCCTTTAATCGCGTTTAGGTCTGCAGCGCTGTATAGCGTGACGCCTTTGGCAAAAGGGCGGCCCTGATGACAAATTTCTACCGCCTCACCCGGCATAAAATCACCTTCAACTTTGGCGATACCAACAGGTAGTAAAGATGCCCCGGATTTAATTAGCGCCTCTCTGGCCCCGTGGTCGACATCTATCCGACCGGTCGCAATCAGCGTGTGCTTGAGCCATTGTGCTTTGGCAGAATCTGGCGTTTTGGTTGGCACAAACCTGGTTCCGGGAATACGACCATCCAATAAGGCATCAAACACTTCTCCCTTACCGCCATTAACGATAAGTGTCTGAATTCCACTCTCAGAGCATTTATCAGCCGCCTCAATCTTGGTTCGCATACCCCCTGTACCAACTTTACTTCCTGGACCTCCAGCAAGCCCATAGATAGTGCCATCGATCTGCTCTACGTGGGGAATCAACCGTGCATTAGGATTAAGTCTGGGATCGGCGTCGTAAAGCCCGTCGATATCCGAGCAGATAATCAAGGTATCTGCTTCGGCAACCATGGCGGTGTAGGCAGCCAAATTATCATTGTCGCCAACTTTCAGTACATCCACCGCAACAGTATCGTTTTCATTAACTATGGGTAACACATTGTTGTTCAGCAATTCACGCAAGGTATTTTTGATATTGAGATACCTGGCCCGATCATGAAAGTCATCGTAAGTGAGTAACACTTGGGCACAGGGAAAATCAAAAAAACGTGACCAGTTTGCCATCATTTGCGTTTGCCCAATGGCTGCCATAGCCTGCTTTTCAGCAATGGAAGGGTGGGCATTGTGGGCAATGGCACTGCGTCCTGCAGCCACGCTGCCTGATGAGACAATAACAACTTGTTTGCCCTGCTCGCGGCTTTCGGTAATAAATCTGGCGATGGCCAACAAGTACTTAGCACTGCACTGATGCCCGTCAGGTGATATCAGTGCGCTACCAACTTTGATGACAGCTCGTTGCCAGTTAAATTCAGTCATTTATCCTCCAACATTGAAATCCTTATACTAGGATACTGATGTCATTAGGATAAACAAGTTCGCTTGGTTATAAGCTAAGAGAGAGCGTAAAGCGGCAACTTTACGCCGTGACAAATTCAAACTTTCTCAATAGCGGGCTGAGGCGCCGCCGACTTTACGGCGACCAACATGACAAGACTAATCACAGAGCCCGTAACTAAAGTGATGCTCAACCAGTGAGGTATCAAGAACACAGCGAGAGCGGCTAAAACCGATAGGTTTTTTACCAATTCCAACCAACGCGCGAACCATCTCTGCTCCATCAAGGCACCAACACTGAACGTCGAAAACAACACAAACAGCATGATTCCCCATTGTTGCCACAAAGCAATTTCATTACCGTGCAGCATAAGCATAAGCGCAATAAGAATAGTTAATCCGTGCTGCAGCAGACTATACAGCTTTGTAGCAGTACCAATAGGCGGATCATACTTCTCAAATCGACTTAAATCTGCCTTGGGGATAGGGTACTTAGCCTCAACATCGGCCGGTCGCCAGCCAGTTCGTTTGAACCAGATTTGCACCTTATCCTGCCAGCGTGCAGCATGCCAGCAATCATGCACCAACTGGCTGTATACATGAACATTGGCCCAAAGTGGATTCCAGCTACGCAGCGCTTTACGTATGCCAAATAGCGGAGGGTCATCCTCTAACTCTTCTTGGAATGAACCGAATAAGCGATCCCAAACAATGAAAACGCCACCATAGTTTCGATCAATGTATCGCTGATTCTGCGCGTGATGCACTCTGTGATTTGATGGGGTAACGAATATCCATTCCAGCCAGCCCAATTTGGGCACATGTCTGGTGTGCACCCAAAATTGGTAGATAAGATTCAGGGAGCCAACAGCAATAAACATTTCCGGAGTGATACCCAGTACAGCCATAGGTAAATAGAATACCCAACTGAACAGACTGCTACTGCTCTGACGTAGTGCCGTAGTCAGGTTATATTCCTCACTGGAATGATGTACCACGTGTGCGGCCCACAGCACATTCATTTCATGACCAAGCCGATGATTCCAGTAATAGAAAAAGTCGTAAAGAACAAAGGCTAGCAAACCAACCCCAAGACTATCGGGCAAGGTCAGCCAAGCTATATGCTCAAATACAAGCGCATAAATCGTAAACGGGATCAGCTTGTAAACAACCCCGATCACCCGGCTCAAAACACCGGCACTGAGGCTATTTATGGCATCATTAACGCGATAATAATCTGTCTGGCGTACCCGCTCAGCGACAAGCTCGATGGCAATAAGTAAAAAAAAGAACGGAATAGCCAGCAATACATAACTCATTTAGCGCTCCGCAAACGGCAGTATGTTAAAACTTGGTTAAAAATATCTTGTCAGACCAGTCTATCCCCGCTTGTTTATGCTGTCCAGCAGGCCAAAGCCTCGGACTTTACCGTTTTAAATTCATGCAAACTTTACTCTTCGGGTTCACAATGCTCGATAGCCGTTCAATTAAATGAAACCAATGGGCGTTTGCTCAGTCGATATAAATATGGGGTGAAATCCATATTTCCTGAGGAGTATGTGGATGCAATCCCGCGACCAATTGAGTACCTTATACCTAGTAATGCAGCAAAGAAGGTGGACCTTAGATGGCTGAGACAGAATCAACAGAGAAGAAATCCTTGCTTCCCCATGCCTTGATCGGCGGCGTTTTGTTGATCATTTTGCTGGCGGTGTTCTTCTGGCCATCAGAGGAGCCTGCGCCTGAAACGCAACCTCAACCCTTGCCTGCCCCACTTCAGGTTGAAGAGCCAGAGCCACTATCTGAACCTCAGCCCGAACCGGAAATAGAGGAACCACAAAGCCCCGCCCAATTACCAGAGCAGGAGCCGGCACCTGAACCTTTACCCGCTGAACCCATCGACGTAAGCGATGGTGCAGTGAAAACCGCAATTCTGAACACCGGCAGCTATGAAGCACTGGCAAGATTTATTGTTGATGATGATTTACTGAGACGTTTTGTTGTCTTCAGCACCAATTTATCCAACAGTGAGCTGGCTGCTAGCCACAGAGTTCTGCAACCTCCCCAACAAGAATTTCGTGTCTACCGTCAGGCCGGGAAAGAATGGATAGATACCGCCAGTTATAAGCGTTATACCCCTTATGTCGAAGCGTTGGAAAGCATGGACACCAACCAACTTATTGCGTTGTATGAAGTGTACAAGCCCGCCATCACTGAAATTTTTGCAGAAGTAGGCGACGGAAGCAGTGATTTTGACGACGTGCTGGATGATGCGATAAACCATTTGCTGGATACGCCAGAAGTCCCTATTCCGGTTGAAGTCAGCACCGACAGCGTGATGTATAAGTACACAGACGAGCGTTTGGAGTCGCTTTCTGCACCTCAGAAGCAATTACTGAGAACAGGGCCAGAAAATATGCGTCTGATTAAAGCTAAACTCAGAGAGATTCGCGACGCCTTAGCCCAGTAAGCCAATGAAACTGCAAGACATACAAGCGAGCCTGACAGAACAGGATTCAACACTGCCGCCTGTAGAGGACTGGCACCCCGATTATTGCGGGGAACTTGACCTTGAGATTCATCATGACGGTAGTTGGCACTATCAGGGTTCCCCCATTGGACGGCGATCGCTGGTAACGCTTTTCGCCAGAGTACTTGTGCGCGAAGGTGAAAAGTACTATCTGGTCACGCCAGTTGAGAAGGTGGGTATTCAGGTTGCCGATGCGCCTTTTTTGGTCACCGGCTGGCAGCGGCAGGACGGCCATCTGCTGTTTAGTACCAATGTGGGAGAGCAGTATCTGGTGAGTGATGAACATCCTGTGCAGCTTTTAACTGATAAGGTTAGCGGGGATCTGCTGCCCTACTTGTTAGTGCGCCGAAATCTCTATGCAAGATTGCACCAGAATGTATTTTACCAGTTAGCCGAGCTGGGGATGCCTGGCGAAATCAACAACACCAGACATTTGCTATTAAGTAGCGGGAACTATCAATTCAGTCTTGGGCTGCTGTAGTCAGCAGCCCCCTCTATTAATCAACGATGGCTGAAGGTTCTCACCATGGCAGCTATCCCATCTATATTACTGCGTAAAGTCGATGAGCTCTGTTCCATAGACAATGCTACTTGGGCATTATCATCAGCCACTTCGGTAATTTTTCCTATGTTGCGACTAATCTCTTCACATACTTTACCTTGCTGCTCTGACGCAGTGGCAATCTGAGTAGAATAGTCAGCAATTACGGACATCATCTGATAGATCTCTGCGATGGCTTTAGCAGAATTGCTTGCATCATCGACACACTCCATGGCCTGTTCTCGGCTCTTTTCCATACTAACAACCCACTGCTGCAGTGTATGACGCATGGTTTTCAAACTCGTGTGGATATTCGCTGTAGATGATTGTGTCCTTGTGGACAGAGCCCTAACCTCATCAGCCACCACCGAAAAGCCTCGACCACTCTCGCCAGCGCGGGCCGCCTCAATAGCCGCATTCAAGGCAAGCAGATTAGTTTGATCCGCGATGGCTTCGATCTCGCCCATCACATTGGCAACTTTGTCAGCCTCAACAACCAATTGATTAGCCGATGCCGCGGCCTGTTCCACCACAGAAGCAAGGCCACTCACTTTATCCTTACTTTGCTGAACACTTTCCCGCGCGTCACCACAATGCTGACTAGCCTCGCGAACTTTTTCCGATGTATCCACAGTGTTGCGAGCAATCTCCTGGCTGGTTGCGGCCATTTCGGTAATAGCCGCCGCAATCTGCTGAACTTCAAACTTTTGCTGCTCCAAACCACTGGCTGTGGTATGTGCTGCACTCGCGGTTTCACTTGCAACCCCAGATAACCCTCTGGCTGAATCCTGCATACGCCCAAGCACCGTGCGCAAACGAGCTTGCATTAGTCCCAAATGGAAATCCATGTAACTCTGTGTGCCTTTTCCACTGTAGATAAACCGACAGACACTGTCATACTGTGATTTAAGTTGAATGGCTGTTTTAGGCACACTAATTAGCTCATCGCGATACAGCCAAGCTAGTGCTAGTAACAACCCAATAACCGTCAGACCGGCAACCCAGCCACCACTCCAAAAGCTCAACGCGGTGGCCAAAGTTGTCAGACCAGCGGTCAGCAGATGCTTTTGCGCATTCCCCATCTCCCAGCCGCTAAACTTTCCGGTCCGGATCAAGGCATAAGCTTTCTCGGCCTTAGCCACTAAATTCCGGTCAGGTTTAACTCGTACGGACTGATAACCAACCTTATCGGCGCCCTCAAAAATAGGTGTGACGTACGCATCAACCCAGTAATAGCGCCCATCTTTACAGCGATTCTTTACCATTCCACGCCAGGCTTGCCCCTTTTTCAGGCTGTCCCATAAATCGGCAAAGGCTTCCTTTGGCATATCCGGATGTCTAACTAAATTGTGATTCTTCCCCAGCAGCTCATCCAGCGAGTAGCCAGCAACTCGGCAAAAGGCACTATTGGCGTAAGTGATGACACCTCGTAAGTCGGTCGTCGATACCAACTCTTCATCAGCTTGGTACAAGACCTCTTCATTTATGAGTGTTTGCTCACGACGCATTTAAATATCCTTTTGCCCGACAGAAAGTGAAAGTATGAACAATAACGTTCGAACCGCTCATTATAGCAAAAATAATAGATAAACCAGCTAGTTAGTGTAAAAATGATGAAATAACATACGCTAAATGTCGCTAAGCTGGCATTTTCGATATTTGATCGCATTTCTGTATATATGGATATACTCGCCGTCTATTGCCAAATGGCTGAGCCATTAACACTTTTACTAAGTCAATCACTCAAAACCCTGCCACTTTATAACAATCGCAAACCTTTTGCCGTCCGTTAGAAACTGCTCTAAGGTGTCCCAATAACAAGCGCACGAAAGGGAACAATAATGAAAATCAAATATCTCTGCCTGCTCAGCCTAACCTGCATATCTGGGCAATCCTTAGCAGCCACATTTATACACGCTGGCCAACTGATATCGGCAGCAAACAGTAAGGTCTTGAAGAATATGACAGTTGTGGTCGATGGAAATAAAATCGTCGACGTACAAAGCGGTTACCTGCAGCCGGGTGATGGTGACCAACTTATTGATATGCGCGACGGAACCTTGATGCCAGGCTTGATGGATATGCATACGCATTTAAGCTCGCAGCAAGGCCCGGGGGCATACATGGAACGCTTCACCTTAAATGAGGCGGACTATGCGCTTAAAGGGGTAAGCTTTGCCCAAAAAACCCTGCAGGCTGGTTTCACAACAGTGCGCAACCTAGGTGATGGTTTCAATGAAACCGTTGCGCTACGCAATGCAATCAATAACGGTAGCATTCAGGGCCCGCGCATCTACACTTCTGCAAAATCTATCGCAACCACTGGCGGCCATGCCGACCCAACCAATGGCAGAAGAAAGCAGCTGATGGGTGACCCAGGCCCTCTCGACGGTGTAGTGAATGGTGAAGCAGACGCAAGAAAAGCCGTCCGACAGCGTTACAAAGATGGTGCAGATCTTATCAAAATTACCGCCACAGGCGGTGTTTTGAGTGTGGCCAAGAGTAGCCAGAATCCACAATTTATGCAAGATGAGTTGAATGCCATTGTCGCGACAGCTAAAGACTACGGCATGAAAGTCGCCGTACATGCCCATGGTAAAGAGGGTATGAAGCGAGCCATTCTGGCTGGCGTAGATTCCATCGAGCATGGTACCTACATGGATGCTGAGATCATGAAGCTTATGAAGAAACATGGCACCTATTATGTACCTACTGTGATGGCTGGCGAGTGGGTAGCTGAAAAATCCAAAATTGATGGCTTCTTTCCCGCCCTTGTCAGACCTAAAGCCGCAGCTATAGGACCGCTGATCCAGAACACATTTGCAAAGGCATACAAGGCCGGCGTCAACATTGCATTTGGTACGGATTCAGGAGTATCAGCACATGGGGATAATGGAAGGGAGTTTGCATTGATGGTGGAGGCAGGTATGCCTGCAATCGAAGCCATTCGCTCAGCTACCTTTCATGGTGCAGAGTTACTAGGCATTTCTGACCAGCTGGGTACAGTGGAAAAGGGCAAGTTGGCAGACCTAGTAGCAGTAAAAGGAGATCCCCTGCAAGATATTTCACTGCTCTCCAAAATTAACTTTGTTATGAAGGACGGTGAAATAGTTAAGCATGAATAGCCAGCAAGACAGGGATGTCTTGCCTCCCAGGCAAAATATTCATAGGCAATTGATTGGTCGCCCCGTACAATCTGCTTTGGCTTATTTTAATGGGTTTGTTATGTCTTTGCGTTCAAACATAATAGCGTGGCTATTAGTTTGGCTATGCGGGTGTAGCGTAGCTACTCAAGAACCCATATTGCCCGCCACCACAGAACTAAACCTCCCAGCCGTTGGCATATTTTACCAGCAGTCAGAAAACCAGTTGGCCAACTGGTGCTTGCAGCAAGACAACGATTGCCAGCTGATGGCGGTAGACTTGAATCTTATTGTTCGGCAACTAGAAAACACCGGACTATTCCCCCTAGTCACCCAAAACCCCGGTGCGGACTATGAGTTTCTTCTTGCTGGCGCTCAAGATGACAAGCAAATCATTATTGATGTCTTATTAGCTTGGCAGGGCATACCCCTAACTACATATCAATATCGAGTGCCGAGAGAACGAAAGTCATCTTTCATCGCCGAATTCAGCAAAGACCTGCAGCTTGATGTTCTGCGCGATGACGTTTTTAGTTCGGGCTATCTGGCCAAAACCCTGAAAGCTGATGACTATGTATCTGATTTACAGGTTCCATCCCAAGTGGCAAGTTTCCATCTTAGCCATAGATTGATCTACAACGACCCATTTCAAGGTTCGGTTCTCACCTATCATAACCCAGAATTTAAGGACGATAGAATAGAAGTAAGCATTTACCCCATCCCGTCAAGCAACATCACCGATATGCCAACAGCTATTGCCGAAGAAACAGATAAATTGCGTAGCAACCTGGTTGATTTTGCAAAACAGCACAAATTACCGCCGTTAAGCATGACCGCAGACACCGCGATAAAGTGGACGCAACAAGGGCGGCAGTATCAAGGTTTCTACTTGGATGCCAGCATTTTGAGTGCAGACACCGAGCCATTCTATGCAGCCTACTTTTTTTTCGTTGAACAGGACAAGATAGTACGTTTTACCACTACATTCCCTTCAGAGCTGGCCATAAACTTCGTCAAGGAAACATTACCTCAGATGCAAGTCCCGGCAGAATCCGCTTTTATGGCGAAATTAAGACGCCCCTAGAGTAAACCATGGAAAATCGATTGAATCGATAGAGTTCTTGCACTTGATCTAAAAGCACTTTACCCCAATCCTATATGAGTACTTAAAGTAACTCGGAGAATTAAGATGAGTAATATTGATATAGGGATCGCGACTCAGGACAGGCTGGATATCGCCACTGGACTTAAACGTTTGTTGGCTGACACCTACACTCTCTACCTCCAAACGCATAACTTTCACTGGAACGTCACCGGGCCACAGTTTCGTGAGTTACATTTAATGTTTGAAGAGCATTACACCGAGCTGGCTGTCGCCGTTGATGACATTGCCGAACGTATTCGTACTTTGGGCGTGATTGCGCCAGGTACTTATAAGGCCTTTGCTGCACTCAGCTCTATCAAGGAAGTAGAAGATATTCCCGCTGCTGCAGATATGGTGCAGATACTGAACAAGAGCCATGAGCAGGTGGTGAAAACTTGCCGAGAAGCCCTGAAATTGGCTCAGGAAGCCAATGATGAATCCACCGCAGCGCTAGTTTCGGATCGCATGCGCATTCATGAGAAAACCGCTTGGATGCTTCGCGCCATGCAATAACTACATGGCGGCAGGAAATCCTGCCGCTAAATAAACCAAGTTGATAATAATTCTCATTTGAACTATTTTATGAATGGTCTTCTGATTGATCATGGAATAGCTCATGTCTTCACACTTTCTTTGTAACTACCATCGCGCCTGGCTGACGGCTCACCCTCAGGCTGCCGTAGCACATCTTCAACAATGCATCCACAGCGCATCTGTACTAAGGCAAGCAGGGGCGTGGAGCAGAGCATTACCTCACCTTGGTAGTGCGTTTGAAGCGGCCACACTGCTATTGGACTGCGTTGAAATAGACTTACAACTGGCCGCCACAGAGCTGACCTCGTCAGCCCTTCTGTTAGCCGATAACTACTACAGAATGTCGCACTTCCATCAAGGCCGTGAGGTAGTAAATCAATCCATTACCTTGCTAGTTGCGGTGCAGCAACGTGATGATGTTTTTAGCTCTGTACGCTTATCGGGATGTATCAATTTACTGCACAAGAAGCTAACTGATTTCTTTTCCCTTGAAAGACGGCAACCTGCTGACCAAAGGATGTTTAAATTAAGCCCGGTTGTTCATTGACTATCAATACAACAAAGCCAGACACCCGACATACCTGATTCGTTAAGGAGGCAATCTATGGTGAGTCATCAAGAAGACTTTTTAAGTTTGAAAATTCGTATGGATACACTGGCGAAGCTAATCAGCCACCATCAGCTACATATTGAGGATTTGCGCTGCAGTGATAGTCAGTCTGCAGCATTGCTAAGGCGCCTCATTCTTGAGTGCGCCCTGCACAATGTAAGTAACAACTAACCAATATTTCTAAGGTAAGATGGGTTACGCTCAGTCAGTAGAAAGCATCACAGTTACTACGCTAAACCTTTCCTGATTAAATAGCGGAAAGGGGCCTGTGTAGTATCGGCTTTCAGAAGCTGATGCTCCATAAAACGACAGAAACTCGGTATATCCCGGGTTGTTGCAGGATCATCGGCCGTCACCAGGATAGTTTGACCGTCCTGCATTTTACGGATAGCCAAACGCACCATCATTACCGGTTCTGGGCAACGCAGACCCAATGTATCTAGCTGCTCGTCGGCTTTTTCAAATTCAAATGCCATAAGCCTGACGGTACTTTTGGATCTGCTGCAGGTTCTCAGCCATATCCGGTTTGTCTTCTAAGTAGCTGATAAGATCAGCCAGACTGATAATAGAGATCACTTTAGTCGCGAAGTCTCGCTCAACTTCTTGGATAGCGGATAAATCGCCCTGACCTTTTTCCTGACGATCCAGCGCAATTAACACACCGGCAAGTGTTGCTCCATTGGCCTGAATAATTTGCATTGATTCTCGAATCGCCGTGCCAGCAGTAATAACATCATCGACCAACATGACCTTTCCTTGCAGAGCACTGCCCACAAGGTTTCCACCCTCACCGTGATCTTTAGCTTCCTTACGGTTAAAGCAATAAGGTTTATCTATGTCATATTTATCGGCTAGCGCAACCGCAGTGGTGGTAGCAATAGGAATACCTTTATAAGCGGGACCAAACAGCAGGTCATAGTTAACATTCGAATCTACCAGAGCCGCAGCATAAAACTGGCCTAACTTAGCAAGGTCACGACCGGTATTAAATAATCCAGCGTTAAAGAAATACGGACTGGTACGCCCGGACTTTAACTTGAACTGGCCAAACTTTAGCACTTGCCTGGCCAAGGCAAACTCAATAAAGGCCTTTTGGTACTCTTGCATGCTTAACCTCAGTTCAGTGCTGCGCGCTGAATGTCGAAGATTTCACGTAAACCGTGCTTGGCCAACTCCATCATTTCCTGCATTTCTTCAAAGCTGAACGGCGCTTCTTCTGCGGTACCCTGCACCTCTATCAACTTACCGGTTTCGGTCATAACTACGTTCATATCGGTTTCCGCTGCAGAGTCTTCGATGTACTCCAAATCGGCCACTGGTGTACCTTTAAATACACCAACTGAAACAGCGGCAATCATGTACTTCATTGGATTCGCTTTGATCAATCCTTTAGCACGCATCCAGGTCAGCGCATCAGCAAGCGCCACACAAGCACCAGTAATAGATGCCGTTCGGGTGCCGCCGTCCGCCTGAATAACGTCACAATCTAACAAAATGGTATTTTCACCAAGCAGACTCAAATCAACCGCGGCCCGCAAAGCGCGCGCGATCAATCGCTGAATCTCCAGAGTACGGCCACCTTGTTTTCCCCTTGCTGCTTCACGGTCACTACGGGTATGGGTAGAGCGCGGTAACATGCTGTACTCAGCCGTAATCCACCCCTTGCCCTGACCTTTCATAAAGCGGGGCACACCTTCTTCCACAGACGCGGTACAGATAACCTTGGTATTACCAAATTCAATCAGCACAGAGCCTTCGGCGTGGCAGGTGAACTGTCTGGTGATAGTGACGGGACGGATCTGATTGGCGGTTCTGCCGCTTGGACGCATGTTGATTTCCTCTGACGCGCTGTATTGGGCGGCATTATAGCCCAATGAAAAAACGACATCTGCATAAAATGCACGCCCAAGCTCATCTGTATTTTGCTCAGCACTGATTGGAATATCTTGTGAAGCCCCCACAACACCGGTTCTGCATCAGATCCAGTTGGGTTATACTGGCGCTAACTAAACGTTCAGGACAAACATATGATCTACAGTATGACGGCTTTCGCCCGAATTGAGCATAAAGCCCAATGGGGTAATGCTGTATGGGAAATACGCTCGGTAAACCAACGTTACCTGGAAAGCTATTTTCGTCTGCCTGAACAGTTCCGCAGTTTAGAACCTTTATTAAGAGAACGATTCCGTAAGGCCTTACAACGGGGCAAAGTTGAATGCTCACTGCGTTTTATGGCCAATGATGCCGCGGTTGGAAAAGTCACGCTTAATGAAAGTCTAGCCAGGCAATTAATGGAAGCCGCCGACTGGGTGCAATCTCATGGCCAATCTACGGGGGTCAATCCATTTGATGTACTGCGCTGGCCAGGGGTCATTAGCGCCGAAGAAACAGACATGGATGCCATACAAGGAGAGCTACTCGGCGCCTTTGATAAAAGTCTGGAAGAATTGCTTCGTTCGCGCGCAGCGGAAGGTGACAATTTGCGTGTATTAATTGAGCAGCGCTTGACCGCCATTGAATCTGAAGTAAGCACAATTCGCTCTGCAATGCCCGCCGTACTGGAGTGGCAACGCGAACGTATCAGCAACAAGTTTGAAGAAGCAAAAATAGAGTTGGATTCTGGTCGTCTGGAGCAAGAAATGATTCTGTTAGCTCAGCGTTTAGACGTTGCCGAAGAGCTCGATAGATTAAATTCACACATCAGCGAAACGCGCAAAATATTGCACAAAGGTGGGGCATGCGGAAGACGTCTTGACTTTATGATGCAGGAATTTAACCGTGAATCCAATACCTTAGCATCCAAGTCTATCAATGCTGAAATAACGCAAGCAGCCGTTGAACTTAAAGTGTTGATAGAGCAGATGCGCGAGCAGATCCAAAATATAGAATAATTTTTTGCGCAAATTTATTCTCAACTCACGCATTGGATGATTTCGTTTTTTGTACCTTGCCTTGCCGTTTTTAAGCGAGTTAAGTTGCGAAATCATTCTGCTTGAAATACAAAAAACGAGAATTATTTTGCACATTAATTTTACTGAGCATCTTATGCTACGTATGCAACCTTGACCAAAAAACGACAATCTCAAAGCAATAATCCACGCAAATGAAAGAGAAAATAATTGCACAACCAATTCAGCAAGAGATCATTCTGGAATTACTTGCGGCATACCAGAGACAAGAATTAAGTACAGGACAGATCCTTAAAATTCTGCGAAAAGATATTATGGAAATGAGTCAAACAGAGTATGCCAAGATGATTGGTATCAGCCGCAGAACCTTATCTGATCTTGAACAGGATTTAGGCAGCCCGACCTTCCATATTTTTAATGCCGCATTCAAACCTTTCGGTCTCCAGGCTGGCTTGGTGCCATTATTCAAGAACTAGCATAATAGGCATTAGTCAGATAGGAACACGCGCCATTAGTATCTAGAACAAAAAGTGAGCGATCACTTTTTAAGCAGAGCTGCACTGCTTCAGCTTTCATTAAGGCAAATTCAGTCTCAATTCACTCGAATTCAACCACAGTACGTACACCACTGATGGAGAATTCAAAATGAAAGCCGTCCCTTTTTTAGCCCTATTGTTGTTTAGCCTGCCAGGTCTTGCTGATACTGAATGGAAGGCAACATCCAAAGAATCACAACTGAATGAAGTTCGTTCAAGCAGCCCTAAATCCAGCCTGAAGAGCGACAAAGATGCGCCAGCCAGAATTCTTTCCCTGCGCCCTCAGCATACCGACACTGGTGATTTCTGGATTTATGATGCCTGGATTTCCTTGCTCAGCGACCCTGACGCAGATGGATATTACAGTGAATTCACCCTGTCATTTGATGTAGACAGTCTATATACCCAGGCTCCTGTTTATGCTCGGCTTTATCTGGGTAACGCGGACAAGTTCCGTGAGTACCATACGACCTCGGTGTTCTCAGTACATGGGGAGAGCAGTGATGATTTTCTTGACGTGAGAACCACCTTATTGGAAGGCTTCCGTGCTGATGACTACGAGATACTAATTGAGCTGTACGATGGCGACACCGAGGAGCTAGTGGCTGTCTACGACAGTTATGATGACGAAGATTTACTGTATCTGCCGCTGGAAAGCCGGGAATACGAACAAAATGTTGTGATTGTTGAGGAGGTTCATGGTGGCTCAGCAAGTATGCTTGCGATGCTACTGCTACTAACAGTCGTCATTTGGCGTTCAACAACGCGCCAAAACAACAGCCACCGCCATTGCGCTTAGTCTTCTCGTCCTGGCAGGCCATCACTCTTGCTGCATATGCGTCGCCTGCCAGTTAACTACCCGCCATTCATTGTCATTTTTCACTAGCGTACCGCTATTCAGATAATAATGGCGCTCATTATCCGTCTCACCGACCAACTTGAAAGTAATAACAGCAACATCCTCAAACAGCCTGATATTCAAGTCTTCAGCGCTGTAGGTTGTCTTCTCTTCACTAAGGGTAGGGGCAGACTCAAGCGAGGCCATCAACGCTGCCTTACCAAAGCGTTTACCGCTAGAACTAGTATAAACAAGGTCGTCAGCCCAAAACCTGTCATGCATTTCTATATCATTGACCGCTGCACCTTCCAGAAAACGGTTTAGCAAGGTCTTAATACTATCAGCTTCACTTTCTGTACTGGCACTGGCTGCCATAGCCATCAGCAATAACGCTGCACCAACCAACTTCACTAAACCCTTCATTATTATTTTCTCCTTAAAATGCCAAGCCGAATAAAAGCTCCGCCAGATCTGGTCGCCATTGATACTCCACCAGTCTGACCCGGTTTTTCAATACAACAACCTCTTCTTCTTGCAATCGCCCTTTTTGTTCTTCAGCCGTATCCGAACCTGCAGGAAAAGCAATCTGGCCATTCGAGCGTAACACCCGATGCCAGGGCAGTTGCATCGGTTTGGGAGCAGCCTGCAGGGCTTTACCCACCATGCGTGCCCGGCCGGGCAAACCAGCAAGATCGGCGATTTGCCCATAACTGGCAACTCGCCCGGCAGGGATCAATTTCACCGTATGCCAAATGCGCCGGTAATGCTCATTCACCCCACAGTGCAAGGTGGCTTCACTGTCTGTTGTCATGCTCAATACTTCAACGCTATCTATCTGTTTTTATTTGTTAAAGGTTAATCCTTCACCTATTGTTTATTGGTGAAAAATCAACCTGACGGAAAACAGGTTAATTATCATGCCCGCCGAACGTTGTACTGCCAAGTGTTATTAAAATTCTCCAATAGATGGCAGTAAAACGTATCAACCAAGCATGATGCTTAACAACACACGCATGGAACTAAGTAGTGGAGAATGATCTTGGCGTTAAGACTGGAAATCATCAGTTACCAGAAAGAGAGTGCGGCTCAACCTTCTAGTATCGAGCTGCAGGGCAGTACGCTCAGCATTGGCAGAGATAAAAGTAACCATTGGTGCCTGGCTGATCCAGACCGGATTTTATCTAAATCGCATTGCCGTATTGAATCACAACCGCAAGGCTTCTTACTGCAGGATCTAAGCACCAATGGTGTGTACCTTAATCAGGCTTCTCAGGCCATAGGCAAGGGAAACAGCGTCATTCTGAATGACGGAGACAGATTCCGAATCAGCGATTACGACATAAGGGTCTGTATCGAAGAGAGTCCCTCAGTCAACGCCGGGGCGGAATATCCGGACGAAATACCGCAGTTGGTGCAACCACCAGTGGCGGATGAACAAACAGATTGGCATACCTTACTCAGCCCAGACCCAGTTGCTCCCGTGAAGCCTATCGATGACGGCATTGACGCGCCAGCCATAACCCAAACCCATTACGACGCACCCAGCATTGGTATCAGCATCCCAGAAGATTGGAGCTCACAGCAACAAGCGTCCTCTCAGGCTCAGGCTCAGGCTCAGGCTCAGGCTCAGGCTCAGGCTCCAGAAAGCGTATCCCTGCCACCGGAAATTCAGCAAACAACGCAATCCCAGGTCAGCGGAAACCAAAGTGCTCTGTTTAGTGCGTTTCTTGAGGGCGCAGGTCTCACCGCTGAGCACTCAGCGTCTGTTTCTCCCGAGCAATTAATGCGCGAATTGGGCAGCCTATTCCGTTGCATGACAACAGGAATGATAGGTGTTTTGGCGGCCAGGGGTGATATCAAAGGTGAGTTTAGGTTGGCGCAAACCATGATAAAGCCAACCGACAATAATCCGCTAAAGTTCTCGCTGAATGTAGAAGAGGCTATGCAGTCTTTGCTGTTCAAACGAGGAGGCGGCTATATGAATGCGCAACAAGCTTTTGAGGAAGCTTTCGACGACCTGAAAGCCCACCAGGTAGCTATGCTGGCAGGTATGCAGCAGGCGTTGCAGTCACTGTTGAATACCTTTAACCCAGACAGAATAGAACAGGCTAATCAGACCTCCACAGGCATGTCCAAAATACTGGGGCAGCGAAAATCAGCCTATTGGGATAATTACATCATGCTCTACAAAACGCTGTGTAGGGATGGTGAACAAGATGTGCAAAATCTTTTCGGTCGTGACTTTGCAAAGGCCTATGAACAACAGATCAAAAATCAAAAACAAAGTGGCTGAAAATATCCCCGCACATTCATGGAAATTAAACTATAAGTAAAGGCATTACGTTTAAAAAACAAACAAATAGCGAACTCCAACAACGAACCAGGAGGGAAGGATGTCAGGAGTCGGAAACAAGCGTTCTGCGCTAATTTATCGCTGGATTGTGCCACTTGGATTAACCGTCTCTTTGCTGGGCTGTGGATCAAGCACTATGGTACAGGATGTATTTTCGGTGGTAACCAAAGCCGAACTAACCGTAGTCGCTGCCACCGACGTAAATCCAGATATCAATGGACGCCCTTCACCTATTTTGATCCGGCTCTATGAACTCAAATCCCCCGGCGCCTTTAACAGTGCCGATTTTTTCTCATTGTACGACAAAGCCGCAGGTGAACTCGGCAATGACTATATTCGCCATGACGACCTTGAGTTGAAGCCTGGGCAGGAATACCAGAAAGACATCATATTTGATGAAAATACCCGCTATCTTGGCTTAATTGCAGCCTATAGGGATATTGATAACGCAACCTGGAAGCGTGTGGTGGAATTGCCGTCAGATTCTAATTCCGAAATACGGGTTGTGCTTGGCAGTAACGCGCTGCAGTTAAACATCGAGTAATTGTCGGCTCAGAGGATGTGGTGAAGGAATGACATCAAATAATAGAATTTCCTGGTCTGAGGGCATGTTCTTAAGACCGCAACACTTTCAACAACAGGACAGGTTTTTACTCGAACAGCTGCACAATATCGCCCAGGGAATGCATGCCTATTACTGGGGGTTCACAGCACTGACATTAGACAGAGAGCTTCTGAAGGTAGGAAAGCTGTCTTTCAAAAAATGCCGGGGGGTATTACCGGATGGCCTGTATTTTGACCTCGAAGGCAATATGCCAGTGCTGGATCTGCCCGAGGGTAGTCGCGATCTGACCATATACTTGAGCCTACCTGTTACAACCCAATCGGGTCAGGAATTCAGCAACGAAAACGATGCTGACCATGTTCGTTTTCATTCATATGTGCAGATGATCAGAGATGCCGCGGATGCTTCAGGGCAGGATGCAGAAATAGAAGTGGCGAAACCGCGCTTTAACTTGTCACTCTCCAACCAACAACAGGATGCCTTTCAAACACTGGCGGTAGCAAAAGTCCTGGAGGTAGGCGCAGACAGAAACATTCATCTCGATGAAGATTTTATTCCACCGGCATTGGATGCCAACAATCAAACTAACTTACACGGCTTTATTGTTGAACTTGAATCCATGCTCCACCAGCGAGCGGAAAATCTGGCAACCCGAGTATCAGGCGCAGGCCGCAGCAGCACAGAGATTGCTGACTTTCTGCTCCTGCAGGCCATCAACCGCATTGAGCCTTTAATTCATCATTTATTGCACCAGCCCTGCCTCCACCCTTTGCAGCTTTACCAACAGCTCTTGCAAACAGCCGGAGAACTGGCCACTTTTACCAATAGAAACCGGCGTCCGGAAAACTATCCACCATATCGGCAGGACGCTTTGAAAGACACTTTTCTGCCTATCATGACCAGCTTGCGTCTAGCCATGAGCACTGTGTTGGAAGCGGCCGCTACGCAGATTGAACTGAGTCAGCCGAATCAGTATGGCATTCGCACAGGTGCAATTGGCAATCAGGATATGCTGCGTAAAGCCATGTTTATCTTCGCTATTCAGGCCGATGTACCAGATGACCGACTGCGCCAGGGCTTACCTGGACAAATGAAAGTCGGCTCAGTGGAGAAAATCGCCCAGCTTATCAATAAATCACTGCCGGGGGTCAATATCAGCCCACTGCCAGCAGCGCCCCGGCAGATTCCTTATCAGGCCGGTACCACGTATTTTCAGTTGGACAAAACCAGTAGCGCTTGGCAAGACATTGAATCAACCGGCAATCTAGCCCTGCACGTGGCGGGACAATACCCAGGCCTGGACATCAGTTTCTGGGCAATTAGGCAATAATTATGGTTAATGATGATCTTGACCGCACCCTGATAATGCCGTCGCCAGGCCGACGTCGCACTGTGGCACAGGAACCACCTCAACAACAGCCCGCAGCAGCCTCTGTTCCGCCGATATCGCCACAACCCAGACAAATATCTGATCAGGACTCACCCGATGTCACTATGTTAGGAACATCAGGTAACCATGTATTGCTAAATGCGGCCACCATGATCTTTTCACTGGCCAGGCAGCTCCGCAGTACCTTACAGCATAGCGACACGCTGGGTTTACAGAACCATATCACGGGTCTGATGCGCAGTTATGAACGCACCTGCACAAGCCAAGGTGTAGCCCCAGATACAGCCTTAGAAGCCCGTTACATTCTGTGCGCCTTTATTGATGAAATTGTACTCAATACGCCATGGGGACATGCCAGTCATTGGAGTCAGAATAGCCTGTTGAGCTCTTTACATAACGACACGCGGGGAGGGGAACGATTTTTTCAAATTCTGGCAAACAGATCAGAAAACCCAGGAGCAAACCAAGCCATTCTAGAGCTCATGTATCACTGCCTGAGTCTTGGCTTTCAGGGCAAGTTTGCCGTTCAGCAGAATGGTCAGGCCGCCTTACAGCAAATCCGCACCGGCCTTTATCAGACACTCAGACAGGTCATGCCATTACCCGCACCAGAGCTATCAGAGCAGTGGCAGGGAGTACAGGATGGGCGCCCAGTGATAGCTAAAATGTTTCCTTGGTGGGTGGTGGCGGCAATCTTATCGGGGATCTTGATGCTGACCTATATCGGCTTCTATTTTTCAATCAATGAGGCCTCAGATGAAACCTTCTCCCGAATTAGCCAACTAGGCAGGGAAATTCCGCAACTCGCCCAGGCTGACGATACTGCGCCGGTGCTGGTGGAACCCTTAGATAACGCCCTTGACCCAGACACCTTGTTACGAACTTTACAGTCTAGTCTGGCTGGCGAAATCGCGGCTCGTCAAATCAGCTTATCCAGAGAATCGGGCGGCATAAAGATAACAGTGCACAATAAAGGGCTTTTTGCCTCTGGCAACGCCGACGTATCCTCCACTTACCGGCCCACTTTCAAACAGATAGCCAATGCTTTGAAAGACTTACCCGGCCCAATTTTGGTTTCCGGCCATTCAGATAGCCAGCAAATCCGCACACTTAGGTACCCTTCAAACTGGCATTTGTCTGATGAACGAGCCAGAGCCGTAGTTACCGCTCTGGTCAACAACGGTATGCAAAAAGAGCGTTTGGTCGCGCAAGGTAAAGCAGATACCGAGCCAGTCGCAGACAATGCCACCCCACAAGGACGGGAACAAAACCGTCGTGTGGAAATACTGATACGCACCTATTGAATGACGTAGGGAACGACAATGGGAATGCTGAAAAAACTGTTTTCCTGGTTAACCAATAAATGGGTACTGTCCATTTTGGGTTTACTGATTTTATGTTTACTGATTTGGTACGTCGGGCAGATCCTGGCCTTTGGCAGTTGGATGCCATTGGCGGACGATACCACTCGCACCCTATGTATCCTGTTGGTCGTTGCCATATGGGTGGTTATCCAACTACTCAAGGTTATCCGCCATAAAAAAGCCAATCAGCAAGTCATTCAGGGCTTATCTGCAGGCAGCCAGCAAAATAATCTGAGTAGTAGCGAAGTGACTCTGTTGCAAGAGCGTTTTCAACAAGCGATGCAAACCTTGAAAAAGTCTCGTCTGGGGGGCAGTTCCGGCCACAAATATCTCTATCAGCTTCCTTGGTATGTCATTATTGGTCCGCCTGGTGCAGGTAAAACTACCGCGCTCAAAAACTCCGGCTTGCGGTTTCCATTGCAGGAAGGATTCGGTTCAGATCCTGTTAAAGGCATTGGCGGCACCAGGAATTGCGATTGGTGGTTTACTAATGAGGCGGTTCTGCTCGACACGGCGGGGCGCTACACCACACAAGACAGCGATGAATCGGTTGACAAGACGGCCTGGCAAGGCTTTCTCGGGTTGTTAAAGAAACACCGCCGTCGTCGGCCGCTGGATGGTGTAATAGTCGCTTTCAGTTTGATTGATCTTATCTCACAGACCCCTGACACCCGACGACTACACGCCAGAGCCGTCAGACGCAGGCTTAAGGAGCTAAGCGACAGCCTGAAAGTACAAGTACCTGTATATGTCATCTTTACCAAAACTGATTTACTGGATGGATTCACCGCATATTTTGACGACCTGGGAAAGGTAGAACGAGAGCAGGTATGGGGCATGACCTTTCCCCTGAGTGTTTCAGAGAATCCTGCACAATTTATTCATACTTTTGAACAAGGTTATGACCAGTTGATCGGCAGGTTGGCTGATGGGCTGCTATCCAGACTGGACGCAGAGCACGATGTGCAACGACGCGCTGCATTACACGGTTTTCCCGAGCAAATGGCCTCGCTTAAGCAATCCCTGCGGGATTTTATCGGTGAGATTTTTGCCCCCAATGTTTACGACGACAAACCCATGCTCAGGGGGGTGTATTTTTCCAGCGGTACTCAAGAAGGCAGCCCAATCGACAGATTGATCGGTGCCGTTTCCAGAGCCTTTGGGCTGAGCCGACAGGCAACCCCCGCATACAGTGGACCAGGGCGTAGTTATTTCCTCACCCGGCTGATGAAGGATGTGATCTTCAAAGAAGCAGGTCTGGTAATCAACACCGGATTTTGGGCAAGAAACCGGGGCACAATAGAGCGTATAGGTTATGCCGGTGCCGTTGTCCTAACTTTGCTGATGATGCTCGGCTGGTACTGGAGCTATCAGAACAATCTGGATTACATTCAGCAGGTGGAAGAGCAGGTGAACCAGTATCAGGGTGTGGCCGGTGATCTGGTTGATAGTCGTGGCGACATCAACGCAATCCTGCCTTATCTAAACCTACTTAGAAGTATTCCCGGGGGATATGCAGACAAAGATAGCAGCCCACCTTTATCTATGGGGCTTGGCCTGTATCAGGGGGACAAAGTTGGTCCTATCGCTGTCGATGCTTATCGGCGAGCGCTGAACGCAGTGTTGCTGCCCAGGGTGATGGCTCGTCTGGAACAACAGTTGGAGGAAAACAACCGCATCGAACAAAGCGATTTACTCTATGCAGCCCTGAAAGTGTACCTGATGATGGGCAATCCAGGCCGCTATGACCAGCAAGAGGTTGAATCCTGGGTCACCACAGACTGGGCCAATCAGTTTCCGGGGGTAAACAATAGCGAACCCCGAGATCAGCTCATAGGGCACTTACAGGCATTGGTTGAAGCCGACCTTCCGCAGGTCAGATTACAGGGCTTGCTAGTTGAACAGGTACGTAAAACTCTGACCAGGCAAAGCCTTTCTGAACGAGTATATGGGCAACTAAAACGCAGCGCCCAGGCACGCTCCATTCCCCTTTGGAGAATGGTAGACAATATCGGTGCCGATGCGGCTCACTACTTCCGTTTTCGCAGTGATGCTCCAATGAACAAAGGCTTGCCGGGTTTCTTTACCCTGACTGGCTACAAGGACGTTCTGCTTGAACAAGGGCCTATGTTGACCGCCTTGGCCGCAAAAGAAACCTGGGTGGTCCGAGATGAGCAACGCGAGGATTTATCTGACGAACAAGTGGATGCCTTGTTTCAGGATGTGAGCAAATTGTACTTCTCCGAATATGTCCGCACCTGGAATCTATACCTGCAGGATATTGATATTGCACGTTTCAACTCTTTTGCTGACGGAGCGCAGAAAGTAAAGGATTTATCCGCCGAGATGTCGCCTATTCGGAGCTTGCTGGCGCACGTTGGAAAGCAGACTACACTGGTGTCGTCTTCGGCTGACTTGATTGATGCGGCAGGTAAAACAGATCGACTGAATAGCATTACCAATCGGGTCTCGTCATTACTCTCCAAAGCATCCGAAGCCGAAGCACTCAACGCCAATAAAGACCCGGCCGCCCTGGTGGACCGTCAGTTCGCCCGCCTACACGAAATTTTAAAGGAACGGGACGAGGTACAGGCCCCGATTAAGGCAACGCTATCAAACCTCAATGAACTGTTTATTGCGCTGAGCACAGTTGAGGCAACCATCAACTCTGCCGCTATGGGTATTAGCACCAATGATGCCAGCTCGGCCCTGCAGGGGGTTATACGGCGCATTCAGTTGGAAGCAAGCCGCCAGCCAGAACCACTCAAGCAATGGCTGAATAGTCTGGTCAGAGAAAGTAATATGGTGTTTGTTCGTGATGCCAGACAGCGTTTTAATCAGGTATGGCAGGCCTCAGTAGCAGGATTTTGTCGCCAGGCTATAGACAGTCGCTACCCCATCGCCCCCAACAGCCCCGATGATATCAATGTCAGTGACTTCAGCCGTTATTTTGGCCCTTCAGGACTACTGGAAGAATTCTTTAACCGCTATCTGGCCGGATTCATTGACACCAGCGTGAAACCCTGGGCATTAATAGAGAATGCCGGCGCTAAACTTGAGGTTCCTGACCAAGTGGTGCGTTATTTCGAACGGGCCGCAGATATTCGCCAAACTTTCTTTATGGGGGGAGCTAATCAACCCTATTTCAGTTTTCAGATCACGCCTTTGCAATTGGATGCCTCAGCGAGCCAAAGCCTAATAGAAATGGGCGATCAGCGGCTGGTCTATCAGCATGGTCCAACCCGATTAACCCAAATGGTGTGGCCACCCACGGGGGGGCTGGAACGCTCCAGATTTTCCATCAGAACCCTAAGTGGTAACAGCACCGGTATTGCCACCGATGGACCATGGGCCTGGTTCAAACTTATTGATAAGGGTGAAACCCAGGCAACATCCACCAGAGACAGGTTCAGGGTTAGCTTTCAAAGTGATGGTCTGCAAGCCAGTTATGAAATTAAGGCTGGTAGTGTGATCAACCCATTTAACAAACAGGTGATGCGTAGCCTGGGTTGTCTGGACAGCCTGTAAGGAATCAAGATGCTGATAGAAAGACCGGGCTTTTATGGCAAGCTGCCGGGTAAAGGAGACTTTATCAGGCGTAACCTGCCCAATGACATGGTCACGTCCTGGGATCAATGGTTACAAGCTGCCATTGAGTATAGTCAGGCCGCGCTGGAGGACAGTTGGCTCCGTCATTATCTGGTCAGTCCAATCTGGCGCTTTGCGCTATCTTCCGGCTTACTCAGCACGCACCCAATTACCGGTGTAATGATGCCTAGTGTGGATAGCGTCGGCAGACATTTCCCATTAACCCTCGCCCAGGCCCTAGCCATTGACACAAACATCATCGATTTTGTCAGCCAAGCCGACAATTGGTTTGAGCGCATGGAAGATGCCGCCCTATATGCCTTGTCCAGTGACTTTGACATGCTGGCGTTTGAGCAGCAACTGGAAGCCATTCCGGCGCCGGCGCTTGCCAAGCCAGCTTCTCCAATAGGTAATAGTCTGCAAGGATGGACATTAGACACCCATAGCGGAGCGGAGTTGGTAAGAGGGAGCATAGCCACACAGATGCAATCCGTGTTGGAAAATCAGTACCCGGGTTTCAGTATTTGGTGGAGCCTGGGCTCTGAAGACATCGAGCCCGTGTTTTTGCTTTATCAGGGGCTACCCCCGCCAGAAGCGTTCAGCGCCTTTATTACGGGTCGATGGTGAATAGCTAAGTGGCGGGTACGTATTTAAGTGCAGCCTCATCCTTGTCGGAATACACATAGCATCCAGCCCATTCTCCGGCCATCACAATGGCCACTGGAACAGGTGCACCACGGCTAAATTTAACCTTTCCAAAGGCAATTAATGAGGTTTCACGGATCTGGTTTTCCTCAACATACGCCTTCCATTTGTCCTTATCTGTGCGCTCAATTAGACAGCCCGTATCTGCAGCCTGTTTCAGCTTGCCCACCAACACATGGTAGTCAACCTCAACTATTGAAGGTTGTCCCATATTACCTCCCATCAGCTTGTGTCCTTGGTTAGTTACTCTAACCCATTAGTTGAATTTTTAGAAAGCCTGCATTTTCCCTAGGCTTTCACGCCCGGCTCCCATCAGTGGCAGCGCATTAAGCAAATATAACGTCTCACCTATTCGCCGGGTAAAAACGTTTTTTTAACAAATTTCAGCCAATTTCTTGCTGAAACGCATTTGCTGAACCAATATTTCTTCTGCTGATCAGATTGGATGGAGTCATTTGGTCATTGTTATTTAACAGATTTTATCACTGTTAGATTGTTGGGATTGTGGCCTATGCCTTGAAGTCTGTCCAACAGTTAAGATGGAATTTTAACCAGTAGCTCGTATGACAGACGTAAACATTAGCCAGTTTCTGACCCCTCTTTCAGATGAAACCCCTGCCGGGGACAATTTGGAATATGAGCAACCATTTACCGAGCTGGAACGCTTGGCCAAGGGTAAACCAGAACAGAGTTTTGGTGACGCCAAAGTCGATGCCGAACCTCCGGACTGGCGGAGTGTTAAAAGCAATGCCCTAACTTTACTGGAGAGAAGTCGCGACTTGCGCTTGGCGATATTTCTTTGCCGGGCACTACTCAACTTAGACGGAGTGGGGGGCTTAAGGCAAGGCCTGCAGTTAACCCAAGGCTTACTGTTGGAATTTTGGCCAACCCTACACCCGCAATTAGATCCTGAAGACGATAACGACCCGGCACTGCGCATCAATACCCTGCAAACCCTTTGCGATAGAGAAGCCACCTTGTCCAGCCTGCTGCGCGCCCCTTTGGCCAGTTCAAGAATATTTGGGGCCATAGGATTACGTCAGGTCCAGATCGCCAAAGGCCAGATCAGTGATGACTCAGCAGACGGGCCGGACCTCGCGGCCATTTCGGCCACCTTTATGGATTGCCCAATTGAGGAGCTGCGCCAAACAGCGGATGACCTCAATGGCTGCCAGGAAGCCCTCACAGGCATAGATAACTTTTTGAACGACACTTTGGGTGCTAGCCAGGCTCCCGATCTCTGTGCCTTGAAAACCCCACTGACCGAGGCTCTCGCTGTGGTCAACGAATATTTAGCTCGCCGCGGACAAAACACTGAGCAGAGTACGGAAGAGTCAGCACAAGCTCCCCAGCAACAGGCACCAAGCATGAATGGTGAAATTAACAGCCGGGAAGATGCTACCCGGCAGATGGATCGCATTATTGAGTATTTCCGCAAACACGAGCCATCCAGTCCAGTTCCTTTGTTACTGCAAAGAGCCAAGCGTTTAGCCACCCTCGATTTTCTGGAAATCCTGCGGGATATGGCCCCGGAAGGGTTACAACAAGCCAGGAATGTCGGGGGATTGGACAAATCTGGCCTAGATGAAGATTCCTGACTATGTTTAAACATCAACCGTAAGGAGTACAAAAAATGGCCAAGGCAAGCAGCCAGAAATTTATCGCCAGAAATCGTGCACCCAGAGTGCAAATTGAGTACGACGTAGAGCTGTATGGCGCGGAAAAGAAAATTCAATTGCCCTTTGTAATGGGGGTGATGGCCGACCTGTCCGGAAAACCCAGTGAGGCCTTGCCACCAGTCGCTGATCGTAAGGCATTGGAAATAGATGTTGATAACTTCGACGACCGCCTGAAGGCGATAAAACCACGGGTAGCATTTCAGGTTCCAAATACCCTGACAGGTGAAGGCAATCTCAGTATCGATATCAGTTTCGACAGTATGGATGATTTCTCGCCTGCCGCGGTTGCCCGCAAAGTAGATGGGCTCAAGCAATTACTCGAAGCTCGCACCCAGTTGTCGAACCTCATCACTTATATGGATGGAAAAACGGGAGCCGAAGAGCTTATTGGCAAAATCATGAATGATTCGGCGCTGCTGCAGTCTTTGCTAGCCGAGAAAAAGCCGGCCGGCGAATGAAGTAGCAACGGAAAAATGGAGTACTTGTCATCATGACCGAAGTAAAAACTGAAGCGCAGCAAGAAGTAGCCGAAAAAATTGAAGCCAGTGATTTTCAGTCGTTATTGCAAAAAGAATTCAAACCAAAGTCTGATCGCTCCAAAGAAGCGGTAGAAACGGCTGTTCAGACACTTGCAGAACAACTTCTGAAAGATACCGCCGTCATATCCTCTGACGTCATTGGTACCATTCAGGCATTGATCGCCGAGATAGATCAAAAACTGTCAGATCAGGTCAATCTTATCCTTCATCACGAGGATTTTCAGAAGTTGGAAGGCACCTGGCGGGGTTTGCATTATCTGGTGAACAACACCGAAACCGATGAAATGCTCAAGATTCGGGTAATGAATATTACCAAGAATGAGTTAGGCAAAACCCTGAAAAAATTCAAAGGCACGGCTTGGGACCAAAGCCCTATCTTCAAGAAAGTCTACGAAGAAGAATATGGGCAATTTGGCGGCGAACCATACGGTTGTTTGGTGGGTGATTATTACTTTAGCCACAGTCCACAAGATGTCGAACTACTCGGAGAAATGGCACAGGTGTCAGCGGCGTGCCATGCTCCTTTCATCACTGCAGCTGATCCCTATCTGATGCAAATGGATTCCTGGCAGGAGCTAAGCAACCCAAGGGATTTAACCAAAATTTTTCAAACCCCGGAATATGCTGCCTGGCGTTCACTGCGAGAATCAGAAGACGCGCGGTATTTAGGGCTAACCATGCCACGCTTCCTGGCTCGCCTTCCTTATGGTGCCAAAACCGACCCGGTGGAGGAGTTCGATTTTGAGGAAGATACCGAAGGGGCCGACCACCATAAATACACTTGGGCAAATTCAGCTTATGCGATGGCGGTCAATATCAACCGCTCATTCAAAATGTATGGCTGGTGTTCTCGTATCCGAGGCATTGAGTCAGGTGGCGCAGTTGAAGCGCTTCCCACCCACACCTTCCCAACAGACGATGGTGGCGTGGATATGAAGTGCCCCACCGAAATTGCCATTAGTGACCGGCGCGAAGCGGAACTCGCCAAGAATGGCTTTATGCCGCTGATACACAAGAAAAACTCTGACTTCGCCGCCTTCATCGGCGCGCAATCTCTGCAGAAGCCATTTGAGTATGACGATCCAGACGCAACCGCCAATGCGAACCTCGCTTCGCGATTGCCTTATCTGTTCGCCAGCTGCCGGTTTGCCCATTACCTGAAATGCATCGTCAGGGACAAAATCGGCTCCTTTAAAGAGCGAGAAAGCATGCAGAAATGGCTGCAGAACTGGATCATGAATTATGTGGATGGCGACCCCGCCAACTCCACCGAGGAAACCAAGGCCAGAAAGCCGCTGGCTGCTGCAGAAGTGGTAGTGGAAGAGGTGGAAGGAAACCCTGGCTACTACACTTCTAAATTTTTCTTGAGACCGCACTACCAGTTGGAAGGGTTAACGGTCTCGCTAAGGTTGGTATCACGCCTGCCGTCTGCAAAGAGTGCTTGATATCGGATTATTGTGACGTAAGAAACCAGAGCAATACTGCTCACCATGGAAATGAAACTAGAGGAGAGTCGTCATGGCAGTTGATATGTTCATTAAAATTGAAGGTATCGAAGGAGAATCAAAGGACAAGGCCCATAGTAAGGAAATAGACGTACTTGCCTGGAGTTGGGGAATGTCACAGTCAGGTAGTATGCATATTGGCGGTGGCGGTGGCGCCGGTAAAGTCAGTGTGCAGGACTTGTCATTTACCCATTGGTTTGACAAATCGTCTAACAATCTCATGCTTTACTGTGCCAACGGTAAGCATATTCCCACCGCGACCTTAGTGGTTAGAAAGGCCGGTGAAAATCCCCTTGAGTACATCAAGATCACCATGACGGATGTGCTTGTCACCTCAGTAAGCACAGGTGGAAGTGGTGGTGAAGACAGATTAACTGAAAATGTCAGTCTGAACTTTGCCAAAGTGAAGGTGGAATACAAGGAGCAGTCCAAAGACGGTTCTGGCGTTGCGGGTCCAGAGTTCGGCTGGAACATCGAAGAAAACGTGGCCGCCTGATAAACGAGTTTACCGGGCTTTGCTTGTATCAGCGAGCCCGGTTTACTGCTACTAAAATGGATCCTTCCCCATGTCTAATGCCGAACAATGCCTGAAGCAAGGCCATCTGTCTGCTGCCCTCAGCGAATTGCAGACTGCCATCAAGCAACAACCTGCGAATCCAGAGTTAAGGGTGTTTCTCTTTCAGCTGTTAGCATTGATGGGCGAGTGGAATCGCGCGTTGTCACAACTGGAGGTACTTAAAAACCTGGATGACGCTAATCTGGCCATGTATCACACTTATAAACCCGCATTGTTTGCTGAAGTCATGCGCAATGAAGTCTTTGCCGGGCGACGGTCACCCATGCTGTTCGGCCAACCCGAGGAATGGATGGCGCTTTGCATTCAGGCACTTAACGCTTCCGCACAGCAGCAGTTTGCCCAGGCAGAAGCACTTAGAAGCGAGGCATTCGAGCTAGCTCCGGCATCCTCAGGGCAGGTGGACGGACAGAATTTTGCCTGGATAGCCGATGCTGACAGCCGTATCGGACCTTTTCTAGAAGCCATAGTCAAAGGAACCTACTACTGGATACCCTTCAGCCGAATTCAACGCATTGACCTGCAAGCTCCCGAAGATCTGCGAGACCTGGTCTGGTTGCCGGTTCATCTGACCTGGACTAATGACGGGCAAGATGTGGCACTGCTGCCAAGCCGTTATGCAGGGTCGGAGAAGAGTGAAGATAGCCAAATCCAAATGGCTCGGAAAACCCAGTGGCAAGCCTGTGGTAATGAATATCAGGGTGAAGGGCTACGCCTGCTGGCAACGGATACTGACGAATATCCTCTGTTATCCATTCGCCAGATAATACTCAATAACGCGTAGTGGCGAAAAAGCAGGACAAGGATGATGGCTGAGCTTTTTCAACAACATAAATTACAACCTTCTTTACTGGATAGGCTAACCGATGACGTCTTAATGCAGCAAACGCCCCAAGGGGAGTCACACAAAGCATCCGACAACATCGAGAAGTTCTATATCAGTGCCCGAAAGCTGCGCGAGGTCGTCATTCGTGACTTATCCTGGCTACTTAATACCGTCAATCTTGAGAGCGTAGAAGATTTGTCGGCCTATCCTCTGGTTGCTAAATCTGTGGTGAATTACGGCGTACCAGAATTAACCGGCAGCATTGTCTCGCAATTAGATGCGTCTAACTTACAAAAGCAGTTGCATCGAATCATCTTGTGCTACGAGCCGAGAATTCTGCCATCCACGCTAAATGTTCGAGTAAAAAAGACCGGGCAGATGTCCAGAAATGCACTGCGTTTTGAAATTGAGTGCGATATCTGGGGCCAACCTGTTCCAGAGCATCTCAGCGTCCAATCTGAGCTGGATTTAGACACCGGCGCCATCACGTTACATAAGCAAAAAGCAGGCTGATATGGATCCTCTTTTTCTAAGACATTACGAGCGGGAATTGCAATTCATTCGGGAAATGGGAGCAGAATACGCCGCTGAATTCCCGCGCATTGCCGGGCGCTTAGGAATTGAAGGGGTAGAAACCTCAGACCCCTATGTAGAAAGGTTGTATGAAGGTTTTGCCTTTCTTGCTGCCCGTATACATATGCGTATTGATGCAGAGTATCCCAAATTTACACAAAATTTGATGAATATTCTCTACCCACAGTATCTGGCACCAACCCCGTCCATGGCTGTCGTACAAATTACCCCGGAGCCCCAGGCCAGTCTCGAAAAAGGCTGCAAAATACCCCGAGATACCGCACTCAAGGGTAACCGTAGAGAAGGAGATCAAAGCGCCTGCGAATACCGCAGTTGTCATGATGTAACGTTATGGCCGGTAGCCATTAGTGAGGCCAGTTACTTTACCAATATGGCGCTGATAAAAGACATGCCAACCCCTGGCCACAAGCCCAAGGCCGGACTTAAGTTAACCTTTCAAAGTACAGATGAGCAGCCTTTGCCAGAAGGCTTCCTCAACCACATAAAACTTTATCTGGCAGGCCATTCGCACCTGGCAGCGCGGCTGTATGAACAACTGTTCGCCAATACGTGCACAATTTTGGCGTGCTCACCGTCCCCTGATGAGAACTGGTTGGAGAACTTCACGCCACAGCATTTGCAGCAAGGCAGCGTCGATAATCCGCAGGGTATGTTTCCTGATGATCCTCGTAGCTTTTCCGGCTATCGATTGCTGCGTGAGTATTTTGCCTTCTCCGATCATTTGTTGTTCGCTGATTTCACGGCACTGGGTAAAAAACTAAAAGGGTATCAAAGCACAACCCTACAATTGATTGTGCTGTTTGACCGCGCAGACCCAGAACTAGAACAACGCATTTCGGCGGAGGATTTCGCCTTATTTTGCACCCCTGTCATCAATCTTTTTCCTAAACGTTCTGATCGTATTCACCTGAGCACCAGAGACGAAGAGTATCACTTGGTGGTGGATCGTACCCGCCCCCTGGATTTTGAAGTTTTTCAAATCAACAAGGTCAAAGGCTTTGGCGATCTGGCGGATGACCAAAAGGAATTTCTACCGTTTTATGCCTGCTATGACCTGACCGATTTTCCCGAGCATTCCGCCTTTTATACCTTCCGCCAGGAACGACGACGTTTATCCACGCACCAGCGCAGACAGGGTCCACGCTCAAACTATATAGGTAGCGAAACCTTTGTTGCTTTAGTGGATGGCAGAGAAACCCCGGAACATGGCGGATTTAAACAGTTGGAAGTACACACCTTGTGCACCAACCGAGACCTCCCCATTCATATGCCGGTTGGTAAAGGCAGCACTGACTTCACCCTGGATGTCAGTGCGCCAGTGGCCAGCATTCGCTGCATAAAAGGCCCCACTAAACCTAGACCCTCTTTGGCCCATGAGCAGGGTGAGTCGGCCTGGCGGCTGATAAATCAGCTATCACTCAACTATCTGTCGCTAACCGATCAGGACAACAAGCAAGGCGCTGCGGCACTGCGCAGCATTCTGAAACTCTACGGTGACCAGCAAGATCCGGTAATCAGCAAACAAATTGACGGCTTGCGTTCGATTCAAACCCGGCAGATCACCAGGCGCAAACCGGGCGGCGGACCTATTGCTTTTATCAATGGTCTGGAAATCACCCTGACCTTTGATGAAAGTGCCTTTTCAGGGGCCAGTTGCTTCCTGCTTGGGGCGGTTTTAGAGCGTTTTTTTGCACTTTATGTATCGATTAATTCCTTTACCCAAACCCTGGTCACAACTCAGGAACGTGGAGAAATTGCCAGATGGCCGATAAGAGCGGGACAACGTCAGGTTCTCTGATGCTCTACCGACAGTTACAACAAGAACCCTTTAAATTCGGGTTCTTTTCAGCGCTACGCAGAATTGAACGGTTGGCGGCTGGCGATCTGCATTTAGGTAAAACAGCAAGGCCCAAAGATGATCCTATCCGATTGGGTCAAACGCCCTCTATGGTCTTCGCAGCATCCACCTTGTCAGAATTTATCCGCTCGGATAATCACGCTCCCAGGCTGGATGTGTTGTTCTTTGGCTTGTATGGACCCAATGGGCCACTGCCACTGCATTTGACCGAATACGTGCGAGATCGGATGCGAAATCACGCCGACCACAGCATGAGCCGCTTCTGCGACATATTTCACCATCGGTTCTTGTCGTTTTTCTATCGCAGCTGGGCCGACGCCCAACCCACGGTCAATCTGGACAGACCCCAAACCGACAGATTTGTGATGCGGATAGGAAGCTTAATGGGCATGGGTATTTCTGAGTGCCGTGGCAGAGACAGCTTACCTGACTACGCCAAACTGCATATGGCAGCCCGGTTGGCGCAGCGCAACAAAAACGCAGAAGGCTTGTGTGCCATGGTCAGCCATTATTTCGGCCTTGCAGTAACGCTCGAACCCTTTGTCGGCCAGTGGCTCAGCATTGATCAAAGTGAACAGCTCTGCCTGGGCCAAAATGCCGAGTCTGGCCAATTAGGCATTACCAGTAACCTGGGAGCCAGGGTTTGGCAATGCCAGAATAAATTTCGCTTAACCCTGGGCCCGATGACACTACCTAAGTATCGGACATTTTTACCAGGCGGCCGTAATTTGCGCAGGCTAAAAGACCTGGTGAAACAGTATCTAAACAATGAACTGGACTGGGACATCAGGCTCATTCTGACCCGTCAGGAAGCACAGGGAGTCAGCTTGGGTCAGTCCGGCTCACTGGGCTGGACAACATGGGTTCTTGGCAAGATGCCGGAAGCGGATCTACAAGACCTTATTCTGGCTGGGCAAGCGTAGATAAATAATGGGAGAACAATCATGTCCGAGATAAGCCGCTCCACCCTGTTTGGCAAACTAAACAAGCTTTCCTATAAGGCCATTGAAGGCGCAACCGTATTTTGCAAAATGCGCGGCAATCCCTATGTGGAGCTGGTGCACTGGATTCAACAAATTCTGCAACTACCAGACTCTGATCTGCATCGTATTATTAAGTACTTTGAAATCAATCCAGCCACCCTCGCCCGCGATATCACCGAGGCGCTGGATGCCTTACCCCGCGGCTCCACCTCCATAACCGATTTGTCTGCGCATCTGGAAGAGGCGGTGGAACGAGCTTGGGTTTACGGCAGCCTGATGTTTAACGAGGCCCAAATTCGCACCGGCTACCTGATGGTGGGGGCGGTAAAAACCCGTTCACTGATGAATAACCTAAAAGCCATCAGCGGCGAGTTTGCCAAGATCGATGCAGAAAATCTGACCAACCGTTTCGCCGGTATAGTGCAAGGCTCCCCCGAAACCGGCCAAACCGCTACTGATGGCTTCTCGGCTGCAGCCCCAGGTGAAGCCAGCGGCGCTATGGCACCAGCTCAAATGGGCAAGAATGAGGCCCTGCAACGTTTTACCGTTAATCTAACCGCCCAGGCGGCCAGCGGAGACATGGATCCCATTGTTGGCCGCGATGAAGAGATCCGTCAGATTGTGGATATTCTGATGCGTCGTCGGCAAAACAATCCCATCCTGACCGGCGAAGCCGGAGTAGGTAAAACCGCCGTGGTGGAAGGCTTTGCCCAGCGGATTGCAGCAGGTGATGTACCTCCGCCGCTAAAAGATGTGGAACTCAGAGTACTGGATGTGGGCCTTTTACAGGCAGGTGCCAGTATGAAAGGGGAATTTGAAGAACGCCTGAAGCAAGTTATCGAAGAAGTACAGTCATCGGAAAAGCCGATTATTTTATTTATCGACGAGGCCCACACCTTAGTGGGCGCAGGCGGTGCAGCGGGTACCGGAGATGCTGCCAACCTGCTTAAACCGGCCCTGGCACGCGGCACCTTGCGCACTATTGCAGCCACCACCTGGGCCGAATACAAAAAGCATATTGAAAAAGATCCCGCCTTAACCCGCCGTTTCCAGGTAGTTCAAGTTCCCGAGCCAGACGAAGACAAAGCTATTCTGATGATGCGCGGCGTGGCCAGCAAACTCGAACAACATCACAAAGTACAATTATTGGATGAAGCCATTGAGGCAGCGGTCAAGCTGTCACATCGCTATATTCCGGCCAGGCAACTGCCCGATAAGTCAGTAAGCTTGCTGGATACCGCCTGTGCCAGGGTGGCTATCAGCCAACATGCCGTGCCAGCCCAGGTGGAAGATACCCGTCGTCGCATTGATGCGCTACAGGTGGAACTGGCGATCCTGGAACGCGAGTCAGCCATGGGCAGCGAACATCAGCTTCGCTGCGACAAGCTCAACGACGCGCTACAGAGTGAACAAGGCTTATTAAGTGAACTGGAGCAAAAATGGCAGGACGAAAAGCAACTTGTGGATCAGATCCTGTCGCTCAGAGCCAGGATCCGTGCAGCCCGAGGAGAAGTGGATAGTGAGGCTAACACTCCCGAGCAACAGGAAGACGTCACCAGCCTGCTTACTGAGCTTAAAGCCTTACAGCAGGAACTCTCGCATATGCAGGGCGAATCGCCCTTAATTCTCCCCACCGTCGACGAACAAGCTGTAGCGGCAGTGGTACAGGACTGGACCGGCATTCCGGTCGGTCGGATGGTCAAAGATGAAATCACGACGATTCTGAAGCTCGCCGATACTTTGGAGCAACGCATTATTGGTCAGCGTCATGCACTGGAGATGATCGCCAAACGTATCCAAACCTCTAGAGCCAGACTGGATAACCCGAACAAGCCTATCGGCGTATTTATGCTGGCGGGTACCTCGGGCGTAGGTAAAACCGAAACCGCTTTAGCACTGGCGGAGGCGCTATACGGCGGCGAGCATAATGTTATCACCATCAATATGAGCGAGTACCAGGAAGCCCATACGGTATCCAGCCTCAAAGGCGCCCCTCCGGGTTATGTGGGCTATGGTGAGGGTGGGGTGCTAACCGAAGCTGTCAGACGTAAACCCTACAGCGTGGTATTGCTCGACGAAGTCGAAAAAGCCCATCCCGATGTACATGAGATCTTCTTCCAGGTATTTGATAAAGGCTGGATGGAAGATGGTGAGGGCAGAGTTATCGATTTTAAAAACACCCTGATATTACTTACCACCAATGCCGGTACTGAGCTAATCAGCAGCCTTTGCGCTGACCCGGAACTGATGCCTGAGCCAGATGGCATAGCCAGTGCGCTGCGGGAGCCATTACTTAAAGTGTTTCCCCCGGCCTTACTCGGCAGGCTGGTGGTGATTCCCTATTACCCACTGAACGATGACATGATCGCCGCCATTATCCGTCTACAGCTGGGCCGAATAGAGAAACGTATCCGGCAAAATTACGACATTCCCTTTACCTACGACGATGAGGTCATTGCCTTGATTGGCAAGCGTTGTACCGAGCTCGAAAGCGGCGGCCGTATGGTAGACGCCATACTGACCAACAGCATCCTACCAACTATTTCCGAAGTATTTCTAAATAATATGCTGGCAGGTAAGGCAGCGCAGAAAGTCCATTTGAAAGTGGAAGATGGAGATTTTAAATATGAGATATAAAAGATATGGAAATCATAACCGAAATTAAGATATTTCTGGGCTTTATGCATGATGCATTAGGGCTGGTGCTTGAAACTAGCTTCCCATACTTACTTACCTTCATCGCTTTAGCGTTTATAATAATTGGTTTTGTCTGCCTATGTAGCAAAATTGAAGGAACGGTACTATTTGACAACAAGCCCCTAAAAAATATCACCGTTACCAGAAAAGTTGACTGGAACATATCTAAAAAAACATACATTGATTCGACCAAAACTGATGAAAATGGGAAATTCAAATTTGGAACAATTTATCGTTTTCTTCCAATACCATTAAATGGTCTATTACACCCGTTAATAGGGCAGGAGATTAATATAGGTTTCAACCAGAAAGATTATTGCGTATGGCGCCACACCAAAAGCAACTATTACAAAGGAAGAGAGACTGGGAAAAACCAAATAAAAATGGAAATAGATTTGGGAATAAAAAATAAATATCAAGGTGAAAATAGGTATGGAGAAAGTTACTACGGAATAGGGAAGCTTGTAAAGTGAAAAGAAATACACTTATTCCACTAGTGATCCTATTGTCATTTTTTTCTAAAGGAGTCAACTCCATGGGTTTATTTTCAAAATCAATGTTTACTGAAGTTGAAGGTGTTGTACTACTAAATGGCGAGCCTGTAGAAGGGGCGGAGGTAATAAGTAGTTATGATTGGTCGGCTAAAGATGAGAAGAAAAGTAAAACAGTAACAACAGATAAGAATGGAAGGTTCTTTTTTGAAGAATGGAAAAGCCAGTCAGTTTTATCTTTAGTTTTTCCTATGCAACCAGTAATTTCTCAAAAAATAATAATTCGTTTTAAAGGCGAGGAATATACTGCCTGGAGAAATATAAAGAACACTTATGGGACAGGAGATGAGATAGGAAAGGCTCCTATAAGAATAGAGTGCGACTTAGAATCTGAATTTAAAGAACAGATTGAAGGTGGTTATTATGGAATATGCAAAATAGCTGACTAGTTTACAAATAGGAGGACATATGAAAATCATTACACCTTCTGAAAGCGCAGAACTTGCAGATAGCATTTATAGTTTTTCTAAAGCTCTAAACGAAAATAAAGTTCAGACAGGGAAAGTCAACTTAAAAACAGCTTTAAGTGGTTTAAATAAAGATGAAAGATTATTTATCTTAAATCCGTTGACGAAACGTGGATTTAAACCAATAGAATCTTTCTCTGCAATTACAGGATATGGAAGAGGAACATCCGCCACTTTTGGTTGCATAGCCGAGGGGTTTGATTCCAAAGTAGAAAATTATAAAGGTGAGACATTAATTGCTATTAAAGGGACTGCATCAAGACAAGATGCAGCTACTGACCTAAAAACCCTACCAACAAACTTTAATGGTCATATGACCCATCGCGGCTTTGTGCAGACCTTTCGCTCCTTTGAACATCATATTGACCGCTATCTGGATTGGCATTCACCCAGTAAGATTCATCTGGTTGGTCATAGCCTGGGCGGCGCCTTGGCCACCCTTACCGCTTATCATATTGCCAAGCGGGACAGTGCCAAAACATGCCAGATTAAACTTTATACCTTTGGTGCCCCCAGAGTGGGCTTCACTTCTTTTAACCAGGAAGTGCATAAGCTGATTGGCAAGCAAAATATTTACCGGGTTTATCACGATGCTGATCTGGTCAGTATGGTACCTATGTTTCCCTTTTTACATGTGTACTCATCAGACTTTGCCGATGGTTATCATCTGAATTGGATTACCGGGCGCATATCGGTAATGGCTCATTTTATGAATAACTACATATCCACTGTTAGGGGTATGGAATGGGGAAATTTAAAGGGCAGTATTTCCGATTTAGATACTAAGAAATTTCTTGAGGGAGGAGTAAGTACAGGCGTACTGGCAGGCGCATTAGGAGTAGCTATGTACTCGGCCCCGGTGCTCACCATGATCGCCTTTGCCCTGCAGTATATTTTAAAGCGCACGCATAAACTGGGAATAGGCCAGCAACTGCCTTCCTATGCCACCACACTGGATGCCGTTGCCTGGCTGTTATATCAGGGTGCCATGGCCTTAAAAGAGATCTCTGTTTGGGTACAACGCTTGCTGAATAAAATCCTCTCCGTAGTGGGATGGCAGCCATTCCCGGAGCAAAGCCTTACTGTGGCATTTATTCGCTGGGTGCTGGGTTTGCTCTCGTCTTTTGTATCCAGAATGGCCAGGCAAGCTCTGGAAGCCAGCCAGATGCAAATGCAGATAGCCTTGCCCATGCCCATGCCCAGAACTATGTGGCAGGTGCCTGAAGGTCACCCAACCCCAAATGGGCTAAGGCCAAGGCAAAACGCCTACCGTATTCCAGGCCCCAATACGCGCCTGGGCGGCACAAGAGGGCCGCTGGCATTGTAAACAATACAAACAGGAAAGTTGTTCAGGCCCTAGCTACACTTAGTGAATTTGAGCGGGTTTGACAGGTTCTAGCGAGCCGCGAACAGGAGAAACCTTGTGACAGGGAAAAGACAGGTATCTATAACCACCTCCTTGGGTGATGAACTGTTGCTGGTGTCTATGAGTGGCCATGAAGCCTTGGGTCAACTCTTCAGGTATGAGGTTACCCTCTATGCAAAAAAAGAGGACATTAAAGCCACCGATCTGGTTGGCCAGAAGGCCACCATTCAGTTGGAGTTGGAGAACCAGCAGTACCGCTATTTCAATGGTTTTATTACCCGCTTTTCCCAACAAGGCAGAGCCACCGAAGGCTATGCCCAATACAGTGCCGAAATACACCCCTGGCTATGGTTTTTAAACCGCACCGCCGATTGTCGTATTTTTCAGGAAATGACGGTACCGGATATTCTCAAGCAGGTATTCGCCGACAATGGCTTTACCGACTATGAGCTGAAGCTTTCACGTAGCTATCGGACCTGGGAATACTGCGTACAGTATCGCGAATCGGATATGTTATTCGTGATGCGCCTGATGGAAAACGAAGGCATCTACTTCTACTTCAGCCATGAAAAAGACAAGCATAAGCTGATACTGGCCGATGCCGCCAATTCCCATAATCCTCTCTCTGGTAAGTCGGCTATTGCTTATCATTTAGTTGGACTTTTCCAACGCAAAGAAGACAGCAGCATTGCCAATTGGAGCAGCAGTTGTGAAGTGCAAACCGGTCGCTATGCCAGCACCGATTACGATTTCAAAAAACCCAAAAGTGACCTGTCCACCAGCCGTACCATTCCCCGCTCGCATGCCCTGGCTGATGCTGAGTATTTTGATTACCCCGGAGAATATACCGAATCAGCCGATGGTGACAGTTACACCCTCACCCGCATTGAGGAGCAACAGGTCAAATTTGAACAACATAGTGGCGAGACCGATGCCCGGAATATGACCTGCGGTGGATTATTTACCCTAAGCGAACACCCCAGGGCCGATCGCAACCAGGAGTACCTGGTGCTGAGTTGTGACTATGAACTTAATGCCAATCACTACGGTTCAGGCGGTGGTGGCGAACAGCCTTTTCAGTGCAACTTTGTAGTGATTGACAGCAAGACCCCGTTCCGACCAGCCCGCAACGCACCAAAACCCTCAGTGCAAGGACCGCAAACCGCGGTAGTGGTAGGCCCCCCCGGCGAGGAAATCTACCCGGATAAATATGGTCGCATCAAAGTACAGTTTTTCTGGGACAGATACGGCACATCAAACGAAAACAGCTCCTGCTGGATTCGTGTTGCGCAAACCTGGTCCGGTAAAGCCTGGGGCGCACAAATTATTCCCCGCATCGGCCACGAAGTGATAGTCGATTTTCTGGAAGGTGACCCAGACCGACCTCTGGTGGTGGGTAGCGTATATAACGCCGATAACATGCCGCCTTACAGCCTGCCAGCGAACAAAACCCAATCGGGCATTAAAACCCGCAGTTCGCCTGGCGGCAGTGCTAACAACTTTAACGAAATCCGCATGGAAGATAAAAAGGGCAGCGAAGAGCTTTATATCCAAGCGGAAAAAGACGAAAACATCTTGGTCAAAAACAATAAGACCGAGACGGTGGGCGTAGATGAAACCATTGATATAGGTAACGACCGCAAAGACACCATTGGCAATGATGAGACTATCTCGGTAGGAAATAACCGCACCGAGAGTGTCGGCAACGATGAAACCATCAGTATTGGCAACAACCGTACCGAAACCGTAGCCAGCAATGAAACCATCAGCATTGGCGCCAACCGCAGCCGGGATGTGGCAGCCAACGAATCCGTCAGCATTGGCCAGTCCAGAACCCATACCGTGGCCATTAACGAGGCCATTGCCATAGGTGCTGCGCAGGAAATTGTCATCGGTGGCGCGCAGGCGGTGGAAATTGGCGCGGCGCAAAACCTTGATATAGGACTGAACCAACTGGTGAGTGTCGGCAACAACCGCTCTGTCGATGTGGGTGACAATGACAGCCTCAACGTAGGCAAGAACCTGGTTATCGATGTAGGTGATGCCATCACCATCAAATGTGGTAAGGCCAGTATCTCCATGAAAAAAGACGGCACCATCAGCATTTCCGGCAAAGACATCAGCATAAAAGGCAGCGGAGCCATCGATGTTAAAGCCAGCAAAGACATGGTGCTGAAGGGTAAGAAAATTCTGCAAAACTAAGCGGCCGCAAGCAGTCTCAGGGCCAGGATGAAACAATGAGATGTAGGAGTCGACGATGCTGGAACAGACAAGTGAGGTAAAAAACAAACGGGCTACGGATGTTACCGTGGGCGCACTCGTAGGCTTCAGTGCACAAGGCCATCCGCTGGTAGTATTTGCCGGTAATCCAAGTCAACAAGGCTTGGAGGCCAAAAGTACAGTGCAACTGGAAACGGACGATATCGGCTGCCATCTGGCCCTCTTATTTGAAAACGGTGATGCGAATAAACCGCTGATCATTGGCCGAATCGTCTCCCCACAGCCTACTCGCAAGGAAAAAACAACCAGTCAGACCCTGAATGTAAAAATGGACGGCGATACCCTCTGTCTGCGCGCGGAGCAGCAGATTGAACTGAAATGTGGCAAGGCCAGCATTACCCTGACCAAGGCTGGCAAGGTATTGATCCGAGGGGCTTACATTCTCAGTCGCTCAAGCGGCGCCAACCGGATTAAAGGTGGCGCAATTCAGCTTAACTAAGCAGGGAAATCATGGAACTGATTAACGCAACAGCCATGCAGGCAGCGTACACCCAGGGAATGGATAAATCCGGGCGGGAAAGCTTGGTGGTGGTGGTTAAAGGCACCTTTGGCCTGCCGCTAGATGGTAGCCCACCCGTGCTACAAGAACAGCAGATACCGCTGGTTGAAGCTGATGTTTATTTTGACGAACCAGGCTTTTCGTCCTGCCTGTATGAATCGGACTTCGCTCCTTACAAACCGCGTTGCGATGTGCTGTTAAATGGCTCAGCCTATGCCCCGTACGGACAACCGGTTAAAGAGGTAGACACCCGTATACAAGTGGCAGGTATAGATAAAACCGTACGCGCAGTAGGCAATCGTCTCTGGTATGCAGATGCCGGGAGTATTGGCAAAACCTTTGCCGAGCCCTTTACCGTTATGCCAATTCACTACGGCCGCGCCTTCGGTGGGTTGGATAACTTTACTCAGGATGAAACTAAGCGTGACGCTTATATGGAAAACCCGGTTGGCCGGGGCTTTCATCGATTTATTCAAGACAAACTGATACATCACACGCCACTACCCAATACCGAAGAACCTGGTCACCCAATTAAAAAACCCGATGGGCAATATCGCCCCATGGCCTACGGTGTGGTAGGAAGAGGCTGGCCCCAAAGAGCCAGATTCGCCGGCACCTACGACCAGCAATGGATAGATAAGGTTTTTCCTTTCCTGCCTGACGATTTTGATGAGCAATACTTTCAGGCCGCACCAATAGATCAACAATGCAGTTATCTGCAAGGAGGAGAGTGGGTAGAGCTGCACAACCTCACGCCCACCGGCCTGACACGTTTTCAGCTACCCACTATTGACCTTCCCGTGGTGTTTTTCAAAAAACGGGAGGAGGCTCATCACACTCATGCCGTCATAGATACCCTACTGATTGAACCGGATATGGGTCGTTTTAGCCTGGTATGGCGGGTCAGCGAACCCCTGAAGCGCAATATGTTCGAAATTCCCCAGGTGCTGGTTGGAAAGATGTCTAAGGCATGGTGGCGAGCCAAAACTCTGGGTAAAACTTATTACCCCGGCCTGAATAAAATCCATGGACTGGAGGCTGAATATGATTGATAGACCTCTGGCAATAACCGCCACCGGCATGGTCACAGGGGTTGGCCTGGATACCTACAGCAGTTGTGCTGCCATTAGAGCCGCCATTGATAACTTCCAGGAAACCCGATTTATGGATGAGCAGGGAGAATGGATACAAGGTTGTGCAGTACCTTTGGAAGAACAGCTTCAGGGCGCGAGAAAGTTGGCGATGATGCTATGCAAAGCCCTCGAAGAATGCGCAGCTCAAGCACAAGTGCACTTAGAGGAGATTCCCGTCATTATCTGCCTGTCTGAACCAGAGCGCCCAGGCATTCCGGAAAACCTCGGCAATAAAGTGTTTTTTCTCGTCCAAGAGTTTTTAGGCCTGCCGCTGCATAGGGATTCCGCAGTCATTAAACAGGGGAGAGCCGGAGGCATCTATGCGCTGAAACTTGCCAGAGACATTCTCTATCAGAATAAGTTAAACCATGTCTTGGTCTGCGGCGTTGATAGTCTGCTGAACGCCCATAGCATCCGGTATTTTGAAACCCAGGACAGGCTCCTGACCAGCCACCACTCTGACGGCTTTATTCCTGGCGAGGCTGCAGCGGCCATTTTACTTAGCCCACCCCAATGTTCACAACAAAACCAACTGCTTTGCATGGGATTAGGCTTTGCTGTTGAACAAGCAACCATTAGTGCCGGATTGCCCGTTAGGGCTGATGGCCTGACTCAGGCATTGAACATGGCTTTTGAAGAAGCGGGTAGCTCTATGAACGACATGGATTTTCGTATCGTAGATGTCGCTGGTGAACAATATTGGTTCAAAGAAGCAGCCCTTGCACTTAGCCGTTTGTTACGGGTGCATAAACAAGGTTTCCCCATCTGGCATCCGGCTGACTGTATCGGTGAAGTTGGCGCGGCCATCGTGCCCGTATGCCTTGCGTACCTGAAAGTAGCCTTTGAAAAAGGGTTTGCCGCTGGAAGTAATATTGTTCATCACGCTTCAAACGATGATGGACAACGTTCCGTTGCTATTTTGCGCTTTGGCGCCTGGAGTGAACAATGAGCAACAACGTATTTGCCAATGGCCGGGAAATTGCCTGTAAATCAGGTTCGGGCAAGGTCATTGCAGCGTTCCCAGATGTTTGCTTTACGCCACCGGACAAAGTGCCACCGACACCTCCAGGCGTCCCCATTCCTTACCCCCTATTTAGTAAGGCAGCAGATACAGAAAAAGGCAGCAAAAAGGTCACGATTAGTGGCAAAGAAGTCATGAAGCGCGATTCATCAGATTTCAAAAAATGCATGGGTGACGAAGCTGCCAAAACTGCCAAAAAAGGCATTATAAACAGCAAATTAACTGGAAAAGTATACTTCACAAGTTGGTCAATGGATGTAAAGGTCGAAGGTAAGAATGTGGTCCGGCACTTGGATACCACCACCAGCAATCATTCTTCTCCCAATGCGAATGCGGCAGTGCCTTGCCCTTATTTGGATACAGGGGCGTTTGATAGCGCTAAAGAGTGCAAAGAGGACAAGAAAAAGGAAGAGCAAGCCTGCGAAAAGTACAAGCCCAAAGGGAAAAAGGATGCCTGCAAAGACGCTGGCCTCAATGAGCAAATTCCCAATTCTGATGCCGCCGCTATAGGGATGGGGTATCAGTCAAAAACAGATTTTGGTAATCAAAAAGCCAAGAAAGCGAATGCGAAAAACAAAGCGGCCAAGTGCATTCAGGCCAGACGCTGCAGGCTTGTTCCTTATTCTCCTCGGGCCAATGAATCCAAATGCTGCCCTAGCCAAACCGGTGACCACATTATACCCAAGTCATCGTTTTTCTCCGACAAATATGGTGGCTCTCCCATGCCTGGATGGCAAGACTATAACCAAGGTAGAGCACCGGTGATGTGCCTGGAGGGCGGCGGTACAAGTGGTAGTCACGGAATCCGCCACACTTTTCATAAGTCCATGTCCAGTGTTGAAGCAAACGAGTTGGTAGGCTTTAACAAAGAACTTAAGTTTTGTGCCGAGAGTGCACGTTACGCAGCGCCACACTGTTCTTCAGAGTGTTTGGAAAAACAACTCTCAAATGGACATTCAGGTATGGGCGATAAACGTAAGAAGATTCGCCACAGCCCAACAGGAAGCGAAGCAACTGACTCTCAACTGGACTCAATGGATGTGTTTACTGAATCAACCAGGGATTAATAAATAATGAGTAACAATAACCAAGCCATTAAAACCCGAGTGCTATTGGCCGGTTCAGCAAGATATAGTGACCTGATCGATATACTCAGCAAAGATCGTAATTTGCTGGAACAAGACGTTGCTCACACCGGCATATTAGCGCTTGACCAAGGGCGATGGGCCAGCTCAGCTAACCTTCCTTGGGACGCAACAGCCATTACAGTTGCAGACCGCCCTGATGAGAAAAGAAGGTTAGTGGTGGTTGGCGAAGACGGTCAAACATTTACCTATATGAAGCCAACGCCCCACAACGGCACCATCGCCAAAGAAAAAGTCATGATTCGACGGGCAAATAACATCGACGGCTACGCGTACGCATGCGGTATGCACAGAAAGGTATTCAAACGGATTGACCGTGATAATTGGCTTGCATTGCATGCGCCAACACCGCAAAAGGGTGAAGTGACCGGATTTGAGTGCATTGATGGTTTTAATGAAAACGAAGTGTACTGTGCCGGTTGGAATGGTGAAATTTGGTATTTCAACGGCGTCGATTGGTTAGACAATTCTGGTTTAACCAGCCTGATTCTTACCTCTTGTTGCTGTGCCGAAGACCAAAATGTTTATATTGTCGGTCAGCACGGCACCTTAATTTGCGGCAGAAAAGATCAATGGCAATTGATAGAGCTTGAGGATGACTTTACTGACGATCTGTGGGACGTACATTGGTTTGCTGGGAAACTTTACCTGACGACCATGACAGGCTTGTACACCTTGGATGGCGCTAAACTGGAGGAAGTGATATTTGATGATGTACAAAACGGCACATTCTATCGATTGAGTTCAAAAGAGGGGGTACTGTGGTCTATCGGCAGTGCGAATCTTTTGTCATTTGACGGTAAGACTTGGACCCGGCACTTATAAGCCAATCAGTTAAGGTTTGAATTCGCATCTCGTCAAACAAGCATAAGAGTCTCGTTATGTCCAAAGCTACCACTTCCGTTATACCTCAGATAATTGACAGGCACGCCGAAGATGCCGCATTTCTATGGCTGCAGCGAGACGCAGCGGTAAAGGAGCCGCATTACACACTCACCGATCTGGTGGAGCTGGATGACAGACTGAATAGTCACCTTGATGGATTGTCAGTGGCAGCAGAATTAGCGCGCGCCCCCATTTTAAAAAACCTCGAGTTTGCAGAGCCCGGGGAAGTATTTGTTACAGCCTGGTACATGATGGAGCAAGCCGACGGTGAATTGCTTGATACCTTGCTGTCCCATTGCACTGAAGCCAATGAAAATTACCGAGCACTGCTATCAGGTATAGCTTGGCATCCCGCTAGCATAGATTTCGCTAAGATTTTGCTCAAAGCCAATGCGCAAGCGTACCAGCAGCTTGGCTATCGGCTTCACGCCTTGTTTCGGATTCGACCTACTCTTAATGTGCTGGAACCAGCCTGCATAAGCGTCAACAAACTACGTATGGTCGGTGAGCTCGGTCTACAGGAATTATTAGCGGATTTAGATACTTATATCGACCACACTGATGCTGAGCTGGGCTTTTGGGCAAACTGGTCAGCAGCACTGTTAGGAAATTGGCAATCGGTGGCCAGATTAGTAAGTTATGTACTCCAACAACATTCCCTTTCGCTTAACGCACTTGCCATTTCGGTACGAAAGCTGAGTGTACCCGAACAACGAAATCTACTTGGAACTTTATCTGAAAATCCCGAGACAATGCGGCTGGCCATGCAGGGAATGGGTTACAGCGGCGATCCGTTTTGGCTGCCCATGCTCCTCACCTATATGGACGAACTTGAGCTGGCTAGAACTGCCGGTGAAGCCTTTACGCTGATTACCGGCCTGGATTTGGCTTATCTGGATATGGACAAAGACTGGCCGGATGGGTTTGAAAGCGGCCCAAACGAAGATCCCACAGACGACAATGTGGAACTGGATGCCGATCTCAATTTACCCTGGCCTGATGCAGCAAAGATAAATGGCTGGTGGCAAACCAATGCCGATAAATTTACACCTGGGCAGCGATACCTATGCGGCAAACCTATCAGCAAAGCACAATGCTATGAGGTACTGAGAAATGGCTACCAAAAACAGCGCCACGCTGCGGCCATAGAGTTAGCGCTGATGGGAGAACCGTACTTTAATGTTTGCGCCCCCGGTGCCCAGCAACTCACCAAATTAAAGGCGATAGCCTAATGCTTGCAAGCTACCTACCCTGGTTTTTCATCCTGCTGGCGGTGTTATTACTGTCACTTTCCGCATTGGGGTATCGCACCGCACAACCCCGCATTAAAGCCAAAAACCGCTTTAAGCTGGGCATCGCATTTCTGCTCGCCGCCGCAATGCTATGGCTGATAAAACTGCCTTAACGATGCAAGGGTAAGGTATCATCCAAAGGCAGCGTGTCTTTCAAGCGGCCGGTTTGCTCCAGCTCTGGCATGCCCTCAGTAACGTCCACCATCACCAAAGTAATATTGTCCCTGGCATGTCGTTGCAACGCGGTTTGCATCATGTGATCTGCCAGGCTCGCCAGTTCCCCTTGTCGCATTTGCTCGGCTATTTCAGGGTCTGTCATCACCTTATTTAGTCCATCGGTACAGAGCAAATAGCGATCACCGGGAAAACGTTCAAAGCTCTGCAAATCCAATTCGAGTTCCGGGCTGGCACCGATGGCACGGGTGATAATGTTCGCCGCAGGATGCACTGCGGCTTCTTCGCTGGTCAGCAGCCCTGCCTGCACCATTTCTTCCACCTGACTGTGATCCCGGGTTAATTGGCTGAGCTGACCATTGCGTAATCGATAAATTCTACTGTCTCCTGCCCACAAACAATGCACCAAATTATCAGCAAACAACATCACAGCCACTGTGCTGCCAATGACATTGGATTGAGGCAGGCTTTGCGCCAGGTTTATCAGATTGTGATTAACTAATGTCAGTCTCTCTTCCACTTGCCCTGTGCTGATTGGATACCCCTGCACAGACAAGAGAGATTGCAGGTAATCAATAATCATGGTGCTAGCCGTATCGCCTTTCTGATGACCTCCCATGCCATCAGCCACACACCAGAGGCCAGCCTCAGGGGCATTCAGATAGCTGTCTTCGTTGATTTTTCTTACATTACCAACATGGGTTTTCGCAACAGAAGTCCAGGCATTTCTATTCATTAGATCCAACTTGTCGAAAATCCGCGAAGCCACCTTCCCTGACAACCGGACATGTTTTTATTGGTTTGCATATATTTAAGTACACAAGTCCGCTCTTTGCCTCTGATTTCACCAAGGAAAACACGCAGATAAACCAGATTGAGTTGAATTTACCGGATATCACGACTAAACATTTTAGACTCATGGCAGTAAGCAAAAGGAATGTTGGCGGTGACAGATATCTTAGGTAGAACCATTGATCGTTACCAAATCAAGGAAGCCATTGGTGAAGGGGCCATGGCTATGGTGTACCGTGCTTTCGACCCGGAGATAAACCGCTCAGTGGCATTCAAGGTACTAAAGCAGGATTTCTGTGTTGATAAGGAGTACCTGGCCCGCTTTATGCGCGAGGCAAAAGCCGCAGGGGCGCTCTCTCACCCGAATATCGTTACTGTTTATGATGTTGGCAAGGTTGATGACTCTCCCTACATTATGATGGAGCTGCTAAGCGGTAAGGATCTGGGAGAAGTACTAAAAGAGAAAGGCAAAATGCCGCTGGCAGATACGCTAAAAATAGGTATTCAACTGGCAAACGCCTTGAACTACGCACACCAGATTGGTGTGGTACACAGAGATATCAAACCCGACAACATCGTTGTCATGCCGGACGGCGTATCTATCAAAGTCGCTGATTTTGGCATTGCCAGAATGGGTGAAAATGAAGAAGCCATGAAAACCCAGGTCGGCTCGGTACTTGGCACACCTCGCTATATGTCGCCCGAGCAGGCGTTGGCTCAGGATGTAGATGGCCGCTCCGATCTATTCTCTGTGGGTGTCATTCTGTACGAGATGCTCAGTGGCGTTAAAGCCTTTGATGCATCCAACATCGGTACATTAATGACCCAAATCACCCAGATGCAACCCGCTCCACTAAAAAAACATTGCCCGGACATTCCCGCCGGCGTGCAGCAAATCGTTAATAAGCTGCTGAATAAATCCCCGGCCAAACGCTATCAAAACGGTGCCATGCTGGCAGATGCCCTGAAGAAAGAATTGGCGGCACTGCATGAGCAGGAAAAAGAGCAAAAGAAGCATAAGTATTTACCCCTGAAAGTTCGCTGGGCGCTTTCCATGGGGGCCATAGTCGGCTTGGTATTGCTTATTAGCATCAATATTGTCTTTAACATTCAATCCAAGGCTCTCACCAATCAAGCCATAGATTCCGGTTCGTCTTTTGCGAAATTTATCGCTATCGAAACCGTAGTGCCTTTGCTCAGTGAAGACTGGATCACCCTGGAAACCTTTATCAATGACGCCAGCAACCGGGAAACCTTTACCTACCTGATTGTCATGGACAGGTTCGGTGTGATCAGAGGTGCCAGCGATACCAGCCTGGTGGGGCAGCAATACGTAGACAATGAGCAGGCGGAATTCATCGCTGAGCGAAGTGGTGTTCGCGTTGCCAGTGAAGCTCTGGATAACGGTGAAAACGTCTTTAACATATCAACACCCGTGCTATTTCAGGACACAGAAGTCGGCCAGATTGTACTCGGCTTGTCACAACGCAGCCTGGAAGAAGTAAAGAGCATTACTGGCGGATTAATGTTTGCATTAGCTCTGGTGACCATTTCATCCGTCGTGCTGATGTTATTTATCTTCGGCGCCTTGGTTGCCCGCCCCTTCAGAGTATTGAACGAAGCCTTACAAAGCGTTGGCAAAGGCGACTTTGATCATCGAATTTCACTGACCCGAAACGATGAAATTGGTGAGCTATTTGAGAACTTCAACAAAATGAACGCCTCACTCCAGGCTGCCAGCCTGACGGAGGAGGGTACTTCTGACCCAACCCAGTTACCGCAAGATAAGCCAATAACTGAAGAAGCGGCCACCCCCGTGGAATCGGTGGAATCGGTGGAATCGGTGGAATCGGTGGAATCGGTGGAATCGGTGGAATCGGTGGAATCGGTGGAATCGGTGGAATCGGTGGAATCGGTGGAATCGGTGGAATCGGTGGAATCGGTGGAATCGACAAAAAGTGTTGAAGCATCACAGCCTAAAGCAAGAAAAACCGCCAGAAAGCCTTCGGCACACAAGAAAAACCTAGAGCCAGACAATTTGGATGAAACCCTTGTTGTTTCATCCTCTCAATCTTCTGAACCGGAAACAGAAAGCGATAAAACCGTCATTACAACCCGCATGCTAAAGAACTCATGAAAATAACAACGCTGCTCGGTCTGGTTTTTAGTTTGGCTTTGACTAGCTGTTCCATCAGCAACAGAACGCTGGTGGCACAAAATGCTGACTTCTGGCTGGTGGAAGCAGGTTCAGATGACAACTTTGCCCTGATTGCTCAGGACTATTTAGGTGACCCCGCGCTGGCATCGACCTTGGTCAGATACAATCCGGGTATAAAGGTTAAGCCAGGGGAGGTGATAGCCGTCCCTAAAGGCAATCTGAATCCGGCTGCGGTTTATGCTAACGGCATGCAGGTGATCCCTATTCTTTGCTATCACCAATTCACCAGCAAAAAACGAAGCCTGAACAGCATGATGGTGACACGCAACAACTTTGCGCAGCAAATGGCCTACCTAAAAGATAACGATTACCAGGTAATTCCATTAAGCGACGTAGGGCCTTTCCTGCAAGGTAAGAAGCCGCTCCCAGAAAAGTCGGTGGTCATTACGGTGGATGATGGATACGCAAGCTTTTACCAAGTCGCTTACCCCATTCTCAAGCAATATGGTTACCCGTCCACTTTATTTGTATACACAGACTTTGTCGGTATTGGGCGCGCCCTTAGCTGGCAGCAGATAGAAGAATTGAACAACGATCCTTTGGTGGCCATTCAATCTCATTCAAAAAGCCATGCGAACCTAGCTAGAGCTGCTGATTCAGAAAGTGAGAAGGACTATCTCGACAGGCTCGAGGAAGAAGTCGATAAACCTGCGCAGATATTGCGTAAGAAAACCCAGCACCCCATAGAATATTTCGCCTATCCCTACGGAAACAGCAGCCCCGAATTGATAAAAATACTGGAAGAAAGGGACTACCAAATGGCACTGACGGTTAGAAAGGGCAGTAATCCCAGCTATTCTTCACCCTACCTGCTCAGACGTACAATGATATACGGACAAGACAGTCTGAAAAGTTTCAGTAGTAAGCTCGACGTGTTCCGCCAGATCAACCTGCAGTAACGGCTTATGAAGAAACTTTTGCAGCAATTGTTAGCCTGCGCATTGATGGTATCTCTTTGCAGCTGTGCAACACGACCTGACCGGACCTTTCCGATGGAAAGCCGCAAGCAGCAGGCCATAGAACTAGAGAAAAAGAAGCACCTGGCTGACGCCTTGCTGCAATGGCAAATTGTTAGTGCTGCCAATCCAGAGGATCAAGACGCCCGGCAAGCCATTGTCAGATTGGAGTCTGCCATCAGAGCCAGATTAGATAGCATACGAGAACAGGTTAAGAAACCAAGCCCCCCCGAACAACTGCGGATTTTGCACCTGAGAACTCTGGCTCTGCAGCCCGGTAATCAGGAAGCAATAGCAGCACTAAAGAAGTTGGAATGGACAACGGCTGATCAGGCCGCCAGTGACAAAAGTGCCAGTATGGCTAATTGGCAGCGAAAGCCGGCTATATCAGTTCCTCGGAATACACCGCAAGTTGCGCCTTCACCCAAAGCATCACAAACCTCATCGTCCACAAACTTGGCTCAATTCAATCGACTACTGGATTTAGCCGAACAAAGCTTGCGCGACCAACGCTGGGAACATGCCGGTGAGTTGCTTCTACAAGCATCAGATCTGAGCCAGTCAGATGCATCCGGGCGATTGATCACGATGAAAAAGCAGCTTTCCCAACAGTATTATGCGCTAGGTATGCGAGTATTCACATCTAACCTGGAACAAGCCATAGATGACTTACAAACTAGCCTTTGGTTTGACCCTGACAATATAAAGGCCCGCATACAGTTATCCCGGGCCAGTAAAATGAAGCAGAATTTAGAAGAGATCCGCAATCCTAAGTAGTGCTAATTTTTGATCTTCTCTAACCTTTCTTTTAACTCCAGAGCTTGTGCCAGATAGAGCTTGGCACTGTTGTGGTTTGGATCGACCTCCAATACCTGTTCCCACTTACTGATTGCCTTGTCCAGTTCCTGACGCCGAAACGCTGAGGACGCCTCCCGATGATATTGGTCGGCAATTTCTTTCTGCAAAATCAGCATTTCTTCCATGGCCTGGCTATTTTCCGGGTGCAGCTCAGAAGCTTGTTTAAAATCCCTAAATGCCTGCATCTTATTACCACTTTGCAGATTAAGGCTGGCAGCTTCGGCATAGTTGTTCGACGCCAACAGCTTGTCACTTTTGACCAGCTGTTTTCCATACCCTTCCAATGCAATCAAAGCAATGTCTCTGGCTTCGTCAGTTAAGCTGCCAAGAGACTTGAGTGAATGATACTGCTCAACCGCAGAAGCATAGTCTTGCTGCTGCGTGTAGCTGAGCATAGTCTGCATCAGCGAGGCAGCGCTGGGGGGAGCAACCTGTTCAACATGCTCAGGCCGGGTCTCAGGCATCACAATCGGCTCGTCAACCTTGTCTTCTATGAAGTCTTCTTGCACATCTGGTGTCTTCAGTACAACCTCTGTTTCGGTAGCCAAGATCTCCGGTTTAGGCGCAGTTTTACTGAGTTGGCTACGCGCAAATTTAGCTTCTGGTGTCAGAGGAATTTTTATGGTTTGACCAATATTGACTTTGCTTGGGCTGCTAATCTGGTTGTACTTGGCAAGCGCGTAGAACTTCAATGGCGAATTCAAATATTTACCCGCGAGGGTCGATAAACTCTCACCGGAGGACAAGATAACCTCAAAATATTCAGGTGGAAAATAACGCTGGGCTGGTGAGTCAATCTGCCTGAGTAATTCCTTGGCACTTGCGCTATTTGGAATATTGAGCAAGTAAGCGTCTAGCTCTGCCCGCGCCTGTGCTGACTCCCCTTGTTCGAGATGTTCCAATGCCTTGCTGAAACGCTCTCTTGGTGAAAGACCCGGCTGAGCCTTTACAACTACCTGAGGTTGATTGCTCTGAGGTTGCTCAGACTTATCAGAAAAAAACTTATCCGTGGCCTTGCAGCCCATTAACGTCATAAACAATACAGCGACCAGTAACGGCCTTAAAATCACTTCCCTTACTTTAAGCATGTGCTACACCCGCCTGTAGAAGACTTCTTGTGCAATGCGTTACAGCCTATCTCCGCATACCCTGCTGTGTTCATCGTCCTGAACAAAGAATATAGCATAGTCGGTTTTGTCTAAAAGCCCACTTGTAACGATACATAAGATAAACTATTGATCTAAATGACCGACGCTTTTGATCTATGGCTTCTCGCCCCTATTGCCCAGATTGTTTGTTTCCGCTCTCAGTTTGTCTTTGCAAACACGTGAAGAGGCTGAAAAATCGCACCGAGATCCTGGTTTTGCAGCATCCCTCGGAAGTAAAGGCAGCAAAAGGCACAGTCAGATTACTGGAACTGGTTTTGAGTCATATTCGAGTCTATGTGGGAGAGCAACCGGAGCATTTTTTAGAAGCTCGCACGCGCTGCCAGCAAAAGGATAGGCAAGTCGGTTTGCTATATCCTTCAGCACAAAGCCGGGCTTTGGAACAGCATACGGAATTGACGAATCAACCAATAGACACCTTGGTGGTCATAGATGGTACATGGCGCAAAGCCAGTAAAATATTGCATTGTAATCCCTGGCTTAATCACCTTCCTGCTTGGCATTTTGACTCTGCTCCTAGCAGCAGATACCAGCGCAGCGCCAAGCGCTCAGATAGCCTTTCCACATTAGAAGCGGTGAGTTATGGCTTACAGCTAGTAGAAGAATTTGATCCTACGCCGCTGCTAACATTGTTGGATAATCGCCAGCAAAAGCTTTCAGGGCAAAGGCCAGACTAACTCGACCCGCGCACCACCAGATTCGCTATTGGCTAAACTCAAACGCCCGCCATGTTTGCTGATAATCACATTCACCAGCGCCAATCCAATGCCTGAACCCGCCGCCTTAGTGGTATATAAAGGTGTTAAGGCATTTTCTAAGTTAGCAAAACCCTGGCCATTATCTTCCACCAGCAAGTGTTGCAACTTATTCTGGCTGAACAGCCGAACCGACACGCGTCTATCACCAGTATTTGAAGCTTCCAGTGCATTTTTAACTAAATTGATAAGTACCTGGGCTATCAACTGAGGGTCGCCGTAACAGCGATCATCACCTGAAATTTCGAGCTTATCCCCCTCCTGAAGAAGACTTCGGCACTGCTCTAACACCTCCGCCAACGAGAACCACACTGGGTTGGGCAACGGCATTTGTGAGACTGCGGCAAACCGATGCACAAAATCCAGTAAGGTATCCGCACGTTGTTGAATGCGGCTCAAGACTTTACGTACCTGCTCCTCATGCCAATCCTGACTGCAAAGCAGGGTATCGGCCATGGAAGACATAGGCGTCAGGGAGTTGCGCAGTTCATGACTAAGCACCCTGACCATATTGGTTTGAATAGCCAGTTCTGCCTGCTGGAGTGATTGGCTGATATCAAAAGCAGTAAACAACCAATACTGCTCGCCTAACCACTGGTATCGAATGGACTGCGTTTGCCAGCCTTTATGTAATAACTGGTGTTGCAACCCTCTGGAGGTCATTTCAAATCCCAAGTCCCTATAGTTGCTGCCTACCAAGCGGGCGATTCCAGGCAAACTGTTACTGGCGGGATTTGCGTATAGCAAACATCCCTGGCCACTGAAAACACAAACGGGCTGACTCCAATTACCGAACATCATCTCAATTAACAGTGCCAGACTTTGTTGTTGATGATCTGCTTTCAACGAGTGGGCAGCCAGTTTTTCAACATCTGCCCTTAGCTGGTCAACTAAACCATGGTGTCGATGCTGTTTTGGATTTTCCGCTTCTTCGCCGTTTTGCAGACGTTGTACGTAATTGCTGAGTTGCATCAGCGGCAGGTTAACTTGTTGCCAAAATTTAAAGGTGACCCAAGCCAATGGATAAAGCAGGGCAAATAGCAAAGTGAGTATGGCCAGCATACTCCAGTCCATTTGCCAGGTTAATGTAACCAGCAGTACCAGCACCAAGAACTGCATGGCACAAAATAGCCACATAAGACGGGACTCTCTAGTCTTCATCCGGACCAAAATCCTGTTTGTCTAATGCAAATTTCTCCATACGTCTGTATAAGGCCATACGGGAAATCCCCAATGCCTGGGCGGCTTTGCTGATATGGCCTTTGTAATGGAGCAGGGCGGCTTCCACCAGCTCTGCTTCCACTTCTTCCAGCGGACGCAAGCCAACCTGCTGCTTGGTTGAAGAACCCGCCAGCATAAGCTGCGACGACTGAATAATGCCATCGCGGCAAATCAACACTGAACGCTCAATCACATGACTCAGCTCGCGAATGTTGCCTGGCCAGCTATGTTCCACCAAACGTTGCATAGCGTCATTGGATAGCTGAACCTGGCCTTTGTTATATTTGGCCGAGAAGGCCTGCAAGAAATGTTCTGCCAAGGGCGGGATATCTTCCTGTCTGTCACGCAGTGGCGGCAGTTCTATCACGAAGGTGTTGAGTCTGAACAACAGATCCTGTCGGAACCTGCCCTCTGCAACACTGGTGTTCAAATCAGCGTTAGTGGCACTGATGACTCTGACATTGGTAGAGCGGGTCTGGCTGGTACCAAGAATCTCATATTCTCCTGTCTCTAAAACCCGCAGTAACTTAGGCTGAACATCAAGCGGCAGGGTACCGACCTCGTCCATAAACAGCGTACCACCATTCGCCAGTTCAAAACGCCCGGTACGTGCCTCTCTGGCGTCAGTAAAGGCACCTTTGGCATGACCAAACAACTCACTTTCAAACAGGGTAGCCGGCACAGCCCCCATATTCATGGTGACAAATGGCGCTTCACTTCGATGAGACATTTGGTAGATACGTTTGGCCAGTTGCGATTTACCCGTGCCGTTTTCTCCTAATATCAGGATATTGGCATCGGTTGGTGCTAATTGCTCCAGCATAAACTCCAGTTCCTGCATAGGCGCAGAAACAGCTATCCAACCATTGTTTGTTGTTTTGACAGGTGACGACACCACCGCATCTGCGATGCGTTCCCCCTGTAACTGCTGCTGAATAATCTGCAGCAAACGAGACTTGTCCCAAGGCTTCTCAATAAAATCCACGGCACCGCTTTTCATGCCCCTAACGGCCAGATCAACACTACCCCAGGCGGTCATTAAAATGACTTTCAGCCCTTGTTGAACAAGCGACTGCAGATATTCCAGACCTTCTTCACCACTGGTAGTGTCGCGATGAAAATTCATATCAAGCAACACAATATCCGGTCTGTGCCGGCTAACCTGCACAGCGATTTCTCGCCCATCTGCAGCCTCCGCAACACGGTAACCTTCGCTGCAAAGCAGCAATTCTAGCGCCAGGCGGATATCCTCATCATCATCAGCTACTAAGACAAGGCCTTGGTCCCTACGCATATTGATTGTTCCTGATTATGCTGTTTGCCCGCATTGCAACAAAAGGCAGATAAGTGAATGGGGCATTCTAAAGAATACCCCAGGGAAGGTAAATTCGGGCCCTGGGCTTTTTAGCTAGGCGGCCTCAGTGAGGTGCTTAGAGTTCCCGAAGCACTCGCATAGGATCTGATTGAATAGTGCGCCAACTAGGTACCGCAACCGAGATCAGCATGGCCAGTGCCAATACCAATCCAACCATCATACTCACTGTCCAGGTGAAGTCGGGAAGTTGTTCGACTAAGCTGGCCATGTACTGGTAGCCGAATACCGAAACAACAAAACCAAGTACCAGACCCAGAATTAGCATCAGACCGGCATCTTTTAATAATAGCTTCAACAGGGACAACTGTTTGGCACCGGTGGCCATACGCACTGCCATTTCATAGCGTTTCTGTGCAGCGGTCATCTGGCTAAGTCCGGATACGCCAATTACCGCCAGGATTAAAGTAAGGGCAGCAACCGTCAGCACTACGTACATGTTCAGGCGAGTAGTCTGTGTCATACTCTCCCATCGTTGCTCAATGGAAGTAACACTAACATTACCTAAACGCGCATCTAAGTCGCCAATAACCTCGCTGACTTCCTGCTCAGAGAGGGTTTTCCCATCCGGCATAATCACAACCATTGACAGTCTTGAGCCCGTGCGCTCTCTAAACCGGTAAAGCGTTGGTAAACTCAAATCTATTGGTGCCCCAATGGCCGGTTCGACATTTTCTACCACACCGACCACATTCACGACATTCTCAGCGTCTCTGCCCATTCTTAACGGCTTGCCAACAATGTCCTGCCAATCTTTTGAACCAAGACGTTCTTCGGCAAAACGCCTATCAACAACGACATTATTGGTATCTTTGTCTTCGGGCAGTAAGTCTCTACCGGCCAGCAGTTCAATGCTAAATTCTGGAAAGAACCCTTCAGCCCAGGGGGCCACTATCATAGTGCGGGTTTCTTGTGTATCAGGATCCTCAAAAGCACTGATCTCTACATTAACTCTCAACGGCAAATTCGCCACGTTGATCACCTTCCCACCCAAAGCATCCAAGCGCTCAGCCAGAGATTCCCTTAATAGATAAAGCTCACTACCAACATAGTCTTCGTATGTGTCCAAACTTTGCTGCCACTGCTCATCTTTATAATCCATGGCAATCTCGAAGGCATTGGGCAAATCAAAGCCAAGATCTCTATACACCTTGTCAAAGCTCTGCTTAGCACTGATCAGCGACACGGTTAACAGCAAGCATGCAAGCACTAGCTGGAAGACCATCAGGACTCGCCCCAGGCTTTGTTTCTGCTGTGATGGAGTACCTTTCCCACTGCTATTCAAACTTTCCGTCAGCGCATGCTTATCAACATGCATTAGCGCGATATAGGAGAACAAGGCATTAATGATGACAACGATCAATCCGCCAATAAGGATACTGCTGATGTCGATATTGATGTGCTCAAGTAAAGGCAGATTGTCTCCGGCCAATACAGGTAACAAGCGAATTAACCAGTGCGCCGCCAGCAGCCCAAGCAAGGTAGCAAAAGTAAACATCGGCAAATTTTCGACGAAGATCATTCGTCTTAGTCTCTGTACAGGAGATCCCATACAAAACTGAATGGAGAATTCCTTATTACGCCCCTGGTAATGTGCAATAAACATATTGAACAAATTCAGACAAGCCATGACCAGCAGGCTTATCATTGCAATTAGCAAGGCAATGACCAGCATTCTGCTTTCGCCCATAAATGCATCACGGACTGGTTGTATTTGCGTAGTTAAAGGCTTACCTAACAAAAATGCTTTTGGCCTTTCATCGGTAACAGAGGCTTCAACATAATCTTTGTACCAATCATTCAGGCTTTCCTCAGTGGGCAAAAGCTCTGCCGTCCCTTTCACAAAAGTCAGGCCACGAGAACCTAAACTCAGTGCTTCGGGTTGAGTCAGCGCTTCTAAGGGATCATTAAACAACCAAACCTGATAGTAGCCATCATTGGCATCGTTACCTAAATCCACGCTCTTTAAATCAGCCAGCACGCCAAGCACGGGCCTGGTTTCCCCGGCAAATTCTATGGTGCTGTTCAAAGCATTGTTGCGCTGCCCAAAGGCAACATGCCAAAGGGATTCAGATATCCATACACCATGCTTTGCTTCTTCAGAAGAAGTTGATTGCCCCAGCACTAAGTCAAGCCCGAGCATTTCAGGCGTGCCAGATGCAGACACCAATCTTGTGGCATTGTACTGACGGGTATTGATCTCAACATTGCTGTCGCCAACCTGAATATGCCCCCAGCCCAACTCCTGACTGTAGTATTGTTGCATATGAGCAACGCGATTTAGCTCACTTAAAAATGGTACCCGGATGCCGTCAGAAATGTGTAAGGTCACATCTACACTGTAGATGTTCTTCTCGTCTTTTATATCCGGTAAGGGTTTAAGTAGCAGTGTGTTGGCAATAGCCAAAACGGTAAGTACTGCTGCCAAGGTTAACCCTAAGGTAACAATCAATGGCAAGCTTAACCTGGGCAGCGTGAATAGCCGAATCACACCCTGCTTTGCAGCACTAAGGTAAAGGCTCATGCAACCTCCTTATCCGTCTGGGATTTCACTTGCTGCTCAGCCACCACCTTGCCATCCAGAAGCTGGATTTGACGATGAGCTAAGCCGCTATAGCGACTATCGTGGGTCACCATCACGATAGTCGCCCCTTGTTTGTTCAGCTCGAGTAAAAGCTGCATAACGGCATCACCGTTTTTGGTATCAAGGTTGCCCGTTGGTTCGTCTACCAGAATCAAATCCGGCTTACCCACCAGTGCCCTGGCGATAGCCACCCGCTGCTGTTGACCACCAGATATTTGGTTCGGCTGGTATTGCATTCTGTGGCCCATACCAACCTTCTCAAGCGCCTCAATTACTGCCGCTTTGACAACCTCTTTTCGCTCTCCTCGGTGCTCCAAAGGTAACGCCACATTTTCAAACACAGTCAGGCTGTCAATCAGGTTAAAAGACTGGAAAACATAGCCGATATGTTGGTTGCGCACTGTCGTACGCTGATCGACCTTTAAACCGCGTGTATCAATACCGGCAATCTCGTAACTCCCTTCTGTGGCACTGTCCAGCAAGCCCATAATGGTGAGTAAGGTTGATTTACCGCAGCCCGATGGACCAGTGATAGCGACAAACTCTCCCTGTTTAACTTCCAGACTGATGCCACGCAAAGCGTGCGTTTCAATTTGCTGGCCTAAGTATGATTTATGAATATCACGCATTGAGACGATAGTTTTCATCTGGTTATCCTTTTTGTTCGATTTGGATTTTTTGATGGTTGGTCCATTGTTCTGGCATCTGGGCAATAATTTGTTCATTGGCCTTCAGGCCGGACAGTACTTGCAGGTTTCCTTGGCTTATATCGCCCAGTTCAATAGTGCGCTGTTCAGCCATTCCACCGTCTGTCATAACAAAGCGTTGCATCTGACTTCTAGGTCTAAGTCCTGGTACCTGAGCGACATAAAGTGCCTGATCCAAGGATTGCAGAAAAATCTGGCCGGTTACCGACATGGCAGGGCGGGCATCGGCTGGCAACTCCCCCTCTAGCGCCACCTCTGCCAATACCGTACCGTTGGTAACGATGGACTCAACCCGGTTAACTGAGCCACGAACTTCACCTTTGCGGGTTTGTACCAGCACTTCTGCACCTATCTGAATCTGGTCGGCCTGGTGTTGTGGTACACGCAATCTGGCCAACAACTTGCTGTCACTGCCGACTTTCCCCAAAGACGCACCTTGCGGAACATTCTGCCCTAGCTCTACATCCAGGTTTTGCAGCGTGCCTTCAATACCGGCGGTAATCTGCAAGTCTTGTAATTGACGTTGTAACAGGGCAACACGTTGCTCCTGTTGCTGAACTTCAATTTTTTGCTGCTGTAATTGCAGGGCCTGCATATCCAGAAACTGCGCCAATTTCTGCTTTTCGAAATCCAGGCGACGTCTCTGAAGCTTTACATCTAATTCAGCGCGTTTGATATCCAATCTGGCCGACACACCGCGCTTCTCAAGTTCAACCAGTACAGACAGTTCCAGTTCGGCCTGTTCCAGAGCTGAGGCAATGTCGGCTACCTGGCCTTCAAAATCCAGCCTGGCATTATTTTGTTCCAAGGAGAAAGACGCCAGGACGGCCTGCTGCCTTAATAGTTCTCCCTGCTGGTGGCTGACTTCTTGCTCAAGTTCCGGATTCGCCAATAACAGAATAGGGGTATCGGCTTTTACGCTGGCACCTGGTCTTTGATAAATGGCCGCAACCTTACCCATGGACTGGGCGGTCAGTAATCGTTCTTCCGCAGAGAAGAACTCGCCGAAGGCCTGACTGAAGAGATTCATATGTCCCTGCTGAACGGCTAGCAGTTGGACTTCATTCGCTGCGACACTGGGGATGCTATCGCTATTTACACTGTATATGGCCAAAGAAAGCAAAGCACCCGCGCCTGCTGCCAGGTACCAGTTCCGTTTGGATGACTTTTTTTCCAGATTGATTTGCACAATGACGCTCCGATTCACACTTGTCTGTGAACCTTAATGAAAATCTTATGCCAACTTAAATAATTCTATAAATACAATAAGTTAGATACATTTTAGAGTGTTTGCTTTGAGCAGTTTAGCTCGAAAGCAAACAGGCTTGTTCGAAAACGAACAATGCTGCCTGTACATCAAGTGGGAGGGTGGCAGTAGTCGATATGGTGTTCTGCAAGGTTCCAGCTCGAAAGCAGAACACATAACTTAATCAATGGTGAAAGAAGCAGGGGGACTTTGTGTAGTAGGGCGGAGAAAGTGCTGTGTCAGCCTTTCTTGGAAAATAAAAAACCCGTCATAAGACGGGCTTTTAATCTGCTTCCTGACGGAAACTTATTTGCGCATGTTCTTAATCAAACGCAACTGAGCAATGGCTTCCGCCAGCTCTGCTGCCGCTTCTGCATAATTAAGATCATTGCTTGGATTAGCGATATGCTCTTCAGCCCGACGCTTAGCATCCAAGGCAGCCTGTTCGTCCAGGTCAGCAGCGCGAACAGCTACGTCAGCCAGCACGGTAACATTACCAGGCTGAACTTCTAATACGCCACCGGCGATATAGATCAGCTCTTCATGACCATGTTGCTTAACCAAACGCACCATACCAGGCTTAAGGGTAGTCAGTAGCGGAGCGTGACCGGGATAGATACCCAGCTCACCTTCGCTGCCTGTCACCTGAATGGTTTCAACGCGTCCGGAGAAGATTTTATCTTCGGCGCTCACCACCTCGAGATGTACAGTCATAGCAGCCATTTCACCTCCTTACGGATAACTAATGCACCGCCGACCAAGCCGGCGGTACGCCCTTACATGCCTTTGGCTTTCTCGATGGCTTCCTCAATGGAACCCACCATGTAGAAGGCTTGCTCTGGCAGATGATCATACTCACCTTCCAAAATGCCTTTAAAGCCGCTGATGGTGTCTTTCAGCGCTACATACTTACCAGGAGAACCGGTAAATACTTCAGCAACGAAGAACGGCTGGGACAGGAAGCG
>NZ_JAFKCS010000209.1 GCF_017255015.1 Bowmanella yangjiangensis | reverse complement strand
CCCTGCGCTACGCCGAGCATGCCGAGATCGAACTGCGCGACGGCGCCGAGTGGGTCGAGGTACGCGTCATCGACTACGGCCCGGGCATCGCGCCGGCCTTGCGGGAAAGCGTGTTCGAGGCGTTCTACCGCGTGGAAGGTTCGCGCAATCGCAACTCCGGCGGCGTGGGCCTGGGGCTGACCATCGCCCGCGAGGCGGCGCAACGCCAGGGCGGCGACATCCACCTGGAAGAAACCCCCGGTGGCGGCCTGACGGCCATACTGCGCCTGCCACGCGCGCTCACGTGTCCTGCCTGATACAAAGTCCACACACCCCGTACATAAGCGCCCCTGAACCTGCCATGGCTGAAGAAGCCTCTTCAGCCAGCCAACCATGGGAGCAACGCTCATGATCAGTGGTGTCAGCAGTTACTCGGGCTACGCCTACAGCTCGACTTACGCCAGCACCCAGCGCAGCACCGCCAGCAGCGGAAGCTGCGCCGGAGGCCCGGCCAACATGCAGGAAAAGCTGTTCAGCCTGCTCGACAGCGACGGCGACGGCAGCGTCGCCAAGGAAGAACTGAGCAGCGTGCTCAGCGCCGCACAGGAGAACGACAGCAGCCTGACCATCGACATCGACGAGCTGTTCAGCCAACTCGATGGCAATGGCGATGGCAGCCTCGACAGCGACGAGATCGCCGCACTCGCACCGCCTCCGCCGCCGCCGGGCGGGCCCAACCCCGAGGACATGTTCGCCCAGCTCGACGCCAACGGTGACGGCCTCATCGATGCCGACGAACTCGCCGCACTGGCCAACGACGGCGCAGTGGACACCAGCGCCCTGCTCGCCGAGCTGGACAGCGACGGTGACGGCGGCCTCGACCTGGACGAACTGAGCGCACTCGCGCCACCCCCTCCGCCGTCTGGCGGCCCGTCATTCGAACTGGCGCAGGGTAGCGAAGGCGACGACGCGACGCTGGACAGCCTGCTCGAGGCCGTCGCCCAGCGCCCACCCAGGCCCGAGCTCGAACCACAGGTCTCGGAGATGATCGGCAAGCTGCTGCAGCACTACCAGAGCAGCCAGAACGACGCCGGCAGCCTGGGTAGCCAGCTCAGCCTCAGCGCCTGAGCGCGAGCCGCCGCTGGCCTCACTGGCGGCGGCGTCCAGCGCCGCTCAATCGCCCCTCAGGCGGTAGCCCACGCCCGCCTCGGTGATCAGGTAGCGGGGCGCGGCCGGATCGTCACCCAGCTTCTGCCGCAGATGACCGACCACCCCGCGCAGGTAGTGGCTGTCGCCGACGTGGCTCGGCCCCCAGATGTCGCGCAGCAGCTGCTGCTGCGTCACCACGCGCCCGAGGTGCTGGCCAAGCAGGGCGAGCACCGCATACTCCTTGGGCGTCAGGGCGACTTCGCCGCCCTCCACGCTGACCCGTCGATAGGCCAGGTC
>NZ_JAFKCS010000208.1 GCF_017255015.1 Bowmanella yangjiangensis | reverse complement strand
AAGCACCGCTGCTCGTGGCGCTGCTGGAACCGGGCGCGTTGCCAAAGACTTCCAGCGGCAAGCTGCAGCGCTCTGCATGCCGCCAGCAATTGGCTGATGGCACCTTGTCGGCTTACGCGGTACAGCGTGCCGGGCAACTGGTGGAAGGCGATCGGGTGAACACTGCTCGGCTGAGCGAGGCAGAGCAGGCCATGGCTGCTCTCTGGTGCGAGGTGCTGCAGGTGGAGGCGGTCGAACGTGACGATCACTTCTTTGTCCTCGGTGGTGATTCGGTGCGGGCGACCCAGTTACTGGCACGCCTGCGTGAGCGTCATGGCCGCGCAGTGAAGCCGCGCCTGCTGTTCGAGGCGCCGGTATTGGGCGATTTCGTCGCTGCGCTGGCCAGTCATGTTGTCGATACACCGGCCTGCGCCGAAGTGACCTGTCTGGATCGCCATGGCACGCTGCCGCTGTCGCCGGCCCAGCGCCGTCTTTGGTTCCTCTGGAAGCTGGAGCCGCACAGCCCGCTGTACCACATCGCCGGTGGTCTGACGGTGCGCGGCGAGCTGAATGTCGACGCAGTGCAACAGGCATTCGTCGATCTGCAATTGCGTCACGAGACGCTGCGCAGCCGTTTCGTCGAGGACAGTGATGGCGAAGTTCGCCTGCACCTGACCGACGCCGCGCCGGTGCCGTTCAGTCAGATCGATCTGAGTGGTCAGCCGAGCACTGCCGAGGGCGACGCGCTGCAATTCGCTGCCGAAACCTTCGATCTGGTCAGCGGCCCGTTGCTACGTCTGCGTCTGCAGCACCTGGGCGAAGGCCGTCAGGCGCTGCTGCTCTGCATGCACCACATCATCTCTGATGGCGCTTCTCTGAATCTGCTGTTGGAGGAGTTTTCGGCGTGCTATGCGGCGCGTCTGCAAGGTGAGGTTGCGCAGCTACCGCAGTTGAGCCATCAGTACGTCGATATCACCGCCGCTCAGCAGCAGGTACTGGACGGTGGAGCGAGCGCACGACTGCTGCAGTGGTGGCGCACATACCTTGGGCAGGAACATCCGCCGCTTGAGTTGCCATACACCTTGGTCGACACGACTCGCCAGAGTGGACGTCGTGCCGGCTTCATCGAGCAGCGTCTCGACGATGTCTTGAGCGGGGAGTTGCGTCAGCTGGCCCAGCAGCATGGTGTGACCTTGGCCATGCTGTTGCTGGCGGCGTTCAACCTGTTGTTGCAGCGCTTTACCGGCCAGCAGGATCTGCGCATCGGTCTTACCCAGGCTGGGCGTGAACAGCTCGCCAGCGAACGTCTGGTGGGCTTCTTCGTCAATCTGCTGGTGTTGCGCTGCGACCTTTCGACCAACCCGAGCCTGAGTGCGCTGTTGCGCCAGGTGCGCGATGGGTTGCTGGATGCCCAGGCTCATCAGGATCTGCCGTTCGAGCAACTGGTG
>NZ_JAFKCS010000207.1 GCF_017255015.1 Bowmanella yangjiangensis | reverse complement strand
GGATAATGGTATGGACCCACTCCACCTCCTAATCGGCTTCATAGTGAGCCAAAATGGAGATTCGACAAACCATTTAACGGAAGTGGAGTGGATCAACATGAAGACTACAACCATTGGCCTAGATATAGCAAAGAACGTTTTTCATTTTGTTGAAATCAACCACATGGGGCGATTGCTTAGAAAGAAGCAGCTTAAACGCAAGCAATTGCTGGCATATATGGCAAAGCTGGAGCACTGCGTTATTGCCATGGAGGCCTGTGGTGGCGCTAACTATTGGGCAAGGGAGTTTGAGAAGCTGGGTCACCAGGTGAGGTTGATTTCGCCGCAATATGTCAAGCCTTACTTGAAGGGGAACAAGAACGACTACAACGACGCCGAAGCTATCGCTGAAGCGGCGCAGCGCCCGACCATGCGCTTTGTCCCCGTGAAGTCGACGGCCCAGCAGGATATTCAGAATCTGCATCGTCAGCGCGAACGCCTCAAGAAAGAGCGCACTGCCTTGGTGAATCAGATAAGAGGCTTACTGGCCGAATACGGAGTTGTGCTCGACAAGAGTGTAACCGCTGTGCGTAAGGGGTTACCTGATATTCTGGAAGATGCCGAGAACGGCCTTACCCCACTCGCCCGAGAGGTGTTCGCTGAGCTGTTTGACGAGTTGCAAGCCTTTGATAAACGCTTCAAGCGGTGTGAACGCCGCATAGCTACGGCTAATCAGGAAAATGAGACTTGCCGCCGACTGGATGAAATACTGGGTGTCGGAACGATAACCGCTAGTGCCACCTATGCGGCCGCAGGTGAAGGTAAGGATTTCGTCAACGGCCGACATTTTTCAGCGTGGTTGGGACTGGTTCCTGGTCAGCATTCAAGTGGCGGTAAACCTGTCTTACTTGGGATTAGCAAACGCGGTAATGCGTACCTTAGGACACTTTATATCCACGGCGCACGAGCGGTGTTGAGACATACTGCCAACAAAGATGATTGTTTTAGTCGCTGGGCCCAAGCGGTACTTGAGCGACGGGGATATAACCGCGCCTGCGTGGCTGTTGCCAACAAGTTGGCGCGGATAGCCTGGGTGATAATGTCAAAAGGTGAGCGATATCGCCCGGCCACAACGGCTTAGTAGCAGAAATGAAACGCGAAAAAATATCAGTATCTAGTCGCAGATAGTCAGGAAACCCTTTACTCAGTTGCAAAAGACATATTGATCGGATGGTGAGATAGGTCAGACCGGCTCATTCAAAACCTGGGACACGCAGAGGCCCCTTGGAGGCCTTAAGGATAATGAGGAGGATGAGCGCACATAACCATCGGGGCCAGGAAGCAAAAATCTTCCATCAACAGGCCGGATATATGAGAGCAATGATTTTCTCTCACATCAGTGATCAAAGGTCTTGCAAGCGGAGTGGGTCCATATATGCGTGTCATATC
>NZ_JAFKCS010000206.1 GCF_017255015.1 Bowmanella yangjiangensis | reverse complement strand
GCTGGCGCTGCGCGGTGGTCGCATCGTCGAGCGCTGGCCGGTGTATCAGGAATCCTGAGGGGGCGCGGTCATTCCTGGGCGATGCGCTGTTTCGCCGTGCGCGGGGTCACGCCGGTCCAGCGTTTGAAGGCGCGGCGGAAGTTGCGCACATCGCTGAAACCGGTGGCGCAGGCCACGTCGATCAACCGATTGTCACGCTGGCCGAGCAGTTGCAGCGCCCGCGTCCGGCGCAGTTCGTCGACGATTCCGTGATAGCTCAGGCCCGCATCGCCGATGCGCCGGCGCAGGGTGCGCTCGCTCAGGTTCAACTGGCTGGCCAGCTGGCTCAGCGACGGCGGTGACTCGAGGCGCTTGCGCACCTCGCGCTCGATGGTCTCGATCAGGTCGCTCAGTCCCTGTTCGTGCCGGCCGGCGCTGTCCAGCAGCATGCACGCCTCGGCCGCCGCATAGTCGTCGCGGGTCGGCAGCGGCAGTTGCAGCCAGGCGGCCGGGAACTGCATCCGGTTGTGCTCGCAGGCGAAGCGTACCGGGCAGCGGAACAGTTCCGCGTAGCGCTGCGCGTGGGGCGGGGCGGGGTACTGCACCTCGATGTGGCTGGCGACCAGATCCGCGCCGGTGAGGAAACGCACGATGGCCAGGCTGCTGGCGAAGGCTTCCTCCAGGTAGAACACGGCCACCTCCGGGTCGAAGAAGCGCGGGGTGGCGTAGAACAGTACCTGGTCGTCCACGATTTCGATGTGATAGTCGAGCAGGCTGCCGATGTGCCACTGGTAGCGCAGCCCCAGGTCCAGTGCCGTGCCCAGGTCCGGGCAGGCCAGCATGGCCAGACCGGCCAGCCCCCAGGACACTGGCGTCTGCCGGCTGCCGACCGTCAGTCCCAGGCCGTTGTCGCCCAGCACCTGAAGGGCACGCCGCACCAGCCTGTAGCTCTGGCGGAAGGACAGGCGATAGTCCGGCCGCTTCAGATCCTCCGGGGCGAAGCCCAGGCCACGGCACAGCAGCTCCGGGTCATGCCCGCAGGCGACCGCGTGCTGCAGCAGGAAGCGGGAAATCAGCGGCGGTGCCGAGGCTTCCGAATAGCGCGGATCGACGATGGGTTTCATGCCTGTGCATCCCTCACTGCCCGAAGATGGCTGCCTGGCAGTGTGCCGCAAATGGCACGCGATGAAAGTGTTTGAAAATGTGACAGGCCTCTTGAGCCCTCCTTTTTGTCCGTTCTGGCCCCATGCCGGCTTTTGGGTTGCCGTTAGTTTCATCGGGACTCAGGAGGTGCATATGTCATACAACAAAAACAAGGTGGCATTGGCGGTGGGGCTGGGGCTGTGGGGGACGCAGCTGCAGGCTTTCGAAATCGAGACCGGTCCCGATCTGACGACCTCGCTCGAGAGCGTCGTCGAATTCACATCGGTGTACCGCACCCATTCGCCCGAGCAC
>NZ_JAFKCS010000205.1 GCF_017255015.1 Bowmanella yangjiangensis | reverse complement strand
CGTGCAGGTGGGTACCCAACCCGGTTTCATCCAGGTCGGACCTATCCAGATTCCGGTGCAGGTGCCGGTCTACGAGGCGCAGCCCAATGACGCGCTGAACGATCTGGTCACTTGCGGCCAGATCATGGGCAACGCGTCCTATATGCCGGCTGACCGTGGTTCGCTGACCCTGGGCATGCGCTTTCTCGACCGACGCCTGGACGTAGGCGCGCGCCTGCGTTACAGCGCCGGCAATGGCGAAAACCTCACCAACCACACCTATGCGCAGATCGACCAGGCGCTCTGGCCGCAATACGAGGTCTATGACCTTTACGCCAGCTACTGGATGACCAGCAGTCTGAACCTGGCGCTGTCGATGGAGAACGTCACCGACCAGGCCTACTTCGTCGCCATGGGCGATGCCAACAACCTGTCCCTGGCCCGTGGCCGCACCCTCACCGGGATGCTCGAGTACCGCTTCTGAACGGCTCCGGCCAGAGGGCCGGGGCAAGGCTTTGCCCGTTTTGGGCAAAGGCGATGGTGCTTGATTCACCGTCGTCCATCACTCCATGCACAAGAGGATTTGTCATGAGCGCTTCCGTTACTTACGACCCGATTTTCGGCAGCTCGACCATCGATGATTACCTGGCCTTCTGGACCACGGGTTTTGCCACCGCCGGCCATGGCGACAGTAACACCGGTGGTTTTAGCAATGGCACATTCAGCGGTGATCAGTACGCTACCCATGGTGCGAACAACTCGGACTACGCCTTTATTGCCGACAGCGATGTCAGTAATGGTCTGAACTACGTCTTCGACTTCACCCTGCCGTCTGGCGACAACCAGAACCACTACCTCTACGGCCAGCTGGACAATGTCTCTCTGGGCGAAGTACTCGGTGGTGGTTCGGGCAGCGACTTCAGCCTGAGCAACTACGTGGTCACCTTCAGCGGGCTGGACCTGTCCGCCGCATTCGGCGCCGGCCGCGTCGGCAACGAAGTGCACGAAACGATCTTCGGCCTGATGCAGGGCAACACCGCGCCTCTGGAGTCGGTTCTGGACGATCTGTTCGCCGCCTACGGTGTCTCCACCGACGACACCTTCGACGTGGTCGCCGCTGCCCTGGCAGCCGGTCCGCTGAGCACTGGCTCGGCCGAAACGGTTGGCGTACCGGAGCTGGCCGACGACCTGGCCCTGGCGGCCTGATCGGGCGGTGATGAAAAAGGCGGCGGGGAGATCGCTCTCCCGGCCGCCGGCAACGACCGCCGTGGTGCTGGCCTGAACAACTCGCGCCACGGTGGTCGCACGAATTCTCGACAAGCGCGGCCTGTTGCGTCAATCACGGCAGGCGGCGTTCCTGGGGCTCGAAGGCATGCAACCCTCCAATGAAATCCTCGCCGCGCTGGCGTCCTGCCGGCGTGGCTTCGTCAGCATCGGCGCGTTCAGCGCGGTGATCAACCTGCTGATGCTGGCCCC
>NZ_JAFKCS010000204.1 GCF_017255015.1 Bowmanella yangjiangensis | reverse complement strand
GACAGATTTATTTTTAGACCAGTGGCGCTGCACCATAAACAAATCCACCCCTTTTCCTGCTATGCGTAAACCTGCCAATTACAGGCTAATATCTGATAGCTCTAACTTCCAAGCACTAATTTGAAAGAATATTCCTGATCTGTGGATCCTGAGCTGGTAAACTCTAAGCCCTCGAAATACGATCTATCTTGGTCAGCCAAGTTCAGCCTTACTGCTTCGTGCAACTTAAAAAGCAATTCGCCAAGGGAAAGCATCCCGCTTTCTGAATCTATCGTAACAACTTCCCTAAACTCAGCCCAATCGTCATCTTTTTCGACCCAATAACCATATGAAACACTCACCCTACTAACTGGCAGAGAGGTTTGAAAATAAAACTCTGGGATAGGCGAATCTAATTCGTCGTTATATTGATATACAGCCTCAACAAATAACTTTTGATTTTCATAAGAACCTTCACGAAAAGACCACGCAACATCAGGCATCAAAAAAGCTGAGCGTTCAGTCTCTTCAGAGCAGCCAAACAAAAGCAAGATGGAAATTAATAAAATTCTAAAATTCATGGTATTGCTCGATTTTGATCAGCGCATAACATTTGATTGAGGGGCTGTTTTTAGCCGGTCCCAGTGAGCGAAGTGAACGATTTGAACCGCTAGTTAGGTTTTAACTCGGGCTTCCTGCTGCTGGCAAGCCAACTTGCGAGCGCCGAGGCTTGAATGAAAATTGCAGAAAATGCTCCTGGTAAATAGGCAGTTTCGGTGCCAAGTATCTGCACAAAAAAATACCAGCTATCCATGCGACAGGCAGAAAAGGGATGCTTACAAGTATGCCGAGCATCATGATCCCGCCACCGAGCAAATTACTGATTGGGAAAATAGATGCGTAAGCCAGTGAAATGGCTAGTCGGAAAATTAAGGGACGCCACGAGTCCATGTGATACCTAACGTTTGGTTAAGGGGCAGGCTTCAGCCCATCCCAGCAGCGACGCTAGCCATAGCAGCCAGACATGTCTAGCCACCCCGTGTCAAAAATGGCGAAGGGCAAGGGAGATTCCGCACTGATCGCGCAAGGCGTGTGAAGCCTCACGCACGGATGACGACCAGGGGCCGGAGGATATTCGGCACTTACCGGTCGTCGCTGCGGTTTCGATATGATGGCGGCCGTTACCGCATACCGAGAAATGGAATTCCCTCATGAACGATCGCCAGTTCCTCACCAGACGCAGCATCCACCTGTGCCGTCTGATCCTGCTGACCCTGGCCATCTACAGCGGATGCGAGGTGCTCATCGAGCTCTGGCACAACGAGTACTCTGCGGCGCGGAGCAATCTCGCAGCGATGATCATGCTGCTGTTTTTCTGGTCGCTTGAACCACTGACCAATAGCCTGCAGAAATCCAGTTCATCACCGTAGCAGCGATAGATTCGCGGAGTACATCCGAGGCGGTCTTGGCATCTGCCATGTC
>NZ_JAFKCS010000203.1 GCF_017255015.1 Bowmanella yangjiangensis | reverse complement strand
AGGTGGTCGCGGCGATCAACCTGTCCGGCCCTGAGGCGGTGATGGACAGCCCGGTGGCGCGCGAACGCTACCGCGAGAGCCTGCAGCAGTGCGCCGACGAGATTGCCGCCGAACTGGGGGCCTCGCCCCGGCGCTGACCCCGGCGTTCAGGCAGCCGCCTGCAACGCCGCGCGGCCCCGTCTCGCGCAACTGACATCAAATTGTCATCACCCTTTCGCCTGCTATTCTGCCTTGTGAACAGGGCAGCGCTGCTTTCCTGGCAGGAACACGCAGCAAGCCGCATGGACGCTGGGGCACGCCTTACCCTGCCGGCGTCCCTCGGCGGCAACGACCCGTTCGCCACAGCCGATCCATCAGGCCAGTTCGAGGTTGTCAGCCGCCACACAGCACAGGGAATCGTCATGAAAACTGTCACTCGCATGCTTCTTGACCTTAGTGTTCGTAAAAAACTGCTCGGCGGCTTCGGCCTGATCCTGTTCATCACCCTGGCCACGGCCTGGATCGGCAACACCAGCCTGGACAGCACCCTCGATCGCATCGACAGCCTGCTGGGCGTCAGCGAGATCGACGCCAACCTGATGCGCGCGCGCCAGCAGGAAAAGAACTACCTGCTGCGCGACGATCAAACCGCCATGCAGCAGGCCCTGAGCCTGTCGCAGCAGATACAGGAGCAGGCCGCCGCGAAGGAAGCGGAGCTGGCGCGCCCTGAGAACAAGGCGCTGATGCGCCAGATCCAGGAAGACGCCAGCGGCTACCGCGACGAGCTGGCGCAGCTGCAGGCCGCCGGCAAGGCCAGCAGCGAGGCGCAGCAAGCCATGGAAGACTCCGCCCGTGCAGCGCTCAAGCGCTTCACCGAGCTGGAGGCCAAGCTGCGCCAGCTGGCCGTCGAACAGATCCGCCTGAGCGGCGCGCAGAGCAGCATCGACACCCTGGACCGCGCCAACCAGGCCAGCCAACTGGCACGCGAGCTGCTGGAAGCGCGGCGCCGCGAGAAGGACTTCCTGCTGCGCCGCGACGACCAGTACGCACAGCTCCTCGATGGCCACTTCCAGTCGCTCGACGACAAGAGCCGGCAACTGCTCAATACGTTGCAGGACGACGCCGCGCGCGCCGAGATGGAAGAGGCGCTGCAGCAACTGGCCGCCTACCGCAGCCACTTCGCCCAGTTGAAGAACAACCTGGGCGAGCTGGAGCAGAGCGAAGAAGACATGACCTCCCGCGCGCGCGAGGTCACGGCCGCGTCGAGCCAGTCGCTCAAGCTGCAGCGCGAGCTGCTGGCGAGCGACTCCAACCACGCCAAGCAGACCCTGCTGATCGCCGCCGCGATCGCCTTCGTGCTCGGCGTGCTCTGCGCACTGTTCATCACCCAGGCCATCGTCACCCCGCTGCAACGCGTGGTCGGCATCGCCCGGCAGGTCGCCGGCGGCGACCTGACCACCAATATCGAGAGCGACCGCCGCGACG
>NZ_JAFKCS010000202.1 GCF_017255015.1 Bowmanella yangjiangensis | reverse complement strand
GGAGATGAGCGCCGCATTACAATTTCGTAATCGAAGAACTCGACGCCCCCTGCACGGTCCGCTCGCACGCCGGTACGGAAAGTCGTCGTGCGGCATCACTCATCGTCTGCAGCAAACCAGTCGCGGCGCTCCGCAAAGGCGTTGTGGATCAGCGCCTGCAGGCTCATGACATCCTCGCGCTGCGCCGAGAGCGGTGCGCAGGCCAGCCAGATCGACTGCCTCATCGGTCGGGCAAAGAGGCCGGGCAGCAGTTGCAGGTTCGCGTCGATGTGCGAGGTGTAGTGCGGCATCAGGCCAATACAGGCGGCGTGCCGGATCAGCTCCATCGTCCATTGCTGGGAGTGCGCGCGTGTCACCGCGCCGCCACGCGCGTCCACCAGGGCATTCCACGGCGCGAACACCGCCGATGCCGACGTGTCCGGGCGCTGCACCAGCATGTAGTCGTGCAGATCACACAGGCGCGCGGGTAGCCGTCGCTCACGGGCGTAGCGTTTGCCGATGCAGGCCTGGAACTCGACGCTGGCCAGACGCTGGGGCCGCGTCATGGCAAAACCGGGATCAGGCCGGGCCTGGTCGGGATCGGCCAGCCAGATCATGACCTCGCTCTGCAGCAGCGGCCCCTGGTCCTGGCGGAGCAGCTCCAGGCGCACGCCGGCATGTCTGCGCAGAAAAGCCACCAGATGCCGACCCAGCACATCGTCGAGCACCCACTCCGGCAGCGCCAGACGCAGCTCGGGCCGTTCGGCGAAACCGACTTCGGGGCGCAGGTCTCGATGCCGGGATGCCAGTTCCGCCTGCAACGCCAGGCCACGTGACGTCAGTGCGAGTGCGCGATCCTGATAGACGAAGAGCGCTTCCCCCAGACTCGTTTCGAGCCGCCGCAACTGCTTGCGCAGCACCGTGGGGTGCATGTTCAGGCTGCGTGCCGCCTGTTTGAAACTGGCGCAGCGCGCGGTTGCCAGAAAGCTCCTGGCCACGAGTCGCTCGATCTCAGCCATGGCGACCGCCAGGCATGTGGCTCCGGACTCGATTCTGCATGTGCGCACTGGCAAGACGTGATGACATGGCCGGCAGCCTACTGAGCACCGCCTTTCGCCAGGCTTGCCGCAAGATTACTTATCTGTAATCCGGGTTCTGCAGCGTCGCTCACGGCGCCAGCGACTGGGTGCCACACGGCCGCTTTCACCTGATCGCCATCGAAGTGAAATCATCCCCCGGCATGCCCGAAAAAGCGCCAGCGCCCAGCGTTTCCGGGGTGCGCGCCCGCAACGAGCGAGCGTCATCGAATCGTCACCGAATTGCCCGCCAAGCGTCATCCGCCCCGCAAAGCATCCCGTCGCCAACCCCTGACATTCGGCGACAAGGAGCCATGCATGTTGATCAAACCCACACCATTTTCCCTCCTCGCACTCGGCATCCTGCTGAGTCTTCCTGCCATCCCGGCACACGCCGGGACGGTCACCAC
>NZ_JAFKCS010000201.1 GCF_017255015.1 Bowmanella yangjiangensis | reverse complement strand
GCCAGTAGCATATTATGATTGTATCTCAATTTCCTTGCGTATAAGTTGTAATGCAAGAATAGATCGTAAGCTGCTTTTGATTCCAAGGCTGGCTGAAGCCCGTCGATGCCATCTAGTCTATAAGTCTCGCACCGCTCCAAAAGGTATTTGTTGACCAAGCCTATATCGGCAAATGCCTGATTTTTTGTGTGATTTAAAATCGTGGCAATGGAGGCCCTGGTGCAATCATTAGATCCTCTTTCCTGGCTGACAATGAGATTTTTCTTGGTTTGATAGTGGCGGCGGGTGGTATGGTTTAAATAATTGGTACCTGCATTGAATCGCTGAGAATATCTTATCATGAGTTTAAGCCTCGGTAGGCGTGCGTGTGTTTTCTAATGAACTCCGCCCTCTTTTGTGGTGGGCTTGAACGTTGGCAGGCAAGTGTGCGAGTGAAGCTGCACTCTTATTGTTCTGCCCTGTCATGGCTATGATTGCATACCCGGTCGACTCACTTTATGAGTTTTGCGGCGTCCACCGTAGGCCTAAGTATGTTTTTCTCGTTATCAATACCAGGGCACCGTGTCATCGGCAGGTGCTTGCTTCTATTGGTATGGGTGTTTGTTGTGGATACCGAAAATTTGAAGGCGGATTTATCCGGCCGGTAGGACGGATAGTGATAAATGTCATCGGCGATGACGAATGACCATTGCGAGCCATTGTAGTGAAAAAGCCAAGACTTCTCATCGAACGCCAATACAGAAGAGTTAAAACGAGGCGTAACAACTGTTCTAAGGTTTGCGAGCAGAATGTTGTCCAGGTCATTGTTGGTTAGTTTGAACTTGACTCTGTCGCCGTAAACTGAAGATTTGAGATCTTTACACCCTTCTCGTTCCGAGGATCGCTCAAATAGGCTTGCACGCTCCAAGAGCTTGCCGATGTCGGTCACTGCGCTCCACCAGCTGGCGTCACCGTTGGACGGCCTAGTTAACTCCATACTGGACTTGGGGTCGTCGGATCTCTGGTTGCCATCCATTCCTGGAAATCCACCAAATACCGGACTGGTACATTCGACAAAGTGGTCATGCAACCTCACAGCATTTTGTGAAATCTTGTCGACAATGCTACCGCCGGTTCGGGCCAGGCCATTGATCAGTCGCTCCATTTCCACGAGAGACATCATGGATACACCCTCGGATTGCACGATACTGGTATTGCAGACAACAATTGGGGCGAACACCGTAGCGGTGTCCAACAATCCAGCACGATTCTCTGGTGTATTTAACGTTGGATGGCCTCTGACGAACGAAGCCACTGTTCCATAGTAGTAGTAACCCAGAATAGCCGACAGACAGTAGAAGTACTTCCAAGGAAGAATATGATGGAACGTCCACTTATCGCAGTCAGGCGTGCCACCACTCCTTCTGGGGGGGAGCTGAACTTTGAATGAATAGGTCGCCATTTATTTGTTTTCCCTCACAGATAGTCCGATTCGCCAACATTCACCCT
>NZ_JAFKCS010000200.1 GCF_017255015.1 Bowmanella yangjiangensis | reverse complement strand
GGGTCACCCATTAATCAGCCGTGTCAAGTAAACAGCAGAATTCTTCCCGGTATTTAAATGATATCGGGATGTGAGAAAGTGAATTTCCGCCCGGTAATCTGTTTCGCGTCGTTTTTTCGTCGTGCGGTGTCAATTCCGTTCGCACCAGTCACCCATCTGGATCTAGGCGGCATTCAAACTGCGAATGAGCCCCAAACGCACAAGCGTTCCAAAAAATCTCCGGTACCCTGAGCTGTCCATCTGATAAAGATTAACAGATTTGGTGGCTCATACAGCGTCCAACCCTAAGTGGCTCAGTCCAGGGGCGAACAGGATAACGCAGGCGGAAGGGCCATCCATTCAGAGTCTCTGGTTGTTAGCCAACCCCTTGATTGGCTTGGCCCTTCCTAAACTTATTGAAACGCCAGATTCATCGTAAACGGCTCTTTCTTTTTCAACACATGATAACAAGCCCTGGCGAGCTTATGCGCCACAGCCCGTATCGCTACCATCCCGTTAGTTTTACGTTTCTTACTGGCATAGAAGGCTTTGATAGGCGGATAGTGGGCCAGGCTATGGTGGGCGGCTTCATGGAACGCCCAGGACAGATAACGATTGCCACACTTTCTATTGTTCTGGCCTTTCTTTTTGTGGTTGCTAATAAGTTTACTTTCCACACACCGAGCATAGGAGGCAAAGTTGCCCGCCGAGGCAAATCGCTGGATATCGCCGGTTTCCAGTAAGATGGTCATACCAAGGACTTGGCCAATACCCGGTATCGAGCGAACCAGTTTAAACTCTTGTTGCCCCTTAAAAAAACCTTGCCAGAGTGAGCGTTCAATCAATTCAATCTGATGACTGAGCAACACAAACAGTTCGATGTTGGGCCGGATAATGGCATTGAGCTGCGGATCCCCGAGCTGAAAATCCGTCACGTCCCGATGGATGTCGTTAGTTGAGATGGAGCGTCCTAGTTGCCTGGCATAGAAACTTTTCAGGCTTAACAGGTTCCTAGTCCTCTGCTGAACCAGTTGCAAGCGTTTGCGCAATCTGTCCCTTAGTGGCCTGATGTCTTTGGGGTAGATGTAGCCGGTGGGCAGGATCCCTAACCGCAACAGATGGGCAAGCCACTTGGCATCATCTTTGTCATCGGCGTGCTTAAGACCAGAGTAAGTTTTTACTGCGGTAGTGTTAACCAAATGTAACCGATAACCAGCCTCCATCAAACCATCCACCAACCAGTACCAATTGTAGGTAGACTCAACGGCAATCCCCTGTATCTGCTCTTTATACGGCGCCAGAGCCAACAGAATACGGTCCAGGTCATTGGGAAGTCGTTTATCGATGATGGTGTTGTCGTCCTGATCAAGTATGACCAGGTAGCTATTGTTGGAATGAAGATCTATTGCGCTATAGTAGTTCATGTCAGCCTCCGATCAGCTTGTTGGATCTCACTTACAGCGTAATAGCTGTAGCTGATCCGCGAGGCTGATTAGAGGATTATTCAGA
>NZ_JAFKCS010000020.1:36860-87681 GCF_017255015.1 Bowmanella yangjiangensis | reverse complement strand
CAATATATAAAGGTTGTTGGTCGGTTCGTCGAGCAGCATGATTTCAGGATCGGCAAACAACACCTGCGCCAACAACACCCGAAGCTTCCAGCCTGGTGCCACTTCACTCATCAGGCCAAAATGTTGTTCAACTGGGATATCCAGCGCCAACAATAATTCGCCAGCGCGGGACTCGGCGGTATAACCATCCATTTCGGCAAACTGCGTTTCCAACTCAGCAACTAACATACCGTCATCTTCGCTCATTTCCGGCAAGGAATAGATGCGATCCCGTTCTTTCTTCACTTCCCATAATTCTTTATGGCCCATGATGACGGTGTCGATAACGCTGAATTGCTCGAACGCGAACTGGTCCTGTCCCAATACCCCTACCCTGGTGTTAGGTTCACGCATCACATTTCCGGAAGAGGGTTCCAACTTGCCAGCCAGAATTTTCATAAAAGTGGACTTACCACAGCCATTGGCACCAATCAGCCCGTAGCGGTTACCTCCTCCAAACTTAATGGAAATATTTTCAAAAAGCGGCTTAGCACCGAACTGCATAGTGATATTGGCGGTAGCAATCATAGGAACCTGTACAAGCGAATAAGTTAGAAGGTTGGCCGACATAGCGGACAAAAAAGCGGCGCAGTTTAGCCCAATTTGCCAAGAAAGTATGCTGATTTAGGGTGTCACCCAAAAATTTATTTTCTTGTCATGAAAATGATGCAAAATCAACAAGTTGCTTCTACATTTCATTAACAAAAAGAACAGCAATATGGAAAGAGCTGTCAAACACCAAGGGGAAGCCATATGCAGATACCGCTATCTGGGTCTGGACAAGACAGTCTTAAGGAAACCTTAAGCAATGCACAATATGCTGAAGCTATTAGTAGTGCACCTAAGCGAACAGCCATGCCCGAACTATCTGTCGTTGTCCCGGTAAAAAACGAACAAGATAATATTCAACCGCTTATCAACGAAATACAGCAAAGCCTGCAGGGGCTAGTTTCCTACGAAATTATTTATGTGGATGATGGCAGCGACGATCATTCCTTTGCGGTATTGGAGAGTTTGCAAAAAGCCGGCGACGTCCCGCTACGCATTCTCAGAAACCCACAAAGTTGTGGGCAAAGCACTGCGGTTCATTTAGGTGTGAGCCACGCCGCTGGCAGACTGATTGCCACGCTGGATGGTGATGGGCAGAATGACCCAGCCGACATTCCAGCCATGCTGGAAATTGCTAAATCCTTCGCAGACAAGCAGGACTTTTTAATTGCCGGGTATCGTAAAAACCGCCACGACAGCAAATGGAAGCTCTTTCAAAGCCGTATTGCCAATAAGATCCGTGCCTCACTGCTGGGTGACAACACACCAGACACGGGATGTGGCCTGAAGCTATTCCCTCGCCACACCTTCCTCAAACTACCTTATTTTGATCATATGCATCGTTTTCTGCCGGCACTGGTTCAACGTAGCGGCGGCATAGTTAAAATTTCCGTAGTAAACCACCGTGCAAGAATGGCGGGGGTGTCTAAGTACGGCATGCTCAATCGTGCCTGGGTTGGTTTAGTAGATATATTTGGTGTGATGTGGTTACAGCGACGTAACCGAATGACCGCACAGTGCACGGAGTATCGGCATGATCAGTCCGGCGCATAAGTCATTCGTACGTAGTCTGTTTCCGGCTTTGGCCTGGCTGGGTGCACTACTTATCATTGGTTGGTTTGTCGGCAAAACCCAATGGCTGGCAGATTGGCAGCCAGAGCGTTTCGGTCAGTACCTGACAGGTAACTCATACTATGATGGCGCTATATTCGTTGGGATGTTCGCATTGCTTAGCGCTGTGGGTCTTCCCAGACAGCTTCCCGCATTTATCGGTGGCTATTATTTCGGGGTGTTCAGTGGGTTAGTATTATCGACCCTGGCGGTTACCCTGGGGGCCAGTCTTACCTTGCTGACAGTTAGGCTAATGGGCAATCATCTGGCCTTTCTCAAACAACGTCTGCCAGGTAAACGACTACGTGATTTTCTCTCACACAATACCCTGCAGGCAACGGTGGCGGTGAGGCTATTTCCGGTTGGAAACAATCTGGCGGTCAACCTGTTGGCAGGTCTGATTCGCTTACCTGCTCTTGCCTTTTTGACCGGTTCATTTATTGGCTACTTACCTCAGATGCTGGTTTTTGCCTTATCCGGTGCCGGGCTTAAATTCAATGCACACTTACAAATGGTGCTTGGCGCTATTTTACTGATTGTCTCCAGTGCCATAGGTCTCTGGTTGTATCGTCGCACTCGCCTAAGCCATCAAACTGAGACTAAGCAGGACGTTCATGCCCATGTTTAGTAAGTTATTTTCAGGCAAGAACGCCAAGTTAATACTGGCCTTGTTGGCTATCCTGGTCATTTTTTCAGGCCTGGGGCTCAGAGCCCCCTGGCCTGCTGATGAACCAAGATTTGCTCAGGTTGCCATTGAAATGGTGGACTCCGGTCAGTGGTTTTTCCCCATGCGTGGCGGCGAACTCTACCCGGACAAACCTCCTGTATTTATGTGGAGTATCGCGCTTTTTTACTGGTTGTTAGGCAGTATCAAGCTAGCCTTTTTGTTGCCATCGGCGCTATGCGGATTGCTGACACTCTGCTTGGTTTATGACCTCGGTAAACGCTTATGGAATGAGCAGACCGGCATATTAGCCGCGGCCCTTCTGCTGATGTGTTTTCAATTTGTGCTGCAAGCTAAAACCGCACAGATTGATGCCATGGTATGTGCGTGGATCACCCTTGGCTGCTATGGACTGTTACGACATATCTATTGTAAAGACGGCTGGCATTGGTATTACCTGGGCTTTGCCGCCATGGGGCTAGGCGTCATCACCAAGGGGGTTGGCTTTTTACCGCTATTGATGCTCCTGCCCTTTTTCCTGGCCCGTCACTTTCGACCTGCAGCCGATGACATTCAAGGCGGTTGGCGTTGGTGGGCAGGTCCGCTGGCTATGCTGGCAGTTATCGCACTGTGGTTTGTACCCATGCTTATTCTGGTGGCAAATAGCAACGATGCCGCCTTTGAAATGTACCGGGATAACATTCTGCTTAAACAGACGGCCAAGCGCTATGCAGATTCGTGGCATCATATCAAGCCATTCTGGTATTACCTGACCTCGGTCATTCCCCTCTTCTGGTTACCGCTTAGTTTGCTCTTACCCTGGTTGCTCCCCAAATGGTGGCGCGCAGTCAAAGCCGGTGACAGACGTATTATTCTGCCTTTGGGCTGGGTAATATTGGTCTTAGTATTCTTCAGTCTGAGTCCGGGCAAACGCGGGGTTTATATTCTGCCGGCCTTGCCTATGCTGACGCTGATTAGCGCGCCGTTTTTACATGATGTTTTGCAACGCCGCTGGCCAACCCGCCTAATAAATGGTGTAGTTGCCCTGCTTGGGTCGCTGCTGTTGATCATAGCCATCGCCGGTCTTCTGGGCGTTGAAAAAATACAGAGTCTGGTGGATGACTACCCTATTCAACCCTGGTGGTTCCTGCTTAGTCTGGGAGTCATAGGCCTGCTTGGTGGATTATTTGTGCGAGACCAGGGTAAAAGTTGGCTGGTGTTTATCCTGCCCTTCTGGCTACTCTACAGCACCTGGGGTTACGCCTTACTAGGCCCGGTGAAAACCCCACAACAGGTACTGAGTAATTTACAACATCACGAGCCCAATCCCGTACCTCTGGTGATCATTGGATTAAAAGAACAGTTTCTGCTGTTTGCGCCTTACCCCCTCGGCCACTTTGGCTACCACACACCAATACGTCTACAAGAGCAAGTGGCCTGGCAATGGTTAGCAGAACATCCAGACGGCAGGGTTTTAGTTGCACGTCAGTCGGGACTTAACTGCCTTAACTTTGATAAGGGCATTGACCTGGGTTTTGCCCATCGCGAAGACTGGCTATTGTTAGATAACTCCGCGAGACAGCCTGACTGCCTTGTGGAAAACCCCGCCCTGCCGGTCTTTTACGCTGCCAAACCTTAGTTTGGCAGCCAGGCTAATTCTCATCTCCCTTTCTTCAGGGTACTGCTGCTGAATACCCTTGTTTCACCACCGCAAATTTCAATCTAACTCCTTGTCAAAAAGGAATTTTATTAACCAAGCTAAAAATGCTTTGAAAAAATCTTGGCGTCTTCAGACTTTCTTAAGACTCAGAGAATAGGCTAAGGGTTAGCAGTATTCTTCAAGGAAATGCCATGCACCCAAGATTGCCCTATTACCAGGCGTTGCCTCTTGGTTTGACCTGCCTTTTAGGGTCAGCATCCATCATGGCATGTGAGCAACCCGCCGAGATTGAACTGAATATTCATACTATTTTTGATGAAAGTGAACCGGATACCACCTGGCTTCACAAGCTAGCCAACAACCTGCACATTGATACCCAAAAAGCCACTTTGGAAAATGAGCTGGCCTTTTTGTCTCCCTGCGAAGCTGATCCACAAAAGCTCTACGAAGTTGAGCGGCACTTACGTAGCCGAAATTATTTACGCGACGCTAAGGTTCAGTTGGTTAAAGACGCTCGTCACACAGCGCCACGGATTCAAATTGACACTTGGGATACCTGGTCGCTGATGCCGATTATGGACTTTGGCCGCAAAGGCGGGAGAAACCATTTTGAGGTGGGCTTAAAAGACCGCAATCTGTTGGGTTTAGGTGTTGATGCCGAACTTGCCTATTTTTCCGATCCACAGCGTACAGGCTACAAGCTGGATACCGAGTTCCCGTTATTTATGGGCCACAACAGCAGTGCCAGAATACGCTTGATTGACAGCCCAGATGGGTATCAGCGTAGCGTCTTTTTCGACAAGCCTTTGGTCAGCGTTGACAGTAACTTTGGTGGCAGTGTCGGTTTTAACCGCGAAGATCGCGTCGATACCCTGTTCCACAACAGCCAGGACGAACTGCTGTTCCGGCACCAGATTGACTACCAGACTCTCAACGTGGGCTGGAAAATCGGTAACTGGGATGATCATCACCTGCGTGTATTGGCGGGCTGGACCAAAGATGAACACAGATTCAGCGAGCCTCAATCAGATTATCTGCCCGCTGACCGTATCTTCAACTATCCCTGGGTTGGCATGGAATGGCTGGAAGACGACTTTGTCACCATGCGTAACCTGCACCTGATAGAAGAGAAAGAAGACATTAACCTGGGCTGGCATTTGCAAGCCAATCTTGGCCACAACCTGGCATCTGGCCCACAACAAGGCGCCTGGCTTTGGAACCTGTCCGCCAGCAAAGGGCTAGCCTGGAACGCCAACACTTTGCTGCTTGCCCGGCTACAAGCTGGCGGGTTTGCTGGCGGCGAACAAGACCACAGTTCCATGACAGGCCGCTTTGGCGGCGAGCTTATCCATCGCATCAACCAGCGTTTTGCCTGGTATGCCAGCGCCGCCTGGCAGTTCTCTGACAATCCTACCCTGGATAACCCGGTGAACCTCGGAGGTGATACGGGTCTGCGCGGATACCCGCTGCAATACCAATATGGAGAGCAAACCTTACTGGTCAGCACCGAACTTCGTTACTACCCCAGAATTAACCTCTTCAAGCTATTTGAATTGGGCGGCGCGGTGTTTTACGACGCGGGTAAAAGTTTCGGTGACACCCCACGCGCTAATGAAGAAACCGGATTATTGCAAAGTGCCGGGATAGGTGCCCGGCTGTATTCCACCCACTCAAGTGATCGTCAGGTCATTCATATTGATCTCGTTCACCCCTTTTCAGACCAGGAAGATGTAAGCGGCCTGGAATTTCGTGTAGAGGTAAAACATGCATTCTAAGCAAATGGAAGGCGCCCAGAACAAAATAATTAGCGCGGATGAACATCCACATCTGATTAAAGCCCAGGGTATGGCCCGGCTGATAAAAGCAGGGCTTAATTCCTATCGTGCAATTTGCTGGCTGTGTAAACATGAAGCCGCGTTTCGACAGGAGATATTGTTACTGGCCATACTGTTACCTGTGCCTCTGCTATTGGATTTATCACTGGGGGGGCGCCTTGCCATGATAATCAGCTTGTTGCTTATCCCTCTGGTGGAGATTCTCAATACGGCCATCGAAGCAGTGGTCGACCGCATTGGCCCGCAGTTTCACCCTTTATCTGGACTTGCCAAAGATCTCGGTTCTGCGGCCGTGCTGCTCAGCATGCTGATTGCCTCCCTGGTGTGGGGCTTATCTTTGTATGACTACTGGGCATAAGGACGCAACATGTTAGGTTTTGTAAGACTCAAACCATGGCAATGCCAAATACTGCTGGTGTTGTTTTTATTACTCAGCGCCAATGCCAGTTTCTTCAGCCAACTGACGACCCTCTACCCGATTAAGCAACATTGGGGCTTTGTGCTCTCAGTGGCCTTGCTGCTGGGCGTTGTGTTGCTGTTGATGGTGCAACTCCTCAGCCTGCTGCTAACACCTCGTTGGCTGTACCCGCTCATCTTGCTGATAGCTGCCATTACCGGGTATTTCACTGACGAGCTGGGCATAATATTTGACCGGGTGATGCTCACCAATACGCTACAGACCAATCCAGGGGAAGCAGGTGATCTGTTAAGCGCCGGGTTAATTTGGCGCATAGTGCTGCTAACTTTAGTTCCCAGTGCGCTACTTTGGTCACTTAATCGCGATGCACTAAGACGTCCTGGTATTAAGGCATCGCTTACGACCCTGTCCGCAACCTTTGTTCTGAGCATACTGAGCATGTTGCCCTATACCGACCAATACGCTACGTTTTTTCGCGAACATAAGACCGTTCGTTATAACGCCATCCCTATCTACCCCGTATACTCTGCCATCGATCTTGGTAGCCGTCACTTACGCAGCAAAACCCCCGACCAATTGGTTGAACTCACCGGTAATGAGGTAAATCCCAAACCAACGGGACACTATGAGCTGATGATTGTGGTGGTTGGTGAGACCGCACGAGCCGACCATTTTTCCCTGAATGGCTACGAGCGACAAACCAACCCACTGTTGTCTAAGCAGGCCAACTTACTCAGCTACGCCAATGTTAGTTCATGCGGCACGTCTACAGCGGTTTCCGTACCTTGTATGTTTTCATTCAGTGACAGAGAGTCTTTTGATTTAGACAGTGCTAAGTACACAGAAAATGTGTTGGATGTCCTGCATAAAGCCAAGGTTAACGTGCTGTGGCGGGATAACAACTCGGACTCTAAAGGGGTAGCAACCCGTCTACCTTATGAGGATTATCGCTCCGATGAAGTGAACCCAGTTTGCGACGACACTGAGTGTCGGGACGTGGGCATGCTGGCTGGGTTACAGCAATACATCGACCAGCAACAGGGCGACATTCTGATCGTGCTGCATCAGATGGGCAGTCATGGACCGGCCTATTACAAACGCTATCCAACTGAATTTGAACATTTTGTACCTGCGTGCAAAAGCAAGGAATTATCCGAATGTTCAGAGCAGGAAATTATCAATGCTTACGATAACAGCATTTTGTACACCGATTATTTTCTGAATGAAGTTATCGAACTGCTAAAGCGCAATACACCTAAGTATGAAACCGCCATGTTGTATATGAGCGATCATGGCGAATCTTTAGGAGAAAACGGCCTTTATCTGCACGGTATGCCCTATTTTCTGGCACCCAAAGCGCAAACCCATGTGCCCTTTTTAGTTTGGGTGGGTGAGAGCTCCGATATCCTGCTGGAGCCTTCTCGTCGCCTTACACATAAAGCCTTTAGCCATGACGATTTTAGTTGTAGTTTGCTGCAGTCTTTTGAAATTGACAGCCATATTGCCGGCGATACCCCTTGTGTTCCTTATTTTGTCTACCGCGATGAATAAGTTGTTTTTACGACATCTGATCCTGACCGCGGCCTTGCTGGTCGTGACTGTGACAGTATTCAGCCTGACCCCGCTGGATATGTTAGTGCAAAACACCCTGTATAACGGCAGTACACATCAGTGGCTTATGGATAAACAAGAGCCCTGGGCCAGATTATTTTTCTACGACGGAATTAAAGCAGCACTCTTTGTGCTCTTTATGTTGCTATCGAGCACACTACTGCTGAGTCGCTTTAAACCATCGCTCAAACCACTTCGAGCGGGTTTACTGATAGTTATACTGTCGATGATACTCGTCCCCTCCTCGGTTAGCATGCTAAAAGCCACAACCAATATGGCCTGCCCGGTAAATCTGGTGCAATACGGCGGTAAAGTGGAACATGTTTCTCTGTTTGCCTCTTATCCTGCGGATAAACAGCCAAGCAGAGCACAGAAATGTTTTCCAGCCGGTCATGCCAGTGGCGGCTTTGCCCTGCTCTCACTGATTTTCTTGATGCCCTCCGCCAGAACTCGCCAATTAACCTTGGTCAGCACTCTTTCACTGGGATGGCTGATGGGGGGCTACAAAATGGCCATTGGCGACCATTTCCTAAGTCATACGCTAATCTCCATGCTACTAGCATGGATGATAATTTGTACCTTGGCGTGGCAGGTATACCGACAATTTGATGTCCCGCGAGATTTGCTGGAATTCTTTGTACGCCCTCGTGTACCAGGTGATACCGCATTTACACCAGTCCCTCCACTGGTCACATCCTCCATTGACTTATCCCCTGAAAAAGCCGAACAATAGTGACATAACCCTACAATTAAAAAGGAATAATGAGATGTCTTCCCAACGCAACACCTATCATCCCATCAGCATTGCCATGCATTGGCTTATGCTGCTGCTCATTGTGGCCGTATACGCTTGCATTGAGTTGAGAGAAATTTATCCCAAAGGCAGTGATCCTCGTGAAGCCCTCAAACAGTGGCATTTTATGTTGGGGTTACTGGTAGGTATGCTGGTACTGATCCGCATTTATTTTCGTCTGACCACCCGTGCTCCGGCTATCGAACCGGCACCGTCTGCACTGCAGATTAAACTTGCAGGGGCCATGCACGGTTTACTGTATTTGCTGATGCTAGGCTTACCTGTAGCAGGCTGGCTTATCTTAAGTGCCGCTGGTAAAAGCATCCCTTTTTTCGGATTAACGCTTCCCCCGCTAGTGGCAGAAAACCGCGAACTAGCCGGCATGGTCAAAGAATGGCATGAAACTATTGGACAGGCCGGCTACTTTTTAATCGGCTTACACGCCTTTTTAGCGCTTTGGCATCATTACGGCAAAAAGGACAATACTCTGTTGCGCATGTTGCCGGGGAAAAAATAAATCAATAAGCCGGCTGTTTTACGGCAGCCGGTTTCTCCTTTGCATCTAAAGACTCAGATAATGTGCAACGATATCCAGACTGGATAAAATTCCCACCACCTCATCATCGCCCACTACCGCCAAATGGTGAAGCTGATGGTCAAGCATTAAGCGACAAGCCTGACGTATTTCGGCATCCTCAGAAATTGTCACCAAGGGTTGAGTGGTCAGTTGTTCAACAGCAATATTTCCTGAGCCATTTACCTTGAGCAGGTCTCTACTGGTAATCAGACCAACTGGCGCCGCGCTCGTATCTACTACCAGCAAGCTACTTATCTTGGCGTTAAGCATTTGTTGGCGTGCAGTTTCCAATGAATCGGATGCTTTAACGTACCTGATGACGGCATGTAAAGGTAAGTCGCCGACTCGCATAACAAACTCCATTTGTGGTTAGAATTCATACTCCAGTACAAATCTTAGCGTATGATCCTTCACCACACCGCTCACTTCTGAGATAAAACCTAATTCCCATTTTAACTGGCGCTGACCGTCAAATCGTTGCACCCCCATCAGTGCGGGGCCTAAACCAACAAAATCTTCGCCCACAAACAATTCAATAGAAGGTTGAACCTGGGGTTTCCAGCGAAACCTGTACTGCATGCGAAACTCGGTTTCAAATTCATTATGTAGCGCCTTACCCCATTCGTATACCAGAAACCAGTTCATGGTCAGGCTGTTACGTCCAAATTCCTTTTCCATCACCAGTCCAGAGGTGGCCTCCCAGGCATCTTGTTTGTGTTGTTTTTCCAACTCAAACACTAGCCCCCAATCTGCCCAGTATTTACCTTGGTCGGTAAGCATCCAGCGGCTTTCAAGTTCGTAGGCCTGCAAACCAAAATTATCGTCTCTGTCTCGTTCACCAACTATGTAAGCCTCCATGGTCACATACTCTGACAACGAGTGGCCATACCCGATACGCTGCGCCAGTACATTACGATCATCATTCTGACGCGACATAAAGCGCCACTCCAATCGCTGTTCATCGGGCAAAACGTTAGGATGGTAGACCTTGTCAACCACGTAGCCATCGGCTTGGGCCAGACAGCAAACCAGCAACGACGCCGCTGCTAAAAATTGATTTTTCATACTTCCCCCTTTGCGGCCAGAGGCGAGCGGGACAGGTGAACATGCCGGTAAAGCCAGCTAAAGGGCAGTACCACGGCTAACAAATAAATACTCAGTTGCAGCAAACCGGGCGCGGCTTCATATCCCATCAAGGAATTCAGCAAATGCCCAAGTTCAGAATTGTCCGCAATCCAATTGCTGGTATCCCAGATAGGCGTCATGGGTGGGAGCAAATCCACCTGGGTCAGAAGGTTAAGGGCGTAACTTAGTTGACCAGCCCCCCACATCAGCATCAGTAAAGCACCAGGCAACATATACCCTGCCGCCAACCACTGTCGACAAAGAATATGCAGCAACACCGCCACGCTCATGCATACGGCTCCCCCCAGAATCGTACCCATAATAAGGGCCAAAGGCGTTTGCTCATGGGCCCAATAACTAAAGAAATACACCAGGAAGTTGGCACCATCCATAGCTAGAAGCAAGGCAACTATCGCAATCGCTGACCAGCGCCAGCCGCGTCGTCTATGACTAAACTGGCAATACAAACTGAGCAGCAGCAACAGGAACGTAGCGACCTGACCGCTGAACATGAAAACCTCAACCCCGGCGCCATCAAGAAGCTCACTGAGATTATCCACCGCATGCGTTAAGCCCAGGCTGCCAAATAACCCCAGTACCAGCGCCCACCATAACCAACTGATTTGCCGGTGCGAATGATTCGCCACCGCTAATAACATGCTGATTAAAACAAACACCGGCAGGGCATCGCGTAAAAACAGGATCACGGAATTAATCAGCATTTCCGCCCTCCTGCCGAACAGCCACCACCTGTCCCCGTGCGGTATTGGGATTAAACTCACCAAAAAAATCATACACACCGGGTTTTAGCGGCCCAATGTACACTGTCGCCTTACGATTGGGGAAAATCACCTTTTCGCGGTTAAGGTCAAAACTGTCAAACTCCTCAGGGGTGTCGTCCTGGTTATGGATAACCAGCTTAACCTTGCGCCCGGCGGGCACCTCCAACCTGGCGGGGTAAAACAAATGTTCCTTAAGCACCAGCTCAAATTCATCTATCTCGGCCTGGCAGGGCAAACCAAACAACAGCAGCAGGCCAAGGGTAAGACGTCCTTTAGTCATACTTACCTCTCGTTTCGCTAAACTGCACCTGCACAGATAATCCGCCCAGCTTTACTGAGCGTTGCAATTGAATATGGGCACCGTATAAATCAACAATATGTTTCACAATGGCTAATCCCAGGCCACAACCCGTGGTACCAGACTGGTGACGATCGCCACCAACCCGATAAAAGCGTTCAAACACCCGCTCATACTCAGATTCTGGCAGACCAGGACCGGAGTCTTCCACACAAAGCCAAATACCCTGACTACGCTGCTCGACACTCACCTCGATCTGACTGCCAACCGGGCTATATTTACTGGCATTGGACACCAGATTCTGCACCAGCACATTTAATGAAAAGGCATCACCACGCATCGGCGTAGCTTTACCAGACAGGCCAATCTGTTGTTGTTTGGCATGAAGCTGAGGATACAGATTAGCAATACATTGTTGGCAAAGTTGGTAAAGGTCAACCTCAAGCCAATTCACGCTGAAATGCTCTGGGTTGGTGCGGTTTAGAAGCAAAATCTGATCGACCACATGCCCCATACGCTCAACGCCATCCGTAAGTTGAGCAAGGTTTGTGGATTTACTTCCCAGCTCCTGAGCCAGGTTATGGCAATTGATTTTCAGCACACTTAAGGGCGTGCGCAGTTCATGAGCGGCATCCGAGGCAAAGCGCCGCTCCCGCGCAAAGGCGCTATCTAATCGAACCAGCAAACGATTTATAGTTTTGAGGACTGGCTGCAGCTCTGACGGTGGTTGATTCAGTTCAACCGGGCTGAGGTCGTCGGCCTTTTTTTGTTTTAACGCATCAGACAAGCCAACCAGAGGCCGCAAACCTTGTTTTACCGCCAGAGAAATCAGCAACGCCAACAGAGGCAAACTGAATACCAACGGCTGCACTGCCGCCAACACTAATTCATCGGCCAAATCGTAGCGATGGCTTAACGGCTGGGCCAACATGAGCCAGTGTTGCGAATCAGGATAATATCGCGCCAGCGTACGCCAACGCTGACCGGAAAAGTTTTCATCGCGAAAGCCCTGCTCAAAGGCTGTCATCGGCGATTTAGGACTGTTAAAGGAATACAGCAGCAACTCGTTGTTGTGCCAAATCTGCAGAATCATCTCGGATTCTTTGCGCAATTGCCCCACCTGCATTGTCAACTGCATCGTCTCGAGCGTATCTGCCACCGCCACCAATTGGCTGTCGAACAAACTGGTAGCTCGTTCCATACTACCCCGGTAGCCTTTGATTGCAGCAAAAAACAGCACCAAGGTAATTACCGAGAGCAGTATCAATACGAGATAGCGGCGAATGGAGCTCATTTGTTTACGGTATAACCCACACCCCGGATGGTCTGAATAAAGCCAGCGGGTAATTTTTTACGCAAATGATGAACATGCACTTCAACAGCATTACTTGCCACTTCATCCCCCCACTCATACAAATGGCTTTCCAGCTGTTCGCGGGATTGAATACGGCCAGCATTTTCAATCAGGGCTTTAGCCAGCATATACTCGCGGCGAGATAACGCCAGAGGCTGCTGTTCAACCAATACCTTATGTGCCAAGGTATCCAGGGTTACCGTGCCAATAGCGATACAGCTATCATCAGAAGTTCCTAATCGTCTGGCGATAACCCGAATCCGGGCCAGTAATTCCGGCACATCGAAAGGCTTGGCAAGGTAATCGTCAGCGCCCAAATCCAAGCCCTTAATCTTATCTGCCATGCTGTCTCTAGCCGTCAATACCAGTATTGGAATACCCAGTCGCTGTTGCCTGGCTTGCTTGAGGATTTCGATGCCATCCATATCCGGTAAACCTAAATCCAGAATAGCCATATCAGCCTGTCGAGCCAGCAAAGCGGACAGTCCCTGACGGCCACTGCTAAGATGATCAACGGCAAAACCTTCGCTGCGCAGCGCCTGAATTAAGCCCGCAGCCAGTTGCATATCGTCTTCAATCAGTAAAAGTCTCATTGTTCCAACAGTCTACTATTTATTTTTGCCAGCATGGTTGAGGCCTGGCGTAAATTCAAGGAATACAAGGGGTCATCATTATCAGGTGAGGCATTAATGGCGAGCTCCAGATGCTTTTTGGCCGTTTGCGCTTGTCCTTTTTCCAGGTGATAGCGAGCAGCAGCAAGGTGATTTGCAGCGCTGTCTGGCCCAACTTTCAAAGCTTCTTCAATCAGCTTTTTCGCCTTGTGTGCATCACCAAAAGATAACGGCCAAGGTGGTGTTTCAAGATACAGCAGCGCTAACTCAGATAATGCTTCACCATCAGCAACGTAGGCATCCAAATGCGCTGCGCGGGTCAATGCATCCCTGGCGGAACGCGCCGCTCTAAGCTGAGCCAATCCGCCTGATTGGCGAGCCAGTTCATGACTGATGCGGCCTAATACCAACCAATTAACCGCACAATCCCCGCATTGGTGAGTATAGCGCTCGGCTTCTTGCTGCAGCCTTATCAAGACTCGCTGCGTTTGCTCGCCATCAATTCCGTCCATCGAATCAGCCAATTGTGTCAGAAGTGGGGTTGCCAGTTGCTGCGCCTGAGCTGGTATAGCTAATTGCCATACCAGGCACATGAACAGTCCTGTTATCCACTTATTCATCGCAATCATCCTGGTTTATTCAATCTGCTGCGACTTTAAAACACTTCCCTTAACAGAATATTAAGTTAAGACGGGCTGCGCACCTTGCATACGCTTTTCCTGCGCCATGGCCTGAACAAGCCCCTGATAAAGCGCCACGACATCATCCAGAGCTTCATCCAGAATCATTAACGAATAACGTACCTGTAGATTAACTGTTTGCCCTGATGCTGTTTCAAACGCGCTTTGAATCAGGCTTGATATCAAACCTTCCATATGTTCTTTGGCACGGATCTCATCTATATCGTTAAGGCAGACCAAAAATTCCTGACTACCCATACGCCCTATCACATCGCCAACCCGGCAAGCCTGACGAAGCTTGTCTGCAACCTGTCGCAGCACTTTTTCAATACTTCCCGGGCCATGACTAAGGTTAATACCGTCCAGGCCATCAATCTCAATTAAACTTATGGCATGGACACGCAATACAGAAGGCCGAGTAAATCCTTTCAGCTTATCCATCGCCGCACCACCGGTCAGCAATCCGGTGTGCTGATCCCGCTGCCGCTCTACCCTGCGACGGCGGTAAAACAACCAGGCGAGCAGCCCCAGCAGTGCAGCCACTACCGACAATGCGGCCACCAAACGCATGGTTGCCACGGCTTCTTTCTTCTTGATCTGTTCAAGGCTAGACTCCAAGGCCACAATGTCGGACAACATTTGCGCGACACCAAGGATCTTGGAAGATGACTGCTGAGTTTCAAATAGGCGCTGACTAACCTGGTCGTAACGCTTGAATACTGCATAGGCAGCATCAGACTGCCCCAGCACGTGATAGCTATTAACCAGCAGGCGTAAATAAGCCAAATCTTCCGACAGCTGGTAAGGCCGCTGTGGCACTTCCAGTGCAATGTAGTCGCGTAAACAGCGCAGATCTAAATCCACCAAGCAGGCTTCAGCCTGCATTCTGCGGTAAATAGTGTCCATGTCTGGGTGTGACAAGTCCGGCAGAAATACCGCCCAACGCGCCAGGCTATCTTTGAGAAGTTGCTGATTACCCTGATAAAAAGCATAACCCGCTTGCGCCTGCTGTACCCAGGCATTACTCAACGCCGTGTTCACCTGACTGTTTTGTTTAATCAGCTCGGAAAGTGCCTGATTGGCTTGTTCTAATCGACCACTATGAAGATAAGCATTGATGGCATTAAACAGCGGCATTAACAGGGTCTCTCCCTGATATACACCCTGAGACATCTGATAAGACTTAATGTACTGATCCCCCGCCAGTTCATGCTGGCCAATTAGCGCGTACAAATTGCCAATATTATTGAAAATATCCGATCTTACGGCTTGATCTTCTGCTGCAGAATAACGCTCCAGCAAGGCATAGAGTTTGGCTAGGCTTTTGTCGATATGCTGCTCGTCAATATCACAAGTAGAGGTCAACTCTAATTGCGCGCCCAGTAAAATTGATTGGGAGTCCACTCTCAGTGCTTCTTGCTCGGCGGCACGGTAATAATCACAGCGCTCTTGCGAGTGACTGCCACTGGTGACGATACCGGCTAAATATAAGGCGTAGGCTAAGTTCTCTGATCCTTCGTTTGGCGGTGGCTCGTTCAACATCTGCTCTAAGAGCTCAGAAGCTTCTTCCAGCTTGCCACCACAGGCCAGGTACTGCGCTTTACGCACCTGCAAATAAAACAGTTTGGAACGAGGTAAACTGTTATATGACAGATGTTCTTCAATTTGTGCTGCTTGCTCGTCGGTCGGACATTCATAATTGTCCGCCTGCAAAGAGCGAACTAAACCGTCTGCTGTCGACGCTGCATGTAGGGTTCCACTCCAGGCAAGTGTCACACTGCCCAGTAAACAGATTAAGCGCAAAGCTCCCTTAGTCATTCAATAACGTGCCGGTTACAGCAATACGTGCCCCATTGTAGCCAGACTATTTAGAGAATAGAAGCAAGTACCTGATAGATTGGCATTTATTAACAACGATTTGTCTTTTAAGCGTTGAATTTTCAACGTCTGTGGGCCATTAGAGCATAAAAGAGTGGACTTTATCCCCTGCACTTGGACGACAAATAACAACGCAGGGCTTCGTAAACGACATAGATTTAATTCGACTGGGTTTGCACTGAAAAGGTCACCCCAGTCTAGTTATCACGGCGATGCGAAGGCCACTCTTGTTCAGACTCAGCGGATGATTGCTGCCACTGATCACCAATAAGGGGATCTGGCTCGTCATCGTCTATGACCACTGGCGGCTCAACCACAGGTTTAGGATCCCGATGTTGAAAAAACACCGATGCCAGACATCCGGCCACAGCACCAAAAAAGTGATATTCAAAGGATATTTGCGGCTCTGTGGGGAAAATACTCATCACCATACCGCCGTAAAGGAAAAAACCGACCATCATCAGCGCCACAGACAGTTTGTCGCGGCGGATAATGGCGGATATCAGCAAGTAAAAAAACACGCCGTGGATCACGCCACTTGCCCCCACATGGGGTGCATGCCTGGCAAATAACCATACGCCGACACCTGAAAGCAGCCAAATAAGCAATAAGGCTGGCTTCCATGAACGTGGATAGCCATAGAGAAACAATGTCCCTAGCACCAACACAGGCAAGCTATTGCTAAATAGATGTATATAGGAGGCATGCAAAAATGGCGCAGTAATAATACCCGTCAGCCCGACTGCACTCCCCGGAACTAAGGCCAATGCGCTGAGATTTAAAGCGAAAAACGTCTCCGCCAGTTTCACCCACCACAGTAGACAAAGTGATAAGCAGGCTATCAGCATAGCCCGCCCCAGACTGGCCGGTTTGGTATGCGGCATCGAAGGCTCCACAATATCGCTATTAGTGTAAATATGAGGTTCGAATAAAGAGTTTAAATGCCGCAATAGCAAAAATTACCGGATAGCGCCTATTTACCTAAGAAATCGGCCGTCGAAAGTCGGTTTACTTGGCATAATAATGGCTAAGAATTTAGCGCCCAATCCTCGCGAAGTAATCCATACAAGGCAGAGTCAGATTTGTGCCCATCAACAATCCAGCGCTGACGCAGATGTCCTTCCTGCTCAAAACCTAATCGCAGTAACGCTTTGGCAGAGCCGGTATTATCTGGATCAATTTCCGCTTCAATACGGTTTAACGCCATCTGCTTAAAAGCAAATTCAAGCAGCGCTCGACCGGCTTCCTGAATATACCCTTTACCCCAAAAAGGAACACCTAAACCAAAACCAATTTCCGCTCGCTGCGAGCTCTGAACGATTTGCCATAACAGGCATTTCCCCATCAAGGTATGGTTGTGCTTGTCCACAATAGCAAAAACGTATTGTTCATCAACCAACATGCCTTGGTGGGCTGCGGCGATGTAGTTTTGCGCATCACTGATGACCGACCAGGGAGGCGTATGCCAATACGTCATTACCTGAGGGTCAGAAAAAATAGTAAACAAGGCATCAGCATCCGAATCCTCGAGATTTCTTAATATCAGTCGCTCTGTTTCCAATACGGGTAACGCTCGCATAATGGCACTCCTTGTAATGTTGCAAGCCTTGCTCAATGAGGCCTAAGTCGTTTATTTCAATCTAGGTAGGACTATTAAATATTTATGATCCCATTGCTCTAACAACAAAAACTGCTAGGTTGGCGGATTATGGCGAAAAACCACACAGGGCGGCCTGTGATAACCCAGAGATCGGGACGTCCATGAATCATCAAAATCTGGCCCAAATGCTAGGGTCATTCACGCGCTTACGCAGACTTGAGGCTAATTGGCGAGGTAAGGACTACTTTGTAGGTGATATCGCCGGCCAATACAGCGCCTTAAAACATGCGCTGCATAAAGCCCAGTTTGATCCTCGTCAGGATAGGTTATTTTGTGCAGGTAACTTGATAGATCCAGGCATAGAAAGCCGCGAAGTACTGAATTTATTAATGCAACCCTGGTTCTTCTCGGTGCTAGGGTTGCATGAACTTATGTTGCTGGACGCATTGCAACGCGGACATTATCTGCACTGGTATATGGCGGGAGGCCAATGGGCTTTTAATCAGAACCTTGAGCTCAAATGCGATTTGGTCAACATCCCTCCTCTCTTACAAGCACTTCCTATCGCCTACATTATTGAGCAAAGAAAATACCCACCGCTAGGTCTGGTAAGCGCAGCCCCCTTAAAACACTTTAGCGAAGAAGGTTTTATCCAAGCGAGTTTAGTTCAGTTACTGGACTGCCTTATTGGACATGATATATGGACCAAGAAACGTCGTTACTATAACGAACTCGATTTCGTAATCTTGGGCGGCGAACCTGCAAGAAAAAATTGGGCGAAAGGCAATATCACTGGCATCAATCTCGGTGCCGCGCTAATGCCACAACGAGGCACCCTGACGTTATTCAAACGAAAGAAACTACGTAAGACTATCGACCAGCAACTGCCTTATAAGGCATTTTAAGAGCCAGGTAAAACAAAACGATATCTGTTCAAACCCGGGTTTTTGAACAAGCTGAATGAGCGAAAATCCACTGTTTGCCAGGCTTTAGGATCCAACCAAGGCGCCAATTCCTTAACATTGTCTTTATGCATCAAGTGCATATCAAATACCGCCTCACCGCTTTTCACATATGCGGGCAATCTGCCATGCAAATGATCGTACGCCATCACAAGTGCCCAGGCACCTATCATAAAGTGCCCACCAACACTGGCGGTCACTTGGCCAGATTTAATTGCATCAACAACTTCAGGGATCCAATCAAACCCACCGATGCAATAAGTCAGGCCCTTTCTGGTTAAAGGTTCAACCGCCTCTGCTACGCCGAGCGCCATCCAATCAGACGCTGACCAGATAACACTTGTATCGGGATAGCGTCCCAGCAGTGCTTTGGTTTGCTGAACAGCCAGTGGCCGTTGCCATTTGGCATTGACCACCTGATGAACCAAAAATGGCGGTCTTTGATCAACCTCTTCCACCAGTCCGGTCTGACGCTGCAGCGCTTCCTGACCATGCAACCCATTCACTCCAACCACACCGGGACGCCCAGCCTGCGCATTTTCCTGACATGCACTGAGCAAATAGCTGCTTAGTAGTTCGCTCGCCGCCACATTGTCAAAGGCAACCTCGGCAATCCAATTTGGATAATGCTGGCCTGGCAGGCCTACATCCTCGGTCTCATGATTAAGCAAAAGATGTTCAAGGCTGATAACGCTGACCTTGGGGTAACGCTTTAAAAGCTCGAATAAGGCTTTGCCGGAGCCTGAATACACTTGCACCAATAAATAGTCGGGTTGGTCGCTGGCTAAGCGCTTTTCCAACTCTGCATGCTGGTAAATTCGATGCGCATCACCATAGACTACCATCAATTCCATACCCAGATTTTGCGCTGCCAAGCGGGTAAAAAGCTCAACCCGGCTGAAAAAGGGATCATCAGGAGTAGAGGGGGATACAAACATCACAGAGGTCGCCTGTGCGGCGAAACTCAGTAGCCAGCAACATACAAGTAAAACACTGTGCTTAAGCATTCTGAATGCTCCAACGGCTTAGTTATTTGAGTATAGTCAGGCCTTTTGTCGGGTGGGCAACATCCAGAGAAAAAGTCCAATAAACAGGTCAAATAACCCCGCCAACACTATGCCGCAACACAATCCCCAGATGATGGCGGTGGCATTTAATGGCACCCGATAATCATAGGCAGCACTGACTTCACTGAATAATTCAGGATCGGGTTGGACCAATGCATAGTAGCCACGTTGCAAGGCGTTAGTACTAAGCTGTTCTAGCATTCTCTCTAGATATTCAACCCGTTGCAGCAATTCCTCAATATTGTCTCCCCCGTCACGCACCGCGGCATCCTGGTTTTGCTGATAACGCTGAATTAACGCATGGATATCGCCGTTGGTATGCAAGTTGGCATCTTGCATAAAAGGGGTGACACTACGCTTAGCCTCGGCTAAATGGGCAGCTAAGGTATTCTCATATTGCTGGATAAAGCCCGGTGCTTGCACACCAATCAGCACTGCCGCCATAAATAGCAACAAACGCAGATATTCAACCAGTTTATTGACTAAGGCAGATAGCATATTTTCCTCACAAACGAATCAGGGCCAAGGTAATGCCCAGCAGCGCCCCGGCCAATAACACCAGAAAGGTCATCGCCATGCCCACAACACGTAACCTGAGGTTACGTCTGGGCATAGCTGCAGCATGCACAACACGCCCCATCAATAAGGTAATACCCAGACCATGAATTAACCATGGGCTTAAATGCTGCTGCTCCAACATAAACATCATCAATAGCGCCAGAGGCAAATACTCCAGCGCATTAGCATGAGCTCTGATGGCAAGTTGCAGGTCTTTGTGCCCACCGTCACCTACAGCCACCTGATGTAATCGACGCCGTCTGATAACTTGCACTGACAACCACAGTACCAGTAACAGTGACCAACCGGCATAAAACAAACTAATCACAAGAAACATCTCCCATTCAGCAGGTTCTCAGCCGATTTAACAGAAAATACACATTTCCTTACAACCCCCATATCAACTTTCTGCCACAGCCCCTCGACTTACACATCGATTGTTCAGTTACCCAGGGGAAAATACCATGAGCATAACCGATACCAGCGGTCAGGACGTGTTGCTGGCGCCCAAAGCCAGCCGCAAGAAAACTTACCTTATCATCACCGGCTTAATACTCACCAGTGCTACGCTGCTGCTGTTTCCAACCTTAAATCAGTGGTCCAGCGCACAAGCATCCATTCCTTTGCAGCGCCTTCGCTTGGCCGATGTTGTACAAGGGGACTTTGTTCGCGACTTATCAGTACAAGCACAAGTGGTGGCTGCCGTGAGTCCGCGCTTATATAGCCCGGCACAAGGAACCATCAGTTTTAGTGTGGATGCCGGTGCCCAGGTTGAAAAAGGCCAGGAACTGGCGAGTATCGACAGCCCAGAGTTAACCAACGAACTCAAGCAGGAAGAATCCAGTTTACAGAAGCAGAAAATGGAACTGGATAGAAAACGAATTCAGGCCAAAATTCAGCACCTCGAAAACCAAAAGTCTGTTGACATGGCCAATGTCTCACTGGTTGCCGCTGAACGGGAAAAGCGTCGGGCAGACAAGGCCTATGCCAGTGCGACTATCAGTCAGATTGACTTTGAAAAAGCCCAGGACGAACTAGAAAACGCCCGTCTGGTTCATCAGCATGCTGTGCAAGATGCCAAACTTGACGAAGAAAGCCTGGCCTTTGAAATTCGCTCGCAACAACTACAAGTAGATCGCCAACAATTACTGGTCGCCGACCTGCAACGTAAGGTCGATGAACTGACCCTGCGCTCACCGGTTAAGGGTATTGTCGGTAACCTGGCCGTACAAGATAAAAATCAGGTGACCCGCCACCAGGCCATTTTATCTGTGGTGGACCTCAGTCAATTCGAGCTGGAAGTCTCAATACCGGAAAGCTATGCAGACGATCTCGCCATCGGCATGGATGCTCAAGTCAATTTCAATGGCGAAACGCACCCCGCCACCCTGGTTACTCTCTCCCCTGAGATTGAGAACAATCAAGTGACCGGACGGGTGCGTTTTGCCGCCTCCACGCCTAAAGGGCTGCGTCAGAATCAGCGCCTGACGACCAGAATCCTGATGGAGAACAAAACCAATGTTCTGATGGTCCAGCGCGGCCAGTTTCTGGAAAGTGGCAACGGCACTATTGCCTACGTAGTGCGCGATGGTATGGCCAAACGCCAGCGCATAGAAACCGGTGCCCGCAGTTTATCCAGTGTGGAAATTCTGGCAGGCCTGCAAGCAGGCGACACCATCATTGTTTCAGGTACCGAGCAATTTGACGGCGCCGAGTGGATCCAAATCACCAACTAGCAAGCACGGCCATTTGCCTGGCTACGCACAAATAAAAAAGGAAATCTATTATGTTGAACATGCAGAACGTGACCAAAATATTCCGTACTGATCTGGTAGAAACCCGCGCCCTGAGCGATTTCAATCTGCACGTTAAAGAAGGTGAGTTTGTGACCGTCACCGGCCCGTCTGGCTCGGGGAAAACCACCTTTTTAAACATTGCTGGCTTACTTGAGAGCTTTGATGATGGCGTCTACGACTTAGATGGTGAGAATGTTCGTCATCTTAACGACACCCAGCGCAGTCGCCTGCGTAATGAGAAAATTGGCTTTATCTTCCAAAGCTTCAATTTGATCCCCGATCTGGACTTGTTCGACAACGTCGATGTACCACTGCGTTATCGAGGTTTTAACGGCAGTGAACGAAAGCGCCGCATTGAGCGTTGCCTGGAATTAGTGGGCCTGGCGAACCGAATGAAACACCTACCAGCCCAGTTATCCGGTGGCCAACAACAGCGGGTTGCCATTGCCCGGGCGCTGGCCGGCGAGCCGAGATTTTTACTGGCGGATGAACCCACCGGAAACCTTGATAGCAAGATGGCGCACAGCGTGATGCAGCTACTCAAAGATATCAATGATGAAGGCACCACTATTGTCATGGTGACTCATGATCCTTCTCTGGCGCGGGAAGCCAAGCGCAATATCTTTGTCAAAGACGGCAAGGTCAGTGACGTTACACACATCTCGGCCAGCGCGCCGGAGCCGATTGCCAGCATCAGCGCATCGGGAGCCCGCCATGTTTAACTACTATCTGCGGCTGGCGCTGCTTAGCATACGTCGGAATCCGATTCTCAGTGCGCTCATGGTGGCCGCCATCGCCTTGGGCATTGGTGCCAGCATGACCACTATCACGGTCAACTATCTGATGTCTTCGAACCCTATCCCGCAGAAAAGCGACCAGCTTTATTACGTGCAGGTGGACAGCTGGGACCCGAACGAACCGGCTGAAGAACCCAATGAGCCACCGGAACAGCTGACCTGGACAGACGCCAACAACTTATACGCCGCACAAAAGGCCCAGCGCCAAGTAATTATGGCTACCACGGCCGCAGTAGTAGAGCCGCCGAGCCAGGATGCCAAGCCCTTTAACGCTTATATTCGACTGACCACAAACGAGTTTTTTCCGATGTTTGACGTGCCCTTTTTGTATGGCGGACATTGGCAGGCCAGCGCCGATAAAGGTCGTGAGCAAGTGGTGGTACTAAGCCGAAAAAGCAATGACAAGATTTTTGGCGGTGAAAACTCAGTTGGCCGCAGTTTAAGACTCGCGGGACGCCAGTTCACCGTGGTGGGTGTATTAGAAAGCTGGTACCCAGCCCCCAAATTCTACGATGTTGGCACAGGCGCATTTGAAGAACCTGAAGATCTGTATATCCCGTTTTTGCTCAAAGAAGAACTGCAACTACCCAACGGTGGTAACACCAACTGCTGGAAAACCCCGGAAGATGACAGCTTTGCCGGATTTCTCCGTTCTGAATGCATCAACTATCAGATGTGGGTGGAGTTGCCCGAAGAACAGGACAAACAAGCTTATCTGGCATTTTTGAATAACTATGCCAATGAACAGAAAGCCTTGGGGCGCTTCCCCCGGCCATTGAACAATCGTCTGTCCGATGTAATGCAATGGATGGAAAACCGCCAAGTTGTCACCGATGATGCCAGAGTCATGCTATGGCTAAGCCTGATGTTCCTGGTGGTATGCCTGCTTAATACCGTGGGATTGCTACTCGCCAAGTTCAGTGGCAAGTCTGCTGAGATTGGCTTACGCCGAGCCATAGGCGCCTCTCGCCAGGCTTTGTTTTATCAACATTTGGTAGAAACGGCGTGTATAGGCCTGACCGGTGGTATTGCCGGATTGGCTCTGGCTTATCTGGGCTTACTTGGGATCGGCAGTTTATATGGCAGCTTTGCCGACAACCTCTCCAGTCTGGACATCAACATGGTACTGCTGGCTTTGCTGCTATCGCTGATAAGCAGCATTGCCGCAGGACTGTATCCAACCTGGCGCGCCTGCAGTATTGCACCGGCAAGCCAATTGAAAAGCCAGTAAGGAGCGCATCATGTTACATCTTTCAAGTTGGGAAATAGGCCCCATTTTTCGCGCCATGACACGCAATAAAGTCGGTGCGGTACTTATTGCACTGCAAGTGGCGGTAACCATGTGCATTATCGTCAATGCCGTGCATATCCTGATGGAACGTACCATGCAAATGGCGCGTGACAGCGGAATTGACGAAGCCAATAGCTTCTATCTTTCCAGTACCGGCTTTGCCGACGATTTTAACGACCAGGTGGTGATCCAGACGGACTTAGATGCAATACGCGCCCTGCCCGGTGTGATTGACGCTATGCAGATAAATGCTATTCCCATTAGTGGCGGCGGCTGGTCGATGGGTCTGCAAACCCAGCCAGGGGCCGAGTTTGAGGGTGTAGGTACTGCAGTCTATATGGTGGATGACCATGTACTGAATACCCTGGACCTTGAACTCATTGCCGGTGAAGCGTTCAAGCCCAGCGATATACGCTGGCGGCAGCGCTCTCAGCGGGATTGGCCGGCGGAAATCATCATCACCAGAGCACTGGCCGAGAACCTGTTTCCTGAGCAGTCCTATCAGGATACCGTAGGCAAAACCTTGTATATCAATGATGACGAGCCTGTCATTGTCAAAGGCATTATTGATAAGCTTCAGGCCCCTTGGGTGGGCTGGGAAAGGCTGGAGAATGCCATGTTGTCTCCCGAGCAGACCTTGTTCAGCTCAAGTACGTACTTTATCCGTACAGAGCCAGGAAGGTTGGACGAGTTAATGCCAGCGGTCGAACAAATGCTGGCCGATAGCAACAAAGGACGGGTTGTCCGGGGATTACGCAGTATGCAGGAAACCCGGGATCGCACCTATCGTCGTGATCAGGCCATGATCAAAATCCTCACCACAGTGATGATTACCCTAACCCTGGTGACAGCCCTGGGTATAGTCGGGCTGGCCAGTTTTAATGTTAATCGCCGTCGCAAACAAATCGGCACACGCCGCGCGCTGGGTGCCAGTCAAGTATCAGTATTACGCTACTTTATGCTGGAAAACTTTTTGATTAGTTCAATGGGCGTGATTTTGGGTGCAGTACTGACAGTTGGACTTAATATTTATCTGGTGCAGAGTTTGGGTTTGACCAAACTGCACTGGTGGCTGATTCCAGTTGGCATGCTGACTCTGTGGCTGGTCGGCCAGCTAGCAGTTTTGGGGCCGGCCCGCCGCGCAGCAGCAACCTCCCCCGCCATTGCCACCCGAACTGTGTAACGCAAGTAAGGCGGCTCTTGCCGCCTTTCCTTCAATCAAACTGCCCGACTTGGTAAGAGCCTACGTCAGCACCCAAACCAACGCAGAATCGATTCCAGCCGTTTATGGCATTAATGGCTAAGGTCAAATCCGTCATTTGCTTGTCGGTAAAGTGTCGCTTTACCCGCTCAAAGCAATCTTCCGTTACGCTGACCTGACTGAGTCTGGTCAGCACCTCACACCATTCAAGCGCAGCGCGCTCTTGCTGGGTGTAAATGGGAGACTCCTGCCAGGCATTGAGCAAATAGAGCCGTTGTTCTGTCTCTCCCATGGCCCTGGCGTCTTTACTATGCATATCCAGGCAAAACGCACAGTTGTTTATCTGTGATACCCGCATTTTTACCAGTTCGAGTAAGCTTTTGGGCAAACCTTCCGGGGTATCAGCTAACTTGCTGATATAGTTTTCCAGCCCCATCATGGCCTGAATGGCGCCGGGTGCACTTTGATAAAAATTAACTCTGAATGACATAAGATGGCTCCTTGGGTTGTTATCGCTGACCTGTAGAGTACCCGCTGTCGTTTTGGCAAAATTGTATAAACTCGACTTGGCAGCACCGATAGTGCCACTGGAGATTGAAAACCGGGTTCAGTACACTAGAGCAGCAGCTTAGCGTCTGATCCTAAAGTGCCGGATTTGAACAGAATCCACACTTACATGCTGATTACGCCCTAAATCCAATCCGTTACTGGTGATTGATTATGCATAACCTGGCCCATATGGGCTTTAGCTTACATTCCCCATGTTCTTTGTTGGCAGAACACATCAACTGCTATTGGACGATCAAGGCGGCACATTGTGATCTGTTGCAACGTGCTGAGTTTATGCATCCTGAAGGTGGCAGCGGAATTGTCTTTAACTTTGCCGACCCGATGCAATTTAATCACAACTGGCTAGCCGGCCATTGTCTGGTTAATGGTCCCACAAGAAAAACGACTCGCTTAACCTTGTTTGGCAAAGTTGACGCCTTAGGGGTTCGTTTTAAGCCAGGTAAAGGCATGGTGTTATTTGCCATGCCGCTTGCCCAGGTTGTGGATACGCAAGCAGATATTAGTGACATTCTGCCAAACTTCCCCGGTCAGGAACTCGCTGAGCGTATGGCCCCCCTTGATACCCCTGCACGTATTCAACTGTTGGAACAACAATTATTGCGCCTGTTATCACTGGATTTAGGTGAACAGCATTGCTTTGAAAACGCGGTAAGCCGCATTCAGTTGGCCTGTGGACAACAACCTATCCAGCATATATTTCAGGATATGGGTATAGGCCAGCGTCAGTTAGAACGCCAGTTTGGCCGCTGGTTGGGCATGTCTCCCAAGCAATACAGCAAACTTCAGCGTATTAGTCTGGCCAGAGATTTACTCAAAAACGCACAAGATAATCAATCGTTGACCGATTTAGCCTTGCAGGCTGGATACTACGATCAAGCGCATTTTATTCACGAGTTCAAGCAAGTGGTAGGGATAACACCAGGGCAATACCTGAAAAGAAAGCAATGTGATCATTTAATAGAACCACCGACGAGCACTAATACAACCGGCATCGTCGGCAATTCCCGTTGAGAAAAGCCTTGTCCGTGAGAGGGCACCCAAAACAGCCTTTCCTGCAACCCGGTTTGATGGGCCTCCCCATCTTTTTCCTAGTTGTTTGGATGATCAAACAGACCATCCTCATTCCCCGCCTGAAATTGTCTGGCATTAAGTGAGGTTCTTGTTAAACAAGGCTTATGCTGCACCTTGCCCATCTGTCGATTCAAACGAGTTAACCTTAATTCTTGTAAGTTCAGTCTTAAGCACTAAAAATCGTGATTTACGGACCCTTAAGGTAAGGGGTTTTCGAGAAATATCAGGAATATTGCAGACCGATAAAAGCTTGTCCCATCATGGAACAAGCTTTGGGTAAACCCGGTATCAGACGAAAACCGGGTTTAAGGCTGTTTACAGACGGCCACGTACACCGAAGGTCCAACGACGCTCGTAGACGTTTTGTGTCACGATGTTGTCTTCCCACTGTGCATAGATATTCTCGAATTCCTCAGTAATGTTGCTACCTTGCAGGTAGATACTGACGTTGTCGGTAATATCGTAGCTGGCAGACATATCCACATACAGTGTGTCATCTGCCCAAATCGGCAATACACCCTCGCCTATTCCAAAGCCCAGACTATCCAGTCTGTCGCTGCGGTAGTTCGCCGCGATACGGAATTGCAGGCCATCACGGTCATACCACAAGATAGCGTTAGCTGAGCGCTCTGAGTTGTCCTGAATAGGTAGATCAGCGCCATACACATCAACGTTGGCACTATCGCTTGGTGCATAGGTCAGGTTAACTGTTGTACCAAAACCACCTAATACACCAGGCAGGAAGTCAAACGCCTGATGGTAAGCCAATTCAATACCATCAATGCTGCCACCTTCACCGTTGATCTCGGTATTTACCGGCACTTCACGGCGTACAACACCGTCAATATCAGGTAGCGCCATCATGACCTGACCGCGTTCTATAAAGGATTCAATATCCATTTTGAACAGGCCAACACTGACCAGGCTTGACGCATCAAAGTACCATTCCGCTGACAGGTTGTAATTGCTGGCACGCCATGGCTCGAGATCCGGGTTACCATTACGACTACCGTTAATCGCCACCAACAAGTCCGGACTCACGCCCAATTCGGCAGCCAACACATCCCCTGCACGGGTACGCCCCACACTGATACCACCAGACAACTGGCTCATGTTCAGGCTGGTCATGGTTTTGCCATAAGCCGCACGGATCAGGAAGTCGTCGGTAATGTTGAAGGTGATATTGGCCGCTGGCAGGAAGTCTGAGTAGCTACGTTCCAGCACCTCGTAACCCGCAGTATTCGCCGCGGTACAAAGTGAACAAGGACGTCCGTCACCGATAATGTACTGTCCAATATCCAAAGAGGTCTTGATGTACTTGCCGCCGACATTGGCCTTATAAGGAATGCCAGCTAGTTCGCCATCAAAGTTAGCCTGCAGGTAAGCGGTTTGGGTTACTTCTTCGATATCGAAAGAACGCGACGGTCTGGACAAGCGTTTGTTACCTGGATACAGCGCGTTTTGGAAAGCAAAAGGATCATCCAGTGCTTTGGGGTTGATCATGTAGAAACTATCACCACTGGCAGGACCAAAACCATCCACTTTATGCACCCAGCCATCCGGCAGGTCAGTAAAGAAGTTGGTGTTGCCAATGGTCAGGTCGCCTTGTGAAACATTCACTGTGCCATCGCCATTGGTGTCACCCAGCGCGGCACTGGAGTCTTTCCACATAACATCTGCGGTAAACTGCCCACCGGTCATAGGTGCAACCAGGATATACGTATCACGCTCTACATCACGTTTGCCCCAACGCAGACCAAACTCTACGTTGGACAGGTGATCACCTTCAAACTCATAGGTTCCGTCAGCACGCAATACATCCAATGTCGCCTCTTCATCGAAGTTATTCTCAGAGTAGGTAGAAACCAGATTATATTTGCTCACATCAGAGCCAAAGCCTTGATCATAGCCCAGCGTGATGTACTTACCGGTACGATCAAAATCAACTTTGATAGGATCCGGGCCGTATCCATTGGGGTTCACAGGGGTGGCAACACCAGTGCTGTTGGTAAATGCCGCGTGCTGCGCACCGCTGGTCAGGTAAGAGTGAGCAACGTTTTCAGTATGCGAACGCTCGGCATCACCACGCAAGTAGCGCACTGAGCCGCTGAACGGACCTTCACCCTGATAATTCAGTTGCAGATTGATATTGGTTGATTCGCGGTCGTTGGTCAGACTCTCGGAATAAGAGCTTACCCGACGCACCAATAACTCAGCCTGGTTTACTGTATAGATACTGCCGCCCAACGGCCCTGGCGCACGCTCGATAAAATTATCCGAATACGCCCAGATGTTGCCTCGCGCGTTATCGATCATCAGACCTTGCTGACGATCCGCATCATCCATATTGGTGTAGAAAACGTCCGCTAAGAATTCCAGATTATCACTGACTGTAGCCTGGAAACTGGCGCTAAGACCCAAGCGATCACGCTCGGTTTGCTTATCCATCATGCCGTGAAAACGCTGGCTCAGATAACTATCGTTATTGTCACCGTCGCCATTGAAATCACGTTTATCGCCGGTTTGCTCACCCTGCAAATCGAAAGACGTCAAGATTGTACCGTAGCGATAGTTGGCTAGCGTGTTGGTGTCATAGGAAGCAGTAAACATCACGCCCATGTCATCACCACGATAACCGGCAAATGCCACTAGTTTGTGGTCGTTTTCTTTAGACAGACTGCCACGGGTTGCTTCTACTACGCCATTTAAGGTTAGCCCTTGCTCCAAATTAAAGGGACGTAGGGTCTGCAGATTCAATGTACCGGAAATACCACCAGCCAGCATATTGGCCGTTGGTGATTTATGCACAGAAATGGCTGACACCAAAGGTGCCGGAATATCGCTGAAGTCCGGCTGCACTGTGGTAATTGAACCAGCACTTAGCAACTGCTCACCGTTCAACAAGGTAGTAACCTGCGGCATACCACGTACGTTAACCGTTGAACCTTCACCGGCAGAGCGACGAATCTGCACCCCGGGTATACGCTGCAGCGTATCAGAGATAGTGACGTCCGGCAGTTTACCGATATCTTCAGCCGTTATGGCATCCGTCACCCCATCACTAAAACGTTTTTCATTCAAATTGCGCTTATGGCTCGCGGCGATACCGCGAACCTCCAGCACTTCCACATCGTCTGCAGCCACGTCCTGCGCCATTGCAACGGGTGCTGCAATGCCACTAAGGATGAGGGTAACGTTGGCTGCGACCAAGTGACGTTTAAACCGTTGAGGTTTCATTATATGTCTCCTGTTTCTTGTTATTGCTCACGTCTTGGGTTGACAAAATCATTGATGATGATTAACTTTGTCTCGCTTGTTACTTTTTACCAACACATTTCACATTAACGGGTATTTTTTAACACTCATATCAATACAAATGCAATGGTTATTTTTTAATGGCTTTATTCGGGCAAGATATGGGCTTAACAATTTACCGAGGATACAACCATGACACTGAGTAGTAATAAGGTGCTGACATTCAGTAAAGGCCAAGGCAATGCCGAGCTTTTGCAGCAAGGATGGAGCCTGCTGGAAGAGGACGTTAGCTTGCCGGTTGCCGTGTTAAGCCGCAGCGCCTTACAAAACAACCTGTCATGGATGAAAAACTATGCGCAGCAAACTGGTGTGCGCTTAGCCCCGCATGGCAAAACCAGCATGGCACCGGCGTTATTTGCCATGCAACTTGAAGCTGGTAGCTGGGCTATGAGTCTGGCCACTGCTCCACAAGTGGTTGCAGCAGCCAGAAGCGGTATTAAACGCATATTGATGGCCAATCAGTTAGTCGGTAAACGCAATATGCAGCTGATTGCCGAGCAAATTCGCAGTGGTTTAGAGTTTTTCTGCTTTGTGGACTCCATAGCCAATGCTGAAGCCCTAAATGCCTTCTTCTCTGCACAAAATCTACAGCTAAACCTGTTATTGGAGATGGGGGTTCCTCAGGGGCGTTGTGGCGTTCGAAGCGTCGAGCAGGCCAATGCACTTTGCCAACAGATTAACGCACTCCCGGCATTAGATTTACGTGGGATCGCTTTTTATGAGGGCGTTATTCACGGCCCGGATGCCCCGGCCCGCATTAGTGAGTTTGTCAGCGGGATCCGCACGCTAGCCCTTAGTTGGCGTGAACAGAAACGCTTTGCCGATGACGAGATCATTCTGACCGGCGCCGGCTCTGCCTGGTATGACATAGTAGCAGAGCAGATGGATCCCACTAACCTGCCCGATGATATGGCCGTGGTTATCCGCCCAGGCTGTTATTTGATCCACGACACCGGTATCTACCAGGATGCACAGGCCGAGGTGAAAGCCAGAAGCCGAATGGCCTGCGATATCAAAGGTGACCTGATCAGCAGTTTGCAGGTTTGGGCATATGTGCAGTCTATACCCGAGCCGGGCATGGCGGTTATTGGCCTGGGTAAGCGAGATGCGGCCTTTGATGCTGGCTTGCCGACACCGGTTTTACACCATCGTCCGGGGGATGCCTCACCAAGCGCCGTACCCTCGCATTGGAAGCTCACCCGTATCATGGATCAGCATGCCATGCTGCAAGTTAATCCAAAAGATGAGCTAACGGTTGGCGATATCTTGTGTTTTTCCACTTCACATCCCTGTCTAACCATGGATAAATGGCGTTATCTGGGAATTGTCGACGACGATTACTGCGTCCGGCAATTAATCGAAACCTGTTTCTAACGCCATTGGGGAGAACAGATTGGATATCGTATCTCGTATTAACAGCCGCCTTGCCCACCTTCGTCCGTCCGAACAGAAGGTGGCGCGTTTTATTCTTGATGACCTGACGTTCGCGGCCAGCGCACCTATTAATGAGCTGGCAGACAAAGCCGGTGTCAGCCATGCCAGTATTACGCGCCTGGCCAGAGCACTGGAATGCACTAACGTACGTCAATTGAAGATGTTGCTGGCCCAATCTGCAGCAGTCGGTGAGCGATTTATCAGCAACAAACCGGTTGAACGTCAGGATATACCCGCCATTTACCAGGCTATTCACGAAATCCTAGACCTCAATGCCGGGCTGATTTCTGACAGCGATTTGCAATCTGCCAGTCAGGTGGTTACTCAAGCCGACCATGTGCTGATATTTGGCGTTGGCGGCGGCAGTACCGTGATGGCACAGGAATGTCATAACCGCCTGTTTCGTTTGGAAGTAAAAAGCAACGCCTACTCAGACCCTATGTTGATGCGGATGACCGCCTCTACAGTGAACAAAGATGATGTGTTGATCTGTTTATCACTCTCAGGTGTTAGCCCAGATGTGCAATCTGCCGCGCAGATAGGCCAGGAATATGGCGCACACGTGGTGGCTATCTGTCCGGATGGGCCGCTAGCCCAAATTGCCGACGTGCACTTGCCCATCCAAACCCGTGAGGCCGATTACATCTTTAACCCCAGCGCGTCCCGCTACGTGATGCTGGCTGCCATTGATATGTTAGCCAGTGAAGTGGCAGTGAAAAACCAACGCAAGTCCCGCGAGAAGCTGCGGCGCTTAAAACACCACCTTGATGAGCACCGTAAAGGCTCAGAACGATTACCACTCGGAGACTAATTTGTCGCACGCTACGGATATCTTGATACTTAACGCCTGTCTGTATGACGGCACCCCGACCCCGCCGTTACAACAGGATGTGGCAATCCGTGGCGATAAAATCGAGGCAATAGGCGACTTGAAGGGTTATACAGCCAAACAGGTCGTTGATGCATCAGGTATGGCGCTGGCACCAGGCTTTATTGATGTTCACACCCATGATGACATCGAGCTAATACGCAATCCTTCTATGCTGAGTAAACTCAGTCAGGGTATTACCACCGTTATCGTGGGTAATTGCGGTATCAGCGCTTCGCCAGTGGCGGTCACCGAAACCGTGCCAGACCCGTTAAACCTGCTGGGCAGAGCCGATGAATTTCGTTTTCCAACCTTAAGTGCATATAAAGAAGCATTTGAGCAAGCTCAGCCCGCGCTAAATGTCGCCGTACTGGTAGGCCATACCGCCCTGCGCGCACAGGTCATGGACAGGCTAGACCGCCCTGCCACCAAAACAGAGATCGACACCATGCGCGCTATGCTGGTGGGGGCACTTGAGCAAGGCGCTAAGGGCCTGAGCACAGGTTTGGCTTATCAAAGCGCCTTTCACGCGCCAGTTGAAGAGATTGATGCACTAAGTGCCGTGCTGGCCGAGTACGATGCTCTGTACACCACACATTTACGTACTGAGTTTGATGGCATCATTGACGCCCTGGACGAAGCTTTTGCCACCGGCCAAAAAGCCAAAGTGCCGGTGGTTATCTCCCACCTTAAATGTGCTGGCAAGGCTAATTGGGGGCGCTCAGCTGAAGTGCTGGCACATTTACAGTCAGCACAGCAGCATCAGCATGTTGGCTGCGATTGTTACCCTTATAGCGCCAGTTCCAGCACCCTGGATTTAGGCCAGGTCACCACAGATTTTGAAATTTTTATCACCTGGTCGGATCCTCATCCTGATATGGCCGGGCAGACTCTGCACGCCATTGCCGATAACTGGCAATGCTCAATGCTGGAAGCCGCCGAGAAGCTGCAACCTGCAGGTGCGGTTTACCACGGCATGGATGAACAGGACGTCCAGCGCATTGTCAGTTTCCCCACCAGCATGATCGGATCTGACGGCTTGCCCTGCGATCCCAGTCCACATCCCAGGTTATGGGGCAGCTTCCCCAGAGTGCTTGGCCACTATGCCAGGGACAAAGGCTTAATGCCCATGGAATTGGCCGTGCACAAGATGACCGGCTTATCCGCGCAGGAATTTATGCTGCACGGACGGGGCTTGGTTAAGCCGGGTTTTCAGGCTGATTTAGTGTTATTTGACCCACTAAAAGTCAAAGACAACGCCAGCTTTATCCAGCCCAAACAGGCTGCCGAAGGCATTCTCAAGGTCTGGGTAAATGGACAGCTTAGCTATGAAAACACACAGAATCCTTCACTGACCGGCAATCGGGCCGGACAGTTTCTTCAACACACAGGTAAACAGCAATGACAATCAAACGTTTTGGAATTAATGGCGGTGTAGGTACAGGCGGACAACATCTGCCTTTTTCGCGGGCAGTCGAAGCCGGCGGCTGGCTTTATGTATCAGGCCAAACTCCGATGCGTGATGGTGAAGTAGTGGAAGGCGGCATTATCGAACAGAGCCGTATCGCTATTGAAAACTGCCTGGAAATTATGCAGGAAGCCGGATATGGCTTACAAGATGTCGTGCATGTGAAGGTAATTCTGACAGATGCCCGCTATTTCCAGTCATTTAACAAAGTTTTCAAAGAAGTTTTCGGCGAACATCCACCCGCCCGTATTTGTGCGGTCGCTGATCTGGTGGTGGACTGTAAGGTTGAAGTCGACGTCACTTGTTATAAGGGCGCCTAACTCCCCATCTTCTCCGTTTTTCTGGCGGCTGGCATAGCCGCCTTTTCCCAGAGGTATATCAACAATGCAAACCACCTTTATCCTGGCCTTCGGCCTTTATCTGCTCGGCATGATTGCGCTTGGCTGGTATGTATCCAGAAAGGGCAATAGTGGTGAAGACTTCCTGCTTGGTGGCCGCAGTCTGCCGTTGTTGTTAACCCTGGGAACGACAGTGGCAACCATGGTCGGCACTGGCAGCTCAATGGGCGCGGTAGGCTTTGCTTATCAAAATGGCTGGGCAGGCACCCTCTACGGTATCGGCGGTGCCATTGGTATTTTACTGCTGGCTTGGTGGTTTGCACCGGTCAGAAATCTGCGCTTTATGACGATGAGCGAGGAGCTGGCTTACTATGTGGGCGCTGATCCACTGATTAAAAATCTTATTGCGCTGGTGATCTTTATCGCCAGTATCGGCTGGCTAGGCGCCCATATTATTGGCGGTGGCATGTACTTATCCTGGCTCACCGGTATCGACATTCAATGGGCCAAAGTACTGATCGCCCTGAGTTTTGCTATTTATGTCGTGATCGGAGGCTATACCGCGGTCGTCTGGACTGATTCCATCCAGGCCCTGATTCTGTTTACCGGCTTTATTCTTATGGCCGCGTTTTCACTTCACCATGTTGGTGGATGGGATGCCATGCTGGCCGCGCAGCCAGCCGAAAATGTTTCCTGGTTTGCGGTGGATAAAACCGGCGTGTTACCGGCCATTTCATTGTCACTGGCGATTCTGGTTGGCATCTTAGCCACGCCGTCTTTCAGACAACGAATTTATTCCGGTAATGACGTAGGCTCGATACGCCGATCTTTTGTTTACTCCGGTTTACTGTATCTGATGTTTTCCTGCATCCCGGCCATTATCGGTATGACGGCTTATGCCACAGTCTCCGACCTGGATAATCCGTCCTTCGCCTTTCCTCATATCGCCCTGCATTTAATGCCCATGGGATTAGGGGTGTTGATTATTATTGCCGGTATCTCGGCAACACTGTCTAGTGCCAGTTCTGACGCCATCGCCGCAGTGAGTGTGGTACTGCGTGATTTGTATGTACTGGTCACAGGCAAAATGCCAGAAGCAGCGAAAGTGGTACTGCTATCGCGTATTTCACTGGTTATAACCATCAGCCTGGCATTAGGCTTTGCGCTGACCTCAAATGACATCATTGCTTATATCACCAAAATGATCGCCATTTTAATGTCCGGAATGTGCGTATGTGGCCTGCTTGGGCGTTTCTGGCCCCGTTATAACTGGCAAGGCGCACTGGCGACCTTAGTGGCAGGCATGGGCACAGCGCTGTATGTGAGCCTGACCCCACAAATCAACAGTCTGTTTGGCAACCCCGTATTACCTTCACTGACGGCAGCGCTGTTTGCCGGCGTACTTGTGACCTTGGTGACACCCCGTTGCACCATCAGCCGCGAACAAGCGCTGGCCATGCTGGATGCAGAGCGTCAGAAAATGGAAAGCCGTCCAACCACCCAGAATGTCGCCGGGCAGGAGGCCTAAGCATGCGCATTGTACTGTTTGGCGAATGCATGCTGGAGCATAGCGACTCGGGAGAATTTCGTTTTGGCGGTGATACGCTCAATACAGCGTTGTACCTAAGCAGAATGCTCCCCCCCGGTAAGGTGCAAGTGCGCTACGCTACCGGGTTAGGAACTGATACAGATAGTGATGCACTGATTGAAGCCTGGCAGCATGAAGGCCTGGATACCTCCCTGGTATTAAGGCTTGCTGACAAGCTTCCCGGTCGATATCAGATTCATCTCAATACGGATGGACAACGTCGCTTTGAATACTGGCGGGATGACAGCGCAGCCAAACATTATCTACGCGACGCGGGTAACCCCTTGCTGGACACCCTTAAACATCAAGGCTGCGACTATTTCTACCTAAGTGGTATCAGTCTGGCTATTTTGTCCTCCTCACACCGTCAGATGCTGTTGGATACCATGGCGCGCTTTTGCCAAGAAGGCGGAAAAGTTATTTTCGACAATAACTACCGGCCAATTTTGTGGCAGCAAAATCCCCTGCCTTGGTATCAAAAAGTGATGCAAATGGCGTATCTGGTGTTACTTACTGACGAGGACGAATACGCCTTATACGGCGGCGATGATCCTGATTCCATTCTCACCCGGTGCCAAAACTGGGGCATACCTAACGTCCTGATAAAACGTGGCAGTCAGCCCTGTCTTATACGAACACGCCGCGAGCTTACCCAAGTCTCAGGGCTTAAGGTTGAAAAGGTGGTGGATACCAGTGCCGCCGGTGATTCCTTTGCCGCTGGGTTTCTGGCCAGTTGGCTTTGCGGAGAGCCAACAGATGTGGCAGCCAAAACCGGTCATGCACTGGCCGCACGGGTCATACAGTATCCCGGTGCCATTATTCCCCGCAGCGCTATGCTCGATTTGATGCCGATTAAGGAGTAATTCATGAAAAAAACGCTGTTATTCACCTCATTGATGTGCGCGGGACTCAGCATGTCTGCTCTCGCCGCTGCACCGGCATTAATGCCCTACCCGGCTAAGCTGAGCCAGCAGCAAGGGTATTTCAGCCTGCCGGCGACGTTAGGTTTTTCAGTTTCTCAGATGGGAGATGCCCGCTTAGCCTTGTTAAAACAACAACTGCAGCAAAGTCTGAACACTCAGCTTGTCGATAACAACCAAGCCGCTTCCCTGCAAATCCATGTCAAGCAAAGCGCAAACGCCGACTATCCAGCCTTGGGTGATGATGAGTCATATAGCCTAAAGATAAATTCGCAAGGAATTCGCATTGATGCGGCAACCGAGCTTGGCGCATTGCGCGCAGCGCAAACCCTTCGTCAGTTGGCATTCGAACACCAGGGCAAGCTGCCTTTTGTTAGCATACAGGACAGCCCTCGATTTCCCTGGCGCGGCCTGATGATTGATAGCGCCCGGCATTTTATGCCATTGGATGCGATTTATCGCCAATTGGATGGAATGGCGTCAGCCAAGCTGAATGTGTTCCACTGGCACCTGACCGATGATCAAGGCTGGCGACTCGAGTCAAAGACCTATCCAAAACTGCAAGAGTTAGCATCCGATGGTCTGTATTACACCCAGGACGATATCCGCAAGGTGGTAGACTATGCCCGCCAGTTGGGCATTCGCGTAGTTCCTGAATTTGATGTTCCAGGGCATGCGAGCGCCATAGCAACCGCATACCCTGAACTGATCAGTTTGCCAGGCCCCTACCAATTAGAGCGACACTGGGGGGTATTTGAGCCCTTGCTCGATCCCAGTAATCCCAAGGTGTATACCTTTATCGATGCCATGGTAGGTGAAATTGCGTCACTATTTCCCGATCCTTATCTGCATATTGGCGGCGATGAGATTAACCCCAAACAGTGGCAGCAAAGCGAAAGCGTTGCTGCCTATATGACCGAACATAAGCTGGCTGATCATCATGAGTTACACACGCACTTCAATGCAAAAGTGCAGAAGATTTTGGCCCGTCACGGCAAGAAAATGATGGGCTGGGATGAAATTTTCCATCCAGACTTGCCTAAAGACATCATGATCCAATCCTGGCAAGGACTGGACTCATTAGCACAAACGGCCATGGCTGGTTACCAGGGCTTGTTGTCCACTGGCTTTTATATCGACCAGCCGCAAAAAACAGCCTATCACTACCGAAACGAGCCAATACCAGCCAATGATTTTGTGGCGCCGAAAATCAGTAATGATACCCAGTGGCAGCAATGGCAATTTGAAATGCCCCGCTTAAAAGGCAGTGCAGTCAAAGGCGAATTTGTTATTTTTACTCAGGCAGATGGTAGCCGCCAGGGCTATATACAGGTTAATAAACAACAAACCCGGATGCTGAAAGACATTGAAACCTTGGGAAGTTTGACCCGTTTCTGGTTAGATACCTGGATGGGGCCAATGCAGTTTGAAGTTAGCCTGAATAGCACTAAAAGCCTTGATGGTCGTATTTTGATAGGTAACAGTCCTTATTCTGTCAGGGGTAAGCAGCTAGGTTCAGGCCAAGGTAACAACAACGCCCCACAAGTAGTGAAGCCTACCCACTTCGAACCGCAGTCTGCCGACAACATTCTTGGTGGTGAAGCCACTATTTGGAGTGAGATTATCACCGGCGAGAACCTTGATTTACGTATCTGGCCGCGCCTGTATGCCATTGCCGAACGTTTCTGGTCAGCTAAAACACTCACGGATAAAGATGAGATGTATCGTCGCCTGGCGGTTATGCATGAATATGGTACTAAGGTCGGTCTGGCTTATGCTGATCAGCAGCAGGCCGGTTTTGCGTCATTGGTTAGCAAAGGCGCAGATTTATCCCCTCTGTACACCTTGGCTGAAATTGTCGAACAGGCGCAGTATTACACCCGTCATCATATTAAGTTCCAGGCCGATGCCTATCACCATGGTGAAAGGCTGGACCGTTTTGTGGATTTTCTACCGGCAGAAAGCCTGGCCTTAGTGGCATTGGATCGCACAATCAGTCAGGTTAAACCAACCGATAACACTGCATTGTCGAAGGTAGATGAGACCTTATCTACCTGGCAACAGCAACTTCCGGCTATGCGCGAGCTGGTCAATACCAATAGTGAGTTACTGCCTCTGGCACCAGTTGTCACTGACATTGAACAAACCTTACAACTTAGCCGCCAGTTGGTTGCAAATTGTCGCAACAGCGCAATTAACCAAGCTGAGGGGGAGACACTGCGTAACCAGCTGTGGCAGCTCGCCGAGGTCAGACAGGAAATGGTGATTGGCCTTGCCCATAGCACCGAGCGTTTGCTTGAGCGTTGCAGCAACTGAGCATAAAGGGGGCATATTCCCCCTTATTTATTCGGGCTGCTGCTGGTAATGCAATTCCCGAATCTGATTGAAAGCACCGCTTTCCACACCTTGTCGAATAACTTCCTCGAACTTGTCCTTTAGGTGAAGTAGTCGGGAGTTGGCGCTAATTGTCACATAATAATCGTTGTAATGTGTAGGCTGATACTTGGCTTTCACCACTTCCCCACTCAGGCCCATTTTTTCAAGTAGCGGTAAGGTGCTTTCCTGATAGTGGATAAAAGTATCAATACGGCCTTTCATCAATAACTGGATCTTCTGAGAAAGGGTTGAAACGCCGACTAAAGCAAAGTCCTGCTTGCGCTCAAAGTTATCGAAATACTTGGCATAGATGGTCACACCAATCTTCATATTGCCCAAATCATCAATGGTCGCCAGTTTCTTTTGATTGTTCTTACGCACAAAATAGGTATGACGAAGCTGCTCATAACTAGGGCGTAAATAAATAATTTCATCCTGTTTATCACTATCACGGGTCACCCCGACCATTACATCGATATCACCGTTTTTAAGCGCCATCAATCTGCGCGCAAACGGCATGGGGTTAATTTCCAGCTCCATATCCATTTGCTTGGCGATATAGTCCAGATATTTGGTATGTAAGCCGTCAACAAACTCTGGAGAAACGGAAGAGCGGAGGATTTCTTTAGCACTTACCTGCATGCTGATGCATACGAGCAGTACCGTAAATATCGAGATAAAACGCATAAAATACCTAGCAGTCGCGGACTAATTGTCTTCTGGTCTGAGTTGTGGGCAACGCATCATACCACCCACATTCGCCCTTGTACGTAAAAGTTTAATGACTCCAATACACTAGCGCATCCACGCTTATCAGTTGCGCGACCTTGTCACGACTATGTAACCAAACCCTCACATTTCTCATGCATTATTAATATAAGCAAACATGTCGTCAACGCGCTGAGACGGGTCTTGTCGCCAACCGTTCTTACTGAAAAAATGCTGCGCCCTTATATTATCTGCACTCACATAGGCCAGCCGATTCTGCTGTTGGGTATGCTGAATAAGTAATTCCAGCGCTCTTCCTCCCAGGCCCTGCCCGCGAAACATCGAGTTTACCGCAAAGATATTATGCCTGGTTAAAACAGGGAAACCTTATCAGTTTGTAGCCACAAAGGGTGCCGAGGAAAAAAAGGGGGGCGATATTCGCCCCTGTCATTTTACGCTCTTTGCAATATCAGCCTGGCCCGATACACCAACTGATAGAGGGCCGGTAGCACCAATAAAGTAAGCAGAGTTGAACTGAGAATACCGCCAATCACCACAGTGGCGAGGGGCCGCTGCACTTCTGCCCCGGTGCCCGTGTTCAGGGCCATAGGCACAAACCCCAAGCTCGCCACCAATGCCGTCATCAGTACGGGGCGAAGTCGCTGACTGGCTCCCTGCCAAATGGCGTCCTGCAAGGACTTGCCTTCTTCCCTCAGTTGCCTAATAAAAGACAGCATCACTACACCGTTAAGCACCGCCACGCCGGATAAGGCAATAAACCCCACCGCCGCCGAAATTGACAGCGGCATCCCCCGTAAGCTTAACGCCAGGATGCCTCCAGTCAGGGCCAGCGGTACACCGCTGAAAACAATAAGAGCATCACGCAACGAACCAAAGGCACTGAAAAGTAAGCCTAAGATCAACAACAAGGTCACGGGAACGACCAGGCTTAGACGCTGACTCGCTGATTGCAGCTGTTCAAAGGTGCCACCGTATTCCAACCAGTAACCCGGTGCAAGCCCCAGCTGGTTTTGCATCAGTTCTCGGGTTTGCGCGATAAAGCTGGCCAAATCCCGCCCCTCGACATTGGCGGTGACCACCACATTGCGCTTACCGTTTTGCCGATTCACTTGATTAGGCGCACTGACCAATTCAATATCCGCCACCTCCCCCAGCGGCACATAGGCAAGGTCAGGATTCTGGCTGTTATTCAAGGTCACAGGGAGTTGCGACAAGTACTGCGGGTCCTGCCCCCAGTCATTCTCCATCCTGACCAGCAGTTTAAAGCGACGGTCTCCCTCATAAATAAGGCCGGTTTGTACACCGCCGATAGCAACCGCAACTGCCTGCTGGATGTCAGCCACGGTCAGGCCCAGCAATGCCATATGTTCTCGCTGCGGAACTACCGACAAAGTCGGCAAACCCGCGAGCTGCTCCAGTCTTACGTCTGTTGCCCCCGGCACGGTTTTTAACAGCGCCTCAGCCCGCTCACCGCTGGCTTTAAGTACCTCAAGATCATCGCCATAGATACGCAGCGCCACATCAGCACGCACTCCTGCAATGAGTTCGTTGAAACGCATTTCAATAGGCTGTGTGAACTCGTAATTATTGCCGGGCACGTCTTCTACCCGCTCACGAATCTTCTCGACCAGTTCCGCTTTAGACAAACCGGGGTCAGGCCACTCGGATTTATCCTTGAGCATAATAAAAGTGTCGGCCACATTGGGGGGCATAGGGTCACTGGCAATATCCGGCGTACCTATTTTGGAGAATACCTCGCGCACCTCGGCAAGCTCCCCCACCGCCTGCTCCAGTTGCAACTGCATGGTCACGGACTGGTCCATGCCTGTACCGGGGATCCTAAGTGCATGCATAGCAATATCCCCCTCATCCAGTTGCGGCAAAAACTCCGCTCCCATGCGACTGGCCAGCCAGACGCTGGACACTAACATCAGCAATGCCAGGATAACCAGTTTGAAGGGATGTTTGAGCGACAGCGACAACAAAGGCAGATAGAGCTTGCGAGCACCGCGCATCAGCGGGTTCTCCTTCTCCACAATCTTACCGCGCACAAAGATGGCAATAGCCGCCGGCACAAAGGTCATGGCAAATAAGAGCGCACCCAGTAACGCAGCCACCACAGTAAACGCCATGGGATGGAACATCTTGCCCTCCACCCCACTTAAGGCAAAGATGGGTAGATACACCAGCATAATAATCAGCACACCAAATACTGCCGGGTTGAACACTTCTTTGGTACTGTGAAACACTTCACTCAGCCTTTCTTCGAGGGTCAGCAAGCGGCCAGCCCGGTGCTGGGCCAATCCCAGACGACGCAAGGCGTTTTCCACCACAATCACTGCGCCATCGACAATAATGCCAAAATCGATGGCCCCTAGGCTCATCAGATTGCCGGAAACCCGGTTGGCAGCCATGCCACTGATGGCAAACAGCATACTCAGGGGGATAACCAGGGCGGTAATCAATGCCGCGGTGACATTTCCCAGTAAAAGGAATAACACAACAATCACCAGCACCGCCCCTTCGAACAGATTCTTCTGTACGGTTTGTATGGTTTTCTCCACTAAGCTGGTGCGATCATAAACCGCCTCGACATGCACGCCTTGGGGCAGACTTTGCTGCACCTCCGTCAATTTAGCCGCCACTCTTTTGGCGACTACCCGACTGTTTTCCCCCAATAGCATCATGGCCGTGCCTAACACCGCTTCCTGGCCATTATGACTGGCAGCACCGCTGCGTAACTCCCGGCCAAGCTGCACTGTGGCTATATCACGAATACGTACCGGCGCATCGTCGCGTTTTGCCACCACCAGGGCTTCAATATCAGCGATGCTGCTAAGCTGGCCTGGAGAGCGCACCAGGTACTGCTCACCTAAACGCTCTATATAGCCCGCGCCACTGTTAATATTGTTGCGCTCCAAAGCCGCAATCACGTCGGCCACACCCAGTTTGAACGCCAACAGCTTGCCGGGTATGGGCGCCACTTGAAACTGACGTTCAAAACCGCCAATACTGTTGATCTCGGTGATACCAGGAATATTCAGTAACTGCGGACGAATAACCCAATCCTGCAAGGTGCGCAAATCTTCAGCGTTGTACGGCTGGCCATCTGCTCTTTTCGCGTCAGGGCTGGCGCTGACCACATAAGTGAAAATCTCGCCCAAGCCGCTGGCAATAGGCCCAAGGGCGGCTTCAACACCAGCGGGTAACTCGCCACCGACGGCTTGCAAACGCTCGCCGACTTGCTGTCTGGCCCAGTAGATATCCGTACCTTCGTTGAACACAACTGTTACTTGGGAAAGACCATAGCGCGACAATGAGCGGGTATACTCCAAACTCGGGATGCCCGCCATGGCATTTTCGATCAGATAGGTGATGCGCTGCTCCACTTCCAGCGGGGTATAGCCGTCTACCTTGGTATTGATCTGAACCTGGACATTAGTAATATCCGGCACCGCATCAATAGGCAGGCGCAAGCTGTTGTAGATTCCGACTGCAGCAATTAACAAGGTCAGCGCCATCACTAGCCAACGGCGAGCTATGGCAAATTGAATAATTTGATTAACCATAATTCACCTCAATGTGCATGACTGGCACCGGCTTTAAGCACATCGGCTTTCAGCACAAAACTGTTGGCTGTAACATACTGCATACCCGCCGACAGCCCAGACAGAACCTCAACCCATTGGTTATCGCTCAGCCCCAACTCAACTGGCCTGGCCTCAAAGGTGTTGCCCACCTGCACAAATACCACTGACCGTTCGCCTAACTGCTGGATCGCCTGGCGCTCAATTCTTACTGGTGCTTGACGCAGCTCGGTAATTACATCCGCTTTGACATGCATACCGGGGCGCCAATGGCCGTCAGCGTTATCAATCAGTAAGCGCGCTCGGGCAATATGCCCGGCTGACATTATGGGGGCAATATAAAACACCTCTCCTTCGGCCTGCAGATGCTGATGAAGATCCTTCACCAACGCGCGCTGTCCTATTCTCAAACGTTCGATGTTTTCCGGAAAAGCGGAAAGCTCGACCCACACCTTGGAGAGATCCGCGACTTCCATTAGCACCTGATTGCCAGCCAGTTCGCCGGCGTTAGCAAATTGCTCTGTTACCACCCCATTAGCCGGACTATTCACACTATAGCTTTTCAAGGTTTGGCTATTTCGCACCCGCATCAGAGGCTGACCAAGTTTGACCTGCTCCCCCACCTGCACCAGCAACGCTTCCACCACACCAGGATAGGGTGCCATCAAGGAAAAACGTCGATCTATGGTGGGGGTAATAACCCCAAACAGCTTATCTTTGCTGCTGATATCCCCAGGACCTGCCACTGCAGTACCAATGTTGGCAAGCTTAATTGCCCGGTCTGACAGTTCAGTTCTGCCTTCTGGGCTGTCGTAATGCCATGTATAGACTTTGCCTAGATAACCGGCCTCGATGTCTACTTCAAAAGAATGAGGTTCAGTGACCTCTTGGCGACTAACAAGATACGGCCCTTCGCGCTCAAAGCTAAGAGACTGAATCTCCCCACCTAGCCTATGCAACTGCACCTGCAGAGATAGCCCAAGTGGGCTGATTAGCTGGCCGTTTACATAGGGATACACACGCATCTCTGCTGGTAAACCCGTTTCATAAATCACCACCTCAAGGGCCAACTCGCCCTGCTCCAGCCAGCGCCCACCTTGCGGCCCGGTGTCTGGGTCAGCATGTTTTTCGACACCATGATCCGGCGAAGCAACAACAGAAAGTGTTAAGGCGCAAGCCAGCAACACAGTGACTATCAAACTACGTAAAATATGTTTCATCACTCGATTCCTTAAGCTTCAATCAGGGGCTGGCCGGTTAAACGCTGCATATTCAGTAGGGCGTCAAACACGGCAAAATGCGCCTCTATTAATTGGCGCTGGGCGTTAAACAAGACCTCTTGGGCATCCAGCAATTGCAGTACAGAAATCTGGCCATGCTGGTAACCTGCGCGGGTGCTGACCAGTAACTTTTGGGCCTGCGGCAAGAGCTGACGGTCAAGCTGGCTGACTCGCTCTCTGGCTCGTCGTTCCTGATGCGCCAGTGCCTTGACCTGGCTACGCAGTGCCTGGCGTAGCTGTGCCTGCGCAAAGCTAACGCCGTCCAGTCTCGCGCGGGCTGCATCAATATTGCCCTGATTGGGATTGTTCAGGTTAAGAGGCATGGAGAGACCAAACACCAGAGCACCATCAGACCCGCTGCGACTGTATCTGAGTCCCGCATCAAGAGTGACATCAGCCTTGCCATTGGCTTGCGCTAATCGAAGACTCGTCTGTTCAAGAGCATATTGCTGCTGAAGTAATAAGAGCTCGGGCGCATCATTAACAGCCTGCTCCAATCTCAGTAACGATGGACTGGCTGGAAGTACCCGGATATCGCCCTGCAGCGCGTCAAAGTCGGGAGATTGCAGCCATTGCTGGCTTAGCTGATAGCGAGCATTGTGAAACTCGCTGTCAAAACCTTGCTGCTCCAGTTCAACTTCGGCCAATCGGTATGCCATGCGAGACACATCAGCATCAGACACCGCCCCAGCGGCTGCGCGCACACGGATGATGTTGAGTGACTCTGTGATTTTTTGGATACGCTGACGATTCCACTCTCGTAGCTGCTGCCAGTTAAGAACCTGATAGAAGCGTTTGGTGGTTTCAGCCAACACGCGCAGACGATCCCATTCGTACTGTGCATTTTGTTGTTGCAGTGCGTGATCCTGCTTATTCACGCGCATCTGACGCTTATCGCCCAACTCAATTAATTGGCTAAAGGACAGTGTAAGATCAGCATTATCTATACCCTGGTTCTGCCCGCTGCCGAGCACGTTTTCCAGCTCTATACTCAGATTGGGATTAGGTCGTAACCCGGCTTGCAGGCGCTGTGCTTCCAGTTCCCTCAGTTGATAAGGGTACTGCGATAAGGTTGGGTTAAAGGCTAAGGTTCTCTCTAATGCCTGCGCCAGCGACAAGGGCTGATTGGCCTGCACACCCAAAGCTGACAATCCGCCAAGGCATAGCACAGCAAGCCTTGCCGCAACACTGCGGAAAAACTCAATATTCATAAATTATTCTCTTAAATCAATAGATTAATTGGGTTAAACACCCGCTTATATGTGATTCAGAGATAATAATTGGGAGGAGGAACCGGAGGTTGGTAAAACAAATTCAGATAGTGTTTTGCCGGTTGAGCAGCATTGACACTTAGACAAGGTGGAAACTGGAAGTCGGCACCATAGCCACTATGGCAGGACAAATGCACATGTAATTGATGCTGATGATCCGGACCTGAATCGCCCTGATTATCCAAATGATAGTCAGGTGCTTCCATATGGCTTAAGTGAGAATAGCCGGGATGTTCAGGATCCGGCACATGAAAAGGTGACGCCACACAGCTAAAAAAACTGTGTGTCATAAGCAATAGCAGTGCGTAAATAACCTGCTTGGCTCTCATCCTTGTTCAACTCACCTTAGTGCAGCAACGTGTTTGCGGCTTATTATCGGCGGCTACTTGCCGGGCATCCCGAATAATACGCAAAGCTGAAAAAATTATAATCAGGGCAATTAGCGTACCAATGACCCAATCAGGCCAGGCTGCGCCTAACCAACTTACCAAAGCAGCAGATAGCAATACGCCTGCATTTGCCAGCATATCATTGCGTGAACACACCCAACTGGCACGTATGTTAATGTCACCACTTCGGTACTGATACAGCATGGCAAAACACAGCACATTCACCAGCAGCGCCATTAATGCAACAACATACATAGTTTGCGTGTCGGGGGTTGCACCAAGCCAGATGTTTTTTACCACATCCAACAGCACCAAACCACCCAAAAGCAATTGCAAGCCACCACTTAGTAAGGCCACGTTGGCTTTGGTATTAATAGCCCGCCCAACCGCATACAAGCTGGCGCCGTATACCAGGGCATCAGCCAGCATATCCAACGAGTCTGCCATTAAACCGCTGGAATGGGCCCACCATCCGGCCACAAACTCAACCCCAAACATCAAAGCGTTGAGCACTAAGACCGCCCACAGCAGTTTACGTTGTTGGATGTCCTTAGCCTCAGGTGCGCAGCAGCCGGCCATGTCGGGTCCTTGGTAGTTGATAGGAATGCATGTAACCTAGAATAAAGTTTCCAGCAACTGGAAGGTCAAGGTGAAAATCAATCAATTGGCAAAACAGGCCGACGTACCGGCCAAAACCATCCGCTACTATGAGGAAATTGGTTTACTTAAACCGGCAGAACGGGCCGACAACGGCTATCGTATTTACCGGGAAGCTGATGTGCATACCCTGTTGTTTATTCGGCGCTGCCGTGACTTGCAGATTTCTCTGGAAGATATCAAAACGATGATAGCAGCTCAGGTCGACGACAGCGCCCCCTGTACAAATGTGGATAACATTATCAAACAGCAACTTGAACGTGTCAGGGTAGCGCGCGATGAACTCAATAAACTGGAACAAAGCCTGACGATGTTGGCCAATAGCTGTAAACGTAACAAGGTCAGTGAGTGCGGGATCCTGCATAAATTAACAGGCGAATAGTCGGGCCAAGACTTAGGGTTATGAAGCTATCTTGTACTTTATCAACTTACAACACTCGTCAACCGCAGCACTGTTTGTAATATCTACGATACAAGGCTTAGATTGCCCCACATTTTGAGTTGCCAGGATCCTGGCTCTGGTTGCCTCAGCAATATCCAAGGCCAACACATCTTCCAGACATTTCTTAGGCACATAAAGGGTGGCTTGCATAAAGCCTTTCCAGGCAGACATCCAGACTATTGTGCGGCGTTTGAACTGAACTTTGCATAACCATGCGCTGCCATCTGTGTAGTATCGCCAGTTAACCGATAACCCAAGTGGCTCAAAACGCTTTAGCAGCATCAAATATGCTTGGTAGGAGCTGTCACCGAGAATTCCAGCCAACACCGCTTCGCTTGGGAAGACTTGCCGGTCAGCTAACTCAATCTTGTTGATGGTCTCCATCTAAACTTATGTCTGTCCTTCAATGTACAAGCTTAATGGTGATTAGATGAGTGAAATAAAGGCAGAGCAATATGCTCTGCCTTATGCGCAACTTAGTCTTCGTTGCTGGAGAATACACAGTGTTTAGCAAAATCTGTGGCTTCGTTTGTTGTCCAGTCGCCCTTTGGCTTCTCTTTCATATCTTCACACCAGGCTTTGCTTCCCACTTCGGGGGCACAAGCGGTCAACAAAGCACAGCAAGCCAACAATAATCCTATTTTTTTCATGGTTTTCTCCAACAACTGGGCTGCCCTGCAGGCCCAATAAACACGTCAAATTGGTAAAATAAAAACTTATCAGAAAATTCTCATGGCCGATTATTCGACCACCTCAATGGTAACAGAAATTAAACCCGAGTCTGTATCACCAATTTTGCTAAAGGCGCTGCGAGACAAGTCAATCACCCGTCCCTTTATAAAAGGGCCTATGTCATTAATTTTAACTACCCTTACGTTCTTTTGCGGCCTTGTCCTTCATCATTTTCTTGCTCTCCTTTTCATGTTTTTTGGCCATCTTGGCAGCATCCTTACGCTCTTTATGCATTTTGTCCCTGGACTCGCGAGACTGCTCTTCGTTGGCTTTCCGTTCCTCGCGCATATCTTTATCCTGCGCTTTAGCGTGCTCGGCTTTCATAGCCTCACCTTGCTCACGAGCCTGCTCGGCCTTTTCCTGACCAAACTCACTAGCCTGCTTACCTTGCTCTTGCTTCATTTTGGCCAGCTCGCGTTTTTGTTCCGCCACTTGTTTAGGATCGTCCTTATCCTGAGCTACTGCCTGTACCGAGATAGACAAGGGCAATATTGCCGCTATCAAAACAGAACATATGGATTTTTTCATCAGTGAACTCCTGGTTGACACTGGGGCTAACTCCCCCTGATGCTCGGGTCGCAACGTGCATCCCGAATGAATAAAGTGTGGTGCCAAACAGCCGAACTGACAACCGTCGCCAATTGAAGACGAAAAGTAAAGAACGGGCAGTTTTTCGCAAGTAACAGCACATAAACCCGCCTTTTTCACCTATTGGGTCACCAAACACCCATCAACAGCAGCATAATTAATTCATCTATTCATTGCCTCATTAAAGACTGTCGGGAATTGGCAACAAAAAATATCAGCCTTTGACATTGTCGCATTTATTCAATAATGAGCCTCTAAAAGCCTGCATCATAAGAAAAAACAAGGAGAAACAGATGATCTTCAGATACACCATACTTTATGTAGAGAATGTGGCCGACACCCTGGCCTTTTATCAACAAGCGCTGGGCCTGGAAACTGGCTTTTTACATGAAAGTGGTGATTACGGTGAGCTGGTCACGGGTGAAACCAAATTGGCTTTCTCGTCACATCATTTAATGCAAAGCCTGGGTAAGCATCCGCAACATCCCAATCCAGAGCGGCCGGTATTTGAAATTGCATTCGAAACTCAGGATGTGGCCGGTGCGCTGCAAAAAGCCAAACAGGCGGGCGCCAAAATTGTGCAGGACGTAAGGGAAGAGCCCTGGGGGCAAACCACCGCCTATATCCTGGATATTAATGGCTATCTGGTGGAGATTTGCTCTTCGGTCCAGTTACCCAGCCCCGAGTGAGCTAATAGCGCCAGTCTGTCTGGCGCTTGTTGTAAGCGCCTTGGCGTCATACCAAACCAACGGCTGAAATCCCGGGTCATATGCGCCTGATCGCTATAGCCCGAATCGGCCGAGATGGCGGATAGCGACTGACATCTTGTTAGAGCCAGCGCGGCCCTTCTTGCGCGGCCAAGCTGCCGCCAGTATTCTGGCGCAGGTAACCCCTTTACCGCAAAGCGTCGTTGCAAAGTCCGTTCACTGACACCGGCCTGTGCTGCTACCGCTTTCACGCTTTTACCTTCCAGCGCCAGTGCATCAATAATTTGCAGTATTTCCCAATCGGGCAAGAGCAAAGATGACACCCTGGCGTCTTGTAACACTTCATTTTTATCAAGGCAGCAAGCACGGATCGCCTCTAACTCGGCTAAATCTGGCAACAAACCCGGACGAAATCGAAAGCCACAAAACTGTTGTCCAGGCAACAGCGTAACTTCACGCGGCTGCCAGTCCCAATCGCTGAATAAGACCTGCTCCACCCTACCGTTACGGCTGACAATAATCAGATCCCGGCAGCCATCCGGCATAATCTCTGCCGCTATCGGCATGCTAACCTCGAATGACCAATTGCTGAATAGCATTGTCGTACCTAAACCATCTTATTTGGGTAATGTCGCATAGTATGTAAATAGTGAAAAGTCATGGCGGGAGTAAATGCCATTTACAAGGAAAATCAAAGTCAGCTTGGGTCGCACGGGGAGTGATGAATGTAAAGCACTTTAGTCAGAATGTCGCCAATCTGCTTAAAATGGATGCTTAAGCGAGGATTTGAAATTTAGCTAACTGCTTGATTTTAAATGGTGCCCGGGGCCGGACTTGAACCGGCACGGAGTTACCTCCGAGGGATTTTAAATCCCTTGTGTCTACCAATTTCACCACCCGGGCATCGGGAGGATTTTTTAAACTTGTGAGCCAGTTTTGGCTTCTGGAACTGTCGTTGACAGTTTCCTTGTGGTCGCTAACGGCTTCTGCCTAACGCGACACTTGTGCTTCCTGCACTTCAGTCTATCCATCTCACCACCCGGGCATCGGGTGTCGACCTTTACAGGCCCGATATTCACTCAGCCACATTTCAGAGCAATGTCTGCTGGCAAAACAACGTTAACACGTTGAGGAGATGGAGGCGGAACCCGGAGTCGAACCGAGATACACGGATTTGCAATCCGCTGCATAGCCATTCTGCCATTCCGCCAATTTGGAGCGGGAAACGAGACTCG
>NZ_JAFKCS010000020.1:0-36850 GCF_017255015.1 Bowmanella yangjiangensis | reverse complement strand
CGCGACCCCAACCTTGGCAAGGTTGTGCTCTACCAACTGAGCTATTCCCGCTTATTTCCTGCAGTTGTTCTGTTGAGAACCCCTACCGCTTGGCTTGCCAAACGTGGGCTGAATTCTACAGTCACCGCCTTGGCTGTCAACCACAAAAATGTCATTTTTGTGTCGACTGCCGAAATTTTGACTTAAACGTCCTATTTTCCAACAGTCACTCGGCGCTGAGGTATTTCCACGCGGCTTTCAGGTAGATACACATAGACCAAACTGACAGCACAGTGGCAATAATCAGCAGGATTTTACCTAAGGTCACCCAGTAAATGGGGACACCCATAAAGTATTCCAATTCTGACAATAATCCGATCAACGCCAGCATCTGTGCCATAGTTTTAGCTTTGCCAATAAAGGACACCTGCACCGAATCGCGTTTACCTGACTCGGCCATCCATTCACGTAATGCGGAAACAAAGATTTCCCGTGACATCAACAGCACTGCGGAAACGGTAATCCAGGCTGAATCATAGCTATGGGCAATCATGATCAGCGCAGCACCCACAATCAGCTTATCGGCAACCGGATCTAAAAAAGCCCCAAAGGCAGTGGATTGTTGTAAGCGGCGGGCCAGATAACCGTCAAACCAGTCGGTAATAGCGGCAAACCAGAAAATAAAAGCGGCGGCTTGGTGCGCCCATTTCCAGTCCAGGAAATACACGATGACAAACACCGGGATCAACAACACGCGAAGAGAGGTGAGAATATTGGGGATGGTCCACATACTGCTTGTCACAATTCTGTCATTTGAGATCTGCTGGTGGACATCTTACACCAATTCCTTCCTACAAATGCAGGTGTTCATGGATAATCAGCGCAAGTTCTTCACTAATTCCCGGCACTTTGGCTAATTCTTCAACACTGGCAGCCAATACTTCCTGCATACCGCCCATATATTTAAGCAGGCTTTGTCGACGTTTGGCCCCTACCCCTGGAATACTTTCCAGCTTGGATTGGGTTTTCACTTTTTGACGGCGTGCCCTGTGACCGGTAATGGCAAAGCGGTGAGCTTCATCGCGAATATGCTGAATTAAGTGCAGTGCCGACGAATTTGCCTGCATGGGAATAGTGGCATGGCTACCGGCCAGAATCAGGGTTTCCAGACCAGGTTTGCGGCTGGTGCCTTTGGCAACCCCAATCAGCATGGGCATTTTCGCGTGCGGCCAGTTCTCAAAACAGGCTTCAGCCTGGGCAAGCTGGCCCTTTCCGCCATCGATAAACAAAATATCAGGGATTTTACTCTGGTCGGTAATTTTGCTGTAACGGCGCCTAAGTGCCTGATCCATAGCAGCGTAGTCGTCCCCTGGCGTTATTCCTTCGATATTGTAGCGACGGTAGTCACTTTTAAACGGCCCTTCGCGATTAAACACTACGCAGGACGCTACGGTTTGCTGGCCCGACGTATGACTGATATCGAAACATTCCATGCGCTGAATCGGGGTATCCAGATCTAATACCTGCTCCAGTTCCAGATAGCGGGCAAATACCGATTTCTGACTGCTTTGCTGTGCTTCCAATGCCGTTTCGGCATTAGTATTAGCCAGTTTCAGGTAACGGCGTTTTTCTTCCCTGACGCCCTGGAAAAACTGTACTTTACGGCCAGCCTGACGGCTTAACAGCTCTTCAATGGCCTCAGCATCGTCCAGGACCATCGGCAACACTATCTGGCGGGGAATAGATTTATTATCGGCCAGGTAATACTGCAACAAGAAAGATTGAAAGACTTCCTGTGGGCTGACATCAGCCGGCACTTTAGGGAAATAGCTCTTACTGCCCAGTAGTTTGTTATCGCGAATAAAAAAGCCCTGAATACTGGCAATACCATTGCGATAGGCAAAACCAAACACGTCCATTTCCGGCTGATCGCCGCTAACCCATTGCTGTTCCTGCACTTTTCGCAAGGCTGATATCTGGTCGCGAAATCTGGCGGCGGCCTCAAATTTTAACTCTTCACTGGCCTGCTCCATTTTCTTGACCAAGGCATCAATGACCTCGGCGTTTTTCCCTTTGAGGAACAATCTGGCCAGTTGCACTTGCTGTTCATACTCAACATCGCTGACCAGTCCCTGTACACAAGGGCCAGCGCAGCGCTTAAGCTGGTATTGCAAACAAGGTCGGGTGCGTGCTTTGTATTCCCCGTCTTCACACTGACGTACCGGAAACAGTTTTTGCATAGTACGCAAGCTTTCCCGTACCGCCCAGGCACTGGGATAAGGGCCAAAGTACTCGCCTTTGGGTTTGCGACCACCGCGATGTATGGTCAATCGCGGGTGCTGGTGTTCGGTTAGCAGAATGTAGGGGTAGCTCTTATCGTCTCGAAGCAGCACGTTGTAACGAGGCCGATACTTTTTGATGTAGTTATTTTCAAGAATGAAGGCTTCGGTTTCGGTATGGGTTACCGTCACATCCATATGTTGAATTTGTTTAACCAGCGACTGGGTTTTTATGCTGTCCAGGTTAGTGCGAAAGTAGCTCGATACCCGCTTTTTAAGGTTCTTCGCCTTACCGACATAAATCACCTCACCTTTGAGGTTATACATACGATAAACCCCAGGCGCCCCGGTCAGATTTTTTAAAAATGCCTTATGGTCAAAGGCTGTAACGCTTTCAACTGGCTGTTCGCTCATAGCAACAACGGGAAAATTGAAGCAACAGCAGGATTATGACTAACCCTGCACACTTGACTAGATAACATCAGCACAATCGCAATCAAATTTGCTCAGGGCTGATGAGTTTATGGCGGAGGGCCAGGTGGGTTAACTCAACATCGCCGGTTACACCGAGTTTTTCAAACATACGGTAACGATAGGTATTGACGGTTTTGGCACTGATGCTGAGTCGAGTAGCAATATCAGGTACTTTCTCGCCTTTGGTCAGCATAATCATGATCTGCAACTCACGTTCCGACAATTCGCGGAAAGGATCAGACTGATGCGTATCAATTTTGCCCAGCGCAATCTGACGGGCAATATCCGAGGCAATGTATTTTTGCCCTGCATGGACCTGGAAAATCGCCTGAATCATTTCTTTTGGCTCGGCGTCTTTGGTCACAAAACCCCAGGCACCCACCTGCATCACTTTGGCCGGAATTGGATTTTCCTTGTACATAGACAGGAAAATCACTTTGATATCGGGATTATGACGAAGAATTTTCTTAGTTGCTTCAAGGCCACCTATTCCTGGCATGTTCATGTCCATCATGACCACGTCAGGATGCTGGGTACGGCAAAACTTGACCGCCTCTTCCCCGCTATCGGCCTCGCCAATTACTTCAAAGGACTTCTCTGAGTCCAAAATCAATTTGATACCCGTACGTACCAAATCATGGTCGTCAACCAGGAAAATTTTTATCAAAGGAATAGCTCCAGGCTTTCTTGTTGTTTTGAGCTTATTGGTTCCCTCACCTGAAGTCCGTGTACTCTGCGCTACTTTCAAACATCAGGCATCCAGTTTGGCCTATCATACTCCAATCGTTAGTGATGCACATCAGCAAAAATCGCTCTAGCCCATAATATTCGCAGTGGCCGCCAGCCTAGCGATATAAATGTGTACTTAACCGGTTCCAACCTCGAATCACGTCATCTCGCCCCTGCCCGGTATTTATAGCCTGACAAACTGCTACCTGACAACGTATTTGCCAGCGATCATAACAACCGGCCACTGCAGTCAGAGGCCCGGCTTTACCCCCGCAGCGACAGGCGATGGCCTTCACACAGCCCGGCTCTGCCACTGCGGTTGTACTCTTTTCAACTTTTGCCATCAGTGGCATCACCTCTACACAAACCAGGCATAAGAGAATTTTAAGAACGCCGTACGACGATCCGCCCGTAAACTGTTGAGCACATCGTTTTTACTGGCACTTTCTGAATAGCCAAGATAAAAAACCGTTTGCGGATTCACTTCATAAGAGTAAAGCAGCTGCGAAGCCAGCCCCGTTTCCTGCCGATACAAGCCGTCGGCGCGTCCTGCCGCGAAATGGGCCAGGCCTTGCTCAGTATCATCAAATATCATGCTCAAGCGCAGCGCTGAATGACTGGAAAACTGGTATGTCAAACGCACATCAGTAATGCTGGCATCCAACACACGATTACTCTGATAATCAAGCCGGGTGTATTCATTACGCACATGGAATTGCAGATTGTGAGTAAAGGCGACTTTGGCTTCAGATTCCACATACAACAGGTCAGACAAACGGTTGTTGTATAAATCCAGGCCATCGCCTTTTTCTACAAACACACTGAGATAAGCGTTGGACAAGGGGCTGACTTCGGCAAAAAAGATCAAGCCTTTCTCTTCAAACCTGTCACTATTTCCACCCACGGCTAACGATTGGTCATTAAAACGAAGGCCCGCCCGGTCACGAACGTAGAACCCGAATTCGAAAGCACTGTCCCATAAGCTATCCAGGCCAACGGTGCCTTCCCACTCTTTTTCTATCAGTTCACCAGCCTGATTATGAGTGATATCCCAGTCAGTATAAAAATTCAGGGCACTCCACCAGGTTTCCTGTTCAGGGTAAAAGCTGTATCCTCCGCCAACCAGACTGCTTTGCCAGTCAGATTTCGTCATAAAGCCCAGGTCTGCACGAAAATCTTCATCAATGTCTTCATGACTGACAAATACACTGCCATTTTGAAAACTGTGTTCGTAGTGAAGATACCAGGCATTGCCGGCTTGATTGGCTGCACTGGCGCGCTCTGCTGCCTCCCCCCACAGATAATCAGGCAGATAATCCGGGTTATCGGTATCAGAACGGGCAAAGGCGACCGTCAGATTATCCTGATCGGTAAAACGAATATTGGCATCGGTGGCTGCCACGGTATTCTGATAATTATCGGCCGAGCGCCAGGTCGTCATTGCCCCTAAGGTAACCTGCTTATTCAAACGCTGGCTGTATCTGGCGGCCAGGTTCTTACTTTTGATATCCAGGGTTGCCGCCGCCGACCCCAGATTACCAGGTATAATCATGGACGTGGTGTCGTCATCCGCCATAAACAGACCGAAAGTATGCTCCCCTACCCGCCCTGTGGCTTTAGCTCCCACTGAAGGTGCCGCCAGGTTACGGGTATGCACCAAATCCCAGGGCGCAGAAAAATAATCAGCATTCTCGGTAAAAAATGGCCGTTTCTCTTCGAAAAACAAACTGAAAGATTCATTTACCGACAACTGAGCCGCATCGGCCTCGACCTGTGAAAAGTCCGGGTTCAGCGTGGCATTTAAGGTGATGTCTTCACTGATGGCCCATTTGACATCCAGACTGGCTTCATTTTGATTGTTGTGCTGCCAGTCTCCCTGGCTATATCTATCACGGCTCTCGTCACGCCCTGCGACTATGGCTGGGGCCAAAATCAGTTTCTGTGTAGAACGTGCGTTGGCAAAGCCGGTATACAAAGGCATTTGACAAACCCAGCACTCATTGGCATGGCTGATGTCCACACTGGAAATACGTCTGTCTACATCCCGTGGCCAAAAACGCACAAATTCCATCGCCCATTGTTTTGGGCCTTCACTATTAGGGAAATTCATGATGTAGAAGGGTATGGCCATTTCAACCCGATAGCCCTGCTCAGTAATCTTACCCACTGCTTGCCAATGGCCATCCCACGCAGAAGACTCATTGCCGGTTACGGCGTTCTCCACCGAGTCGAGCTGACTCCCCAGCGGATTAGCAAAAAACTGATAAGCCAGTTGGTGATTACCGTAGGTATCTATTTTCACCCCAACAATATCGTCTCCCCAGATATTGTCGCGCTTACGGTAGGCTGCTCGGATTTGGTCCGGATGGGGATCACGGGCATCAAAGGCTAAATATAAATACTCGCCGTCTTCATAAACCCTAACGGTAGTTTCAACGTCGGCAGTCCCTTGATCTGACGGGCGGGTAATATGATGGATAGATATTGGCTGGATTTGCTGCCAGATAGCATCATCAAAGTTACCATCGATTTCAACGGGTTGACCATGATAAGCAATATTGTCATTGGCGGCGGCGTTTAGACTGGCAAATCCTAGTAGTGCCACAGTGCTGTATAATTTCATCTTGTTGTTAACCTTGCTGCCGTGCTTCTTTGGCCGGCTATTTATGCTGGGCTTTGCCCATTCCCTAAAAGTGAGCCCGATATAATCAGGGATTTACCTTCAGCACGCAAGGTTTGAACATATTGCGACCGGAGCAAAAGCCGGTCGCAATAGAAGATTAAAGGCTATCAGCCCAGCGCAGTAATTTGGCTTCCAGCACTGGCATGGGCATGGCACCATCAATCAACACTTGAGTGTGGAATTTGCGAACATCAAAGCGTCCCCCTAACCGGGTAGCTAACTTCTCACGCAACTGCCGAATGGCGCGCTGGCCAACTTTGTAGGAAAGCGCCTGACCAGGAATAGCGATGTATCGCTCGACTTCCGCCTCAATATCCGCGTCCCCCATGGATGAATTGTCACGCATAAAGGCAATCGCCTGTTCGCGGGTCCAGCCTTTTGCATGTAAGCCGGTATCTACCACCAGACGCATGGCCCTTAATTGCTCATCGGATAGTCGCCCGTACCACATGTAAGGGTCAGTAAACAGGCCCAGTTCCTTGCCCAGACTCTCAGCATAAAGTGCCCAGCCTTCGGCAAATACGGTGTAAAACTCGTACTTACGAAAATCTGGTAAAGCTTCAACTTCTTGCTGGATGGCAATTTGAAAATGATGGCCTGGGGCAGCTTCATGAATGCTTAGTGTTTCCACCAAATACCTTGGCTGAGACTTCAAATCGTGGGTATTAATGTAAAATATGCCAGGTCTGGAGCCATCAGGTGCTGGCTGCTGATAGCTAGCCCCTGCCGATGATGCGGCCCGGTAAGCTTCAACCGCTTTGACCTCATAATCGGCCTTAGGAAACACCTCAAACAACGCTGGCAGGCGGCGGTTAATATCGGCTTTCACCTGCTCATAAGCCTGAATCAGCGCTTGTTCGCTACTAAAGAAAAACTGCGGGTCAGTTTTCAGATATTCAAAAAACGCGGCTAAATTCCCCTTAAAGCCAACGGTTTCGCGCACCTTGTCCATCTCACTACGGATCCTGGCAACTTCCGCTAAACCATACTGATGAATCTCCTCAGCGGTCAGTGGTAGGGTGGTATTGACCGCTATCATATGCTCATACCACGCCTTGCCATCAGGCAATGCCGCCAAGCCTACAGAGTCACGTCCAGCAGGCAGATACTCATTAAGCATAAAATCATAAGTACGCTGATAGACCGGCACGATCACTTGCATAATCATATGCTCGTAATCGGCTTTCAGTCTGGCTTTTTGTTCTTCACTCAGCTGAGCATTATCAGCTAACAGATTGACAGGGCCGTAGAAAACGCTGTCTTGTGGCTGACTGACAATATGCGCTTGCAACTGCGGTAAGACTTTAACGATCAAGCTTTTGGGTAGTACTATGCCCTTTTGCATACCTTCACGCATGGCGGCAATGGCGCTATCCATGTAAGCAGCAAAGCCATCCGTTCGCTTGATAAAGTTGATGTAGTCCTGCTCAGTGTGAAAAGGTTGCGCGCTGCCGCCGGAGCCCAACATGGGATAGAAATTCTGCACGCCCCACATCTGATTGAAGGGGATTAAGTGGGAAGGAAAAGCCAGGCCATCCACCGCTTGCTGACGGGCATAGACAAAAATCTCATAATTCAATCTGTCCTGTCCGGTCAGTTTACTGCCATCAATAGCTTGTGCCTCTGCCAGGTACCGTCGTTCAAAAGCTGCAACTTCCGCTAAGCTCTCGTTACTGATAGGGGCACTAAACTTATCGTTATAGTCCATTACCCCCACAAAAGTGGCGGAAAGCGGATTTATCACCAGGCTCTCGGCAAAATACCGTTCAACTAATTCAATAACTTTCTGGGCGTCAGATTCTGCCTTTGTCTGACTGACGGCAGCGGCGTTAGCTAGGGTTGACTGGGTGTTCTGACTGGAATGGCAACCTGCCAATAATAAAGCCACGGAAGCCGCCACAATGGATAAGCGCATAAAGAAGACCTGTGATTAATGAAGATGCGAGGCGGGTATTCAATCACAGCTTGCGATCTTTACACCATGAAAATCCACCAATCACTGTATTTCACGATGATCCGTATTCGGAATACTTTAATTATTCTGCTGTTGTTTGTGGCCTGTTGGGTGAAGCGCTAGAATAGCGCAAAACAGAAAAACAGCCCTACGTCATGAAAAAACATATCTACGTGGCCTATACCGGCGGCACTATAGGCATGCGCCCTTCCAGCAAAGGATACGTTTGTGTACCTGGTTTCTTATCTGAAACCCTAAGCAAAATGCCGGAATTTCACCGTGATGAAATGCCGCAGTTCACTATTCACGAATACGATCAGTTGATGGACTCGTCTGATATGTCTCCCCTGGATTGGCAACATATTGCCGATGATATTCAGTCCAATTACGACAGCTACGACGGTTTTATTATTCTGCATGGCACTGACACTATGGCTTATACCGCCTCGGCACTGTCGTTTATGCTGGAAAATCTGACCAAACCCGTGATTGTTACGGGATCGCAGATCCCGCTTGCGGAAATTCGCAGTGACGGACAGGAAAATTTGCTCAATGCGCTTTATCTGGCAGCCAACTATCCGGTTCATGAGGTTTGCCTGTTTTTTAGCAACCAGCTGCTGCGAGGTAATCGTAGCCGCAAAATTCACGCTGATGGATTTAATGCCTTCGCCTCCCCCAACTTTCCACCGTTAATGGAAGCAGGCATTAACATTGACGTGCTGGAAGGCCAGGTTAAACCTGTTATTCAGCAATCGTTGAAGGTAAGTCCGGTAAGTGCTCAACCAATTGGTGTAGTGACTTTATACCCAGGTATAAGCAGTGAAGTAATACGAAATACCCTGCAACAGCCGGTAAATGCTTTGATCTTGTTAAGCTATGGTGTCGGCAATGCGCCGCAAAATCCGGCGCTTCTGGAACAGTTGGAACTGGCCCAGCGAAAAGGCATCATTGTGCTAAATTGCACCCAGTGCTTGCGCGGCAAAGTTAATATGGCTGGCTACGCCACTGGCAATGCCCTGGCACAAGTTGGGGTGGTATCCGGCGGCGATATGACGCTTGAGGCTGCCCTAGCCAAATTGCATTATTTATTGAGTAAAGGATTGCCGGTGGAAGAAACCCGCAGGTTGTTAACCGAAAACCTGCGCGGTGAACTTAGCGATTAAAGCAGATTGGCAAATCGGGCACCGGTCGCCTTTACCAGGACATCCGGTGCCAGTTCTATTTCTAAACCACGTCGCCCACCACTCACGTACATACTTGCTAATTCCTGAGCGGAGCTATGTATAAAAGTCACTAAAGGCCTTTTTTGTCCAATGGGACTCACCCCACCTAGCACATAACCGCTGCTGCGCTGCACTTTGTCCGGCTTGGCCATGTCGGCTTTTTTACAAGCGGCCGCTTTTGCCAGGCACTTTAAATTCAACTTCTCATCCACAGGGATGATAGCAACAAGTAACTCGCCCTTGTCTGTCTCAGCCACTAGGGTTTTAAACACCCTATGCGCATTCACCCCAAGTTTTTCCGCCGCTTCCAATCCGTAGGAAGGAGCGTCTGGAGCATGTTCATATTGATGCAGCTTGAAGTCAGCCTGAGCTTTTTGTAGTGCGAGTACCGCAGGAGTCATAACAATTCCTTGTATTTATTGCCCGGCTTACCGGGCTGCGCTTACCTGTGAAAATCACCTGAGCGTTCAGGCTGGTAAATCACTTCGTCAATATGTACGGTCACGGCCTTGCCGCCCGGTGCTGGCCACTGGATTTCATCACCTTCTGATAGTCCCAGCATCGCGCTACCAATTGGCGCAAGTATGGAAACTTTATCTCCCGAACTGTCCATGTCCTTTGGATACACCAAGGTTTTACAGAACGACTCGCCGCTTGATACCACCTTAAAGCGTACAGTTGAATTCATCGTTACCACGCAAGGTGGAATGTCGCGATTATCCATATTCTCCGCTCTGTCCAACTCATGCAGTAGTACTTCCTTGCCTGGGAAATCCTTATCAGACAAAGAATCAAGCAAGGCTTCCAATCTGTCCGCATCCTGATTGGAAACAATAATTCTGGGTTGTGTTGTCATGCTATCCTCATCTCGTCAACGTCCTGTTTTGATGTTTCTCAAGCACAGGACATAGTCAAAAAAAAGCCCCGTCATTTGACGGGGCTCATTACGATTACGTCAAATACATTAGTCTTGCGGTACAAACAGTCGTTGCAAACGCACCAACTGTTCTTGTTCAGAAGCGGCAACCGGCCCCTGACCAATCCACTTAATCAGTAATTTTTGCAAATCCAGTGATTCGCCCTGCTCAAGTTTGTTTGTCATCATTTCCAACTGTGTTTCGCGACGCATTTCTGCTTCTTCCTGCGGAGATTCCACGCCCGCTAATAATTCCATTTTTAACAGAATTCTAGCTCGACTCTCTCGCTCTTCTGTTTGAGCAAATGCCTGACGCCAAACGCCAGGTAGTTGTTCAACCCTTGCAGGTAGCTGCTCTTCTTGCCACTGCGACAAAATATCAAGCAACAGCGTAAACTGCGCCTGCTTTGCATCTTGCCGAAGAGCTTTGGCCTTATCAGCGATCTGGTTTTCCAGTTTCTGCCAGTCGCGCATCTTGCTCTGTGTAGCACGTGCATCAAGTTCACTGACTAAGTTGGTCAGTTGCTGCTGCGTAGCACTCTGCAGGGCCTGCAACTGTGGTTGCTCAGAGGCTTCTCTCAAGGCGAGTGCAGCCTGATCTAACAACGCATCAATCTGGCCGATAATGGCATTATTGGCCTGACGTTGTTGTTGCTGGGCCTCATTGCGCCTGGCAAATAATGCATCGTTTGCCGCCCTGAATACTGACCAAAGCTGACGATCCACCTTAGCACGCCCTCGCCCAATCTTCTTCCAGCTTTCCTGCGCCTGTTTAGCCAAGGCAATAGCCTCAAGGGTGTCTTCGGCATCCAGCAAACTTTGCACTTTTTCTACCAGACGCTGCTTTTGCGCCTCATTATCCTGATACCATTCAAGCAGTTTAGCCTTCACTGGCGCACAACGGTCGCGAAACTCTTGGTTCAGCTCTGCAACCCGCCGGTAGTCTATTTCACCTATATCACGCCACTGCTTTTCCAGCCCTTGCTGCTGTCTGGCTAACTCTTCCATATTGATATCGGCTTGTGCCAATTCAGTTAGTTGACTCAATACCGCCAGCTTGGCTTGCAAATTTTGCTCCCGGACTTGTTCTGCCTGGGCATAGTATTCACGGACGGGTATAAACGCCAGCTCACAGGCCTGATCAAAGGCCAGATTCAACTCGCTGTCTTCATCACTTTCCAGTTTACCCAAGCTGTTCCATTGACTGCGCAATTGCTTAACCTTTTCGGCCTGCTCTTTGATTGGCAAAGGCGCATCCAGCAAACTACGGATCTCATTAAGCAATGCTGGCTTGCGCGGCTGGGCAATATAAACCTGCCATTCCTTAAGATTCTCTATTTGCGCCTGAACTTGTTCACTCAATCGTTGCAAAGCTTGCATTTCCTGTTCAGGCAACGCCTGAATATTCTCCTGCAAGCGCTGATACAAAGACAGTGCAGCGTTGAACTTGCCAGCTTCAATCATATCCTGCACTTTATGTAGGCCACCCCGAACCTTATTCACTTGTGCCTTGGCTTGTTGACGAAGTTCACTGATGGCGTTCTGCCAGGCTTTATCCAGCGCTTGCCACTGCTTATGCAGGGCAAGAGGCCACAGGTCGCCATGGGGCTTTTTCAATTCTCTGTATGCACCACGTGCTTCTTGCCAGGCCTGCTGGGCGCCCCCCAATTCTGCCAAACTATCTGGCAACGCAACGCCTTGGATACTGTCCAGTAAGGTGCGCGCACCTTCAATTGCCTGTTGCAACGCCGGTAGTTTATCCAGCGCAATTTGTATCTGGGCAAAGCGATTGTGTAGAGACTCTATTGCTTGATCGGCCGGTAACCCTTGCAAGGCTGTACGATGCATCTCTATTTGTTCCATCAAAGTGCATCTTGCTTGCTCAGACAGCTGTTCGATGTTTTGTTGGTTAGTCACATCGTTCAGCCACTGCTGGGCTTGTTGCTTAATCTGACTTGCCAGTTCAGTGGCTTTACGCTCAGATTCTGCTTGCAGCCAGTCTTGCTTGGTCGCCTCGGCACGAGTGCGTACTTTTTCGGTCAAATCATGAAATTTACTTAGAATCTCTTCACGAACAGCTTGCGGCAACGCTGTCAACTTTTCCTGCTGACTTTCAAACTGAGCAGACAATTGCTCCAATTGCTCACAAAGTAGCGGATATTCCTGGCAATCCTTTAGTGCCAACAGCTTGGCCAGCACCAATCTAAGCTCCCGCTCTAGCTGCTGCTTATCCAATTGCTCCTGACTGAGCTTATCCAGCTTCTGTCTGGCGAGTTTGACAATCTGTGGATCTTTATGCTTTCGCAACATACGTTGCAGACACTCGGGCTCTTGTTCTTGCTCAGCCAGTGCTAAACGCAAGCTGGCATCATTCGTCTCGAACATCACACGCTGACGTAAAGTCGATTTATCAATCTTGGCTAACACAGCTTGGCTTAACACTGGCTCATCATGCTGCCAGCGTTGCAGCAGTAATTTTTCCAAGAGTGCGTGATTCGCGCATTCTTGCACAAAAGTGTGTCGCTGCTTATCGGTCAGGCTATCGGCCTGATCGTCGAGTAAAATACTTTCTACCCGCTGCTGAGCACGTTTATGGACGCGTTCCTGACGCTCGGTTTGCGCCAGCTTCCACCACAGAGCAAAGCTGTTTAACTTATCCAGCGCAGCGAGCCTGACAGCGATACTTTCGTCATTAAATGCCATCTCGTGCAGCGCAGTTTTATGCTCCGGATTGCCCGGGTCTAGGGATGCCACAGCCTGTTGCCTGACTTTGGCATCGGAATGCTGGTGCTTGGGACGAAACAGATTTTTAAATATCATCTGCTTTAAACCTGGCAATAGAAGGCTGAAACTGTTGCTTTAGCGCTTGTTTGGATTTATGCACTATGCTGCCGTCTGCGCCGACCGTCATATGTTCGTCGGACTTAAGCACCGTAGCTTGATAGAGCATAACGGCTTGCATACTGCTATCACGCTGCCCTTCACTTAACGGGGTGCCATCTGGCCATTTACCGGTTTCAACCGCCTGACGTAGTCTTTCGTAGACGTCAGGCGTCATGGCATTGACCATTTGCTGGATATCCATCATCAATCAAACTTCTTCATAAAAATCAAACGAACACGATTGATTACGTACCAGACGAAACCAATCACCGAGCAACTCATGGCGATATTGTATTGTAGCTGCCCATGCCAAAGGCAAATTGGGCTGCTGTTATTAATCAAATTAAAAGACAGTTTGCAAGCATATTCCGTTGAGGGACCGTCTCCCCAATACAAAATGGCAAAGCCAGCAATAAACATCAGCATAGCTATCATGGATTGCGTCTGAATAGACTGCGCTCTTTTGAATTTGTTAAAGCGCTGCTTACGCAAGATATCATCTTCCGTTGCCGCCCCTACGGCAAAACCGCAATGTTGGCAGGACTTGGCCTTATCGGAAATTTTCTTGTTACAGGACGGGCAGTTTGTCAGCGCCATCTTCCCTCCAATTCATCTCAGTTACTGCAGACATCGACCACCAATATTCCCTGCCAGGTCGCTTATTCGAAAATGCCAACAGGAGCTTTGCAACCCCGGCATACCGTCCATCCATGCACATCGCCGGTGAAGGCTCCCTGCAACCCCGGCATACCGTCCATCCATGCACATAAAACAAGCGCGGCTTGTGCCGCGCTTTTCATTGGTTATCAGGCTTGATCTTTATTCGCCTGTTTTTCCTTGAAATCGCGCCAGTACTCATTCACTGTCTGCTTCATTTCCTTATGGAGCACCATGATACCGAACAGGTTCGGCAGGGTCATCACCACAATGGCTACCGCCGCCAGATTCCAGACCAAGGTGGTGTCAGAGAATGAGGCCCAGAAAAAGCCTGCCACATAAAATACCCTATACGGCATAACTGAGCGGGGTCCCAACAAATAGGTCATAGCTCGGTCGCCGTAATAGGACCAGGCAATCGCCGTAGAAAAGGCAAACAGCAACAGACCTATAGACACTATGTACTGGCCATAGTCACCAAAGAAACCTCGGGTAAAGGCTACCGTAGTTAACTGCGCGGAATGCACTAAAGACTTGCCGGACACCAGTATATTGTCCTTAAGCAGTCGACCATCTTTTACATTCAAGGTACCCGTAAACAAATCTTCCTTGGCATCAACACTGAAGACAACATCTTCTGCTACTGAGCGAGAATTGATAATAGTGAAGTTGCGGCTGATGGCTTTACCTGAAACAACTTCAATCTTACCGTTATAGGGCTCGATAGTATGGCCTTTCTCGTTGTTCAGATATAAGAACAGTTGATGACGGTCATCATCATTCTGATCCGAATACTGACCGGCCAGAATCTTCATATCAGCGCGCTCAAACTCGTTATCGAATTTTTCTTTCCATACACCGGAGGACAAGATAACGAGGCCTGTCAGAGTACAGATAATAATGGTATCGATAAAAGGTTCCAGGATAGACACCATACCTTCAGATACAGGTTCATCCGCCTTGGCTGCAGCGTGGGCAATAGGGGCTGAACCTTGACCCGCTTCGTTAGAAAACAAGCCACGGTTAACACCACGGTTAAAAGCATAGGCAATAGTCGCGCCCAGGAAACCACCGGCAGCAGCAGAGCCGGTAAAGGCATCTGAAATGACCGATGCGAAGGCAGGGCCGATATTTTCAACGTTGTACAAAATTACCGCCAGTGCACCAATAACGTATAGCACTGACATAAAAGGCACGACCTTAGAGGTTACTTTGGCGATACGTTGAATACCGCCCAAAATAACCAGTGCCAGCAACACGGCCAGTACACCACCGGTTAACATTGGCTCTAAGCCAAAGGTTGCCTGCATGCCCTGCGCGATATTATTGATTTGGGGCAGGTTACCTGTACCGAAAGAACTGATGACAGTGGCAATGGCGAAGGCAATAGCCAACCACTTCATATTAAGACGGCGATCCATGTAATACATAGGGCCACCGGCCATAGTGCCGTCCTCGGTTTTCACCCGATACTTGTGTGAAAGCGTTACTTCGACAAACTTGGTGGTCATACCCAAAAAGGCGGTTGCCCACATCCAGAATAGTGCCGCAGGGCCACCAAGGAAGATAGCAAAAGCCACCCCGCCGATGTTACCCGTACCCACAGTGCCTGATAATGCCGTTGTCAGAGCCTGAAAGTGAGTTGTATCACCAGGGGCCCCTTTTCTATCCAGCTTACCGCTGACCACCAGCCAGGCATGTTTAAAATATCGGATTTGTGGAAAACCCAAATAGATAGTGAAAAACAGGCCTACGCCTAAGAGTACATAAGGAAACCAGGCGGCACTTCCGAGCATGCCGTCCAGTGAGAGTAAGAACTGATTGAAGGATTCCAACGCTTTCCCCTTTTGTTATCGTTATAGAGTTAGAGGCAGATAACCACCTGTTGCAACCAGTGGAGTATGCATTCAAAACTACACCACCTTGCGGTCTAGCCGCTTATTATTTTTTGGGAACTTTCCCTTCCCAATTAAATGCCGGGCGTCCAGTCCCGGCATATGGTCTCAGTTAAAGCTGATTTAATACGGCGCGCACGGCGATTAACACGTCTTTACCTAGCTGTTTACTGCGTTCCGGCGACCAACCATAAGCCGCGCAAGGTAACTCAGCATTGTCTTTAAACGGCATTTCCAAGGTATAGGCCAAGCAGTGAAAATCGTTGCCAATGGCATTGGAACCGACCGTCAGATTCGCTTCGCCAGGATTGTCCTTGGCATAGCCGTAAGTGTCCTGGAATTCTGGCGTAGCAGTCAACAACGCTTGCTTGAAGGTACTCTCCAGTTGCGCAATTTTATCACTGTAGTTAGGGATACCTTCGCCACCCGCGACAAAGTTATAGGGCAATGCTTCATCACCATGCACATCTAAAAACATATCCACACCGGTTTGTTGCATCTTGTTTCGGACGTAATAAACCTCAGGGCTGTTTTCTAAAGAAGGATGTGCCCATTCACGATTAAGGTTGATGCCTTTAGCATTAGTACGTAAATGTCCGCGCACTGAACCATCCGGGTTCATATTCGGCACAATGTAAAATACGGCTTGGTCCAATAATTGTCTGGACAGACCATCATCTTCATTTAGTAATCGTTCAAGCAATCCTTCGACCAGCCACTCGGCCATGCTTTCTCCCGGATGCTGACGAGCGACTATCCAAATGGCTTTTTTGCCTGGCTCCGCATGTCCCACAGTAAGCAGCGACATATCACGGCCGTCTAGTGTTTCACCAAGGTGGCTTAACTCACAGTCGAAAGAGGTTTGTGCCCAGGCAAGCAAATCCAAATGACGTTCATAAGAATAAGGAGCGAAATAGGCATAATAGGTAGTGGCATATTCAGGTGTGTGGTCAATAGTTAGCGTATCGCCATCAAACTGACAATCCACCCTAAACCACTCCTGACGGTCATACGACGCAACCGCCTGATATCCTTTCCATCCGTCAGGATAGGCAGATTTGGCTAAATCACCGATATGCAGCTTATGATTCACCATAGGCTGGCTTTCTAAGCGAAAGTGAAACCACTGATAAAAGTCAGATTGATGATCTTTATTGATTCTTAATTGAATGTCATCCGGGCTGTCAGCCCGAACAACCTGGATATTACCGCTATCAAAATTGCAGCTTATTCTCATTGTAAATATGACGTTAGGTGAATGACGGCGCTAATCTAACATAAAGTACAACAATTCTCACAAACTAAAAGCCCTCTGTTTTGCCAATCAACCCAAGCCACATGGCCCTTTCAGCCTTAGCCGCAGATTTGAAATCTAAGTCGCAAATAGTTAGCAATAGAAATGTTGTAGTCGAAAAGCTTCACTTCTTTTGAGCCGAAAGGTTAATCACAAAGCCAGCGCTTTTCTGACTTTCAGTCCCATGCTGGTGCTATAGCCCATATCACTAGCAACCACCCGCTGATTGGCATCCAGCAAGTAATAAGTGGGGTAACCTAACACTCTAAATTGCTGTTTAAGTCCTTCATGGCCTATCAACACATCCCCGGACACTTCGTTGTCTCTGACAAAATCACTGACATCCTCAAGTGAGGCATAGTCCATAGCCACGCGGCGAATCACCAGCTCATCACTTTCCAGCGCCTCCAGATTACCGATACTGGCGGCACAAATGGAACACCAGGGGGCAAAAAAGTATACCAGTGTTGGCTTACCCTCTTCCGTTAATGGGCTGCTACCGCCGGATAACAAAGGTAAATGTGTGTCAGGTACTTGATTCCCCGTCTCTAACAAGTTTCGGGTTTGCCATTGATACAAAACTCCCAAGGCAACGAGCAGTACCAACCAACGTAACGCCGAAGACAGATGTCTATTCATATATCCAGATGACTTCCTTTTTTAATGCACCTTACCAAAGCACAAGGTTTAAAAAAGCAGAATCAGACAGGCCGCTAAATTTAATCGACCGGACATAAAAAAAAACCGATGCCATGGCATCGGTTTTTCTAAATTTGACCGAGTTACAGCCGGTCGGTACAGGTCAGGCCGCGACCAAACCAGTTTGGTGCCATGCTACCATTCTCGTTATTGGCTTCCTCGGCTGAGTAATCTAATGTGTAGCGCTGATCTTCAGCATCTTCGCTGCGTGCTGATTCACTGTTAACCTGAATAACCACCGTGGTCCAAGGTGCCCTGTCCTTGGGATAGCGATACTCCAGAGTAGCACGGCCATTTTCGTCGGTAACATTGTTGTTATCAGCAAACTTCAGCGTACCTATGATGCCAGGAGTCAGGAAGGTGTCATTGTTAGTGTCTTCACCTGCATCCAATACACCATCGGCATTAATATCTTCGTTATCACAAACAGCCGTCACTATTGGCTCCCACACTTCCAATATGGCATTCCACTGCCAGTAGCCTTTTGAATATGTTCCACCCAAACTAAGTGGCAAAGGCATAACTGATGCAGTTAGTCGAACATCTTTGGCCGGGGCACCATTTGAAGTACTAACAAATACCGCAAACTCTTTCATATAACTGGTGTTGTCGCCTTCTGGCACCACAATAAAGTTACCCGTGCCTATAGTAATATCAAAGGCTCTGGCGCCCACGGTCAAGTCAGTAAATGATGTCACTGATGGTGTATCTGCAACAGTGGCGGTCACTCTTACCGCTTCATTGCTGGATACGGCTTCTGAAGTAAAGACAGTGGTAGCAACACCGCGGCTATCTGTTACGCTGGAATTGGGTGACAATTTACCAGAAGAGGTGTCGTCAACCGTAAAGTTAACTTGTTTACCTTTAACCAGATTACCGTCAGGATCACGAACCAAGGCAGTAATGGTCGCCGTTTGTCCATCCGGACCAACCACGTCTGGGGTTGCATCAACAATAATGCTATGGGCAACCGTAGCTACAAATTCGACCTCTGCTCTGGCGGTAACAACATTGCCATTGCTGTCGCGACCTTCGGCAGAGATAGCCGATACACCGGCATTGCTTGAACGGATCGTTACCGATGCCTGGCCCGAGCTGTTGGTAGTCACAGAGCTATTGTTAAACTGGCCGCGAGAAGCATTGAAACTTACTGTGCCCCCCTGATAAGCAATACCATTTTTACTCCAGTTAATCGTGATAATGGAATCGGTATTAATAGGGATCTGCTTAACGCTGGTGTTCGGGAGGCCTTGGAAAGCAAAGTTATCTTGCTGCACATTCACCACGAAACTGGCCTGGGCATTTAATGCCGATGCAGTAATTGTATCCTGCCCTGAAGCACTCGCCCGATAACGCACCAGAATCTGACCATTACCGTCGGTTTTCAGGTTAGCAGTATCTCCGACAAAGGTTCCATTAGTTGCTGCCAGACTGACTGCAGCATTATTTATGCCCTTACCATCCGAGTCGGTCACGGTAATGGCAAATTCAGCTTCGTCATTCACAATCACCGAAGACGGGCCATTGATTCTGACACTGGTACCTACGACTTTAACCAGCAAGATTTGTTCTTTATTACCCGCCCTGGCTTTGACTTCAATCTCACGGTTCTCCGCTTCATTTAAAGTGGTCAGAGTTTTACGAGCGGTTCCATCATCAGCGGTTGTCGCGGTTCCAGTGCTTAGCTGGCCGGATGAAGCGGAAAACTGAACGTCAACACCTTCCAGTAAAGCGTTTGATGCATCTTGTACCAATGCAATCAATTCAATTTCATCTGAGCCTGAAGAAGGTAATTGCGTAGAGCTGGCAAACAGGCTTAGTTTGGCAATCTCCACTGTTGATGAGTTGCCATCGCCAGCTGAATCAAAAGATAAGGTTGCTTCGGTATTGTCAGTTAGTCTGGCTGCAAGCACCACACTGCCTTTTTTACCACCGGCCAATACTTGCACCTCGGCAACACCATCGCTATTAGTGGTGTCACTGCCCTTCGACAAACTGGCCACTTCACCATCGGCCAGGGTAAAGGTAACGGTTACACCCGACTGTGCACTGCCATCTTTTGTGACTTTAGCAAGCACGGTCCAGGGTGTTGATGCTGACAACTCACCGTTGACATGATCAACGGCACCGCCCTGCTCATCAACAACAGAGAAACTAATACTGTATGAACTGGGGGTTGGATTCCCCCCTCCGTCGTTGCTCAATGAACCGCCGCCGCCGCAGGCAACGAGCATTAGGCTCAGCAAATAGATGGCTGCGACTTTAAGGGTTGACCTCATTCTTTTCTCCCTAACCTCTGATTGTCTTTGGAATAAGCTGTTTAGCTGATTTCGATGTTTTTTAAGTTCAGCTTATCCGGCAAAATTGTTAGTCTTAGCCGCTTATAACTATAACGACTTGGACATCTATGGCCTCTACTGCAACTAAGTACAGTCTTACCACCAGAATCTTCCTCGGCATGTTAGCCGGGATCCTCATCGGAACCCTGCTTCGAGCCCTGTTTGATGATAGCGGAGATTTCACCTTCCGGGTATTAGGGCTGGAGATTTCTACGTATACGCTTCTGGTGGAAGGTATATTTAATATCATAGGTAAAATCTTTATCGCCAGCTTACAAATGTTGGTGGTTCCGCTGGTTTTTGTATCACTGGTTTGTGGTACCTGCAACCTTTCAGACCCAAGCAAGCTGGGGCGTCTGGGCGGAAAATCAATTTTACTCTATTTGTTTACCACAGCATTGGCGATCACTATTGCGGTTTCTTTCGCGTTAATTGTGTCACCAGGTGAGGGTATAAACCTGGATACCAACACAAGCTTTACAGCCAAAGAAGCGCCCTCGTTGTCTGACGTTATCATCAATATGTTTCCCACTAACCCGATCAATGCCATGGCTGAGGGAAACATGTTGCAAATTATTGTCTTCTCGGTGTTATTTGGTGTTTCCATGGCCATGTCAGGCAGTGCCGGTAAGCGGCTTGGCGATTTGTTCGAAGATTTAAACAAAGTCGTTATGCGCCTGGTGACCATTCTAATGAACTTAGCACCTTACGGCGTGTTGGCTCTGATGGCCAAACTGTTTGCCACTATTGGTTTTGACACTTTCACGAGTTTGCTGAAATACTTCTTCTTAGTATTGTTTGTACTATTGGTCCATGCGTTTATTTCCTACCCGCTACTACTTAAGCTGTTAGCCGGTTTAAATCCAATCATTATGATCCGCAAAATGCGCGACGCTGCGCTATTTGCCTTTAGTACCTCAAGTAGTAGCGCCACTCTGCCGGTTACTTTGGAAACGGCGCGCAACAAATTGGGTGTAAAGAACACCGTAGCCTCTTTCACTGTACCTTTAGGCGCCACTATTAATATGGATGGCACTGCCATTATGCAGGGTGTTGCCACGGTATTTATTGCTCAGGTCTATGGAGTGGATTTGTCGGTTTCGGACTATCTGATGGTGATCCTGACCGCGACCCTGGCATCCATTGGTACGGCAGGTGTGCCCGGCGTGGGCCTGATTATGCTGGCGATGGTGTTGCAGCAGGTTGGTTTGCCGGTGGAAGGTATTGCCCTGATTATCGGGGTTGACCGGTTGCTGGATATGACCCGTACCGCGGTCAATGTCACCGGTGACTGCACTGTAGCTTGTATTGTGGCAAAGAGCGAAGGTGAACTGGATCTTGATACCTATAACGATCCCAATGCTGGGGCTCGTGAAGAAAATGTCGATTTTGAGCACTTCGACAAAAATAAATAGATACGCTTAAGACAAAAAACCGCGGTAATCCGCGGTTTTTTATGTCCATGGATGGACGGTATGCTGATGTGGTAAGGAACACTCATCAGCGATGTCCATGGATGGACGGTATGCTGATGTGGTAGGGAACACTCATCAGCGATGTCCATGGATGGACGATATGCTGATGCACTAGGGAATACTCATCAGCGATGTCCATGGATGGACGGTCAGAAATGTTCCCTTGGCTTTATCTTGCTCCCTCCCCAGCATGTTTAAAACCACCCTACGCTAGAACTCCCAACCAAGGCACCAACAAGCATTTCATCCAACAGATAAAAATACATTCCATAGCAGGGATGTCTGATCTTTATTAACAGAGTAAACACTAGCGTCTTATATCAACGACCAGCTCGATGCAATTCGAACAATGCTTTGTGGTAAAAGTTAAAGCACTTGATGTTATGCCACCTCAGCAGAGCGCCGGGGCGGCATAATGTATAAAAGGAATGAGTTTTATAAAGGGTGCTGGGACTTTTGCCAGAGCTTGCCTATCGTGGACTCCAGTGCAATCCCTGCGCTCTTACCCAACTTTTCCATCAGATTTTTCTTTTGCGTGTATTTTACCTGGAATATCTTTTTATCCTGATTGGCTTTGAGCAATAGATCATCCGAGGTCTGTAACTCATCAACCAGCTTCAGTTCTAAAGCTTGCGTGCCATACCAGTACTCACCCGTGGCCACTTTATCCAGGTCAAGTTCTGTGCGGTGATCCTGCACAAAGGCTTTAAATAGCTTATGCACTTCTTCCAGTTCTTCTCGAAACTTTTGACGACCTTCATCATTGTTTTCTCCGAATACTGTCAGGGTGCGCTTAAACTGCCCGGCGGTATGTTGCTCCCAGTCAATGTCGTGCTTTTTCAACAGTTTATTAAAATTGGGAAGCTGGGCAATGACGCCAATAGAACCAATGATGGCGAATTTAGACGCAACCACCCTATCGGCAACGCACGCCATCATATAACCACCACTAGCAGCTACCTTGTCCACAGAGACGGTCAGCTTTATATTGGCATCTCTTAAACGCTGTAATTGTGATGCTGCCAGACCATAACCATGTACCACACCGCCACCACTTTCCAGGCGCACCAAAACCTCATCTTCTGGCTTGGCAATACATAATATTGCCGTGATTTCTTCGCGCAGAGCATCGACTTCATGTGCATCCATAGAGCCCTTGAAGTCCACTACAAACAAGTTGGCCTTGTGAGTATCTGCAGCCTCCTTGGATTTTTTCTGCTCTGCTTTCTTTTGCTTTTTGTCTGCTTTTTCCTGCTTCTTCCATTCTTCCTTACTCAGAATTAACTGACTGGCATGCAGTTTCAGCTCGTCCAAACGCTCGGATATCGAGTTTATTTCTAACTCACCTTTAGCTGCCTTCTGACGACTGGCCAGGCCAATGACGCCACCGACGGCTAATAGCAGCGCCACAACCAGTGTTATCGCTTTAGCCGCAAACAGTCCGTATTCGTAAAGGAATTCCAAAATCTATTACTCCCATGATTTTCATACCCACTCTATGTGGGGGCAATCTACCTAAAAATAAAGCCAGGTCAAAGACCTGGCTTTATTAACTGCATGCAGCGTTTTTTTACTGAGCTATCACGCTGGTATCAGTGATATTAATCAACATCCCCTTGGATGCCATAAAGGTCGCCAATTGCTTTTGCATTTCGGTGGTTGCCGCCACACTTGGACCTGGGTCCAGCAGCGAACTATGGCTTCCTTCCGCAAACTGAACTAAACCACTGCCTTGCGTATCTGACACTACCGCTGGCCATAATCCCATCAGCTTGGCCAAAGGCTCTGTACCGGCAAGAGGTAAAGTGGTTTTGTTTGGAATCACCTGATCAGGTTTACTCACTTCACCATTAACTTGGTTACCACCCACCACTTCAATCATATGTACTGGAGTGCTCGCAGCTAATGCCATGGCATAGTTGTTAGGATCACCAGCATCGATTAACGTTTGAGCTGCGAATGTAAAACTCGCAAAAGTAGCGTTTGCACTGGCTAGTTGTTCAGCAGTCAGTTGAGATTCAAACAATGGATAAAATGCGGTCAACAGTTCAGGAGTTACCGAAGGAATTCCATTTGCCTGCATATACTGCTGTAAAGCGGCCTGGAATTCGGGTGATGCCTTTGCCATTAAGGACCCCTTAATCAACGGAGAGAAGGATGCAGACTCCATAAGGAAACCACCTACCCCACCGCCAGGATTGGCCAACGTGGCGGCTTCAATCTTATACATGCCATCGAAAGCTGCCAGAGGTTCCCCAAAACTTGTATTGGCTAGGGCTACTGCTCCCGTCCCTGTAATAGCACCCAAAGAATGGCCAACAAAAGACACCTGAGTGCCATCCAACAAGGTAGTACTGCCGTTAGACAGATCCACATCAGCATTTAAGCCCAAACGTAAACCAAGAATATCCGCAATGCTCTGACGCATATTGTCTCTGGCACTAAGCAAGCTAGTCAGATTCAGATAATCAGTCGGGCTGCCGCCGGTTCCACTGCTGGCATTAACCACTTTGCCATCAATCACAAAACCACGGCTACCATGTAACGGATGATCAATAGCCACCGTAGCATAACCCGCTAAAGACAATGCGCCTGTCGCTGCAAGCATATCTTCTTTCTTAGAAGTAATACCGTGCTGCAGTATCACTACCGGCCAGCCAGCGGCAGGCTTACTGATCGCCGGTTGCCCTAATTGCGCATTGATAATATTGGCATAATTTGGATCAGGTACCGTCACTTGTACGGTCAGAGTTTCCTTGCCGTTGGTTCTAGGGATAGGGCTAACCTTGGTTAAGTGACGCGGATCGTCAAAGGCGATAACACCAGCAGTTTTCAGATCAAGGTCAAACAACTGCCCTTGCGATAACGCCTGGCACTGCTCATTGTAAGGCCCCGTCAAGCCAGCCGCCACCACATTACCAATAGCAGCGGCCCCCATACTCTTCAGCATAGCACCGTTAGTACAAGCAGCCCGCCACCAATCAGTGGTAGGGTGAGTTTTACTCAGGTAGTAATCCAGTTGCATGCTGCCCTGACGCATCTGTGCCGCGCAGTACATGCCAAGCTGACTAAATACTTGTGTTGCCGTTCCGGCAATTTGTGGGTTAGCGTTTTGCAAGCCAGCTACGAGGCCTGAGCATGTGTTCAGTCCAAGTGCCGTTACTTGAGCCCACATCTGCTCACCTAAAGCGCGAGGAGCAAGAGCGGAATAGACATCGGGTGCCTGGGCGCTACCAATTTGAATTACAGGCAAATACTGAGCTGCGGCAGCTTGTGGCGTCATTCCAGCACCGACGGCCTGAGCAAACTGAGCAATTTGCATAGATTTTACGGTAGATAACACCTTACCAGCGGACTGTGTTGAGAAATAGGCGGCATAAGAGACATCCCCCCGCTCCAAACCTTCACCGCCAAGCAGAGTCATAAAGAAATTCAGAATGTTCTGTAGCTGCTTCTGTGCATCTGAACCTAAGGGTGCAGTGTTCGGATCCTGAGAAGCCAACTCCCAACTGGAAGACCCTTTCACAGGGCGACCATCACTGTCTTTAAGGTCATCCGTCACAACCAGCATATAACCTTGCCCCGGTTTCAGCGGTTTCAAGGGAATAACCTGAACCGACTGAACCGACCCAGTTTGGCCAGCTGGCATCTGTGCGATGTAATCAACACCCCACACCAGTTCATCACCTAATACACAGGGCAATCCTGGCGCTGCAACTTCAGCCGCAATAGCCTGACATAAGGGTTCATCACCCTCTAACGCCTGTGTCGACTCAAACAGACGAATAGAATTAGCACTAACACTGGATGTATCCAGGCTGACACCACTTGGCACATTGATATCAATCTTAAATGGATGTTGAGTCGACCAGCCATCCAAAGCCGTCAATGCCGATTGCGGGTCCGCAGGATTAAAATCAGCATCACTGGCGGTATTAATCGTAAAGTCAAAGAAGCCCAAACTGGTATCTGGGATCATTAACAAATCATTGGGTACGTTTAGCTTGGAGGCGGCCGGATCGAACACTATCCTTGCAAAGGGTTTGGCAGGGGCCTTGTCGGCATCAGACTGGATGTCGCTTAACGACTCACCGCCTCCACATCCAGACAGCCCCATTACAGAGGCTACTGCAGCGCTGATTACTAATTTTTTCATTGTGTCTCCCCAAAACCTGTTTTTTGTTCTTGTTCCACCATCCGACCGGATTTGTCCTTGTCGGCACTAGGGTAAAAAAGGGCCTTTTGCTCGTAATTTAGCCGGTCAAAGCCAGGATTTCATTGCGTTATCCCAACAAGTATGACCAGTTAACGTTAATGCAATATTATTGACTTTGCTAGCCATTTGCAAAGTTTTGTTAATTGTTTGTGACAGCAGGATGTTCAGGTATTTTTCTCATACAGCACCTTAATTAAATGCTAGAATCCGCCGGTTTTCATGTATTTGGACCGTTATTTTATGCAGCAATATGATACAGCGGAAGAAGCCCTGCAGGGCAAAGTGATCCTGGTTACCGGAGCCGGTGACGGTATTGGGAAAGTTGCCGCACTCTCCTATGCAAAGGCCGGAGCCACGGTCATTTTGTTGGGTCGTACAGTCAGTAAACTTGAAGCGGTTTACGATGAAATTGTTGAGGCTGGCTGTCCAGAGCCCGCCATTGTACCACTTGATCTTAATGGTGCGACTTCCACCCACTACCAGCAGTTTGCGCAAACTATTGTTGAGCAATTCGGCAAGCTGGATGGGGTATTGCATAATGCCAGCTTATTAGGCTATTTAAGGCCGTTTGCCCAAATAGAAGAAAAAGAATGGCAGGATATTATGCAGGTTAACCTCACTAGCCAATTCCTGCTGACTCAAGCCTTGTTGCCTGTGTTGAAACTCGCGCCGTGTGCGTCGGTTGTATTCACGTCATCTGGTGTCGGCAGGACAGGCAGAGCCTACTGGGGCGCCTACGCTGTATCCAAATTTGCCACTGAAGGCATGATGCAGGTACTGGCAGATGAGTATGCTAACTCCCCTATCCGCTTTAACTGCATTAATCCCGGCGCAACCCGCACGAAAATGCGTGCCAAGGCTTATCCAGGTGAGAAGCCAGAATCTTTGAAAACACCAGAAGATATTATGCCGTTATATGTGTATCTGATGGCAGATAACAGCAAAGGGGTGAACGGCCAGAGTATTGACGCTCAGCCAAAGTAAACAGGCCTCAAGCATAAAAGCAGTGATGGCAAACACCATCACTGCTTTTTTATTCTATATTGCGACTTATTCCTGGCCTTCGATTTTGGCCCAGGTATCACGCAAACCCACGGTACGGTTAAAGACCAGTTTGTCGGCACGCTTGTCTTTGCAGAAATAACCTAAGCGCTCAAACTGCAGTGCTTTACCTGGTTCGGTGTTGGCCAAACTGGGCTCAAGCACCCCTTGCACCACTGTCATCGACGCAGGGTTGATGCTATCAGTGAAGCTTTCTTCTGCGGCCGGATTCGGCACTTTGAACAAGCGGTCGTACAAACGCACTTCAGCAGGTACACCATGACTAGCCGATACCCAATGAATAACCCCTTTAGCCTTGCGACCATCGGCAGGATCCTTGCCTAAGGTATCCGCATCATAGGTACAATAAAGTGTGGTGATATTGCCTTGTTCGTCTTTCTCGGCCCGCTCGGCTTTGAGGAAATAGGCATTACGCAAGCGCACTTCTTTACCTAACACCAATCGTTTGAACTTCTTGTTGGCTTCTTCACGGAAATCTTCACGCTCAATGTAGATTTCACGGGTAAAGGGCAGCTCACGGGTGCCCATGCTGTCATCTGACGGATGGTTAGGGGCACTGAGCATTTCCACCTGGTCCGCTGGGTAGTTCTCAATCACGACTTTCAGGGGGTCCAGAACGGCCATAGCACGCGCGGCATTTTGGTTCAGGTCATCGCGGATACAGGCTTCCAGCATGCCCATTTCCACCATGTTATCCATTTTGGTCACGCCAATACGTTTGCAAAACTCGCGAATAGACGCAGGTGTATAACCACGGCGACGCAAACCGGCAATGGTTGGCATACGCGGGTCGTCCCAGCCCTCTACATGTTGCTCTTCAACCAACTGGATCAACTTGCGCTTTGAAAGCACCGTATATTCCAGATTCAGACGAGAAAATTCGTACTGACGGGGGTGACATTCAATACTGATATTATCTAGTACCCAGTCGTATAAACGGCGGTTATCCTGGAACTCCAGTGTACACAGAGAATGCGTAATACCTTCGATAGCGTCCGAAATACAGTGAGTGAAATCGTACATGGGATACACACACCATTTGTCACCCGTCTGATGGTGATGGGCAAACTTAACCCGGTAAATCACCGGATCGCGCATGCACATAAATGGTGACGCCATATCAATTTTAGCCCGTAATACGCAATGCCCTTCCGGGTATTCACCCGCGGTCATCTTGGCAAAGTGGTCGAGGTTTTCTTCGACTGTCGTATCACGGTATGGACTGTTTTTGCCAGGTTCTTTTAAGGTGCCACGCAACTCACGCATCGTTTCCTGACTGGAAAATTCCACATAGGCTAAGCCTTTTTCAATGAGTTCCACGGCATAGCCATGTAAACGGTCGAAATAATCAGAGGAATAGCACACTTCGCCATCCCAGGAGAAACCAAGCCAGCTTACGTCGTCTTTAATGGAATTAACGTAATCAATGTTCTCTTTCTCGGGGTTAGTGTCATCAAATCGCAGATTACATTGCCCTTGATAATCTTGGGCCAGACCGAAGTTCAAACAAATGGATTTAGCATGACCAATGTGCAGATAGCCATTGGGCTCAGGGGGGAAACGTGTATGCACATGATTGTGTACCCCTTCAGCCAGATCCTTATCAATGATTTGACGAATAAAATTGGTCGGACGAATGTCGGTCTCGGCCATTACTACCCCTGTCGTTATTAGGTTTATCAACAAAACGCTAGTATACCAGTTTGTGACGGGAATACAGCAGCCAGATAGCGGCTTTCACAGCCGAGCCCCGCCCGACTGATGTAACCCCAGTTGATTACCTGGCTAAAAGTAACTAAATTAGGTTACATACATAAAAGTAACCACCGGAGGTTACATGAAAAAATCAAAAGTCTATGCGGTTTTAACTGGCGACTTAGTGGCGTCCAGCCAGATTCCTGCCAATGAATATGACGCCTTACTTTATGCTTTAGACCAAACCTTACGCTATCTATGCCGCAGGGACGCTGGACAATACAATGTCTATCGTGGTGATGCCTTCCAGCTCCTGTTGAATAAACCACAAGCTTGGGCCCACAGCGCTATCCTGCTTAGGCTCGCCATGCGCAGCCAGCTACAAGATTGCCGCTTAAGTGTGGGCATAGGTACTATCAGCAACCCGCGTCCGGACGTAAAAAGTGCAACAGGCGAAGCCTTTACCTTATCGGGTACCGGGTTGGACAGTCTGCCTCAGGGCCAGCGCATGAATGTCCAAAGTACAGAGGATGACTTTAACTGGCATATGGGCATTACTCTGCGCCAAACCGATGCCCTGATATCACAGATGACAGTGCGCCAGGCTCAGGCTTTACAGGAATATCTGCTTCTTGAAGATAAAAGCCATTTAGCCGTGGCCAAACACTTGCATACCTCCAGAGTTAACGCAACCAAGTTGCTTAACCAGGGCCACTATGATCTACTGATGCAGGTTATCCTTTACAGCGAACAATTAACCGACAGGTATTTTCATGGATGAACTGCTACTTATCCTGGCGTTGCTGACCGCCCATTTGCTGGGTGACTTTTTCTTCCACCCGGTCAGTTGGATTAATGAGCGCCTGGCTCACCACCACCGTTCCCCTAAATTATTTTGTCATGCCCTGGTGCATGCCTTGCTCGCCTGGTTGGTTATTTTCAGTTGGGAATGGGCATACGGCTGGGGTCCTGCATTCTGGCAGCCAATCTGGTTAGCCCTGCTGGTAGGTATCAGCCATTATTTGATTGATTTGGCAAAATCCTTTTGTCCGCCTTATGCCCGTTACTTTTTGCTGGACCAACTCCTACACTTCATCGTGCTGATGGCCATTGCCATGCAACTGTCATCATACTGGCCATGGCTGGCTTCTCTGTGGACCTGGCTGTGGAGTCCCCCCCATCTGCTCGTCCTGCTGGCCTATTTGCTGATTATGCGCCCCAGTTCGGTCTTGATTGCGCTTTTACTTAGAAAGTGGACACTAGACATTAACGAAGGCAGCTTACCCAATGCCGGTCATGCTATCGGCGTGCTGGAGCGAGTGCTTATCCTGACCTTTGTACTACTGGGACAATATTCCGGCATCGGCTTTTTAATGGCGGCCAAATCCGTCTTTCGATTTGGCGATCTTACCCGCCAAAAAGACCGACGACTCACCGAATATGTGATGCTGGGAACCCTGCTTAGTGTCAGTATTAGTTTGCTGTTGGGGCTGGCCACATTAGAGATTGGGTTGGCAATTAATTCAGCATTGACTTCGTAGCCAGAAGCTCCAAAGCACAGATTTTCAGCCCAACTCTCTGAGCTGGCAAAGCAAGGCAGCTTTAAATTTAAGGCTAACAAGAATAACTGAGCCTCAGGGGCTCTGACGCTCAGTTAACCAAAAACATCACCACATTCATAAAACGCAATATAGCTACACAACGCCTTGTTCGATCATGGCATCCGCAACCCGGCGGAATCCGGCGATATTCGCACCCAGCACCAGATTACCCTCTTGGCCAAAGGCTTTAGCGGTGTCATTCGCGGTCACAAAAATGTTCCTCATAATGTGCTGCAATTGCTTATCTACCTGCTCGAATGTCCAGTTCTGCATACTCGCATTTTGTGCCATTTCCAACTGACTGGTAGCCACACCGCCGGCATTCGCCGCTTTACCTGGTCCGTAGGCAATGCCCGCAGCAATAAAGGCGTTTACCGCTTCCTGAGTAGACGGCATATTGGCACCTTCACTTACCAGCTTACAACCATTGGCCAACAAGCTTTGCGCATCCGCGCCGGTCAGTTCATTTTGCGTAGCACAAGGGAAAGCCGCATCAGCGGCGTAGCGCCATACTGCGTGTCCATCCTCTGGGTAGTCACTTCTGGGCGTATACAGGGCGTCAGGATGGGCGTTGAGATATTCTTTTAAACAGCTGCGCTGCTCTTCTTTGAGATGCCTTACTAAGGCCAAATCAATGCCTTTATCATGGTAGAGCGTGCCTGATGAATCACTACAGGCGATTGGCGTAGCGCCTAGTTGATAGAGTTTTTTCATTGCATAAATGGCCACGTTACCTGCCCCTGACACCAGGCAGCGTTTCCCCTGCAAACTATCGCCGCGGTCTTTTAGCATAAAGTCAGCAAAGTACACCGCACCATATCCGGTGGCTTCTTTGCGGACCAAAGAGCCGCCCCACAACAAACTTTTACCTGTGAGTACACCCTCATAGCGGCCGGTAAGACGCTTATACTGGCCAAACATATAGCCAATCTCACGCGCCCCTACGCCGATATCCCCCGCTGGCACATCCGTGGTGGGACCGATATGGCGATAAAGTTCATTCATAAAAGATTGACAAAAACGCATGATTTCGCCGTCAGACCGTCCTTTAGGATCGAAGTTCGCGCCGCCTTTGCCGCCACCTATAGGTAACCCCGTCAAGGCGTTTTTAAAAATCTGCTCAAAGCCCAGAAACTTAATAATACTTGCGTTAACGCTGGGGTGAAATCTAAGCCCCCCCTTATAAGGGCCAAGCGCCGAGTTAAATTCAATCCGATAGCCTTTATTGACCTGGATTTCGCCCTTGTCATCAACCCAGGGTACCCTGAACATGATCTGACGTTCAGGCTCGACGATACGCTGGATAATTGCCTGCTGCTGATAAATTTTATTGGTTTCCAAAATGGGCCCCAATGAATCCAGCACTTCTTCCACAGCCTGATAAAACTCGGCCTGGGCCGGGCTGCTATACTTTAAATCCGTTATCGTTTGATGAATATATGTCATCGTTTATTAACCCTTTTCCATTTTTCAAAAGTCACGAAATAACAAACAGTTAATCTGATTTTTTTTAATTGTTATGAGCGTTAGGTAGGGTCAAACCGATGCCAGTTTAGCTGGTTATACCATGGTGCATAAAAGCCCCGCCGCTATTAATGCGACTGTCTGGTATTCATTGGCAAAGCTGCGTTTAGTTTTAATAAGGCCATACCCCGTAAATGCGGAGCTTTTTGACTTGTTTATCTGCAGTTAGCATTTATTGTCACACCAAATGAGCGCCCCAGTATCCTCAGCTGATAGAAAATTACAAGTACGACTTTTAGGTAATACAGTTAGAAAACCCGCCCAAAGCAGGAGGAAAGCGCTAATAAAATAGCGTTTTCATTAGTTTGTGAGGATAAATTCCCTCAGTAAAGATTTTTACTGAGGGCAAGCAAGGATATCGCGATACAGCATAAAAAAACCGTCATAAGAGCCTTCAACTCAGGGCGTGGTTTGCTCGCTAAGCAAATGTTCAGCCAATGCCTGATAGGCCGCTAGCGATATGGGATCATTAGCGGCATTACCCGCTACCGGGTGACTGGCAAACCGGGCGATGACCATTTCGGCTTTTGGATCAATGTATAACGCCTGCCCATGAACGCCCCGGGCCATAAATGCACCGTGAGCATTGTGGGTGACCCACCACATATTCCGGTAACTCCAGCCTTTTAGCAAGGCATAACCGGCGGCTGCAAAATCCGTTTGGCTTGCTCCTTTGCGAATATCAGCAATCACAGACTTCGGCAATATTTGCTGTCCATTGAAATAACCATCATTTCTAATCGTTTCCCCAAAACGGGCCAAATCTCGCAGGCCCAAATTCAGTCCCCCGCCAGCAAAGGGCGTGCCTATGGAGTCCACCGACATATAAGCATCCTGCTCCATCCCCATTTTTTGCCAGATTCGCTCCGACAACAACTGCGCGACATGCTTACCTGTCACTCTGGCGAGTATCCAGCCCAGAACATCGGTATTGGCGGTGCGATAATGAAAGGCTGTACCGTGCTTACCCTCGTCAGTTACGGTTTTCAGAAAGTCGTAATAGGAGCGAGGTCCCTGATAATCCGCTGGCTTGGGTAGCGGATTCCCCGCTGCTGCATGGGCCCACACTTCGGCGTTAGGATCGGCATAATCTTCGCTGAAGCGGATGCCGGTGGTCATATCCATAACCTGCCTGACCGTCGCAGAGCCGAATGCAGACGCCTCAAGTTCCGGCACATATTCAGACACCTTTCGTTCCGGTATCAGTTTCCCTTCAGCCACCAGTAACGCTGCCAGCGTCCCAACGAAGGTTTTGGTGACAGACATCGCAGCATGCTGTCCCTGTGGCGTTAACACACCGAAATAACGCTCATACACAACAGTGCCTTTGTGCATAACCAAGATACCGTCGGTATAGTTTTCCAGTAGCGATGCCTGCCAGGTCATAGCAGAGGTGCGTCCAATAGGCGTAAACTGCACCTCATCCAGATCATCGCGCAACTTAGCCTTAAGTGGAGAGGGGTTACCGATCCCTCTGGAGACATTAACGGTAGGCATCAGTTGTCGGAAGTTCGATACACTCCAGCGCATTTGTGGAAAACGAAAGTAACTGCCGTCGTCGAAACGAAGAATCTTGTCCGCAGGCGGCGGAGACCCAACCATCCAACCCAACTTAGCAGGGTCACTTTGTCGCGCATCAGGAAAATCTGACACAGTGTTCGCCACGGCTTGGCTAACCAGCAAAATGCCCACTCCCATAGCCAAACCACCAATACCGCATAGCTTTTTCATAACACCTCCAACACGCCAGTCAGGCTCAGAATATAGATATTGCAAAAATACTCACTAAGCAGGATGTTTACCTTTGGTAGAGACCGGCCGCCAGAAACGCAATTGTGACAAAGGTCAACGTTTTAGAACTGAAATACCTCATCAAATATGCTCCCTCATTGATTTAAACCAGACCATGCAACCCCACGCCAGCATCGCTTCTCAATATAGTTCATATTGGTAGGCTCGTTATCCGTCTGTCGTTTCAGATAGCTAGACATTTTGACGCTTTAGAACTCAGTAAAAAGTTCGCTTACCTAGTTATGCCAACACAATGAATCAGAAAAACGCTTAGTAACTAAAATCAAACTGTCTGACCAAGGTATCAGCCTTAACAAAAAAGCCGCCTGCATAACAGGCGGCTTCAATCACAAAAAAATAATTCGAAAGCCGAGCGGGCTCAGAATACTTCGCTTGTTTTTGCCCTTATCGCCACATTCTACGGATAATGTCTTGCTTACCCGCATCATAGCGATGCACAAAAGCCATCAATATATGACCCGCAACAAAAGCAAACAATGTCCAACCCAGCAGGCCATGCCAGTTATTGCCTAGCTCAAGCATCCATTCGATCTTCTCACCTTCAAAGCCAGGCATTACTGTGATGCCAAAGGCCTCGAATGTCCGCCCTGAACCGTATTGACGAAGCAAGGCAAACAGCGGCACAGCAAACAGGAAAGCATACAACGCGATATGACCCAATTTTGCCAGCATATTCACGGCAGCAGGACGGCTGGACATATGCATAACAGCCCACACAATACGAATTACCATAAACACAAAGATCAGCAAACCAACCGGTTTGTGAGTTGGCCACATAAACTGTTCAATGGCGCTATCTTCCATAAAAAAACGCGCAGATGAACTACCGCATTGCCACACTATCAACAACGCCATTCCCCAATGTAATAGTCTGGAAATAGCACCGTAGCGGGTTTGGTTATCTCTCAACATCTAAAAGCTTCTCCTTAAACAAACCAGACTATTTTACCCGCTGAATACGCCAAACGGCATAACTCTTATCCTCACGAACAAGGCATTAGACGCAAAAGATGACAATCAGCACTGCCTGTGAGCAAGGAAAAACTGTCCATGCTCAATAGATAAAAAGAAATAGCAAGAAGTATCTTTACACCCTACTCAAAATTCTTTTTGCCTCGGGACAATACTCCAGAAATCTTTTTTTCTCTTCCTGTTTTAAAAGTCTAATATTGTGTGCACCGAAGCTTTTCCTTACGAACTGGTGTTGAGTGCTAAACTTTTCGCAGTCATTATTACTGGCGACATTAAAACCTGCCACCTCAAGAAAAAAAGCAAAGTACGTATCTTCTGCACCACTCCAGTACTGCGAAGGGAACAGTTCAAGAACCTTATAACAGGCATGCCAATCTCTCAAACTAAAGCCACCATTTCCACCTTCCACGCAAACTCCAATTGCTCTCTCATTAGGCCATTTTGAACCAATATAATCGAAACATAAAAAATCATCCAATTTATAATCTGAATTTCTACAGAGTATTGCGTCCGTCTGAAAAATAAGTATTTTCTTTCGACCAATTATTTGAGACCAAAATTCACGTGACAACAAAAGTGCATTATAAGAGCTGGCCTTCAGTCTGTCAGACTTCAAAGGAGTTAATTTAACAATACCACTATCAACAAGAGAACCAAGCCCCCCTTCTAACAGCTTATACTTACTAGAAGGCCCGTGAAATACTTGGATAGGTATTTTAAGCATATTGTAAAACTCGAGGACTAGCACATCTAGATAAGGATGGTCTCAACTCTCAATTATTACTCCCGCAACCTCATCATCAAGAAATTCACACTCCTTTTTGCAATCTATGAATTCCCTAAAATCAATCCCGATAGAATTATTCTTCTCTCTAGGGGTGAGTTTTTCACAAAACTCTTTCACAACAGAATTAAAACTCCCCCCTGTTTCATTGAAACACTCATTATTGAGAAAATGAGAGCGAAAAAATTCAGGCGTATACATTTAATCATTATTCCTTTAACAAAGTTACAGAATCAATTAGATAAACATTATTCCTATATAAATAATTCTATTAAAATCCGAATAAAATTAGACTGGAATAGATAAATAAAAGTAACTTGCACAAACTCAAACCTACACAAAGCAACTGGCTAAACGCTCAGCAGCAATTTTCGTTGTCTGCTTTTCCATTATTGATTGCTGTTTTAACACGTGTCTGCGCCGCTTTTCTTCATCATTTAAGTACTCGCTCAGAATACTTTTGAGTGGACGCTGCTCACTAAAGCAGATACCGCTATAGTTCTTCACAGCATCTCGGTTATAGTCGCTCACCACAAACCCTCCGGACATCACAAAGTCAACATACTTATGACTGATTGAGCCAATCTTGTTCATAGTGTCGTGGTGATCTAACAAACAAACTTTGCTACCCAATGCTAGCTTGGGTATATCTTCATAAGGAATTTGCTTAGCAATCCAATACTTCTCTGGGTTGCCTTGTCCCGGATAACTGTGCCAGCCCGGGCCATAGAGATTTAACTTGATATTCAGCTCATCCACAAGCGGCAGCACGGCTTCGAGTGCAGGTCTAATACGAGGCACCCCCATAAACGAAACATCACACTGATACCGGGGCATTGTATTACCTGCCGGTTTCAAGGACGAAAAAGGAGGGATAATCTGAATAGGTCTTTTCGTCGTAAAGGGCTTCTCTGATTTAAAAATCTCCCAATTCTTCCATCTCTGCCAGTCCAAAAAACTCTTAAAGCCACGGCTGCAAGCAAAGACATGCTCAAACCTATCTAATCTATTCAGCTTCTCAGGATGACAATAGACCAAAGCAATGTTGTTCGCCGTAGGATCGAACTTGCCAACTTCTGGATAAAAATGCCTCTGAGGCGCACCGAGAAAATATATTCTGTTCTTTGCGGCAGCGCGATAATGATACCCCAAAGCAGAAAGCTCTTCTTTCAGGTTTACATACAATCGATGGTCATACCAAAGTTCATTTTTGTGTGGAGAGGCAATACAGTAATATTTCAAAAGTCATACACTTATGAGAAGAATGAACGGGAATATCTTACCATTCCAAAAGTACTCTATAAATTTTTCTCCCAGATTTATTACACCTGGCTTCCACAAAAACGCGCTTGCAGCTGCTCTTTGGCTGCCCTTAATTTGCTTTTCCCAGGAAGTCTTTCGATGCTCATACTGAGATAAACTGGCTTCACAGCATAGGGCCCAAATAAACAAAAACCCGCCGAAGCGGGTTTTTAACTTTTAGCTCAAAGCTCGCATTTCACGGCCCGAAGCGCGTAACCGGTAATTACCAGCCAGTACGCTCGCGCAGCGCTTTGCCGATATCAGCCAGTGAACGCACGGTAGTAACACCGGCGTCTTGCAGGGCTTTGAATTTCTCATCAGCCGTGCCTTTACCACCAGAGATGATTTCGATATCGTTTCCCATACGATTGCGTGGTTGTGAAGTGACACCGGCTATGTAAGA
>NZ_JAFKCS010000002.1:374552-439774 GCF_017255015.1 Bowmanella yangjiangensis | reverse complement strand
CTAAGAGATAATCTTCACGCTTCCATCAGATTGCGCGCTGTCGTATCAGTTGGTAGAGCAGTTGACTTTTAATCAATTGGTCGCTGGTTCGAATCCAGCACGACCCACCACAATCTAAAAAATCCAAACTCCTATCCTACTTGATACAACCATTTTTGGGTCGTGTGGGGTGAGAACCAGCCGGTTCGACAAATTTTTCAGGAAAAAATTTGAACATCACGTATTTAGCGATGGCCCGTAGGGCAAATGCAGGATGTATTTTGTAATCCAGCCCACCACAATCTAAATCTATCTGCTCCTTTAAAGCACCGTGCCCCTTTCGATACACCTTAAATGGTCATTCCAAGGCTAAATGCCTTCCTAGTGTAGGATCCTTCACAGCGAAGTGTGAACAGCACACAGAGGGAATAGAGAGAAGCTGGTATGCAGTCTATTGGGAATAAAAAAACGCCCCAGAGCGACACTCTGCGGCGTTCAATGAGATTTGCAACTTTCAGTTAATTGGCTTTAAGCGTACGAAGCCTGGGTTCTGCCAACTTTCTGGCCGAAGAGTCAGGATATTCCCGCACAACCTGCTCATAAAGCTGCTGTGCCCTGGCCAGATTCGACTGATTCTGAGCAATCATCCCTAACTTCAACAAGGAGTCGGCACGCTTATTTGAATCAGGAAATTCACTAATAACCCGTTCAAAATGACCGGCAGCACCACTCCAATCCTGTTTATTAAACAGTAGTTGCCCCAACCAGTACCTGGCGTTAGCTGCAAAGCCCGAATTCGGATAGGCTCTCAGAAAGGCCTCAAATTCGGGGATGGCCTGATCATACTGCTTGTCCCGCAGAATCAGATTTACCGCTCTGTCATAAGCTTCTTGCTCGCTCATTGAGCCAGCCGCCGGCCCTGTATCAAGAGCAGGAGTAGAAAAGTCTGACTGACCAGAAACCGGTCTTTTCATAACCGCATCAATGCGTTTATCAATTTCAAGATACAGCTCACGCTGACGCTCTAGAATTTGCTCAAGCTTGTGGCTATGTAATTCCACTACTCCACGCAAATCGTTAACCTCGTTCTGCAACTGGTCTAACTGAGCTTGAACAGAATGTTGAGCATTAGTCCTGGCATCTACCATTCTTTCCAGCGCAGCCATACGACTTTCCAAACTGCCGGAAGTTACATCGGTCACGGGCGCAGGTGCCGCACAAACGGCGGCTCCCATAAAGGTTCCGACTAAGGCTACGTGGCGCTTAATCATCGTCAAATCTTAACGATAAACCAATACGCCGCGACGGTTCTTAGCGAACGCCGCTTCGGTCAGGCTTGGATCCAGAGGTTTCTCTTCACCGTAAGATACCACTGAAATCTGAGAGCTGCTTACACCAGCGTTTTGCAGGTAGGTAGCAACAGACTTAGCACGACGCTCACCCAATGCAATGTTGTACTCAGGGGTACCACGGCTGTCACAGTGGCCTTCAACTGTTACACGCTGACCAGGGTTTTTGACGAGGAATGCCGCATGCTTGTCCAGAGTACCGTAGTACTCAGAACCAATGGTAGAACGGTCAAAGTCAAAGTACACGATCTGTTCATTTATTAGCGCATCCAACTCTTCACGAGCTAACTCTTGAGGAGTCTTTACACGCTCAACAGTACCAGTTTGTACGTTAGAAGATTCTTGCTCTGCGCTGGTTTGAGTCTGATTTGTTGACGCTTGATCATCAACCTGGCTGCTGGAAGAACAAGCCATCAGAGTGATAACTGGCAGAGCAATGATGACGCCCTTGAATACTTTGTTTAGTTGCATTCTCGTGATCCTTATTGTTTTCAAAGGTTTTAACAAATTACATTAAAAACGGCGACCAGCTTGGTGATTTAACCTGTCCATTAGCCGCAGGTAACCTTGCTTTAAAGCGCCCATCCAACGATACAAGCGACAGCACCTGCTTTCTGTTATGCAGGGTACTGTATATTATCATACTGCCGTTCGGCGCAATACTGGGTGATTCATCAAGATAAGTCTTGGTCAGCACCTGCATCAAACCGGACGACATATTTAATCTTGCAATGTGATAGTTACCATTAGTGCGATTAACCATCACCACTTCCTTGCCGTCGGGCGTGACCGTAGCCCCCAGGTTCATTTCTCCCTCAAAAGTCAAGCGGCGAACCTTGCCCGAGCCTAAATTTACGCTATATAACTGAGGTTTACCACCCCGTTCTGAGGTAAAGATGATGTTTTGCCCGTCGGGTGTCCAGCTAGGTTCGGTGTCGATATTACGACTGTCTGTCAGGCGACGAAGCTGTCGGCTGGCCAAATCCATAATATAGATATCTGGGTTGCCATCTTTAGACAGTACCATCGCCAATTGCTTACCATCTGGCGAGAACTGGGGCGCCCCGTTAATACCGGGGAAATCGGTGAGCCGGGTGCGGCTCATGGTATAAATATCCTGGATATAAATCTGCGAGCGATGATTCTCAAAACTCACATACGCCAGCTTACTGCCATCAGGAGACCACACCGGCGACATCAAAGGCTCTTTGGAACGCAGCAAAACGGTTTCGTTGAATCCGTCATAATCTGCGACTACCAACTGATACGGGAAAGGCTCTTGGGCTCGGTCGCGCACAATAACGTAAGCAATACGGGTTAAAAATGCACCACGCTCACCGGTCAGTTTTTCATAAACGATATCAGAGATACGGTGAGCATGCTGCCGGAAGCTATTTCCATCTATAGCATGCTGACGATTGGCCAGAATATGATCGCTACTGCCGACCAGTTTACCGTTACTCAACACTTGGGCTTTGCCTCCCGTAATCTGGCCACGCAATACATCAATCAGCTCAAAAGACACCAAAAAACGGTCAATTCCCTGTTCTTCAACTTTACCCACCAGAATCGCCTCAATGCCCTTACTGGCCCAAGCGGCATAGTCCACATCACCATCTCGGCTCGGCATTTGCGGCATATTGGCGGTTTTAATCGGATTAAATTTACCACTTCTGGCCAAATCGGCGGAAATCACCTCGGACAAACTCAGCGGCATAGGTCCCTGCCCTTTCCATTGGAAGGGCACTATAGCAACGGGCCTGGCCGTATCAATACCTTCGGTAATGACAATTTCCAGCGTTGCATTAGCATTCAGGGCACAACATAGATATGCCACAGCAGCAAATAACAGTTTTTTCATCACAGATTTGGCTCTACGGTTAAGTTAATATCTCTAAGCTTTTCATATACGTCCGGCTCCGGCGATACGGGCAATGTCTCGGCCTTATAGACGGCGGTTTGTGCCGCCCGGCATAAAATCGCATCGCCATTTAACACCCGAACCTGCGTCACCAGTCCATTCGAAGCAAGACGAATGTTCAGTCGGCAGGATTTCCCTTTCATGGATTGATCCACTATCAGGTTACGCTGAATAGTTTGTTTAATCAGCGCCGTATATTTTTGCAATTCGGTTAGCACTTGCTGGCTACGACGCCGTTGCTGAGCAGCCTGTTCCGCCTGCAGTTGTTCCTGCATCTGCCTTTCCATCTCGGCGCGTTCTTGTGCTTCCCGACGTTTACGCTCATCTTCCGCTTTCTTTTCACGCTCGCGTTTTTCTTTGGCAGCCTTCTCCGCCTTTAAGCGCTCTTGCTCCTTACGCTTACGTTCGGCTTCAGCTTGCTCCGCACGTTTTTTCTCTTCTGCTTGTTTACGTTTAGCCTCGGCCGCAGCCGCTTCAGCCTTGCGCTTTTCATCGGCCTTACGCTTTTTATCTAGTTCAAGTTGGCGCGCCCGCTCTTTTTCCTGCTGGCGTTCTTTCTCCGCTTCCCTGGCTTTACGCTCTATATCCGCCAGTCTCTGTTGTTCAGCGCGCTTCTCTGCGTCCTTCTTGTCCTGTATTCGCTTAGCTTGCGCATCAATTACCGCCCTATCAATAGCGACGGCCTGGACCACATTTACCTGAGGTAAATCCGGGGTTGGCATAGGTGTATGAAAATTCACACTGACAGCGAGCAGCACAACAAGTACCAAATGCAGAGCAACGGATTTCCATAGGGAAATCTTCAACTTGTCCATCTACTGCTCCGTGGAATCCGTCATCAAACCAACAGAAGGCACGCCCGCTTGTTGTAACAGTACCATCAACTGAACCACTTGGTTGTATGCCACTCTGCCATCACCCTTAACAACAACTGGCGCCTCAGGTTGCAGCTTTAACTGTTCAGCCACCAGAGCAGCCAATTCATCTGCAGCCATGGGCTTATCGGGATTTCCACCAACATTTAAAAAGTACTCGCCATCCATATTTACAGACGCAATGATTGGTGGCTTAGAGTCGTCAGACAGTGCTTCTGCAGAGGCTTTGGGCAGCTCTACTTTTACTCCTTGTGTCACCAAGGGTGCTGTCACCATAAAAATGATCAACAGTACCAACATGACGTCAATATAAGGAACGACGTTAATTTCCGAGACGGGGCGGCGACGCTTTCTCTCGTACATATCCGCTCCTAGGCTGCGCTTTCGCTGGCGTGAGACTGGCGATGCAGAATACTGGAAAACTCTTCCATAAAGTTGGCATAGCTGTTTTCCAGCTTCTCAACCTGATGACTGAAGCGGTTGTAGGCAATAACTGCCGGTATAGCAGCGAATAAGCCCATAGCCGTTGCAATCAAAGCTTCCGCAATACCAGGGGCAACCATGGCCAAGGTGGCCTGCTGCACTTCTCCCAAGGCGATAAAGGCAGTCATAATGCCCCAAACAGTACCAAATAAACCGATATAGGGGCTGATAGAGCCAGCCGTGGCTAAAAATGGCAAATGGCTTTCTAATGAATCAACTTCTCGGGACAATACAACCCGCATGGCCCGATAAGTACCGTCCATGACGGCTTGTGGTGAGGCAGCAGCACTTTTGCGTAAACGGGCAAATTCTTTAAAACCGGCCACAAACAAACTGGCCATACCGGATACTTGATTTCGTGCTGAAATTTCCTGGAACAAGCGGTTTAAATCACCACCAGACCAAAACTTATCTTCAAACTTTCGAACTTCGGCCTGAGCGAACTTCAGCGCTTTGCTACGTTGAAAGATAAATGCCCAGGACACAACTGACGTCGCCAGCAACAACAGCATAACAAGTTTGACCAACAAGCTGGCTTGCATAAATAAGCCAAATACAGACATTTCACCTGACACTGGACAGTTCCCCTAAAATAAATTCCGGTATGCCGATAGGTTTCATCTCAACCAGGTTGACACAAACCACCTTCACCGACGCGCGCACTAATACGTTGTTATTCTGATCTAAGATCCTCTGCTGGAATAGCAAGCTGGCTCGTTTTATCTCAGTTATCTGAGATTCAACCCGCAGTAGTTGGTTAAACCTGGCAGCCGCCTGATAATCCACTTCCACCCGTTTGACGACAAAACCTATGGATTGTTCCAATAACTTGTCTTGTTCTATACCTAAAGCCCGCAACCATTCGGTTCTGGCACGCTCTAAAAACTTCAGGTAGTTGGCATAATACACTATGCCTCCAGCATCCGTGTCCTCATAATACACACGGATTTCATGAATATGCGTCGTCACCGCTAGTTATTCCAAAAGTTATCATTCAGCCCCTAGCATACCAAGACCGACTACCCTCTGTAACGGGTAAACTGTCGCAACTGATGTTTTTTTATACCAATAAGCAAAGATGCCAAGCCCTTATTCTATGTGCATTGAGCGCGAATTGGTGTCTTGCACAGTCTCAGAAAATCTATCTTTATGATATATAACTGCATATCTATTTACCTACACCGCATAAAGCTATAACCCAAGGTAAATCCGATAGTATTTTTAATAGATTACAAAATAGTCAAAACAGAAAGATCGCGTTTTTAAAGGTGTTAGAAGCAATTATTACAGAAAAATTACAATAACAAATTTAAACAACAAGTTTACACATTAGTTTTACTAATGATAAATGACAGAAAAACTCAATTGTGCAATCACCGTAAAGCCGTAAAATACACTTCGTATTCTGAGCTAGCGCACGATGTTTCATCTTTGAGAGCCAGATGCATTTGTCACATCTCCTGTTGACATGTTCCCTGGAAGAGTTTTCCTTTTCCTTCAACACTTGTTGCTTTTGCCCACCTTTTAGGTGGGCTTTTTTTTGCCTGTTTTAAACGTAAGGCGTAAGGCGTAAGGCGTAAGGCGTAAGGCGTAAGGCGTAAGGCGTAAGGCGTGAAATTCTGGCTTAACGTATGGATACGTCAATATTTATCCAGACTTTCCCAATTCGGGCAAAATAGCCAGGCGGTTGTTATCTGTTGTTGGTTTAACGCTTCACAGAGAGTCGGACCTAAGCCCGACACCTCTGAGTCACACCCAACCTCTAACCTTGAACATCAAAGCCCAAATGCAGGAAGGCTCTTTGGGTGGCGATACGCCCACGGGGGGTACGCTGTAGAAATCCTTGCTGAATCAAGAAGGGCTCTATCACATCTTCTATCGTATCTTTCTCTTCACCAATCGCGGCAGCCAGGTTATCTAATCCCACAGGCCCACCGGAAAACTTGTCGATAATGGCATTCAGTAGTTTTCTGTCCATGTAATCAAAGCCTTCCTTGTCGACATCCAACATGTCCAATGCTTTGGACGCGACTTGGGCAGAGATAACGCCATCGGCTTTGATTTCTGCATAATCCCGCACCCGGCGTAGCAATCTGTTGGCAATACGTGGGGTCCCTCTGGCCCGTCTGGCCACCTCAAGCGCGCCTTCTTCCTGCATGTTTAAATTCAGGTAATTGGCCGAACGCTGCACAATCTGCGTCAGATCGCGCACATTGTAAAACTCCAGGCGCTGAACAATACCGAAGCGGTCACGTAGCGGCGACGTTAACGAACCGGCACGGGTAGTAGCCCCAACCAGAGTAAAAGGTGGCAGGTCGAGTTTGATGGAACGGGCCGCTGGCCCTTCACCAATCATAATATCCAACTGATAGTCTTCCATGGCCGGATAAAGAATCTCTTCCACCACGGGACTCAGACGGTGAATTTCATCAATAAACAACACATCATGAGCTTCAAGATTGGTGAGCAGCGCCGCCAGGTCTCCGGCTTTTTCCAGCACAGGGCCGGAGGTGGTTTTAATATTCACCCCCATCTCATTAGCAACAATATTTGCCAATGTGGTTTTGCCAAGTCCGGGTGGACCGAAGATAAGTAAGTGATCGAGCGCATCCTGACGCTTTCTGGCAGCTTGAATAAAGATCTCCATTTGCTCACGCACATGATCCTGGCCAGTATAATCGGCCAACATTTTGGGACGTATGGCACGATCTACCGCTTCATCTTCTTCTCTGGCGGTAGGCTGGATCAGTCTGTCGGCTTCTATCATGTTTTAGGCATCTCACTCATGCGTGGCTTAAATGTGGATGGCAACGGCATTAAAGCATGGAACGCAATGCGTCGCGGATTAGCTGCTCAGAACTTACACCCTCTTTGTACAAAGACTTGACGGTTTTTTCCGCTTGCGCTGTTTTATAACCCAGAGCAATTAAGGCACTGATTGCCTCATCTCGAGGGTCATCCGATACCACAAAAGTATTCTCTACCGGTCCGGTTTGTGAGGCAAGGGTAAAGGCTTGCTCATCGTCACCAAGGAAATGCTTCAACCTGTCCTTGAGCTCAACTAACAGACGTTCAGCGGTTTTACGCCCTACCCCCGGTAGTTTTATCAAGGCGCTGACATCCTGATTTTGCACGCAAATGACAAACTGGCTGGCCGACATACCCGATAAAATGGTCAGTGCCAGTTTAGGCCCAACACCATTGGCCTTGATAAGCTCTCTGAACAAAGCCCGTTCGGCTTTGCTGGCAAATCCGAACAGCAGCTGAGCATCTTCCCGCACCACAAAATGGGTGTATACCACAGCCTCTTTGCCAAGCTCCGGAAGCTGGTAAAAACTGGTCATGGGCATCTGGATTTCATAACCCACACCACCCACTTCAATAAGCACTTCAGGAGGCTGTTTCTCAATTAGTGTGCCGCGAATTCTGCCTATCATTGTTATTTCCTACTATTTATATCTTGCGCCACTCAACCTGGCTTAGCGGCGCAATCGGCCCCTTACCGTTTTACTCGCCTGCCCGGCCAGCTTTATCAAGCTTTGGCTGGTATGACCGTGGCATAACGCCACCGCCAAGGCATCCGCCGCATCTGCCTGAGGTTTACCGGGTAATTTGAGCAAGTAGGTGACCATATGCTGAACCTGCTCTTTGACAGCACTGCCTTTGCCGACCACCGCTTGTTTGATTTGCCGCGCCGAGTATTCAGAGACCAACAATCCCTGGTTGGTCGCCGCCACAATTGCCGCGCCCCGGGCTTGGCCAAGCTTGAGTGCAGAGTCCGGGTTTCGCGCCAGAAACACCTGCTCAACCGCCATCTGGGTGGGTTGATACTGAGTGATTAGCTCGGTGATGCCATTGTAAATAAGCTGCAGGCGCTCGGGTAACGCGCCCTCTGGCAAACGAATACAGCCACTGCCTAAATACTCAAATTTGCCGCCTACCTGGCGTATTACGCCATAGCCGGTGATCCTTGAACCTGGGTCGATACCCAAAATGATACTCACTGGTCTTGCTCCCAAGTGCAGGCCAGTTGTTGAATTGCCTTACGATTGGTTTGCGACCACACCTTATCCACTGCATCCTGCCAGGGTAGCCACAGAAAATCACTGTGCTCGCTAAGTTCAATGGCTTGGTTGGGTTTCACCTTCAGACTAAACACGTATTCAGTGTTAGTGGTCACGCCTGGTGCGTATCTGTGACGCCAGGCTGGACGGATTTCATATTCGTTGGTAATAGCACAATCCACCAGTTGATAACCAAGGCCCGCAACATCAATACCCGTTTCTTCCAGCACTTCGCGCAAAGCGGTCTGGAAAGGCTGCTCATCCGGCTCCATAGAGCCGGTGACTGATTGCCAGAAATTGGCATCATCCAAACGCTGCATCACCAGCACCCGGTGATGCTGGTCGTATATCACCACCAGCACCGAGCGCGGCTGTTTAAAACTCATTGGCTGGTTTTAACAGTCTGGATAGCCAGTTCTTTCAGTGCATCAGGATTGGCTGGGGACGGCGCGTCAGTTAACGGACAAGCCGCGGTGGTGGTTTTGGGGAAGGCCATCACGTCACGAATAGAGCTTGCGCCCACCATCAGCATCACCATACGGTCTAAACCAAAGGCCAAGCCAGCATGTGGCGGCGCACCGTAGCGCAGCGCTTCCAGCAGGAAGCCGAATTTCAGCTCAGCTTCTTCATCGCTGATACCCAAAATACGGAACACTTCGGCTTGCATGGCCTGGTCGTGAATACGCACTGAGCCACCGCCCAGTTCTACACCGTTTAGCACCATATCGTAGGCATTGGAGATGGCATTTTGCGGGTCGGCCGCCAACTGCTCTGGAGTCATATCACGCGGCGCGGTAAACGGATGATGCAGGGCGTATAAATTGCCATCTACTTCCTCGAACATTGGGAAGTCCACCACCCACAACGGGCGCCACTCACCTTGTAGCAGGTTCAAGTCTTCACCCAGCTTAAGACGCAGAGCGCCCAGGGCTTCGGTGACCACACGGGCAGAATCAGCGCCAAACAGCAGGATATCGCCTGTTTCAGCACCTGTGCGCGCCAACAAGGCATTCGCCACCTCTTCACCGAGGAATCTAAGAATGGGAGACTGCAAACCTTCCAAACCGGCGGCTTTGTCGTTCACTTTTAACCAGGCCAGGCCTTTAGCACCGTAGATACCGACAAAATTACCGTAGTCATCCAACTGCTTGCGAGACAAACTAGCTCCACCGGGAACACGGATAACACTCACACGGCCTTTGGCATCATTAGCCGGACCACTGAATACCTTAAACTCGACATCCTTAACCAGGTCTGCCACATCTACCAGCTCCAGTGGGTTACGCAAATCCGGCTTATCACTACCGTAGCGCTGCATGGCGTCGGCATAGGTCATACGCGGGAAGTCACCGAGATCTACATTCAGCAGGTCTTTGAACAGGCCGCGAATCATTCGTTCGGTAATGGCCATCACGCCATCGGCATCGAGGAAAGAAGTCTCGATATCAATCTGGGTAAACTCAGGCTGGCGATCGGCGCGCAAGTCTTCGTCACGGAAGCACTTAACAATCTGGTAGTAGCGATCCATACCCGACATCATCAGCAGCTGTTTAAACAGCTGTGGTGATTGTGGCAGGGCAAAAAACTCACCTTTATGGGTGCGACTGGGTACCAGGTAATCGCGAGCACCTTCCGGCGTCGCTTTGGTCAGGATCGGGGTTTCAATATCCAGGAAACCCTCGTCTTCCAGATAACGACGCACCGCACCTGTTACTTTGGCACGGAACATCAGACGCTGAGTCATCACAGGGCGACGCAGGTCCAGATAACGGTATTTTAAACGCTGCTCTTCAGAGTTTTCCTGATTAAAATCCAGTGGCAAGGGGGCGGCTTTGTTTAGCACTGTCAGCGCTTTGCCCAAGATCTCAATTTCCCCAGTGCTCATGTCTTTATTGATTTGACCTTCCGGACGGGCACGCACCAGGCCTCTGATCTGTACACAAAATTCGTTACGCACTTTATTGGCTTGTTCAAAAACCTCGGCCAAATCAGGATCGTACACCACTTGCACTATGCCCTGACGATCACGCAAATCGAGGAAAATAACGCCACCTAAGTCACGTCGACGATTTACCCAACCCGTCAGAGTCACTTCCTGACCAATAAAGGATGCATTGATATTGCCGCAATAATCTGTGCGCATGAATAAAACCTTGTCCTACAAAAACGGCCCTGAACTGGCCAATCAAAAAAGCCGAAACCAAAGGCCGCATAGTATACCCAAACCAAACGAATATGCGAGGTGTCACGCAGGCTTCTGTCATCACCTGATACTTTGTTAAACTGCCTGGCCGTTGTCGTCAGTCTGGAATGCCATGCCATCTTCTTCATTGCTATTTGCCGGATGCCCCATGTGGCATATGGATGCTTGGTCTGGCAGCATTTTCCCCGCCGCCACGCCATCGGCACAAAGCCTCTACCATTACAGCCGGTTGTTTAATTCTGTTGAAGGTAATACCAGTTTTTATCAGATTCCCGATGAAGCCAATCTGCGGCGCTGGCAGCAAAGTGTGCCCGAGCGCTTTAAATTTTGCTTTAAGTTTCATCAGAGCATTAGTCACCATCAATTACTGCAGGATGTAGAGCAGCAAACTTTAGATTTTCTGGCCCGGTTTCGGCCTATGGCGACACAAATTGGCTGTTTGATGTTGCAACTACCCGCGCATTTTGGTCCCCGCTACCTGCCACGTTTACAGCACTTTTTACAACGACTGCCGGACGACTTTGTTTACGCGGTGGAAGTGCGCCACCCGGCGTTTTTTGCCAAAGGTGACGAAGAGCGCCAATTCAACAGATTACTGCTAGATAACGGAGTCAATCGCGTCATTATGGATACCCGTGGGCTATTCAGCGCCAAGGGTAATAAAGGGCTGCTGGGTGAGGTGAAAATGAAAAAGCCACGGGTGCCGGTCAATGTGATTGCCACCGGAGCGCACCCCGTAGTGCGTTTTGTCGGCCATCCAGATATCCTTGCCAACCGTCGGTTCTATCAAAGCTGGCACAGTAAACTGCAGCAATGGCTGGATGAAGGCAGAACTCCTTTTGTGTTTTTCCACCTGGCAGATAACAGTGATGCCCCTTGGCTGGCCGAACAGTTTTTTCAGGATTGGCCTAACAAGAACTCACCTTTCACAGTCAACTTACCACGTCAAGCTAGCCAGAGTAGTCTGTTTTAGCCAAGTCTTGTTACAGTTTTCATACAGGCCAGTGTTCACAAGCCACCTTGTCTGCCATAGGCTTGGCCAGCAGTTACAAAAATAAATGGCATACGACAAATGCCTTCATGGGAAGCAATATGAAGAAAAGACTCTTAGTAAGCCTGATGTTTGGCGTCAGCACCCTGGCCAATGCTGCCGAGGGTTATTACCGTTTTCCGGCCCTGGCTGGCGATACCTTAGTATTCACCGCCGAAGGCGACCTATGGGTGGCCGGACTCAATCAGCCTCAGGCCAGACGCCTGACCACCCACCCTGCCGAAGAAACCATGGCGGCATTGTCCAAAGATGGTAAATATGTGGCCTTTGTGGCGAATTATGATGGGGCCAACGAGGTGTATATGCTGCCTATTGAAGGCGGACTGGCCAAACGCCTCACGTTTGAACAAGCGCAGGTAAAAGTGCATGGCTGGACAGCCGCAGGCGAGGTACTTTACAGCACAACCGGCCGCACCGGCATGTCATTTAGCTGGAACCTGCTAAAAGTGAACCCTGATACTCTTAAGGTCACCGAGCTGGAAGTGGCCGACGCCGTAGAAGGTGTATTGGATGACACAGGCAAGCATTTGTATTTCAGCCAGTTTGGTCTGCAAGTGTCGACCGACAACAGCCGCCAATACCGCGGTGGAGCGACCGGCGAACTTTGGCATTTTGCGCCGGGCAAAAACCAGGAAGCCAGGGCTCTGACCGCCAGTCATGAAGGCTCTGTGCGCCGTCCTATGCTGCACAACAACAAACTGTATTTTATTTCTGATAGCAGCGGTAACGATAATATCTGGCGCATGAACCTGGATGGTTCCGCTATCGAACAAGTAACTAAGTTCACCAATTTAGCCGTACGTCATGCCAGCCTCAGCGGTGATAACCTGGTGTTCCAGTTGGGTGCCGACTTGCAACTGCTGAATCTCGCCACTGGCACAACACAAAAACTACCATTGGATCTCACCTCGGATTTTCCCAATCTGCGTGAACACTGGGAAAACAAGCCCCTGCGTTACCTGACCTCCACCAGCCTAGCCGGCGAACAAGAAAAAGCCGTACTGACTGCCAGAGGGCGTATTGCCATATCCGGCATTGATAAGTCCCGTCTGGTTGAGATCGCCACGCCGAAAAACTCACGCAGCCGCAATGCCCTGCTTAGTCACGACGGAAAGTGGGTATACGCCTTTAATGATGCCAGCGGCGAAATGGAAATCTGGCGCTACGCCGCCGACGGCTCAAGCGACGCCAAGCAACTAACCCAAGATGGCAACACCTATCGCTGGAATCTAAGCTTGTCTCCAGATGGCAATTCGTTGGTCCACGATGACAAAAAAGGCAATGTCTGGCTGCTGGACTTAGCCAGCGGTAAAAATCGAAAAATACTCAGTGGCTATGCTGGCCTTTCCCCGATTGCCAGCCTTAGTTGGTCGCAGGACAGCAGTCTGCTGGCCATTGCCGGTACCGGCTTGGGTAAGGAGCGTGGACAAATCACCCTGTTTGATATCAAAAATCAGCGTTCGCAAATACTCACCTCAGAAAAATACGAGTCGTATGCACCAGCCTTCAGCCAAGATGGTAATTGGCTGTATTTCCTGTCTAACCGCCATTTTGTTGCTACACCAAACTCGCCCTGGGGCGATCGCAATATGGGCCCAGCCTTCGACCGGCGTAGCCAGATATTTGCTTATGCGCTCGATGCTAAGGCACGTTTCCCTTTCCAGGCCAATGATGAGCTGTTAGCCGGCTTGGAAAAAAACATCGATGAAGGTAAAAAGGACAAAGACAGTAAAGAGGACAAGAAAGCGTCACAACTGGACTGGCAGGGCATTAGCGAGCGGCTTTGGCAGGTCAGCGTTCCCGCCGGTAACTATAAGGGGCTGCAAGCAAATAAAGACTACTTGTATGTCCTTGACCAAATCAGCGAACCCGGCAGCAAGCCGGTGATAAAATCCATTGAGATCAACCCGCAAGCTAAGCTGGAAACCTTTAAAGAGGGTGTAGCAGAGTTTGCCCTGTCCACTGACGGCAAGAAAATGCTGGTGCGGCAAGAAGGTGCAGACAATGCCAATATCTTTATCGTGGATGCCAAACAGAAATTTCCGAGCGATACCAGCCAAAGCAAACTCAATAGCCAAGACTGGCAAATGCTGCTGAATCCCAGTGAGGAATGGCAACAGATATTCCATGATGCCTGGCTGATGCACCGTGACTCGCTGTTTGATAAGCGTATGCGCGGTCTTGATTGGGCTGCAGTGAAAGATAAATACCAGCCTTTGCTGAAACGGGTCACCGATCGCTACGAACTTAACGACGTATTTGCACAAATGATGGGTGAACTTAATACCCTGCATTCACAGGTATACGGCGGAGACGTCCCCAACGCCAGCGAGCGTCCTCGTGCCGCCTCACTGGGGGCCAGGTTCACACAAACAAGCAAAGGACTGGAAATCTCACATATCTTCCAGCATGACCCTGAGCGGCCAGAACGCGCTGCACCGCTGGCGAAACCCGGGGTTGATGCCAAACCGGGCGATATTATCCTGGCCGTCAATGGACAGCCTGTTAAGCAAATCAGTGAACTGGTCAGTGCCCTTAGAAATCAGCACAACAAGCAGGTTTTACTAGAACTTAAGCGCGGCGGAAAATCTCACCAAACCGTGGTAACACCGGTTAGCAACAGAGATGCCAACCAACTGCGCTATCTGGACTGGGTGAGCCAGAATCGCCATAAAGTGGAGCAAGCAAACCCCGATTTTGGCTATCTGCATATTAATGCCATGGGCGGTAATGATATTGCCGAATTTGCCCGCGAGTTCTACGCCAATTACAACAAGAAGGGCTTGGTTATTGATGTTCGGCGTAACCGTGGCGGCAATATTGACAGTTGGCTGATTGAGAAGCTGATGCGTAAGGCCTGGGCATTCTGGGAAAACACCCAAGGAGAAGCGTCAACCAATATGCAGTCTGCATTTAGAGGGCATTTGGTGGTGCTGGCTGACCAGTATACCTATTCGGACGGCGAAACCTTTACCGCCGCCGTTAAAACCCTGAACCTGGCACCTGTTGTGGGTAAGCGCACAGCCGGTGCGGGCGTTTGGCTGACCGGTCGCAATCGTCTGGCCGATAACGGCATGGCACGGGTGGCCGAATTTGCCCAATATGCCATGGACGGACGCTGGATTGTGGAAGGCTACGGCGTTGCACCAAGCATAGAAGTCGATAATCTACCCCATGCCACATTCAAGGGGCAGGATGCCCAGCTTCGCTATGCCATCGACTACCTGGAAAAACAGCTCAAGGCCCAGCCGATTCCTGACCTAAAAGGCAAGCCACTGCCGGATGTTAACACCCCCGCAGAGGATGTGCTGCAGTAACGAACTAAGCCGGTCACTGACCGGCTTCTTTTTGCCTTTTTTCATTCAACCTGCCTTACAAACCGCCGTCTCAGGCCTTATTAATGACGCCTCAGCCAGACCGAACAAAAAATAATCAACTTTTTTTAACCTTTTAATTACATCTTAACTATACTCGCTTTAAGGTCTGCTTCTGTCGACCTAAGCGTATGATTAATAAGCAAGGATGTCACCGCTGTCATGCCTTTAGCAATGCGGTTCAGACCACATTTAAGCGCAAAAATGCTCAGACAACATTTTCGTTTTCGACATTTTTGACAAGAGGATCCAGAACAAAACAACGATATCCGGCAAGCAGCTGCACACAGGACACCGGGAAACACACTATCACTATCTGGTTAAAGGTTTGAGGTTTGAGCTCTGTGCTCAGGCATCAGGTTTCAGGTAAATAACTCGTTCCTTGGGGTTGTATCATGAGTATTGCTGCCCGTTGCGTGATTAGTCCGTCCGTATTGGTATTGTTACTGTTGCCCGGCCCCACCTTGGCTAATGAGCTGGATATGCGACCCATCCAGCCCTATTTGCAGGAAATTGATCGCGTTCAGCAGGATGAAGGAACCTACAGCCCACAGTTAGGGCAACTACTCTCGCAGCTTGGGGTTGCCTACCAACAGCAAAATCAACATCAATTGGCCATTGATAGTTTTTCCCGCGCATTGCAAATCACCAAAATCGGTCAGGGTATTTATGCCTTGGCCCAAGTACCAATCATAGAGAAAATGCATATCAGCATGATGGCGCAGAATCGCTGGAAGGAACTGGATGATCTACATCAGCGAGTATATTGGTTGGTGAACCGTAACTACCAACCTGACGATCCACACCTGCTGCCATACCTGTTCAACTATGCCAGTTGGCTGCTGTTTGTGCACCATCATGAATTTCTCAACGAGACCTATGTCAGACTGCTCCAATCCGAAGCCCTTTACCAGCAAACTCACGACATCATTCTGGCCAATTACGGCGACAAAGATCCACGTATGGTGCAAAGCCTGAAGGGATTAGTCATGGCCAACTTCTTTAAATCTCAGCTTGGACCAGCTCAGTTAGAGTTCAACTTCGACAGCCTGGATATGACGCGTCAGGGTAGTTTTTACATGGGCTTGCCCGCCGTTGACTATCGCACGGAAAACTACCGAGAAGGCAAGCTGGCCTTAGAAAAGATGGTGGAAATTTATGATGCCCAAACCGAATCAGCGGCCATGCAGAATAAGGTACTGGCCAGGGTGGGACTGGCAGACTGGTATTTGATGTTCGGTAAAACCACCGATGCTTTCGACACCTACCGCGAAGCCAGGGAACTAGCTCGGAAGGGACAGGAAAACAATGCCTTTCAACTTTTTGAGCGCCCGACATTACTGCCTGATTCAAAAATATTCCTCGGCGAAGATGGCCAATACCGGGAACCCGATCGCTTTGTCCTAGCCAGTTTTGACGTCAATGCCCACGGCAAGGCCAACAATATTCAATTGCTTGATTCTATCCCTTTGGATGCCACTGCGATGCGTTCCAGAGCATTGAAATTCTTGCGTACCGCCAGTTTTCGCCCACGCTTTGAAGAAGAGGAACCAATAGAAACATTGGGGGTTCGGCTGAAACTCAGCAACCCTTAGGAGCAGCAATATGTCGATTCTACACCCCGTCAGACGATACAGAATTTCGCTAATCGGTGCTGCATTGTGTTTGGCACTCACTGGTTGTGAGTCAACATCACAACCTACGCCGCCAACACCTCAGCCATCTAAACCCAGTCCGCCAAGCCAGCCCAGTAGCTCATCTGGCCAGGGACAAAAGCAAAGCCAACAACAGGGGCAAGGTCAAAATCAGTCTCCACCATCAATGCCTTCCAGTGGCGGTCGAGCCAGCCAGTCCCAGGGACAATCCTCATCAAATGATGGCCAAGCGCAGCGCAGCCAAAGCTCGGCTGGCGCAGAAGCTTCCCAGCAGGGCAATCAGGGCCAGCAGGACGGGCAGCAATCCGGCGCGAACAACGACCCAAGTGGCAGCTCAGGAACCATGGGGCAGCAAAGCGAGGGAAAGAGCAATGAAGGGATGCAACAACCTGAAATCGGCGCAGGTCAGAGCGAACAAGACTTAGGCGGCAATGCAAATGGTAGCGAAGAAACCAGTCAGGAAGCCAATGATGATATACAAGGAGAAGGACAAAGCGAGTCAGATGATATCGACTTTTCAGAGGAAGTAAGTGCAGCTTCTTCTTCGTCTTCTTCGTCTTCTTCGTCTTCTTCGTCTTCTTCGTCTTCTTCGTCTTCTTCGTCTTCTTCGTCTTCTTCGTCTTCAGCTTCACAAACCACTTCCGCGAGTCAAGTGCCAAGCTCCCATCAAAGTACTGCAACAGACGAGCAGCTTATCGCCAGAGCCGATGCCCGCCTGGAGGGAGCCATGGGACAATATGACCAGATGATATTGCGTGAAAATAGTTACATTCGGGACCGCGCAGCCAAACAAGGAGCCCCCATGTCCGAAGCAAGCGAAAGCGAGGAAGAAGGTGTTGAGTCAGCCGAAGATCAAGGTTTTGGCGGTGAACAAGCCAATGAAGCAGGTAGCCAAGGAAATGACTCTTCATCCAATGGCGTCCCTGCATCAGCTGGCTCGCCCTTGCCAGAAGGAGGTACCCCCTTACCAGGTATTGGCGGCGTACCGGCAGATATTCCCAATGCCAACGAGGATGACGTGGTCGCCAGACAAATCCGCGAAGCTGCTATCAAAGAACGTGACCCTGCCCTACGCGAGCAACTTTGGAATGAATATCGAAAATACAAAGGCTTGCCACTTAAAAAAGTCACCAACGAGCAATCAGGATAAATGGGGGAACGCGAATGAAACATTTAGTTCTGTTGTCGTTAGCTTTAGTCGCATTACTGACGGGTGGCTGTGCAACCTACCAAGTGAAATCGACTAACACGACACCGGTAGTCACCCAGCAAACCTTATTGAATGAAAACCAACTGCTGGATGTTGCCATAGTGCGCTTTGACCCGGGTGAAATGCCCGAGGAAGATGACGAAAATACCCTCTACTTTGCGGAAATACGTAAAGCAGAAAGCCAATATTTTCCTTTTCAGTTAATGCAGGCCATGCAAAAAAGTGCCGCGTGGGGGCCGGTTCGCATCGTTCCTCAAAACTCTGTGCCCCTGGATTTGAATGTAACAGGAAAAATACTCTCTTCAGATGGCGAGAAGTTACGTCTGTGGATCCATGCCTTCGACGCCAGTGGCCGAACCTGGCTGGAAAAAGAATATGAAAGCCAGGCCAGTCGCTACGCCTATGACCCCAAATATAAGCAAACCGAAGAACCCTTCCTTGACCTATACAACCGCATCGCCAACGACCTGCTGCAATACCGTCAGCAATTAAACGAGCAGCAGGTTGCCTATCTGCATGAATTGGCCGCCTTGCGCTTCGCCAGTGAGTTTTCTCCTCAGGTATTTGGTGACTACGTAAAGCGGGACAGTAATGGCTACGTCAGTATCAACAGGCTTCCTGCATCCGGAGACAACATGATGCAGCGCCTGCAGGCCATTCGTGAGCGTGACCAAATGTACATAGATACCTTGCAGGAATATTACTCTCAGTACGCCCGTGAAATGACTGTGGCCTATCGGGCCTGGCGTGGCCAGAGTTATCAGGAAGTCATTGCGATGCGGGAACTCCAGGAAGAATCACGTAAACGCATTATGCTCGGTGCGGCAGCCATTCTCGGCGGCGTATTAGGTGCTGGAAGCCCAGACGCTGTGGCGCGCGCGGCCTCTTACGTTGGCGTAGCAGGCGGTGGCTACATGTTGAAAAGCGGTATGGATAAAGCGGATCAGGCACAGATCCACGTTGACGCATTACTCGAATTGGGAGAGTCACTGGAAGCCAGTATCGCGCCGCAGAGCATCGAACTGGAAGATCGTACCGTCACACTGTCAGGCACAGTGGATGACCAATACCAGCAGTGGAAAGCGCTGCTCAGGGAAATCTATCAGTTAGAACGTGGACAATCCGAACCCTAGCCCTCACAAAGAAGAGGTAGTTATGCAGGATGAAAAACCAGACAACGACAAACCGACGTCACCGCCAAGTTTCTCGGTAGAAAGAGTCGGCTCTCCCATTAATCCCGGTGGCAGGCCATCTATTCTGCTACCACTGGTGCTATTCAGTCTGTTGCTGATTGTTGCCATTTTCTATCTGCCGGAATGGCTGCCCAAGGCCAACAATACAGCCCTCCCCGCGCCGGAGCCAGTCACCAGTAAACTTGAAGATAGTCCGTTTCAAGATGCGCAATTAGCGAAAGCCAGGCGTGAAGCACAGGATGTCCTTCAGCAACTGCTAACCGTGCAGCAAGAGCTCGAAAACATAGCGGTGCAGCGCTGGGCCGAGGAGAGCTTTCAGCAAGCCCTGCAATTTGCCGCAGACGGCGATAGTTACTATCAGCAACGCCAGTTCACCCAGGCGCTGGCACAATACCAGACAAGTCTGGAGGCTTTGCAGAGCCTGCAAAGTCAAGGACAGCAAGTGCTGGAAGCCGCCTTAAATGATGGCCAAGCTGCCCTGGCTAATGACGATGTCGACGCTGCCATCCACGCGTTTGAACTGGCCTATGCCATGGCGCCAGAACAAGAGGCTGCCGTATCCGGTTTACAGCGCGCTCAAAATTTACCTGCGCTACTCAAACTGCTCACCGCCAGCCAATATGCTGAAGAAGATGGCAAGCTGGACGACGCCATTGAGTTTGCTAACCAGGCCCATGGCCTTAATTCAATGCATCTGGGTGCCAGCCAAACCCTGGCGCGCTTACAGCAGAACAAATTGGATCGCTTGCATCGCCGTTATATGTCAAGCGGACTGTCGGCCTTAGCCAACAACGACACACAGCAGGCCATCGATGCTTTCACCCAGGCGCTTCATCTTAAGCCCAAAGACCAGGACAGTCTGGACGCCATGCGCCAAGCGAAAAGCAAGCAACTGGCGCAGCGCATTGCTCAGCTGATGCAAGATGGCCAGACACTCGAGGCTAGCGAGCAATGGCCAGAGGCCATAGAGCGTTACAAACAAGCTGATGCATTGCAATCTGGACTGGTGCAGGTAAGGGTCGCCCTGCTTCGCGCTCAGGCCAGAGCCGAGCTGGATGAGCTGCTTAGCGCCAGACTGGCTGCCCCTTTGGCCCTGCGCGATGAACGTCATTATGCCAATGCGGCCGAATTACTGGATCAGGCCAGCCGCATCAAGCAACCCGGCCCCCGCCTCAGCGACCAGATAGATGATCTGCAGCACTTGCTCATCCAGGCCAGACAGTCAGTTACCGTTCAGCTTTTATCCGACAAACAAACTCAAGTACAGCTGTTCAAGGTTGGCGGACTTGGGGTTTTCGACAGCAAGCAAATCCAGCTCTACCCAGGCAAATACATCTTGCAAGGCACTCGTGCCGGATATCGGGATGTGATGCATGAGTTTGTTCTTCAAGCCGGCGAAGCCGCTACCACAATTAGTATTCGTTGTACTGAAAAAATAGGCAGCATATGAGCAATCTGCAGATAAAAAATGCCACCCTGATCACCCCGGCAGTTTTTGAGCCTGGCAGCCGGCAATCGCAGCCTCGACGTCGTATCTGGCGCCCCTGGCTGTGGCTGGTAGCCATATTGCTTTGTGTCTTGCTGGGTGTCGCTGGCTTTTTGCTCAGTGCCACCAGCCTGGATATACAAGTCAGTCCATCTTCCAGCCAGATTCGGCTGGAAGGCCCCTATCAGATGCAAATTGCTGGGCGCAGATTGTTAATGCCAGGCCAGTATAAGCTGTATATCAGCCAGTCGGGATACAACCCTTATGAGCGCCAGCTCGATACCGCCAGCGAAGATCACTTTCGCCTAAATGTTGAGCTGCAGCCTCTGCCGGGCCGACTCCAGATCTCCAGCAATGTCAGTGCACAGGTTTATCTTAATAACCAATTACTGGGCAGCACCGATGAAACCTTGCTTAATGTGCCGCTTGGAGAACAAAGCCTGCGTTTTGAGGCACCACGTTATCAAAGTCAGTCAAAGGTTGTTGAAGTTCAGGGCTATGATCAGCTGCAACAGTTTGACCTGGAACTGTTGCCAAACTGGGGAACCCTGGCACTGGACAGCTACCCCAGTGGTGCCACCTTGAGTGTCGACGAACAACCTTATGGTCAAACCCCTTTGGATATTGAGCTGCTGGCTGGTAGTCATAAACTGCAACTCTCTCACCCAGGCTATCAGAGCTGGCAGCAGCGTATTGATATCAGTGCGGGTGAAAGCCTTGCTATTAGCCAGGCTAGATTATTGCCAGCATCGGCCACCTTGCAGCTCACATCGACACCTACTGGGGCAAGTGTCAGCCTGGACGGCTTATATCAAGGAAAAACCCCCCTTGAACTGTCACTAAGTGCAGGAACAAATCATGAGTTATTACTGCTGCGAGAAGGGTATCAACCCACCAGGCGCGAGATTCAGGCGAACGCGGGTAGCAGCCAGTCATTGGCGCTGAATTTAGCTCCCCTGCTCGGCAAGGTGTCGGTCAGTACTTCGCATCAGGATGCGCTGCTGTATATCAACGACATTCTGCTTGGTCGCGCCAACCAAACGCTGGAGTTAGCCGCCCATCCACAAAAACTACGAGTGAGTCTGGCAGGCCATGCCGACTTTATCCAGACACTGACTCCCAGGGCCGGTCAAACCATCAAGGTCCAGGCCAAGCTGAAGACCCTTGAGCAAGCCCGTTTTGAGGCGCTTCCAAGCCAACTGACATTGTTGGGTGATGTCAGACTGAAACTCTTTCATCCTCAAGTGAGCTTTGAAATGGGCGCATCCAGGCGTGAACAAGGACGTCGCGCCAATGAAACTTTGCACAAGGTCGCGCTGGCCCGCCCCTTTTATCTGGGCACCACCGAAGTCACCAACCGCCAATACCGGCAGTTTGCCTCCTTTCATAGCTCTTCTCATGCTGAAGGAGCCAGTCTGGATGGTGACAATCAACCTGTGGTCAACATCAGTTGGCTGGAAGCAGCCCGCTTCTGCAACTGGCTTTCCGCGCAGGAAGGGTTACAGCCTTTTTACCTTATCGAAGACAATCAATATCAGGGCTTCAATGCCACCGCCAATGGCTATCGTCTGCCGAGTGAAGCTGAATGGGCCTGGGCATCACGCTATCAGCAGGACCATATGCAGCAATTTAATTGGGGTCAGCAACTACCTCCGCCAGCGGGCATTGCCAATCTGGCTGGCATGGAAAGCGCAGCATTAGTTGGCGACGTACTGGCCGGTTATGAAGACAACTTCAAGGTCAGCGCGCCGGTGGCCAGTTTTCACGCCGACAATAAGGGCCTGTATGACCTGATGGGGAATGTCTCTGAATGGGTACATGACGTTTATCAGATCCATTCCGGACTGAATTTCAAGGCCGATACCGACCCTCTTGGTGCTCAGCAAGGTATCCATCATGTCATTCGAGGCGCCAGTTGGGCTCATGGCCGTTTGACCGAAGTCAGACTGTCTTACCGGGATTACGGTAGCGACGCACGCCGCGATGTAGGTTTCCGCCTGGCCCGTTATGCCGAATCCCTGAACACAAACACGGAGATTAGCCCATGAGCAGAAAGCTGAAACTAATGCTGCTGGCGTTGGTACTGAGTTGTCAAACCGGACAAGCATTTGCCCCTGATCAACCCGAGTTAAACCGCGAAGGCATCTTCATCCCCTCCGAGGAAATCTCCGAAGATGCCTCGGTTTCTTTTCCCACGGATATATGAGGTTCGCTATGGAAAATCGTGTCCCCCGTGAGTTTATCTACCAGCTTTTTAGCTTACTACTGGCCATTATCCTGGTGCATGGTACCTATGTATCTTTAATCAGGCCCAAGGCCGATGCGCTGATCCAACAACAAGCCGAACTACAAAGCCAGGGACAGACCATTCAGGTTCAGCGTTCCTGGTACGTAGTGCTAAAAGATTTTGAACAGGAAAGCTGTTTTATTCTGATGCTGTGGGCTTGCGCCATCATGGGCTTTAAAGCCTGGCAGTTACAAGGCGAGAAGCGTATGTTGTCGCGCCATTGGCTAGCTATAGAACAAGGCACTACCATCCTGCCTGCCGATGCGGTCAATCTGTGCAGGCCGCTGCAAGCGCTGCCTGAGCAACAGCAGCAACTGCTGACACCCCGCACTTTGTTGAGTGCCCTGCAACGTTTTGCGGCTACCGGCGATGTCACCGCCGCCGCCGATGCCATCAAGGAACAATGTGATACCGAGTCTGACCGACTGGACAGTGAGTTATCGCTGGTGCGCTACATAGCCTGGGCCATCCCCTCTATCGGCTTTATCGGCACGGTAAGGGGAATAGGCGATGCCCTGGGACAGGCCCATAAAGCCATTGAAGGCGATATTACCGGGGTGACTCAGGCATTGGGGGTGGCATTTAACTCAACCTTTATCGCCTTGCTTATCAGCATATTCATCATGTTTATCAGCCATCAGTTACAGCTACAGCAAGAACGCGTCGTCACCCAAACCAAACGCTACGCGGATGAACACTTGCTGCGCTGGATGAAGCAACTGGATTGAGGTGCAAGATGGACATTCTGGCGATCAACGATATTGCTTTAAGCCTTCATCGGCAAGGGCAACACATTGAACATTTATGCCTGGTTTGTGAGCAAGACAAGCAGTTATTGTTTGACCAACAGGCATTAGCCAAGCAGCGCTTAGTTCCTGGGCAGTGCACCAGCAGCTACTGGCAACAACTCAGCCTTGAGCCGATAAAGTCCGCAGAAGGAGTGCGCCATGCGGCAGACTTGGTTCACCAGCAACTATTAGCCTTAGCTGAAAAAGTCGGCGCTTCCCCCGTGTTGGTCGCAGTACCCGCCAGCCTTACTCAGGCTCAACTCTCGCTATTGCTGGGTATTATGCGAGAAACCCCCTGGCAAGTGACAGGCTTGATAAATACCGCCCTGGCCAGTTTGATAAATGGTGCCGAAACAGGCCCCCACCTGCATATCGCCTTGCACAGCAAGCAGACAGTGCTAACCGAACTCACGGCATCTGACAACCTCAGCCAAGGCAACCATCAGCTACTGAGCGGTGTAGGCTTAGATCCATTATGTGAGCATCTGATGAAACACCTGGCCAGACGTTTTATTCAGGAACAGCGTTTCGACCCCATGCATCAAGGCAGTACCGAGCAGGCTTTGTATTTATGGGTCAGGCAGTATTGCAACAGTCAGCCACCATCACCGCTTCGCATTGCTGACAGATCTCTCACACTTGATAACACAGAGCTGACGGGCGTCATCCGGCAGTTCCTTACGCCCTTGTATCAACTGTTGGACAATAGCCCCCATCAGATTTGGTTGAGTCATCACCTGGCCCGTTTACCCGGTGTGGCGGCATCACTGCCAAACGCCAGGCTTCTCAGCAGCAGCGACGTGCCTGCGATCAGTGAACTGACCTTGCCGCAGGCAACGTCAGGCGGGATAAGTCTGATTGATAGCCTTCCCCGCACAAAGTACAGTCGTCGGCCCCTGCCACGGGCAACGCATTTACTTTATGAAGACCATGCTGTGGCACTACAAGAGGGCCACTATGGCTGGCTGAACAACCAATTAATGCACTCTGCCACCGACATGGCATTTAGCATACATCAGGGTTCAGATGGCTTTGTTCTTAGCCCTTGTGACAACTGGCAAAGCTCACTGGCAGGCCATGACACTACTCTCAGTCCGGGTACAGAGCTGCGCCTGAGTCGAGGCAATACAGTCCATCCAATTCGTTGTATCCGGGTTATGCCATGAGCAGAAGAAGCCGTCGCCAAACTTCTAATTTCAGCCTGGCCTTTCTGGATGTGATGTCCTGCGGCTTTGGCGCTGCGGCGCTGCTTTTTCTGTTACTCAAACACGGCATTGATGAAAATCGCGAACAGTTGCAGCAACAAGATGTGTCCGAGGTAAGGCTGCTCGAAGAGGAAATTCGCATTGGCAAAGAAGATCTGGTCAAAGCCCGCAACATCATTTCGGATGCCGATGATGAACTGGCCCAAGCGCAGGGCCTGGCCAGACAAATCGAGCAAGAACTTAAACAACAACGCAGCATGATGGAGGCCATGGATCCGGAACAATGGGATGAGGCCATCAAAAAACTGCAGGAACAGCTGGCCGCACTGGAAAAAGAAAAACAGCAACTGCTGGCCGAACAACGTGAAGGCGAAAACGTACAAAAGTTTGTTGGCGCCGGCGACCGCCAATACCTTACAGGGCTTCGCCTGGGTGGCCAGCGCATTCTGATCTTGCTGGACGCCAGCACCAGCATGTTGGACGAGCGGTTGGTCAATATCATACGCCGCCGTCATATGCAGGAGGACATTCAGCGCGCGTCCCCAAAATGGCTGCGCGCCCAGGACAGAGTCTCCTGGCTGGTATCCCAGTTTCCCAAAGACAGTCATTACCAAATTTACCTGTTTAACACCGATGCACGAGCGGCAATTAAGAATACTCAGGGTAACTGGCTGAAAGTCAGTGATCGTGACAGCCTGAAACAGGCCATGGACGGCATGCGCGCCGCTCTGCCTGCGGGCGGCACCAGCCTGGAGCGGGCTTTTTTATCTGCCGGCGGCCTGGATCCTCTGCCCGACAATATATTCCTGATCACCGATGGTCTGCCGACTCAGGGATTGCAAGCCAACAGCCAGAATACCATCTCAGGCATTGAACGCTTGGAGCTGTTTAAAAAGGCCGTACAAGGATTACCTCAAGGTGTGCCAGTTAATACTCTGCTCAGCCCCATGGAGGGCGACCCCATGGCCGCTGCCGCATTCTGGCAACTCGCCCAACATACCGGCGGATCCTTTCTTAGCCCTTCGGAGGACTGGCCATGAAAAGCCGTCGCCAGATCACCGATATCTTCAGTATTTCGTTTCTGGATGTCATTTCCTGTGGCTTTGGCGCCATCATCATTCTGATGCTGATTGTGCGTAATGTGCCGCCGGATGTTATTGAGCAGGCCGAACTGGATCAGCAAGGCTTGATACAAGACTTGCAACGCCAGTTATTCGAACTGCGCGGCGAAACCCAGACGTTAAATCGCCAGATGACCGCTAAGCACGAACAATTATCTCTGGAAAAAGCCCGTATAGCCAGATTACGCACCGAAATGGAACTCATGCAAAGCCGCTACGCCAGACTGTCGGATGCCCAGCAGCTCAGTGCCAGGCAGAAGGGCGAACTGGAACTGGCCAGGCAAAGCCTGACAGAGGAAATGCGCCGTCTGCTGGGCGACAACTATAAACGTAAAAACGATCTGATCGGCGGTATTCCCGTGGACAGTGAATACATCATTTTCATCATCGATACCTCCGGCAGCATGGTGAATTACGGCTGGCAACGCATGATAGATGAGATCATCGCCACCCTGGATATCTACCCTAATGTTAAAGGTATTCAGATCATGAATGACATGGGCGATTACATGTTCAGCAACTACAGACGCGAATGGATCCCTGACACCCCTGCCCGTCGCAGTGCCATTATCCAGCGCTTGCGTGGCTGGCATCCTTTCAGTAACTCGTCACCTGTAGAAGGGGTATTGGCTGCTATTCGCTCCTTTTATGCCCCGGACAAGAAAATCAGCATTTATGTGTTTGGTGACGAGTTTACCGGCCGTTCCATCAAACAGGTGGTAGACACAGTGTCGCGCATCAATCAAATGGCAGACGGCAATCAGAAACGCGTGCGTATACATGCGGTCGGGCTACCCGTGCAATTTGCTAATCCGCCGCAGTACCAAATGACCGGCATTCGCTTTGCTGCGCTGATGCGCGAACTAACGCTGCAGAACGGCGGCACTTTTATTGGTTTAAATGACTTTCGTCCCGGTTACTAAGACCTGGTAACTACTGGCAACCTTGTGCCCTGAGGCACCCCAGGAGGAAAACATGACAAGACGGCTCGCAATACTGGCACTGTGTCTGCTGCTTGGCAGTTGCTCCAGCAGCTTTAGGGTTAAAAGTCAGGTTCCTCAGCCTTTGGTTCAGCCAATGCCCCTGACCATGGGAGCTTACTATCCAATGGCGTTACGTAACTACCGTTACGAAGAAAGCAACGAAGCACGTGAAGATTGGAATATCGAGCAAGGTGACGCGCAAATGCAAATGTTCAGCCGGGTACTGAGCGGTATGTTCAAAAACCTGGTGGAACTGCCTGCCCAATCTGGCTCTGCCGACCTGATCCTTACCCCCGTTGTGGAAGAGTTTCAATACACAGTGCCTCGGGAAACCCGCAGCAAAATTTACGAAGTGTGGTTTAAGTATCACCTGCAATTACACGAAGGTAGCGGCCGCCTGGTAGCAGACTGGTTTATGACTTCCTATGGCAAGACCCCCACCGCCTTTTCCACCACAGATGCTGATGGGTTGGAGCTGGCAATTCAAATGGCCCTGCGCGATGCCGGTGCCAAGTTACTTATGGATTTCTCCCGGGTACCGGAGATCCGTCAATGGATGGAGCAAAACCTCAATAAACATACCCTAGCTATCCGAGGAGAAAAACCATGAACCCATTCTATCTACTTCCCTTGCTACTCTTGGCCGGTTGCTCCAGCGTCACCATTGATGAATTTCGCAGCGGTAGCACCAGCTTAAACAGTGGCGAGTCTATTGTGATCCTCGGCAGGCGACATGCCAACAACTATGAAACCGAACCGTCGCTGATTAACTGCTTACAGGAAACCATGGCAAATAAAGGCCTTAACGTTATCCCTGAGCAGGAGTTTCTCGATGAATTTTATCCCTTTTTTGAACCCCGTACCGCACCGCTCAACCTACCGGGCATCAATAAACTCCGTAGCTACGATAAGCTGGCACAGCGTATGGAACAGCGAAATCTTCGCTATCTGATTTGGGTTGACGGTAATACAGAGACCACCTCTAGTGTCGGCTCCATCAGTTGTGCTCTGGTGCCGGGAGGTGGGTGTCTGGGCTTTGGTAGTTGGGATGATGAGGCTGGCTACGAGTCGGTAATTTGGGATCTTAAACGCGAAGTTGTCGCTGGACGCATTCATACCAGTGCCAAAGGCACGTCCTATATGCCAGCAGTGGTAATTCCAATTCCTTTGCTGGCACAGGTTGAAAGCGAGGCCTGCAAAGGACTGGGTAAGCAGTTAAGCGAATTTTTCCAACCACAAGGAGAGCCGAGCCATGGCGTACAGAATTAGTCTGTTGTTTATCCTGGGGGCCATTTGTTTAGTTAACGGTTGCGCCACTAATCCAGCCACGGGTGATGCCGAGTTTGTTACTATGTCGGAGTCCAGTGAGCTGGAAATCGGTCAGGAGATGCATAAGAAGATCCTGGAAACTCAGCCTATCTATGAAGACGAAAAAGTCACCGCCTATGTAAACCGGATCGGCCAGGCACTGGCCAAAGTTGGTGAGCGCCCGGAGCTTACCTATCACTTTACGGTGCTGGACAATCCGCAAATTAATGCCTTTGCTCTGCCCGGTGGTTATATTTATGTCAACCGCGGCCTGCTGGCCTACATGCACAGTGAAGCTCAGCTAGCGGCCGTGCTAGCCCATGAGCTTGGTCATGTCACTGCGCGTCATGCCGTGCGACAGGACACCGCCCGCACCGGCGCCAAAGTACTGACCGTGATGTCGGTACTGACCACAGGTAGCTGGGCTTTGGGGGATGCAGCCAGTTTATGGAGTAGTGCTGCTGTAATGGGCTACGGGCGGGAAATGGAATTGGAAGCCGATGGTCTGGGAGCCCGTTATCTGTCTAAAGCAGGGTATTCCCCTCACGCCATGATTGAAGTGATCTCCACCCTCAAAGACCAGGAAAAATTTACCCGTCATCTGAACGCCAAATCCGGTCGTCAGCAAACCTACCATGGCTTGTTTTCCACCCACCCACGCAACGATACACGCTTAAAAGAAGTGGTAGATAAAGCCGCTGAACTGGAGAAGCACACTCAGGTCATGGCTAAGGACCCTGCGGAATTTCGCAACACCATGGAAGGGTTGGTATATGGCCCAAGTTACCGCCGTCCGGAACAGAATAACCCGTCAGAGGAAAACCGCTTTACTCACAGCCGTTTAGGTTTTTCTCTGGTATTTCCGGATGAATGGCAAGTGACAAATGCCGGGCACACTATAGTGGCCGAAGCGCCGGATAAAAGTGCACAAATCCATATGGAAGTCACCCGCCGTCAGGAAGAGCTGCCACCGGGTAATTACCTCCGTAAATATTACGATGTACCGCTTTTGATGCGTTCTGAAGACTTTAGTCAGGCCGGTATGTTAGGGCACACTGGTATCCGCCCGGCGGATGACAAACTCCCCCAACCCAGCCGGGTTGCCATTTTCTACCGTGGTTCGCTTATCTATATGCTCCAGGGGGAAGTAAATAAGCCTGCGCCAGATACGGATTACGACAAGCTATTTATGCACAGCATCCATAGTTTTGCCCCGGCTCGTGGCACCGCGGCACTGCCCAAAGCCAAAACCATCAGCTATGTGCAGGCGAGCCCCGGCACCACCTTTGCCGACATCGCCAAGCGTATGCGAATAGGTCGCTATGCCGAGGAACAACTGCGCCTGATCAACGGCTACTACCCCAGTGGTGAGCCGCAGGAGGGGGAGTGGTTGAAGATTATTAAATAAACAGTGGTCGGCAGCGTCCGACTATCCAAGTGTTAAGTGGATGCTACGGATGATCCGTAGCATCTAAACGGATACAATCAGAAAAGTACGGTGTTACGGCCTTTTCAAACTAAGGGCTGTCACTTCATTCCATCATCGCCTTAATATGCACTGTCACACTGCGACCCAGGGCACTCATGGCGTAGCCCCCTTCCAGGGTTGAAAGCATCTTGCCGTTACAATGTTTGTTGGCAATTTGCTTTAATTCGCGGGTGATCCAATCGTAGTCGGTCTCAACCAGGCGAAAATGCGCCATATCGTCTTCGTAATGACCGTCAAAACCAGCGGAAATCAAAATAAGCTGTGGAGCAAAGGCATCAATTTTGTCCAGCCACTGGTTAGTCACTGCCTCACGAAAACTGTCGCCGTCTGTGCCGGGAGGCAGCGGCAAATTGAGAATATGCTCATTACCCGGTCCGACATTAAATGGGTAAAAGGGATACTCATAAGAGGAGCAAAACAATACACGTTCGTCGTCAAAAAAGATGTCTTCGGTGCCATTACCGTGGTGAACATCAAAATCCACGATAGCGATGCGTTGCAACTTATACTTATGCATCGCCCAATGTGCCGCGACGGCAATATTGTTAAACAGGCAAAAGCCCATGGCCTTATCCCGCTCTGCATGGTGACCTGGCGGGCGTACGGCACAAAAAGCCTGCCCCACTTTATCCTGCATCAACATGTCCACCGCCATCACATTAGCCCCGGCGGCATAAAGGGCGGCTTCCAGGCTACGTGGCATCATGGTGGTGTCATCGTCCAACTGCACTTTGCCCTCTTTGGGCGTACAGGCAAACAGCTTGTCCACATAAGCCTTATCGTGCGCCAGATACAATTGCTTGCGGTTGGCCTTGTCCGCCTCGGCACGCAAAATGGAATAATCCAGTCCGGATGCTATGAGCCTGTCGTTGATAGCATCCAGACGCTCCGGTGATTCAGGATGTTCATCTCCAACATCATGCAGGGCGCAAGCCGGATGACTGATAAATACCAAGCTCATGAATCAGCCTTTAACGACAGTTTTAACATCACTTCTCCAGGATCTTCAGCGGGCATACGTTTAAAGTTGGCACTTTCAAACACCCTCAACATATTTTTATTGTCCGACCGCACATAGGCTTGCATGGATTCCAGGCCCCGCATACCGGCAATACGGATCATTTCGGCCAGCAGTTGGCGGGCCATGCCTTTACCGTGATATTTTTCACGGGTCACAAAGGCCACTTCACAGCTGCTGCCATCGTCATTCAGATAATACCGCCCTACCGCCTGAATTTCTGACACCGAGCCTTGCTGTCTGACGATACACAGCGCTAAATCGCGGCTCTGATCCACACTGACCAAACTGCAGGACTTTTCCCTCGTCATCTGGGTGGGATAATAGTTGTATCGATAAAACAGGGTTTCCTTGGTGTGCGAGTAGAAAAACTCCTGCAATCGGCGCTCATCCGCCGGGTTTAAAGGGCGCAAGTCAAAGCTCGCTCCATCAATAATCAGGGTTTTAACACTGATTTTGCCAAGCTCAGGTACTTCACGGGGATAGTCCTTCTGATAATGAGGTACCCAATAGTGTTTACGCACCTGCTCCAGTAACAGGGCTCGAAACTTAGGGTGGGCAACCCGAATCAATTCCAGCGCCCGCTCACGAATACTGCGGCCTTTTAACGAGGCAACACCAAACTCGGTCACCACGTAGTGAACATGCCCCCGCGAGGTGACCACCCCGCTGCCTTGGGTAATATGCGGCACAATGCGTGACACCTTACCGTTTTTGGCCGTAGAGGGCAAAGCGATGATGGGCTTACCGCCAGGGCTGATAGCCGCTCCACGGATAAAGTCCACCTGCCCGCCTATACCACTATAAAACTGATAACCGATGGAGTCCGCTACGACCTGACCGGTTAAGTCCACCTCAATGGCGCTATTGATAGCCACCATCTTATTGTTACGGGAGATATTTACCGGTGAATTGACATAGCCGCTTGGGTAGAACTCCACATGCGGATTGCCGTCAACAAAATCGTAAAGCCGCTTACTGCCAAGGCAAAAGCTGGTAACCGTTTTACCCGGGTGGAAGGTCTTCTTGCGGTTATTGATTACACCTTTGGCAATCAAATCGATGATGCCGTCAGTTATCAGCTCGCTGTGTACCCCCAGGTCTTTATGATGTTGCAAATATTGCAACACAGCATTAGGGATCTTACCTATCCCAAGTTGCAAGGTTGCACCGTCTTCCACCAACATCGACACATACTGGCCAATCCGTTCTGTGACAGGATCGGACTCAATATCTGGCATTTCCGGCAATTCCTGCTGGCGCTCAATACTAGCGCTTAATTGCGAGACGTGCACAAAAGAGTCGCCACTGGTGCGCGGCATCAATGGATTGATCTGGGCAATCACGTACTTGGCTTTACGTACCGCCGCTTGCACCACATCCACCGACACACCCAATGAGCAGTAACCAAACTTATCCGGGGGCCCTACCATAATTAACGCGGCATCCAGCGGCAAAATATCCGTTTCAAACAGGCTGGACACTTCGGACAAGAAGCACGGTGTATAGTCAGCTCGCCCTTCGGAAACGGCTGCCCGCATTTTGTCGCCGCCGATAAAAAAGGTATTTACCTTAAAAAGATCATTGTATTTAGGTTCTACCCAGCGGTGATCGGCCAGGGTCAGAATATGCACAACTTCTATATCATGCAGGCCCTGGGCATTGGCTATCAGGTCGTCTATCAGCGCATTAGGCACAGCGGCATGGGAGCCGAGAAAAATACGATTACCGGATTTTAATAAAGTCTGCCAATCAGGCCGGTTCGGCAACGCGGTATACATATGTAACTCCTTTAATACCCGGGCGATGTACAAGCTATTTTGTCACCCAGCAAGCCTTCATGGTTTGATATAAACCAAAGCGCTTCGAGTTATCTGCAACTTGCCGTAACATTAGCAGATAGACTTGGTAGTAAATAGTAATTCCATTAAATAACAAAATCTTAGTTCATGGTATTAGCTGTTGTATGAACGGAAGCAAAAAATGAGTCGAGCAGGTAATCTGCCTCTTAGGATCTTAATCATCATCCCCACAACCTTGCTGTTTCTGGTTGGTGCCATGCTAATCGGTGGCATATTTGTGCATACCAGCCTGGATACAGGCAGAGCATTTGGTCATCAGATGGCAGAAGAGCGCAGCAAGCGACTAGCCAGCCAAATATTGCAACTAACCGAACAACTGCCCGCAGTCTTAACCTTAAATGCCGAAGGTATACTAAGTGGACGCCTGGATATCCAACAACCAGAAAGCCTGGCACCCTGGCTGTATACACAAATCCGGCAGTTTGAGCGTATCTCTTTTATTTCTGTTGCCTTACCGGATGGACGCTATATTACCGGTGCCCGCGATCCAGGCGAAAACATCCAACCGCATATTGCCGCTAATTTCATTGATGGCCGATTAAAGTTAGCGGGTTATCAGGCCAATCCTGACGGTAGCCTTGGAGCCCGTAATTCAGAATTACTGGACTACGATCCCAGACAGCGTCCCTTTATGTTGGCAGCCCTCAAAACACCGGGCGAGTTGGCCTGGGGAAGCATATACCACTATGCCGGGATGCCAGACTTTGGTATCAGTATGTCGCTGGCGGTGCTTGATGCTCAAGGTAAAGTGATTGCCGTTTGTGGTGTGGATATGGCCTTGGAACGGCTCAACGAGTTTATGGCAGATATTCCTTTGGGTAACGCTGGAGTCGCCTATCTGGCCGATGCTGAGGGTAAATTGATTGCCACCTCGTCACCCACACTGCCCTTTGTCGACCCCGACAATCCATCTAACCGCCTGAATTTGGCAACTCACCCTAGCGCACTGCTACGTAAAGTCAGCCAATACCAGGTGGATGACAGGCCATTTGTGGGAGCCCTGGATGCCGGGGATAGCCGCTATCTAACCAATATTCGCCGTATTGACCTTGGCTATGGCAAACATTGGCAACTGGGCGTGCTGCTGCCAGAACAGGAATTTGTCGGCAAAACCGAGCAAACCACCCGTCACGCGCTGGGATTTGTGCTTATGACCTTAGTCTTGCTGGCGCTATGCGGCGCCTTGTTAGGGGGCTTTATTGCCCGACCTATTGAACAAATTTCGCAACTGGCAAACAGCCGGGCCTTAAATGCACTGCGGCAGAATAGCTTCAAAGCCAGTCAGATCCGAGAAGTGCAGCATCTGTCCGCCAGCCTTGCCCATCTAGGCGATGAATTAGCCGACGCCATAGATAAACTGGAAGACCGCGTTATTCATCGCACCCAACAGTTGCAGGAGGCCAACGATAAATTACAGCAACTCTCCATTCAGGACAGCCTGACCGGCATTGCTAACCGCCGGGCCTTTGACGAGCATTTGCGCCAACAATGGCTGAATGCCAAACGGGAAAAGCAGCCCTTGTCTTTGCTGCTTATCGATATTGACCATTTCAAGGCCTTTAATGACAAATATGGCCACCCTGCTGGCGATCAGGCGCTTATCCAGGTTGCTGAACAACTGGCTCAGCAGCTGCACCGCCCAGATGATTTAGTCGCGCGCTATGGCGGCGAGGAATTTGCCGTAATCCTGCCCAACACCACAGTTACAGCCGCCGCAGTGCTGGCGGAGCAGATGCGTCAGGCCATTGCCGGCCGCCCCGCCATGATTGATGACAAACCTTATTTTTTAACTATCAGTATTGGCTTATCCAGTGTTATACCTACTGCAGAACACAATACCAGGGCACTATTGCAACGTGCCGACCAGCATCTCTACCAAGCTAAGGCCGATGGCCGGAATCGGGTATCTATGGATGAACAATAGATGGCAACCAAGCAACCGGCCAGCCACGAGTTAACAGAACAACACGCCTCCAGTACTGCACAAAGGCAGTCTTTCTGGCTGCTGTGCGCCGCATTAGTTCTGACTAAACTAGGTGATTTGCTCGCGTCCCCCAAGATAGTGCTGACCTGGTTACTCGGCAGCGTCGGTGCTTCACCGGCGCTTATTTCTATGTTAGTGCCTATTCGCGAGTCCGGCTCAATGATCCCACAAATCGCCATTGGCGCCTGGGCAAATCGTTTCGTACATCGCAAAGGGCTCTGGCAACTGGGCGCACTGATACAGGGACTGGCCGTACTGGGCATGATGCTGGCATTGTGGCGTCTAACAGGGAATGCCGCTGGCTATACAGTATTAGCGCTGTTGGTGCTATTCAGTCTGGCCCGCGCGCTCTGCTCCGTCACTATTAAGGACATACAGGGAAAAGTCATTATCAAACAACAGCGTGGACGCCTGTCTGGCTATGCCGCCAGCCTCGCAGGTGCGCTGACGTTTATCATTAGCCTGCTGTTTTTCATAGACGCTAGGTCTATAAGTACCGGGGCGTATCTATGGTTATTGCTGACAGCAGGTCTGCTCTGGCTAATAGCTGGACTGTTGTTTTTTACCTTGCGGGAACCAGCCGGGGAATGCAGACCGCCTGGCAACAACAAATTTTCCGCAATTAAAAACGCCTGGCAGTTACTCAATCAAGACCGAAGGTTCCGCCATTTTGTACTTTCCCGCGCTCTGCTGATGGGCTCTGCCCTGTCCGCGCCTTTTATTCTGCTGCTGGCCCAAAACAGGCAAGCCGAGACCAGCACCTTCGCCCTCTTTTTACTGGCCAGCAGTTTGGCCTCCAGTCTATCCGCCAGTATATGGGGGCTGATGGCAGACCAATCCAGCCGCCGGGTGATGCTGCTTGGCGGCGTATTGGCGGCACTAAGTTGCATGGCTGTATGGCTGGCAGAGCTTCAGCTCAATGATGCACCGGTTTGGCTGTATGCGCTGTTCTATCTGAGTTTGTCAATTGCCCACGAAGGGGTTCGTATCGGCAGGCAAACCTATCTGGTCAATATGGCCGGTGGCGTCAAACGTACTGACTATGTGTCGGTCAGCAACACTGTCATCGGCACACTCCTGCTACTGATGGGCGGCATCACGGCCTTTGTGGCGAGTATGTCGGTTCCGGCGGTTGTCTTGTTTTTGGGCTTAATGGGACTGGCGGGTAGTTGGTCTACCTGGCGAATGGCTGAAACTTAGTAGAGCAGATTAACCTTTTGAATTTGCAGCAGTTTGTGGTTCTTTAATACAAGGCAGAGTGAAGCTGGTGTCGTTATTCTGCCTAAGTGAGGGACAAGTCCGTATGGAACGGACTTGAACAGCGCTGCTCAAAAGGTCAACGGGCGCTAATCCTGCGCCTTAAGTTTGGCCTGAATAAACTGGCTATGGGGGATATACAGCAAGTCCGCAATACGGCGAATAATATGCTCTTCATGGCTATCCAGGTGCCCATCAGCATAGGCCAGCTGCCAGAGGTTTTCGAGGATCTGAACTTTCTGTACACCGCTATACTGCTGGTTTAAGAGCCGGGTAAAACTGACTAAGTCAGCCGCCTGCTCCGCATGTTGTCTGGAATCCCGAACTAACGCCTGCGCTTGTGATTCAGACACTGAAAATTCCCTTTTCAACAGTTGCGTAAGAAACTGAATTTCACTCTCTTCAAACTGATTATCGGCACGGGCGACTTCGACATACAACACAGCAGTGGCAAGATCTATTCCTAGATTTTGGTTGGTTGACGCTGGTTCCAACCTCAGCTGCAACCATTTTTTGACCTTAGTGATCATAGTGCCTGTCTAGTTCACCGAACACCTGCTTCTCATCAGCCAGGGTCATAAACAGAGGTTTGCAAATGTAGTAACCTTGCATGTAGCGCACGCCTTTCTCACGTAGGTAAGTAAATTCGCCTTCAGTTTCCACCCCCTCAGCCAGAAGCTTAATACCGAGACGCTCGGTAATTAACGCCATGCCACTGAAGATGGCTTGCTTGGCAGGATCTTTGTCAATACCTCGGATTAACAGCATATCCAGTTTAATTATATCAGGCTGAAACATCGCCAACAGATTAAGACCGGAATAGCCTTCGCCGAAATCATCTATCGCGGTCATAAATCCTTGCTTTTGGTAAGTACGAAAAATATCCAGAATTTTTGCAACATCGACCTTTTCGTGTTCAGTCACCTCAAAAATAATACTCTGATAAGGAAACCCATATTTTTGGGCTGCTTTTAGGGTTTCTCTCAGGCACGCCTCAGGTTCATAAACTGCGTTTGGCAAAAAGTTGATGCTCAACCGGGTATTACATCCCAGTTCTGAAGCAATTCGAATGGCTGTGGTACGGCAGGTTTGATCAAAACTATAGCGGTTTTTTTCTGTTACTTTAGACAACACTTGCCCTGCCCCCTCCCCATTAACGCCTCTCACGAGTGCTTCGTAAGCGAAAAGGGTACAGGTATGTAAATCTACTATTGGCTGAAAAGCCATAGCAATGTCAAATTCAAGCGGAACATCACAATCACATCGGCGGCAATTGTTCATACCATCAGGTTCTTGCGCTGATTATTTTACGTGAGCATAACAAAAGTTTTCGCCAAATTGCTGACAAAATTGTGTTGCAGCCTTGATTGATGCGTCTACAGATCCTCCAACTGCCCAGTCTCCAACAGCAGCCAAGCCCAATTCAGAATCAAACACAGGGGCAATTCGCGGTGCTTCAGATGCCAGTCTGGCATAGCGCCAAAAATGGGCATAACACTGTAATGTGTCTACGGTATCACGTTCGAACATCTGTGCTAACGCTGTTAGAGCCTTAAAACTAACCGCTTCACTACTCTCATCGCTTAATGAAGCAGATGCTTGGTGAGTCAGATACATTACCCAAGTTTGCAGTTGTGACTGACGCTGAGGTTTAGCGCTGTCCAATACCGCAAGTTGTAGCAATGAATCTGAGGAATAGATAATGGGCATAGCATCAGGAAGTGCTGACTGCAGTTGCACTGCTACAGCCCAGCAAGGTTGCCAATGCCTCTCTTCCAAAGGCGCTAACAATACATAAGGAGCAAGCAAAGAGTAAGTTTGTGGCCAGGGCGCTGTGACTATCACCCAGTCAAACAAACCAAACTTGCATTGAGTACTATCCCATAGAATCCACCCTTTGGGAGTCTTCTGCAAATGTGTGATTTGCACCGACGTGGCCAATCTGCAGCCTGTTAGCCAATGATGGCATGCCGCATTCATTCCTGGCACCATCACATAAATTGGCGCGCTCTCTTTTTCAGAAACAAAGGTTTCGCCTCGGTGGTAAGGCGTGACCATCCAGCGCCGGGCAATACCCAGACTTTCCAATTCGCTTATAATGTTTAGCACGGGTAATTGTGTTGGACGAATAAACGGCGCCCCGAGGTCAAACTGCCCCCAATGCGTGCGCTTACAGGTGGTTCTACCTCCCCGGCCGCGAGACTTCTCAAACACACTGACTTTATGCCCTTGTTTTTGCAAAGAAGCGGCGATCAGGCTACCGGTAACACCAGCTCCTACAACTGCGATATCCATGGCAAGGATTACTCAACGTAAAAAAAGTATATACGTGCCAGGCCAACAAAAGATCACGCTTTAACGACTTAGCTGCTGCTCCAGTAATGAAGCCAAACGCGCACCTGCCACTTGCAGGCGCTTAATCGCCAACGCTTGATCCCGCTGTTGCCGGCCCGCATCCACGACGTTGGATTGATTGGCGTACACCTGCCTTGTCAGGTTAAAGGACTCAGCAATCCACTGGCTTAATGGTGCAGATTGCCACTGGCTTCGCTGCACGTCATCACTGCCCTCCATCAAGCTGGCCGCCAGTTGTTCGGAGCGTGGTAAGCCTTTTAATACCAGGCCGTCCCAATAGTAATGCAGACTGACTTCATCACCTTTTACTTTTACCTTAGTGGTATTCCCACCTTTGTCATCGGCAAAACTCACATGCATAGGTTGGTGTATATCCCCGACTAGGTGCACGACAAAGGCCAAGGCTTCAGCTTGCTTATCTTTATCACCATTTTGAAGCTGAGCTTGCATCTCCTTCAATACACTGACAATGCAAGGGCGCGCACAATCCCGCGACATCTCAAAAACCTCTGCATCGCGTGGTAAATTCACATAATGCCAGGGGCCGGTGTGCGCATAGGCAGGTAGTTTCTGTTCACGGATTTTGTCCGCCCATACTGATGCCTCGCCGATATCTTTAAAACCTTTGTGCTTTAGCAAGGCATCAACTTTCTGCTGTGTAGCCTGACTTAACTGTGCATAGGCCAGCAGTGCCACGGTGCGGTGGCCTTTTTCCCCCCAGGCCAACGCTTGGCCACTAAGCAGTGAAAGTACCAGGGAGACTAAAGCAAGGTAGGTTTTCATTGTGACTCCAGCAAAACATTGTGACCATTGGCGGCATCAAAAAGCAGCGCATTGGTCAAATCCAGCGACAATCCCAGGCTTTGCCCAGGACTAAATTCACAATCCAGAGGCATACTGCTTAGCAACAACTCGCCACCGGGCAATTGCAATTCATACAGATAATCCGCGCCTCGAAATATTTGCCGTAGCACCCTGGCCTTAAGCTCAGAGGTAGGATCCGTTTTAACCTGATGCGGTCTGAGCAGCAGGCTCAATGATGTGCCACTGGCAACACTGACATTGCTCACTAATGGCCAATTGCCAACATCACCGGCTATCCGACCATCCCCCAAATACTCTACCTTCACTGTTGCGCCTTTGCCGATAAAATCAGCCACATGTAAGCTGGCTGGGCGACTGAACAAGGTGGCAGGACAACCCCATTGTAATAGTCTGCCCTGATCCATTACCCCCAGCTTGTCCGCCATGCTGAAGGCTTCAGATTTATCATGGGTAACCAACAAAGCGGTAATGCCCTGTTGCTTTAAAATCTGCCTGACCTGAGTGGCCAGACTGCCGCGAAGCTCAGTATCCAGGCTGGAAAAAGGCTCATCCAGCAGCAATAAATCCGGCTTTGGTGCCATCGCCCTGGCCAGGGCGACACGCTGCTGCTGACCGCCCGACAACGCATGACTGTAGCGATCGCCAAGCCCTTGCAATTCCACCAGCGTCAGCAAACTGTCAACCCGCTCACGCTGCTGCGCTTTAGGTAAACTACGAATGCCGAAGGCGATATTTTCTGCCACGGTTAAGTGGGGAAACAGGGCAAAATCCTGAAATACCATGCCTATCTGGCGTTTCTCTGGTGCAACGCTGAAGCCAGGGCGGCTGACATTTTTCTCATGTAAGTCGATACGACCTTCACTGATGGGTTCAAAGCCGGCAATCGCCCGCAAAACAGAGGTCTTGCCACACCCCGACGCGCCGAGTAAACAGCCTATTTCGCCAGCCTGCAAAGTCAGGTCAAAGCCCTGTACCACCTTGTTGGTGCCATAACTGATGGCCACATGTTCGAGTTGCAACATTATGCCGTTTCCTTATTGATGGCTCTGGACAACAAAATAACCGGCAGCAACCCGGCCACTAAGATCAGCAGTGCTGGCGCCGCAGCATCGGCCAGACGCTCATCTGAGGCTAATTCATAGGTACGAATAGCCAGGGTGTCGAAGTTAAAAGGGCGCAAAATCAAGGTAGCCGGTAACTCTTTCAACACATCAACAAACACCAGTAACACTGCGCTAAGCAAACTGGCCCGCAGCATCGGCAGATGCACTTGGCTAAAAACCCCTGTCGGGCTTAAGCCTAAACTTCGGCCAGCCATATCCATGCTGGGTTTAACCCGGGCAAGGCCTGTTTCCACCTGATGCAGACTAACCGCCAAAAAGCGCACCGCATAGGCAAACAACAGCGCAAACACCGTACCTGACAACAGCAGACCTGTACTGATCCCAAAACACGCTTGCAACAGCGCATCCAGAGATTTATCAAACCAGGCGAGCGGCACCATAGTCCCTACCGCAATAACAGTCCCCGGCAGCGCATACCCTAGTTTTGCTACCGTAACGGGCGCATTGATAAGTGGATCGCTTTTCAGTCGCTTGGCATAAGCAAACAGCATCGCCAGTAATAAAATGATCAATGCCGCCGTCAGCGCCAGTGAGAAACTGTTCCAGGCCAGTCGCCAAAACCGCGCGTCGAGTTGCTCCGGGCCAGTCAGCCAGGCCCAGTGCAGCAGCATGGCAAGTGGCAGTAAAAAGCCCAATGCCAGGACCAGGCTGCAAAAGGAAAACAATAACCAGCGCGTCAGCCCGGCCGGCCTGGTTCGGGCCTGCGTCTGACGTTTATGGCCCTGGTAGTAATATTGAATTTTACGACGGGAGTATTGCTCCCAGAGCACCAGTCCCATCACAAATAACATCAAAAGAGCGGATAACTGTGCTGCCGCCAGATGATTGCCCATGCCAAACCAGGTACGGAATATACCTGTGGTAAAGGTGCTAACACCAAAATATTCGACCGTGCCGAAATCGGCAAAGGCCTCCATCATAGCCAGTGCCGTACCACTTAGAATGGCAGGTCTGGCCATAGGCACTGCCACTTTCAGAAAATACTGTTGCGGGCTTTGCCCCATACTGCGACTGGCTTCCAACAAACTTTGCGATTGGTCACGAAAAGCGTTTCTGGCCAGCATAAATACATAGGGGTACAACACCAGGATCAGCATGGTGATGGCACCACCCAAAGAACGGATTTCAGGAAACCAATAGTCGCCGTAGCCCCAGCCAAAGGTTTCCCGCAAGGTGGTTTGCAGCGGACCAGCAAAATCCAGCAGACCGGTATAACAATAGGCAATAATGTAGGCAGGAATTGCCAGTGGCAGCAACAACAGCCATTCAAACCAGCTGCGACCGGGAAATTGATAGTGATGGCAACACCAAGCCAGGGAAGTCCCCAGCAGCATAGCACCCAGCCCCACGCCGAAGGCCAGCATCAGGCTGTTGAGCACATAATCCAACAGCACAGTGTCTGCCAGATGCTGCCAAACCAGCCATTGTGGCTGGCTGAGGCTGAATGTGACTAATAAAATAGGGAGCGCCAGCAGTGTGGCAGCCGTCAAGGTTATGCTTCGCCAGCCACTAAAAGGACCGGGGGATCTCAGTATTGCCAAACCTTGCTCTGCCTCTGAACTGCGTGGGCGCGCATTATCCCTGTTTTATCCGTTACTTCCAACCGGCATGATTCATCAGCATCAGGGCGTCGGTATTACGCGCCCCGACTTTTTCCAGTGGGATAGACTCGGCCTTAAATTCACCAAAACCTTTAAGCAATTCGCTGGACTCCACATCACTGCGCACCGGATATTCACCGTTATGTTCGGCATACCATTGCTGCGCATCTTTACTCAGCATAAATACCAGTAACTTGTTAGCGTTCTCTGCATTCGGCGCATGTTTGGTGACACCGGCACCAGAGATATTGACGTGGGTACCGCGATCAGATTGATTCGGCCAGAACACCTTCACTTTCTTAGCGGCTTCCACCTGCGATTTATCCGCATCAGTTAGCATACCGGCCAAGTAGTAGGTATTGGCAATAGCAATATCACACTGCCCAGCAGCAACGGCCTTGATTTGATCACGATCGCCGCCTTTGGGCGGGCGGGCAAAGTTCTTCACTAAGCCTTTTGCCAGCTCCAGCGTAGCCTGCTCACCAAGCTGCTCAATCAATGCCGACACCATAGACTGGTTATAAATATTGGTGGATGAACGCACACAGATTCGCCCTTTCCACTTGGCGTCGGTCAAGTCTTCCAGACGATTCAGCTCTTCAGGTTTAACTCTGTCGATTGCATACATAATAGGTCTGGCGCGCTTGGTCAGAGCAAACCACTGATTGTCCTGATCACGCAGATTGGCCGGCACCCATCGCATCAACTGTTCATTAGCCTGAGCGCTCTGCAGTAAATTCGATTCTTTGGCCCACTGTAAGCGGCCAACGTCGGTGGTCACCAACAAGTCTGCCGGGCTGAATTGGCCTTCGGTAGCAATGCGGGACAGCAAGGTGTCAGCATTACCAGTGATAAGGTTGACCTGAATACCGGTTTGCTTGGTGAAGTCATCCAGGACCGGCTTAATTAACGCTTCCTTACGGGCAGAATAAACATTCACTTCCTGTGCCGCCTGTACGGTGGTCACAGCAGATAACAAAAGGGCAAGGACAGAAACAGGTTTGAGCATAATTTCCCTCTTACGAAGATCAAGCGGCCAGTTCGGCACAGGATAAGACGGTCACTCTATCCTTTTTGATAACAATTCTCAATAACAACGAACGTCATCCACCGTCTCAGACTCTGCCTTGGCCGCATCAAACTCAGGCTTTACTCTGGTACATAAAATACTGGCATTCCTGCATACCCAGCTTCTGGTATGTCGCCTGAGCAACAAGATTCTCCTTTTCCACATACAAGCGGAAGCCACATACATTACCCTGCGCTTTAGCCATGTCTTGCACCTTATGATAAAGCGCGGAGTAAATTCCCTGTCGTCTGGCAGCAGGCACTACGTATACGCTTTGGATCCACCAGAACAAGCTGTTACGCCAGTCGCTCCACTCATAAGTTACCGCCAGGCTACCGACGATTTCACCTTCACGCTCAGCCACCAAATAAAAGCCGTAATGGGGGTGCTGAAGAATGCCGTTAACCCCCTGACGCAGCGTCTGTGCTTCCAGGGTCTTGTTTTCGGTTTCCAGCGCCATCGCCTGATTAAAGGCGGTTAATGCCTCAAGATCCTGGGCAACGGCCTGACGAAGAATAAAATCGGTCATCTGTATATCCTGACTAAAGGGCGCCAACGGCCCGCTATAAGTGCCGCGCATTCTAGCCGAAGCCCCAATGCAGGCCAAGGTTGGTCACCGCCAACATCAGTGCATCAAGCGTCTGGGCAAAGTGGCCCAGGTTGGTTAAGATCGCCCCATCAAATCAGCAGCAAGAATCTGACTATGAGCGACAATCCTCTGGTGTATTCCACCGCAACCGGGCGCATTGCCGAACCAACACCAGCTAAGCAAGCCCCCAAAGGCGACGGCATTATCCGTATCAAACGCGAAACCAAAGGCCGCAAAGGCAAAGGCGTGACGACGGTTTACGGCATGCAAATGGACGATAACGACATCAAACAGCTATGCAGCGATCTGAAAAAAGTCTGTGGCACAGGTGGTACAGTTAAAGAAGGCGTGATTGAGATTCAGGGTGACAATCGCGACAAGATAAAAGCATTGCTTGAAAAGAAAGGCTTTCAGGTTAAGCTTGCCGGAGGCTAACCGCCTTTCGTCAAGACATCGTCACTGAGGATCCCAAATGGAGCATATTTCCCGCAGCGAGCTGAGTATTTTGCTGGTTGAACCGTCCGATACCCAACGCAAAATCATCAGTGCTATGCTGGCCAAGGAACAAATCGGCCGGATCGAAACCGCAGGTAACGTTCAATCCGCACTGGAACATATTCATAAACACGGCGTTGATCTGGTGGTCAGTGCTATGTATTTCGAAGACGGCACAGGATTGGACCTGCTGAAAACCATCAAGCAGGACGAGAAAACCTCCTCGGTCGCCTTTATGCTGGTATCCAGCGAGTTCAGGCCAGCCAAGCTGGAAGAGTTTAAACAAGCCGGTGTTGTTGCCATACTGCCCAAGCCGTTTGAGCCGATTCACTTATCCAGAGCACTGAATGCCACACTGGATCTCATCAATGCAGAAGAACTTGAGCTTGAGCTGTTTGATATCCACGAAGTACGTGTATTGTTGGTAGATGACAGCCGCATGGCGCGCAACCACATTCGTCGCGTGTTGGAAAATATGGGTCTGAAGAAGATTACCGAAGCGGAAAACGGTGCCATGGCCCTCACCTTTCTGAAAGATAACGCCTTCGATTTATTGGTTACCGACTACAATATGCCGGAAATGGATGGTCGTGAGCTGTCTGAGTTTGTGCGCTACAACCCCGATACCGCGCATATTCCGATTATTATGGTGACCTCAGAAGCAAACAGCGCCCATATGAGTAATATTCAGCAGACTGGCGTGAATGCGCTTTGTGATAAGCCTTTTGAGTCGGCCGAAGTACGCAAAATGCTAAGTTCCCTGCTGGGGCAATAACGATTGAGTAGGAAACCGGCCCAGGCCGGTTTTTTTATACCGAGTAAACCTATTCTTGTCCGACCTCTTCAAATTATTTCGGCATAACCGTAAGATGTTCTAAAAACAAGGAATTACGTCATGCTCTCGACGACATCCCGCATCCTCAAAATCACCTTTTTGGGCCTGCTAAGCCTTATTTTACTGGTTCTGCTCGGCACCTATTTGTTGCTGCGCGCCAGCTTGCCGCAGTTGGATGGCCAGCAAAGCCTGCCAAATTTACAACAGGAGGTTACCGTTACACGGGATGAAGGCGGCATGGCCGTGTTCACCGCGCAGAACAGGCTGGATTTAGCCCGTGCGGTAGGATTTGTGCACGGACAGGAACGCTTCTTCCAGATGGATTTACTAAGACGTAACTCAGCCGGAGAGCTATCTGCCTTATTTGGTGAGGCCGCAATAAACCGCGATAAGGAAATTCGTCTGCACAGATTCCGCGACCGTGCCGAGCGTATCTTAGCGACCATGCCAGAGGAACACCAAAAGATAATCCAGGCCTATACAGAAGGTGTCAACCAAGGGCTGGAGCAACTTGGCGCCCGCTCGTTTGAATATTATCTGCTGAGCCTTGAGCCGACCAAATGGCAACCCGCCGACACCATGCTGACGCTATACAGCATGTATTTGGACTTGCAACACCATGACGGCCGCAGAGACTTCAGCCTGACTCTGATGAAGGCCCATCTTCCTGCCGACTTATATGCATTTTTACACCCCGAGGGGAGTCAATGGGATGCGCCTATCGATGACAGCCTGCGCAGTACCAATCCCCTGCCCTCATCAGGCTGGCCGTCTTCCAATAACCAGCAGTTAGTCATGCTGGACAATCATCCAGAAGACCGCACTATCGGCAGTAATAACTGGGCCGTCGGTGGAGCGCTGAGCCCCTATCAGGCGGGGATCCTGGCCGACGATATGCATTTAGGCCTGCGTGTTCCCAATATCTGGTTCAAGGCGCAGTTTAACTGGCAACAACATGGCCAGACCCGTCAGGTCACCGGCGTTACGCTACCAGGCACCCCTCTGATGGTGGTGGGCAGTAGCGGTAAGCTGGCCTGGGGTTTCACTAACAGCTACGGCGATTGGAGCGATCTTATCCGCCTCAAATTGAATGAAGCCGGAGATCAGTATCTGACCCCTGCAGGTTATCAACCTTTTGACTATGTCAGTCAAACCATAGAAATCAAAGGGGCGCCCACCCAGACCATTCAGGTAAAAGAGACTATCTGGGGGCCGGTGGTATCCGAAGATGAAGATGGCACACCGCTGGCACTGCGCTGGGTGGCTCATGATAATCAAGGGGCCAACCTTAATCTTATCGGCTTGGAACTGGCTGAGAATGTCGAGCAAGGGGCTGATGTAGGGGCAACGGCTGGTATGCCAGCACAAAACCTGATGATGGCCGATAGCCAGGGTAACATCGGCTGGACAATCTCCGGCCCTATGCCGATTCGCTATGGCTTCGATGGACGTTACATCGCCGACTGGAGCGATGGCAGCGCCGGCTGGTCAGGCTATCGCAGCGCCGAGGACTATCCCAAAGTAATTAATCCCACCGAACACAGGCTGTGGACCGCGAATTCTCGCGTGGTGGGCGGCGACATGTATGACAAAATCGGCGATGGCGGCTATGCCCTGGGTGCTCGCAACCAGCAAATTCGCGACGGGCTGCGTAATAAAGACCGCTTTAATGAGCAAGACTTATTGGATATTCAGTTAGACGACCGAGCGGTATTCCTAACCCCCTGGCGAGACTTTATGCTAAGCAGTGTGCTGCCTGGCAGCCATCACCTACAAAAAGATCTGGTCAAAGAAGCCCTGCAAAACTGGACAGCCAGAGCCTCCGAACATGATTTAGGCTACTTGCTGGTGCGCCAGTTCCGCTTAAATCTCAGGGACAAGGTCTATCAGGATTTGAACCGCCTGATGCTGGAGCATTCAGGGCGTTTTAACTTCAATGCGGTACGTAATCAGATGGAAGCCCCATTGTGGCAAATGGTCAGCGAGCAACCTGCCCACCTCATCCCCAGTGATTTTGACAGCTGGCAAGAACTCTTTAATGCCGCACTAACCGACAGCCTGGCCAAGCTTGACGCTGATTTCGGAGACTGGCGTACGCTGACCTGGGGGCAGTTTAACGCGGTGGATATTCGCCATCCTCTCAGTGCCTTTGTACCACTGCTGGGCAACCTCACGGATATGCCTAAGGAGTTGCTGGCTGGGGATAGCTTTATGCCTCGTGTCGCACAAAGCAGCTCAGGTGCTTCCCAACGTTTAGTGGTCGCACCAGGACACGAAGACAAGGCTATCTTCCATATGCCATCCAGCCAGGCTGGCCACCCACTTTCCCCCTATTTTGGTGTGGGCCACGAAGCTTGGCGTAGCGGTCAGCGCACCGGGCTGTTACCGGGTCCTGCGCGTTACAACCTTACCCTGCAACCAATTGGGGGTTGACAAGGGGGCCACTGCCCCCTTACATTCGGGCTCATGAAAACGATTAATTTTTCTTTTGCGCATTTTTTTACCTCACCTGAATCCGGGAGGTAGTTGGCTGCGCAAAAGCCGAATACAGAAAGCCTCCCTCCAGGGAGGTTTTTTTTTGACTTTTTTGGGGCAAATCACACCCCGTTTATCAGCAACAGGAACCACAGATGACAGACTATCAGGCACAACTGGAACAGATACGACAACATATCAGCGCGTTAGATGCGGAGTTACTCAGCTTGTTGGCTAAACGCCAGCAATACACCAATCAGGTGGCGGAAACCAAAATCAAAGCGCATATGCAGGTCAGAGATCCGGTTCGCGAAGAGCAGTTGCTGATCAAACTCATTAAGCAAGGTCAGTCGCTGGGGCTGACACCTCAGTACATCACCGCCCTGTTCCATGTGATTATTGAAGATTCTGTGCTTAATCAGCAGATGCTGTTGGCGCAAAAGGCCAATCCTGACAATGCCCAGCCCTTGAATCGCGTGGCATTTTTGGGCGACAAAGGTTCCTATAGCTATCTGGCAACACAAAAGTATTTTTCCCGCCGCTCCGGTGAACTGATGGAAATTGGCTGCCCCAGTTTCGATGCCATTATCCATAAAGTGGAAACCGGTGAGGCAGACTATGCAGTGCTTCCTATCGAAAACACCTCATCAGGCAGTATTAACGAGGTTTTTGATGTATTGCAGCACACCAGCCTGTCGATCATAGGCGAGCTGACCCATCCGGTTGAGCACGCATTGCTGGTCGCCTGTGATACCGATATCAGTAAACTTAAGACGCTATACGCTCATCCACAGGTATTCTCTCAGTGCAGCCATTTCCTGGCTGAGCTTGGCAATATTGAGGTTAAACCTACCGACAGCACCTCGGCCGCCATGTTGAAAGTCTCCGAGATGCAGGACCCTTGCGTTGCTGCCATCGGCAGTGCACCAGGTGGCGCTCTGTATGGCCTGACCCCGATCAAGTCCAACCTGGCCAACCAAAAGGAAAACCACAGCCGCTTTATCGTGGTAGCCAGAAAACCGGTTACCGTGCCGCTACAGATTCCGGCCAAAACCACCTTGGTAATGAGCACAGTGCAAAAGCCTGGTGCTCTGGTAGAAGCCTTGCTGGTCCTGCGGGACAACCAGATCAATATGACTAAGCTGGAATCACGGCCGATCAACGGTAACCCTTGGGAAGAGATGTTTTATATTGATGTGGAAGCCAATTTGCAGGACGGCCCCATGCAAACCGCCGTCGAGCAATTGCGTGGCATTACCCGCTCATTGAAAGTGCTGGGCTGCTATCCCAGTGAAGAAGTCACGCCAACCCGCGTTGCTGCGGCCAACGCACTCCAGGGCTGATAGCCAATTGAATGTCATGGTCAAAGGATATGACCATGACGCAAACTTTAAAGCTAAACCCTTAGTCTTGTGCAGCCGCTTTGATTGTGTCACCCAAAGCATCATCTATGGCTTTGGCTTTTATAAAGGCCGGGCGGTCCATCAGACGCTTTGCATAGTCTTCAAATTCGGGACGCTTAGGCAAGCTGTTAAACTGCAAGCCCCAAATCACATGAGAGCCAACATACACATCGGCGGCAGAAAATCGGTTCCCGGCCAGATAGCTGGAGGCTGATACCACCTTCGCCAGCACGTCGACGGCTTTATCATAGTTTCCATAGCCCACCATGGCCTGCTGCTCGTCATTCACCTCAACCTTAAGCAAGCGATTCACTATCGCCGCTTCGAGAGGACCCGCGGCAAAAAACAACCAGCGATAATAAGCCGCCCTGTCATAAAAAGGCGGTGCCAATGCTGCTTCAGGAAAGGTATCAGCAAGATAGGCGCAAATGGCAGGACACTCTGTCACTACTTTCCCTTCATGGACCAAGGTGGGTACTTTCCCCATGGGGTTGATAGCCAAATACGCCGGCGTTTTCATTTGCTCGCCATAATTCAAAACGACTTGACGATAAGCCACACCAGTTTCTTCAAGCATCCAACGCACTACTTGCCCGCGCGACCAGGGGTTGGTGTAAAACACCAGGTCGCACTGATTATCTTCAACTAGCGGCATCTGTTGTTCCTTTTCTTGTTTGAATGGCGAATACAAGATAGGCAATAGTCAGTACCTATTCCAGTCAAAAACAGCCTGAGTATCCCATCGCTTTCCCACAATCTTTTAAATCAGCGCCGTTTTACTAACCGCCAGATACATAACCAACAAAACAGAAAGCGGGATAATCATTAAGGCCAGTGCTGCTAACAAGGTAACTTGACGATAACCGGAAACCAGGGGAACACAAGGCTTATCAAAAAAGCACAGGAGGGGAAATACGTCAGTTAAGCCGCCGACCAGATAAACGACGCAGCGGTTCTGATAGCACCAAAACGTGCAACTCCTGAGACTCAAAATACCCTACAGGTTTATGTACAGCACTTTCCAATGAGGCAAATTCCAATGCCGGATTAAAACAGGGTAGCAATGCGTTGCTTTCTTCCCAGCCAGCTAATGCACTCTGCCATTTCGCCAGCAAAGTCACGCTCTGACCATCCAAGCTTTGGTGTAGTGATGCAGAAACAAAACCCGGCATTGCCCTGACTTCATCCTCCGTCGTGCGGGTCAAAAACTCCACCAGCCGTTTCTGATTATCAGGAGTGACCCGGAATACATTAATCTGGGTGAATAGCTGATTAGCAGGAAAAAGAGATGCCATAGTGAACACTCCTCAGCGGGACAGTGGAACCAGCGCTTGCCACCAGCGCTCAGTAGTTAAGGAACTACCATAGCCAAGTACTTCACCAGGCAGTGGGGTAAGCAGGTGGACCTGCTGTTTATCGGCCAGTTGCAGAATACGCTCCAAGGGTTCGTACCAGGCATGGAAAGCCAAATCGAAAGTTCCGTTGTGAATGGGCATCATCACTTTGCCTCTCAGATCAATATGTGCCATGAGACTTTGTTCAGGCGTCATATGCACATCGGGCCAATCAGAGTCGTAAGCGCCAGTCTCCATAAAGGTGATATCGAAAGGACCGTATTTCCGACCTATTTCTTTAAACCCTTGGAAGTAACCAGAGTCACCGCTGAAAAACAAACGCTCGTTGTGTGTCTTTATAACCCAAGAGCCCCAAAGACTATTATTGGCATCACTCAAACCCCGTCCGGAAAAATGCCGGGTCGGTGTGAAAGCAATCATACCTTGCTCAACACTGTACTCCTGCCACCAATCAAAACTGATGATTTTGTCAGCAGCCACGCCCCATTTTTGTAAGTCGGACTCAACTCCTCTGGGCACCATAAAGTGTCTTGTTTTGCTCTGTAACTGACAAATTGCTGCTTTGTCCAAATGATCATAATGGTTGTGTGATATCAGCACCCGGGCAATATCCGGCAGCTCTTCAATACTAATAGGGGTGGGATGAAAACGTTTCGGTCCCATAAAACTAAAAGGCGAGGCACGTTCGGCAAACACCGGGTCAATCAACCAAAATTCCCCGTAAACTTTAAGCAAAATGGAAGAATGTCCAAGCTTAATCATATGCAAAGCATCAGTTGGCAACTCGAGCAGTTGTGCACGGGACAACGGCTTAACTGGCAACACGATGTCAGGTGCAGCATGCACTTTCTTTTCGGTAAAAAAGCGCAGCATAATACCTAAAGTTCTGGCTAGACTGGTTGGTGCTACCGCCTCTTCATTAAAAAATTTGCCATCGCGGTAGTTGGCCTGAGAGACAGGCGACACCACTCCATCGGCAACGAGATGATTATTCAAAGCTCCCCCTCCTAAAACTAACGCAACTAAGAAACCTGCCGCACTGAACCGTTTTTTCATACAAAACCAAATGTAAACTACACGGTGTAGTTTAGGCTAGGTTTAGTAAAAGTAAACTGCTAAGTGCAATTTTTTTTGAAAGAGGTAAACTGTGAAGCATCAGATAAGGTGATGTATGAAACTATCGGATCAGAAACGACAACACATTCTGGAGGCTGCTGAACAATTGTTCTACCAACAGGGCATGGAACAAACCAGTATGGATCAGGTTGCACAGTTGGCGAATGTGTCAAAACGCACGGTGTACAATCATTTTGAAACAAAAGATGCCCTATTTCAGGCCATTCTAGACCGCATGCGCGAACAGATTGGCAGCACCAAAGCTATTACCTTTATTACTGATGAAGATATCCAGCCTCAGCTCCTGCACATTGCCCAGCAAGAAGCCGACATGCTTGGTTCAGAAAAGTTTTTACGCACGGCAAGAGTGGCCTTTTTGCATATGCTCAAGCAACCGGAACTAGCAAAACGCCTGAGTGGAAGTAAGGTTGGATGTATGAACTTTCTGGAAACTTTTCTGGCGCAGGCAGTCGCTGCCAACGTACTTAAAATTGACGATATAGAGTTGGCTGCCAAACAGTTTGTTATGCAACTGAAGTCCTTTCTATTTTACCCTCGCCTGTATGGATTTGATGAGCCAGATAACGCGCAGCGACAGCATATTATCAATGAGACCGTTGCTATGTTTTTAGCACGCTATCGAGCTGACAAGTAATGAAAGTGGTAGGGCGTCAGAGACGCCCTGGTGTAACTTAACTGCGATCATCATCGGCTTTAAGCAACAGCTTTTTACTTTCCACTAAACTTTTCTTAGCAAAATCACCAAACCACTGACCAATATGGAAAAAGTCTTTGATAAAGGCGGCTTTATCACCGGTTTCCAACATCTTCAACGCTTGGTCTAAATGGTCTCGAAAACGTTTGAGTAGCGGCAGGCTCTGTTTGTTACTGAAGATAATGTCCGCGTATAAATTGGGGGACTGCGCAAATAAACGCCCAACCATTGCCAGCTCCAATCGGTAAATAGGCGAACTAAACTGAATCAGCTTTTCCAGATCGGGATTCTCGCCGGCCAGATGTGAGCCATACACATAAGTACAGAAATGTCGCATGACCTGAATAAATGCCATGGCATCGTCATGCTCCCCGGCAGTACTTTCATTCAGAATTGCTCCCCAACTGCGCATTTGCTCAAGCAGCCACTCATAACGCTCTGCATACCGGCCATGACACACCACAATCACTTGCTTTACCAAACTGGGCACATCCGGCCCGAACATTGGGTGCAGACCCAGAACTGGCCCGGTATGCACGTCCAGCATGGCATGCAACGGACCTGACTTGGTACTGGTAATGTCTGCCAACAAACAATGTTCAGGCAGCCCCGATAGTTTGCTAATCACCTCTTCGGTCAGCTTCATTGGCACCGACACCAGTACCAATCCGGCACCGTTAAAGATTGCGTCGGCATTCTGCCAGTCATCCTGCTCCAAAATGGCAACCTCGTAACCACTTAGCTGGAACATATCCACGAACACACTGCCGAGCGCACCTTTCCCCCCAATCACCACCACTTTGCCAAGTTCAGGATTACAACAGCGATAACGTTGATGCTGAGTTTGATAAGACTCACGCATGATCCGCCTGAGCAAATCTTCCACCAGGGCAGGTGACAATCCCAGGGCTTCGGCCTCTGCCCGTCGCTTGGCTAACAACTCAGCCTCGCGGCTGGGTACGTAGATTGGCAAACCTACCTGGCTTTTGATCTCTCCGACTTGGCGAGTAATCGCCAGGCGCTTGACCAGGAGTTCCACCAGCTGACTATCCAGCTCATCAATTTGCTGGCGCAGAGGCGCCAGGGGATCGGCATGCTCGGTCATGCTTAGCTCGCTTGTTTCATTTTCTTCATGCGCATTGGCAATATGGTTATCAACTTTTCTCTGGTCTGTTTAAGCAGCTTATCGGTGCTGGCCCAGTCAATACAGCCATCGGTGATAGACACACCATAATCCAGCTCAGCGGGCTTCTTGCCGTCGCTGCTCTGATTGCCTGCATTCAAATGACTCTCCAGCATAATACCGATAATAGACTGATTGCCTTCCAGGATCTGATTCATAACATTGGCGGCAACCAGAGGCTGACGACGATAATCTTTATTTGAGTTGGCATGGCTGCAGTCCACCACTAATCCAGCGCTCAGCTTGGCCGCCTGCAGTTGCTGCTCGCATTCAGATACACATACAGAGTCATAGTTGGGCTGCTTACCGCCGCGCAAAATAATGTGACCGTCAGGGTTACCCTGAGTTTGAATAATGGCCACCTGCCCTTGTTTGTTAATGCCCATAAAATTGTGGCCAGAAGCCGCCGATTGCAACGCATTAATCGCGATACCCAAGCTGCCGTCCGTGCCATTTTTAAAGCCGACCGGCATAGACAGCCCACTGGCCATTTCGCGGTGAGTTTGGGATTCAGAGGTACGCGCGCCGATGGCCGACCAGGCAAACAGCTCGGCGAGATATTGAGGGCTGATAGGATCTAATGCTTCGGTCGCCACCGGTAACTCCAGCTCGGACAACCAAATTAGTAGCTCTCTGGCTTTTCGCAGGCCCGCTTCAATATCAAAGGTACCATCTAAGTGCGGGTCATTAATCAGACCTTTCCACCCCACTGTGGTGCGTGGCTTTTCAAAATATACGCGCATGACGATATACAGAGTGTCTTTGGTTTCTTCATGAAGTTGCTTGAGCTTAAGCGCATATTCTTTGGCGGCGTCGATATCATGTATAGAGCAAGGTCCGCACACCACCAGTAAACGGTGATCACGGCGATGAATAATATCAGCGATGGTGGCACGTGATTGCGCAATCACCTCAAGAGCACGCTCACTGACCGGCATTTCTTTAGCTAATGCATCGGGCGTAATCAGAACTTGTTCACCGGAAACGTGAACGTTATGAATGGAATCTTTTAACATGGCGGTCATTACCTGTATGAGTGTCTTTACAAATGATAGAGGAATTTTGGCACCAAAAAAGGTGCAAAACTGAAAAAATCAGCGGTATCGAGAGGTTTTAAACAAGGAGTGTAATAAAATGTTTACTTTCATGATTATTTTTCAAATAACAGACGATTGACTTTTTATCATTTCAAGCATCCTGTTGCAAGGTGAGATTGAAAGACATTCTCTGTACGGTGTCTCTGCCCATGTGAGTTTGTAACTTTATTGGCAGAAAAATCTGCCAAACGATCATCAATTTGTCACATGGCAAAGATAGCCTTGCCGCCAACCCCTTCGCTTTAGCCTTACGAGATAACCAACTTGAAAAAGCTTAGCCTAATTATTTCCCTGCCTGTTCTATTTGGCCTACTGGTGTTGTTTGCGCTGAATATGACATCGCTTTATCAAACCCAACGTATCATTCAGCGTTTTGAAGATATGGAGCAGAACACTTTGTCTGCTGAGCGGCAGACTTCAGCGATTCTGGCCAGCTTTAAGACTCAGGTGCAGGAATGGAAAAACGTGCTTTTACGCGGTTATGAACAAAAGAATCTGGATAAGTACTGGCAGAGCTTTGTAAAACACGAAACACAGATTCAGCGGGAGCTGGATGATCTGGAACGCCACTATCGGCTGCCGCCTGAAATACTCTCTGAGATACAGGCATTCAGACTAGCCCATCAAACGATGGCAGAGCAGTACCGCCAAGGCTTAGCGCAATTTATTCAGGCCAACCACGATCCTAAATTTGGCGACAAGGTGGTAAAAGGCATGGACCGTGAACCTGCTGCGCGATTAGCCAGCCTGGAGGATAAAATTGCCGGGTTGGCCAGAAGCGAGTTATCGGCCATGAAAAGTACCACCGATGCCGCGATTAATTCCATTTTGTTACTCAGCCTGCTGCTGACATTCTCTACTGTCGCCTTAGTCCTCTATGTACTTCGCCAGCAGGTTATCCGTCCCACTAAGTCAATTACTCAAGGGGTCAAAGACCTCATGAACTGTCACTATGAGTCTCCAATCCGCTATCAAAGTCAGCATGAACTCGGAGCTTTAGCGGACGCCACACGGCACATGCAGGGCAAAATGCAAACCACTGTCAACCTGCTTAGCCTGGCACAACAAGAGGTAAATCACTCGTTTGACGCCCTTCAAGATGTTAGCAAGATCATCAGCCAAGGCGCCCATGATCAGCAGTCCGTCTCGCATCAGTTGCAGTTGGGTATGGAAAACCTTAATCAAATAGTCACCAAATTACAGACAGTAACGGATATGGTGTCCAGCTCCAGCAATCAGGCCAAACACAACGCCGATCAGTGCTTCCACATTTTTGATAATGCCAACAAAGGGTTTGAGCGTCTGGTGGTAGATACCGAGCAAACCAGTAAACTTATCGAAGCGCTGCAGAGCAAGAGTGCCGACATCACCCGGGTTGTCAGGGTGATTAATGAAATTGCCGACCAAACCAATCTGCTGGCATTAAATGCCGCGATTGAAGCCGCGCGGGCCGGTGACCATGGTCGCGGCTTTGCAGTAGTCGCGGATGAGGTACGCTCACTGGCGCTTAAAACCCAGAATTCCACCGCAGACATCCAAAGCATGCTGAGTGGCTTTCAACAGGACTCAGCCAACGCGGTGAGCGCCATGCTAAAAGGACGCGACCAATGTATTACCAATGCTGATGAAGCTAAGTCGGCTTTGCAGCGCCTCAATGAGCTGGTCAGTGATGTTAGTGGTATCGAATCTGTCGTCAGCGATCTTAACCAGGCTGCGGAAGCCCAATCTGCGGTGTTGGTGCAGATGAATGCCTGTGCATCTCAGGTGGTTGAGTCGTCAGAAGCCTATATTGCGCTATCTGAACGTACTGATGTGTCAAACGCGGTCAAGCATGCATCCAACAACTTACATCAAGTGGTGGAGGCCCTGACAACCCCGCTAAAAGCGCCACAGGAATCGTCCCGGATAGTCAGCAGGGCGCTTCAGGTTAGCTTACGATAGGCATCACTAAGTTGCTGGCAATAGGCTTGGTTACCCCCTTTATCTGGATGGTGCAGGTGCATTAGTCGCCGATACTGACGCCGGATGGCTGCCTGATCAGCGTCGTCATCCAGTTCCAGTATGGCTAATGCAGCACGTCGTTCATCGGGGGATAACACCCCGCTCATACGCCGCCAAAAATCATCCAGCAAACTCGTTACATCCGCTTCGCTGGTCTGCCTGAAATTATCCCAGTTAAGATAGTAAGCGGCCAGTCCATCATGGGCAGTAATGTCTGCATTACCGGGCTGATAAGGCTGCAACTGGATGCGCATCGCGCTGATATGAAGCTCATTTTGCTGACGAAGACGCAGATGATTACGCAGCTGATATAGCTGATGAAACAACACAAAGTGGGTCTGGAACATGACCAGTGGATCTGACAATGTCAATTGGCTGGAAAATATACAATGGGGGGCGGATTTGAGCAGACTGATTAAATCATATTCACTTAGCCCCTCAGGTGCCTGTTGCAACAACTGGTGCAACAGGCCGGCGAAATCGACGGGCGGGCTCATACCAGGTACCGCCTGGTCAAATGCTTATAGTGCTGGGTAGACATAGCTGGATTGCAGGCCCAACGGCAGTCCTAGTCCCCAATAAATCAGCAGGAAAGCCGTCCACAGCAACATAATACAGATAGAGAATGGCAACATCAGCGACAGCACCGTTCCTATACCTGTATCTTTTACATAGCGTTGGCAATAAACCACTACCAGCGGGAAGTAAGGCATTAGCGGCGTGATAATGTTGGAGGACGAGTCCCCCACCCGGTAAGCCGCCTGGGTCAGATCCGGTGAAATACCCAACTGCATCAACATCGGCACAAAAATGGGACCAAGTAATGCCCATTTGGCCGACGATGAACCGACAAATAAGTTAACAAACGCAGTCAGGAAGATAAGACCTACAATGGTTACCATGGACGGTAACTGCAAGGCTTGCAGAACTTGTGCCCCTTCAATTGCAAGCAGGGCGCCAAGGTTTGATTTACCGAAAGCATCAATAAACAAGGCACAGAAGAACGCCATCACAATGTAATAGCTCATGCTGCCCATGGACTTACTCATGGCGCCAATAATGTCACGGCTGGATTTAAAGGTACCTGCCATCAGGCCATACACCACACCAGGAATAATAAACAGTAAGAAGATCAGCGGTACGATACTGCGCATCACAGGTGCTGAGAAGGACGCCAAGTCGCCGTCAGGCGCACGCAGTGGCGAGTCAACCGGCCACAATACCGCCACAAGTAGACCAATACCGGCGAGCATCACCAGGGTTGCCGCGCGCAACGCTTTACGATCTTTATCACTCAGCTCATCAAACTTTGGAATTTCCTTAGGATCGCCGTCCACCGGCGTGGCTTGCAGGCGAGGTTCAATCACTCTGTCGGTCAAATACCAGCCAATGCAAATAATCAGCAAACTGGAGGCACTGGTAAAAAACCAGTTATTCAGGGGGTTAACTTGCAGACTAGGATCAATAATATGGGCAGCACTTTGGGTGAAGCTTTGCAACAAAGGATCAATAGCTGATGGCACAAAATTAGCTGCAAAACCACCACTGACACCAGCGAAGGCGGCGGCAATACCCGCTAAAGGATGACGGCCCATGGCATAGAAAATTACACCTGCCAATGGAATAACCAGCACATAGCCGGCATCAGTAGCGGTATGACTAACAATCGCAACCAGGATAATAGAAGGGGTAAGCAGGAATTTCGGCGTGGAATCTAACATCCGCTTCAAACCGGCGTTGATAAAGCCTGAATGCTCGGCGACCCCAATCCCCAACATAGATACCAGTACTACCCCCAAAGGAGCGAAGCTGGTAAAGATAGTTACCATACGCGACATAAAGTCAGCCAGGCTGGCGCCGGTTAGCAGATTTTGTACTTCGATGTTTTTACCGGTACGCGGATCCAGTGCATCGAAACTCATGTTAGACAGTAAGGCTGATAACACCCAGACAATAACCAGGCTGAGTAAAAATATTACTGCGGGGTCTGGCAGCTTATTACCAACTTTCTCTATCTTATCCAGCGCCCGGCTGGTCCAATTCGCTTGAGCTGTCATTAAGTCACTCCGTTATTGTTGTTATGGGTACGAGTCCGTATTCCAAATTATCAGGCGAAGTTTGCCACAGTAGGTCGTTCAGGCAAATCAGACAAGGCAGAATCGGGGGTATTCGCGGTATTTTTACCCAGGTAGGTGTAAAAACCTTATGACATCACGTTGGCAAACAAAGCTGTAAGCCCTTACACTGAAAAAAACAACAATATAGAGTCCAAGATTGACTGGAGCTGACCCAATTAAGATTATCAGCGTCGTTTTTGCGATTCTGTTTGTTTGCCCTACTGCCGTCGTTAAAGTACAGGCAAAACCAGACGCAGAAGAACTCCCCAAGAAACTCAGGTATTGCGTTGATCCCAAATGGATGCCCTATGAAGCCATAGAAAATGGCCAGCATGTGGGGATGTCATCGGAGTATCTGGCACTGATTGCACAGCAGTTGGGAATAGCGCTGGAGCTTGAACCCACATCCAGTTGGCGTGAAACGCTGAAAAAACTGGAACGGGGTGACTGTCAACTGTCGCCTATGCTGAATCGTACCGAAGAACGTAATCAGTATCTGACTTTCAGCCAAGTATATTTCTATGCCCCCAATGTCATGGTGGCCAGAAAAGATCAGCCTTTTCTGCAGAACTTTGAACATGTCGGTCCCAGAGTGATGGCTGTCGCCGCGGGTTACCGACTGCATGAGTATTTGCGCAATCATTATCCCCAAATAAAAACTCTGGCGGTCAGTACAGAACGCGACGGTTTGCAGGCAGTAGCGGATGGCAGAGCTGATTTATTTGTTGGCTCGCTCTACTCTATCAATGCCTATATTCAGCAAGATTCACTGCATGACCTGAAAATATCTGGCTGGGGAGGCCCGCAAGATGAACTGCGTATTGGTCTTACCCATGATGTTGCAAATTTACTTCCTGCGGTCAACCAGGCACTTTTGGCTATCAGCGAAGAGCAACACCTGCAGATTCAAAACCATTGGAACAACCTGCGTATAGTTGAAAACAGCAACCGTCGTCTGGCATGGCAAATTGGTCTTGTCACCCTAACGGCGATTCTAATACTTACCCTGTGGAACTTATGGATCCGCCGGTACAGTCTCAAGTTGGCCGAACAGAATCAGCAACTAGAGACACTGCGTCATGAACTTGAAGAAAAAAATGCTGAACTGACCTACCTGTCTAGCCACGATCCGCTTACCAAACTGCACAATCGCCATTATTTTGATCACCGCGTATTACAGGACAATCGTAACCCCGAACAATTAAGTCGTAGTTTGATCCTGCTGGATATCGACCACTTCAAAAACGTCAACGATACCTACGGCCACCATATTGGTGACAGTATCTTGCAGGAACTGGCTGACGTATTGCGCCGCTGTGTACGGGAAAATGATCTGGTGGCTCGCTGGGGTGGTGAAGAATTTATCATCCTCTGTCACAATGCCGCCCTTCAGGATGCTGTCGCACTCGCCAGGCGTATAACCGACACCTTGGAAGAGACCCGATTCAGTCTGGACTTAGCTATTAGCTGCAGCTACGGGATTGCCGACTTGAAGGCCATGGAGCCCATGCAGCAGTGTTTCGATCGCGCAGACAAAGCGCTGTACAACGCCAAAGCCCTGGGCCGTAATCGCATTTGTATTAGTGAGGAAAGTTGACCATGACGATTTGGGTTGATGCCGACGCCTGCCCGGTGGTGATCAAGGAAATAATCTTTCGTGCTGCTGAGCGCACCGCAACGCCAACCTGGTTGGTCGCCAATCAGCCCATCCGTACGCCACCTTCTAAGGTCATTCGTGCCATTCAAGTGGCCAGCGGCTTTGATGTGGCAGATAACGAGATTGTCCAGCGGGTTGAAGCCGGTGATTTAGTCATAACCGGCGATATACCACTGGCCGCCGAAGTCATGGCCAAAGGTGCGGAGGCCATCAATCCCCGTGGTGAGGTATACAGCCGGGATACCATACGCCAACGTCTGAATATACGGGATTTTATGGACACCATGCGCAGTAGTGGCGTCCAAACTGGTGGCCCCCCCCCTTTAGGTGCCAGGGAAAAACAAGCCTTCGCTAACGGGTTAGACAGCTATCTGGCCAGACAGGTATCGCAAAAACGCCCCCAGTGAACCGTTGAGGCCAGGCGCGTTGTTGTAAAGCACACGGCGCTTGCCTATAGTCATCGCCAGGAAAGCTAACCATATGGAAAATAATATGCGGTTATTCGCCCCTTCCACGCTGTTTTTAAGCATGCTGAGTCCATTCGTCGCTGCCAGCCAGGTAATAGTAGAGGCTCCCAAGGTTTCCATTACCAGTCAGGATGCATTTTTTAGTCATCTGAAAGCGCTGTGCGGCAAAGCTTTTGCCGGCAAAATTGCGGTGGACAACCAAGGGCCGGGCAGCATGGCAGGAAAGGCCCTGACTATGCATGTGCGCAAGTGCAGTGATACTGAATTGCAGATCCCTTTTCACGTTGGTGAAGATGCTTCTCGCACCTGGATAATCACCAAAACCGGCGCAGGGCTGTCGCTCAAGCACGACCATCGCCATAAAGACGGCACTTATGATGAATCCACCATGTATGGTGGACACACAGTCGATGCAGGCTGGCCACAGGTACAGTCTTTCCCTGCCGATCAATATTCCAAGGAATTGTTCGTTAGTCAGGGCATACCACAGTCCATTGGCAATACCTGGCAGATGTATATTTACCCCGAATTTTTCACCTACCGCTTAGTGCGGGAAGGTCGTGAATTCCGCGTCGACTTTGACTTAACTCAGGAAGTTCCTGTTCCGGAAGCCCCTTGGGGATACCAGGACTAGCAGTTGGATTTTTCAAACCGTTAGCCTCTGAAGTATTTCACCGCAATAAGAGGTAAGGACGCAGAGAAAATTCCACTCAGGCAACTTCTGGAATTTTCCTTGCGTTTTAGGACTCCCGCGAGGACGCACCAAATAGGCTTTGTGTTTCTCTCGGTAAGCAATGGAGAATAGCAGATTCAGTTGAGCAGAAAACTTTCCAGTTCATCAAGTTCCTGCTGCCATCCTTGCACATTCATTTGCTGTTGTTTGTGGGATAAGAAACCGGATTCTTTAAGCTTTAGCTGTGTTCCCTGCTCTGCTTCCTCGAGCCACCATTCAACCAGCGTAGATATTGCTTCATTAAAGGGTAGGTCCGGGTCAGCCATCCAGCGCCAGGCCAAATAATGCGGGGCATCAACCTGCTCAATACGCATGGCATAACGGCCTGCACAGATCTCTGGCGGCCACTCAAACCAACCTTCACAACCTGCTTCTAGTTGATATTCGGCTTTTGAACCGAACCAGCAGGATACTTGTGTTGGATCACTGATCGCCGCCCAGACTCTCTCAATAGGCGCTTTAAATTTCAGCGCCCGGTTAATACTGTCAATCTTGCTCATGCTGTTCTCCCAAATAGACGTTGAGGCGGGACAGTCTGTCATCCCACTGTTTTGCAAAAGGTTGTAACCACAGCGCCACTTTTTCCAAGGGCCTGGGGTTAAGTTCATGGATACGTTCTTTACCTGCATACCGGGCACTCACCAGCTTGGCCTTAATCAGCATGTCCAGATGTTTAGTCACCGCTTGACGGCTGATTTGTAAGCCTTCGCCTAGTTGCTTGATAGACAAGGGGCCACGCTGCCACAACGCTTCAATCAGTTGGCGACGTACGGGATCGGAAAGGGCAGTAAAAATATCCATAGCACAACCTTATGCAACCAATTGGTTGCATGTCAAACACATTCAGAAGTTAATTTTGATGAAAACTCAATTGGTCTGTTAAAAAGTAAAAAGCCCGGCGAGTGCCGGGCTTTTTCAGTAAGGTATGTCAACGGAAGATTAATCTTAATTAAGCTTTTCTTTGATACGTGCAGACTTGCCGCTACGCTCGCGCAGATAGTACAGCTTGGCGCGACGTACCGCACCGCGGCGCTTAACTTCGATAGAAGCTACAGCCGGGCTGTGAGTCTGGAATACACGCTCAACGCCTTCACCGCTGGAGATCTTACGTACGGTAAATGCAGAGTGCAGACCACGGTTACGCTTGGCGATAACTACACCTTCGTAAGCCTGAAGACGCTCTTTGTCGCCTTCCTTAACGCGTACCTGAACGACTACAGTGTCACCTGGGCCGAAAGCAGGAACGTCTTTTTTCAACTGTTCTTCTTCAATACGCTTGATGATATCTTGATTGACTTTGCTCATCATAACCTCTCATCCTGGATTAACTGTCGTCATGCTGCAAAGGCGCTTGCTGCTGGGCAATTTCATCTTGAAACTGCCTCAATAGACGCTTTTGCTCCTCAGTCAGAGCCAGGTCGTTTAACAATTCAGGGCGTCGTTGCCAGGTTCTCCCCAGCGACTGTTTTAACCGCCACTGCCTGATTTTTTCGTGGTTGCCAGACAATAAAATCTCTGGCACCAGGCGACCGTCGAGGTTTTCCGGACGGGTATAGTGCGGGCAATCCAACAGGCCATCATTAAAAGAGTCCTGCTCAGCGGATTGCTCATGTCCCAGCACACCGGGAACAAATCGCGCTATCGCATCCATCAACACCATGGCCGGGAGTTCCCCGCCACTGAGTACGTAGTCACCGATTGACCATTCTTCGTCAATTTCGGCTTCTATAACTCGCTCGTCGATGCCTTCGTAGCGGCCAGCGACCAGAATCAGGTTTTCCGTTTTGGAAAGCCGTCTGACTCCTTGCTGGTCCAGCTTTCTACCTTGGGGCGATAAATAAATCACCTTGGGTTTATCCCCTGCCGCCTGTTTGGCTGCATGGATAGCGTCTGTCAGCGGCTGCACCATCATCAGCATACCGGGCCCCCCGCCATAAGGCCGGTCGTCCACAGTACGATGCTTATCAAAAGTAAAGTCTCTCGGATTGAAACACTCTACCTGCAGCAAGCCGGATTTGACCGCTCGACCAAACACACCCTGCTGGGTGAAATTGTCGAACATGTCAGGGAACAGGCTGACCACACAAAACTTGCGGGTCATCAGAAATCTGGTTCCCAATCCACCGTGATGGTTTTCACCGCGGGATCCACCTTCTTAACGACTTGGTCGATAAGATAAGGGATCATGCGTTCTTTTTGTCCAAAGGCGTCATTGATATTGGCTTTAACCACGAGCACGTCGTTAGAGCCGGTTTCGAACAATTCTCTGACGGTACCCAGGTTGTAACCTTTTTCGGTCACGACCTGCATGCCCACCAGATCACGCCAGTAAAAATCACCGTCTTCCAGTTCAGGAAGCAATTCAGCCGAAATTACGATTTCCAGATTTTTCAGTCTATCGACTGCATCACGGTCATCAACACCGGCCAACTTGGCAATTAAACCTTTGTTATGTTCACGCCATTGGTCAACCTTGAGTTCTTTCAATCCGCTTTCTGACTTTAAAAGCCAGGGCGCATAATCAAAAATCCCTTCAGGTTGCTCGGTATAAGAGGTGATCTTGACCCAACCTTTCACACCATAAGGTGCACCGATTTTGCCTACCACCAGAGTTTCAGACGCGTCACTCATTCCTATACCTCAGCAGTCTGGCTTAAGCCGCTGCTTTTTTTGCATCTTTAACCAAGCGAGCAACGCGGTCAGACAGGCTTGCACCTACACCAACCCAATGCTCAACACGGTTCAGATCGATACGCAGTTTTTCTTCCTGACCTTGAGCAGTCGGGTTGAAAAAGCCGATGTTTTCGATGAAACGACCATCGCGCGCACGGCGGCTGTCAGCCACCACGACCTGATAAAATGGAGCTTTTTTAGCGCCACCACGCTGTAAACGAATAGTAACCATAGTTGCCTCTAAACTCGTTAAGCGTTGACATTACCTTACTTACCTTTCATCTCTGACATAAATGCCAGGTTGAAGGGCCGCGGTATTGTACGGATTTTGCTTATAAATGCAAGGAGAAATAAGGCGTGGCAGTTGGCAGTTGGCAGTTGGCAGTTGGCAGTTGGCAGTTGGCAGTTGGCAGTTGGCAGTTGGCAGTTGGCAGTTGGCAGTTGGCAGTTGGCAGTTGGCAGTTGGCAGTTGGCAGTTGGCAGTTTAGTTTGACGCACTCTTACGTTGTGCCAAACAGAGACTGCCTTCTGCGCATTATTAACTGGCCATTCTTGTTAGCGGCGGGGGAACATACCGCCGGGGCCACCAGGCGGCATCATGCCTTTCATACGTTGCATCATTTTTTGCATACCGCCGCCGGACATCTTCTTCATCATCTTCTGCATCTGGGTAAATTGCTTGAGCAGGCGATTGACATCCTGAATCTGCGTACCTGAACCCGCTGCGATTCGACGCTTACGGGAACCTTTAATAATATCCGGGTTAGCCCGCTCGCCTGGCGTCATGGAATTGATGATGGCTTCCAGTTGATTAAAGTTCTTCTCGTTGGCTTTTTCCTTGATCTGCTCGGTCATGTTGCCCATCCCCGGCAACTTATCCAGCATAGACATCATGCCGCCCATATTGCGCATCTGTTCCAACTGCTCTTTGAAGTCCTGCAGGTCAAAGCCTTTGCCCTTTTGGATCTTCTTGGCCATCTTCTGGGCTTTGTCTTTATCAACCTTACGTTCAACTTCTTCGATAAGGCTCAGTACGTCACCCATGCCCAGAATGCGTGAAGCCACACGGTCTGGGTGGAAAGGCTCCAATGCATCGGATTTTTCACCCATCCCCAGGAATTTAATTGGCTTACCTGTGATATGGCGAACTGACAGCGCCGCACCACCACGGGCATCACCGTCAGCCTTGGTC